>NZ_JBVPGR010000040.1:0-570000 GCF_055816895.1 Ochrobactrum sp. PL_is501 | reverse complement strand
CGCTTGAGAGAACTGCGTTGAAGGAACTCGGCAAAATGCACGCGTAACTTCGGAAGAAGCGTGACCCTCATTTGGGCAACCAGATGGGGGTGGCACAGACCAGGGGGTAGCGACTGTTTACCAAAAACACAGGGCTCTGCGAAGTCGCAAGACGACGTATAGGGTCTGACGCCTGCCCGGTGCTGGAAGGTTAAGAGGAGATGTGCAAGCATTGAATTGAAGCCCCAGTAAACGGCGGCCGTAACTATAACGGTCCTAAGGTAGCGAAATTCCTTGTCGGGTAAGTTCCGACCTGCACGAATGGCGTAACGACTTCCCCGCTGTCTCCAACGCAGACTCAGTGAAATTGAATTCCCCGTGAAGATGCGGGGTTCCTGCGGTTAGACGGAAAGACCCCGTGCACCTTTACTATAGCTTTACACTGGCATTCGTGACGACATGTGTAGGATAGGTGGTAGACTTTGAAGCAGGGGCGCCAGCCTTTGTGGAGTCATCCTTGAAATACCACCCTTGTTTTTATGGATGTCTAACTGCGGCCCGTTATCCGGGTCCAGGACCGTGTATGGTGGGTAGTTTGACTGGGGCGGTCGCCTCCTAAAGAGTAACGGAGGCGCGCGATGGTAGGCTCAGAACGGTCGGAAATCGTTCGTCGAGTGCAATGGCATAAGCCTGCCTGACTGCAAGACTGACAAGTCGAGCAGAGACGAAAGTCGGTCATAGTGATCCGGTGGTCCCGCGTGGAAGGGCCATCGCTCAACGGATAAAAGGTACGCCGGGGATAACAGGCTGATGACCCCCAAGAGTCCATATCGACGGGGTTGTTTGGCACCTCGATGTCGACTCATCGCATCCTGGGGCTGGAGCAGGTCCCAAGGGTATGGCTGTTCGCCATTTAAAGCGGTACGTGAGTTGGGTTCAGAACGTCGTGAGACAGTTCGGTCCCTATCTGCCGTGGGTGTAGGAATATTGAAAGGATCTGTCCCTAGTACGAGAGGACCGGGATGGACGTATCTCTGGTGGACCTGTTGTCGTGCCAACGGCATAGCAGGGTAGCTATATACGGACTAGATAACCGCTGAAGGCATCTAAGCGGGAAACTAACCTTAAAACGAGTATTCCCTATCAGAGCCGTGGAAGACTACCACGTTGATAGGCCGGGTGTGGAAGTGCGGCAACGCATGCAGCTTACCGGTACTAATAGCTCGATCGACTTGATCACTCCCATTTACAATATCCATCAAATTTAGATTGAACCTTGTTCAATCTAAACATTCTTCTGTCCTCACGCTGTCGCGGCTAAAGCCGCTTCGCTCCGGACAGGGCGCCGGAAAACCGGCGGCACGCAGTCGCGTGCTTATTGTTATCAGTGCAGACAAGACTAGGAGCAAAGGCCGGATACAGGCGCAGCCCAAACATACTGCCCTATTCCCCTACTGCCTTACTGCCCTAATCCAGCTTCTCAATTTGTGTTCTTCGCCGACCTGGTGGTTATGGCGGAGCGGCTGCACCCGATCCCATTCCGAACTCGGCCGTGAAACGCTCCAGCGCCAATGGTACTTCGTCTTAAGATGCGGGAGAGTAGGTCGCTGCCAGGTCTGCAAAGCACACAAAGCAAAACATCTTCTCAAAATACATACAAAACAGTTTGCATCAGCGTCAGAAGCAAAAAAATACCGATTAAACAATAAGCGAGAGTGGCTTGGAGCAGCCCGTTCGGCCTAAAATCGATTCACTGGATCGATTTTTTAACGGCCTCACCTCATCAGGCTACGCCTGACTTCGCTCCCGGGCCAATAAGGTTCGCAACTAATAGCGCGGGGTGGAGCAGCCCGGTAGCTCGTCAGGCTCATAACCTGAAGGCCGCAGGTTCAAATCCTGCCCCCGCAACCAACGATCCAAAACCCCGTTGCCCACGCAGCGGGGTTTTTGCGTTTCCAGGGCAAGCAAGACACCAGCGGATAATAACGCCTTTCACTTTAGGCGTAGAAACTGAAGGGGGTGAGATCTTCGCGATAATGGGTGGTCTGATTCAACTACGAGACAGGCAATGGGCCCCCTCCGCTTCCTGAACAACGCCATCGTAAAGGTAAATGACGTGTTGTTCAGCGTGCTGCCCATCTTGTCTGAAATCTGGTACTGCGAAAGCAATTCACCTCGACGGATGAAGTTGCTATAGGCGAACGGGGCTCAAGGCCTGGTTCTATCTTTCGCAAGGCCGGGCATCGGGGAAAACTAATCGAGAAGATGTTGCTGCGATCAATAAAGGGCAGTTTGAAGTATCCGCTGATCCGGGCCGGGCTGGAGGCTATCGCCTTTTCCGGCGCGGCGGCGCTTTACCCATCCGCTGGCGGGCGCGGCGTCGTTTTCACGATGCATCACGTCAAGCCCGAGGATGCGGCAGATCGGCTGGACCCCAACGCCATTCTCTCGATTACCCCGCAAACGCTCGAAATGGCGATAGAGGCAGCATTGGAGACCGGTCTCGTTCCAGTGCACCTGCATGATTTGCCGAAGCTGCTTTCTGGGCCGGATAGCAAGCGGAAATATGTCGCGTTCACGCTGGATGATGGCTACCGGAACAATGCCGAATTCGCGGCTCCCATATTTGCGCGGTACAATATCCCATATACGGTTTTTATCACGACGGGCTTCGTGGAACGCAAGCGATCCATGTGGTGGAGAACCACCGCCGCTCTGGTGATGGAGGCCGACAGCTTTGAGTTCGATTTTGGCAGCGGTGTCGTCAGTGTCCGCTCCGCAACCCCGGCTCAAAAATCAGCGGCTTTTGCCCGGCTTGTTCAATTCGTGCAATGTTTCGATGAAGACAAGGCGGTAACCCGCATCGACGCGGCTGCGCAGGCGGCAGGAATCGACGCAATCGCTCTTGTCGACGAATCGGTGATGAGCCCCATGGAGTTGCGGAGCCTTGCTCTGGACCCACTCGTGCATCTTGGTGCACACACGGTCACGCACGTCAATCTGCGCCGTGTCGATGACAAGCGGCTGGTACGGGAAATCGCTGATTCGACCGCCTCAGTGGAACGCTATGCCGGTTACAGGCCTCGTTCCTTTGCTTATCCCTATGGATGGAAGGCGGCGGTCAGCGAGCGTGAAATCAAGGCGGTTCTGGATGCCGGTTTCGATGCCGGCGTGACCACACAGCCGGGTGTGCTACCGCAAGCTGGCGTTATGCCAGCCACGGCGATCCCGCGTATCTCGCTCAACGGCTATTTTCAGAAGAAACGCTATATCAAGGCCCTTGTTTCGGGACTTCCGTTCAAGCTTCTTTAGGGAGGCGAAATCAGTCCGGTGAACTGGTTTTCCCGCAGACGGCCTCCCTTTGGGGAGACACGCTTTGAATGGAATTCGAAAACGGGCTTCAGAAACACGAAAGGCCGCCTGTCGGCAGCCTTCGTAAAACCTGATCTGTGAAACTGGAGCGGGCGAAGGGATTCGAACCCTCGACCCCAACCTTGGCAAGGTTGTGCTCTACCCCTGAGCTACACCCGCTCGCGCCAGTCGTTTCAGAAACCGTTCGTTTCCGTCAGGCAGGCGCTATATGGACCAACGCTTCGCAGATTGCAACAGGGAAATTTGCTTCTTTGTGCAAGATATTTGCCGGTTCCTCTCAAAGCTGTGGATGAAATTAGTGTCCTTAGCGCCTGGTGCCCGCATGCTGCTTGCATGGCAGCAGCGGGAGCCGACGTCAAACTGGCCGGAGGCCGCTATCATGCGCCATTTTCCGCCTGAGCCGGCAGTTTCATCACATGTGCATATTTGCGCGGATTGAAGCTCAGATAGAGCGGAAAGATGCTCGCGACCAGAACGAGGTGCAGAATCCAGCCCGATGCGAACGAGCCGGTCAGGCCATGCAAGAACGCGGTGGCGACGGGGCCGAGTGCGGCAATGAGGAAACCGCCGCCCTGCATCATGGCGGCCAGAGCGCCTGCTTCTTCCGGTCTGGAGAGGTGGTCGAGCGATGTAATCATCGCAAGGGCGAAGCTGCCGCCGAGACCTGCGCCGCAGATGATCGACCACAAGAAGGGCGAAAACTGCGGTGCGAAAGCAAGGCCTGCGAAGCCTGAAGCCTGCATGGCCAATGTCAGCAGCAACCATGGGCGTCGGTCGATACTGCGGCGGGCAAGAAGCGGCAAGCCGAAAGCGGCAAGCGCTTGCGCTATGGCCATTGCTGCGATCAGATTGCCGGTGGTGGAGGCAGCAAGCCCCAGCGACTGGTAATAGGGGGCGAGCCAGGCAACCATGGATGAGTAGCCTGCATTGACGAGGCCGAAAGCGGCCATCAATACCCATGTGCGCGGACGGCGCAGCAGATGCCCGGTGATTCCGGATTTTCTGCCCGATGATGATGTTTCGCGAAGAATGGGAATCGCGGTCAGCAGGGCCAGCACTGCGGGAATTGCAAGGACGGCAAGGGCGAAGCGCCAGTTATGCTCTGCACCCGCCAGCCATGGTGTCAGCCGTGCGCCGAGCGCGCCGCCGCCCATGATCATCGCGGAATAGAGCCCGGTTACAGTGGCTATGCTGGATGGGAAATTGGCCTTGATGAGGCCGGGCATCAACGCCTGGATCACCGCAACGCCTGCGCCACACAGGATGGCGGTGAGCACCAGCGAAACGCCGTCCGGCGCAAAGCCCCGCAGAAGGGAGCCTGCTCCAAGAACGGCAAGTGCTGCGAACATGCTGCGGCGGGTACCGAACAGCGACTGGATGCGCGGTGCGGCGAAGGCGCCAAGCCCCATCAGCATCATTGGCAGAAAGGTGAGCAGGGACAGCGCGCCGAAACCCATGCCGGTATCGGCTGCGATGTCCGAAAGCACCGGCCCCGGCGCGGTCAGGAACGGACGCAGATTGAGGCCGACCAGGATGACAAGCGCGATGAGAGCAATGTTTGCTGTGTGCTTGCTGCCGGTTGCCGGATGGGTGGTTGTTTGCATGTCTCAGGCGCCTGCCTTGTTCTTGCTTTCCCAGGCTGCGTAGAGTTCAGGATCATTTTGCCGTGGGGAGTGCTCAAAGCTGATGCCGGTTTGTTCGCTGACCGGCTTGGCGAGTTCAGCAGCCATTTTCGCGGTTGAAAGGCCAAACGGCTCGGCCTGCTCGTTGGAATAGGCAAAGCGTATTTTTTCGACGCCCGCCATGCGCATCGCGGCAAAACACATGGGGCAGGGCTGGCCGCTGGCATAGACTTCGCAGCCATCGAGACGCGGCGATTGCAGCGCCTTGCCCGCCGCACGCAGCGCCAGCAATTCGGCATGGGCGGTCGGGTCGCAATCGGCCTGCATGCGATTGACGCCTGTGGCGATGATCTTGCCGCCCTTGACGACTACGGCACCGAACGGACGACCGCCTGCTTCAACATTGTCGAATGCCAGTTTTATAGCCTGATCGAGAAATGCATTGTCGCTGCTCATTTTGCGCCTGCCTTTTCCAGTAGTGCCACCATGGGCGCATAGCCGCGGCTGCGGGCATGCTGAAGTGGGGTTGCACCATCATTGTCTGCCAGATTGACGTCGGCTCCGGCATCGATGAGAAGCTTGACGATATCGACATGGCGCTTGCCGCCATCGCCCAGCATGATGGCTTCGAGAAGCGCCGTCCAGCCAAGATTGTTGACGTGATCGACCTTGACGCCAGCCTCGATCAGCGTGCGCACGGTTTCGACATGCCCGCGTTCGGAGGCGGGAATGAGCGCCGTTCCGCCATAGCGGTTTGTGCTCTTCAAATCCGCGCCATGCGCAAGCGTCATCTTGAGAATTTCGAGATGCCCGCGTGCGCCCGCATAAAGATAGGGGCTGTCCTTGATCGCATCCTTGGCATTGACGTCTGCCCCAGCGTCGATGAGCGCACGGGCGACATCGACGTGATTGCCATGGGTTGCGGCAAGAAGCGCCGTCTCGCCGTTCTTGCCGCGAGCTTCGATGTTTGCTCCGGCCTTGATGGCTGCGTTGACGGCGGTGAGATCGCCGGCCGCTGCGGCTTGAAGAAGAGCGGTTTCGGCCTGGGTTGCAGCCTGCGCTGCCTTGGGGCCGGGCAAAGTCGGTTCGGTCATAACGGTCATCCCTGCAATCAATGCCAAGGCACTCAAGCTGAACATTGTTTGACGCATCGGCTGGTTCTCCTGTTTGTTGCGTTTTTACAGACAGGGTGTCATATTTGGAAATTAAATGTTTAACTGATATCCAGTTGAGTTATGAATACTGCTTTCAATCTCGATCTTTTGCGGGCCTTTGTGGCTGTTGTCGACAGCCGCAGTTTCACGGTAGCGGCCTTGCAACTGCATTCGACACAATCGACCGTGAGCCAGAAGATTATCCGGCTGGAAGAAGCTGCCGGACAGGCGCTTCTACAGCGTGCCCGGCATGATGTGCGCCCGACCGACGCGGGCGAAAAGCTGCTGGGCTATGCCCGCCGCATATTGCACCTGCACGACGAAGCCGCAGCCGCCATGACCGGCACGGCGCTCGCCGCCGTGTTCCGTCTCGGATTGCCGGAAGATTTTGCGTCGCGGCTCGTCACGCCCGCGCTGGCGCGTTTCATGCGCGCGCATCCCAATACGAAGCTCGAAGTGACAAGCGGCCTCAGCCGTGATTTGCAGAAAGGTTTCGAAACTGGCGAATTCGATCTGGTCATGGTGAAGCAGAAGCGCGGCGAAACGGTCGGGGTCATGCACTGGCCGGAACCGCTTTCGTGGCTCGATAGCGCCGCTTTCCCTGTTTCCCATGCTGATCCGCTGCCGCTTGTCGCGTTTCCGCCCAACGGTCTTTACCGCAGCGACATGATGGAAGCTCTCGACCGGGTGGGCAGGCGCTGGCATGTAGTTTTTACCAGCTCCAGCCTTGCCAGTATTCAGAGCGCCGTTGCCGAGGGGCTGGGCGTCAGCCTGTTGCCGACACGCGTGGCGCTGTCCGGTCATCGTGTCGTGCCTGCCGCCGCGGGATTGCCATCTGTTGAGCCGATAGAAATCGTCATTCGGCATATGGACAGTGGGCCCGACCAGATCCGCCAGCTTGCCGAAATGCTGGCGCAAATCGTTGGCGAGTGAGAATTTTTGGGCGGGTTGCCCGGCGCTATTCCCAAAAAAAAGGCGCTTTGACAGTTTGCATCGTTTCGCGCGCCGTTTACGAAATTTCCGGTCTTTTCTTTCCTGATTAATTTCTGAAAAGCATATCCGTTTTCAGATTGACTGATTTTGTATCCAGGATATTCTAATTCGAAAAGTTGGGAGGCTTTTCTATTGGCGGCTTTTGAATGGCGCAGTCAGACCCGTTTGCTGGACGAAGTGGCAGAGGCGCTTCGCGAGCGAATTTATGCGGGTGATTACGCGCCGGGCGCGATACTCAGGCAGGAGCATATTGCGGCTGAATTCGGCATCAGCCGCACGCCGCTGCGCGAAGCCTTGCGTGTTCTGGAGCGTGACGGGCTGGTCATTCACCTGCCGGGGCGGGGCGTTCGTGTCGCATCCGCCGATCTCACGCGTCTGATCGATGCCTATGCGGTGCGTGAAGTGCTGGATGGTGTCGCGGCGCGCTTTGCCGCCGAACGGGCGACCGATGCGGATATCGCAAAGCTGCGTGCGCATGTTGCGGGACAGGGCGCGGTTGTCGATCCGTGGGACCCGAAAGCCTATACCCAGTCCAATGTCGATTTTCATATGGCGGTGATGAACACGGCGGGCAATGCTTCGCTGATTGCCTTCGTGCCGCTGTTGCGCATGACATCGCAGGTTTTTGCGCCGTCCTTTTCGCTGTCGGTCGACCGGGCGCGCGACGCAATCCGCGAGCATGGAGCCATTGTCGAGGCCATTGCCGCGCGTGATGGTGAAGAGGCCGAACGGTTGGCGCGGGCGCATATCCGCGCAACCACGGCAAGACTGGAGGCGGGAATGCCGCTTCGGGAGAATGAAGATGAAGCATGAGAACAAGACGGGAGGAGCCGGCTTGCTCCGTTATGGCAATTTCATCGCGGGCGAATGGCAGGATGCCGTTGGCGGCGAGCACATCACACTCAAAAACCCGTCCGATGGCAGCGATCTGGCGCTGATTGCGCGCGGCGCCAAGGCCGATATCGACCTGGCGGTGGCTGCGGCCCGCAGCGCGCTTTCCGGCGATTGGGGCAAGCTGACGGCGACCGAGCGTGGCCGCGTGCTGCATCGCATTTCGGAAGAGGTCTTGAAGAATATCGACCTCCTGACCGATCTGGAATCGAAGGATGTTGGCAAGCCGGTCACGCAGGCTCGTGCCGATGTGGTGGCGCTGGCGCGTTACCTTGAGTTTTACGGCGCATCCGCCGACAAGGTGCATGGCGATACGCTGCCCTATCAGAACGGCTTTACGGTTCTATCAATCTATGAACCGCACGGCGTTACCGGCCATATCATTCCGTGGAACTATCCGATGCAGATTCTGGGCCGCAGCCTTGGCGCGGCATTGGCCATGGGCAATGCTGCGGTGGTGAAGCCTGCCGAGGAAGCCTGCCTCACGATCCTCGAATTTGCGAAGATCGCCGAAAAGGCGGGCTTGCCGAAAGGCGCGCTGAACGTGGTGACGGGGCTTGGCGCGGAAGCAGGTGCGGCGCTCTCCGAACATCCAGACGTCAATCACATCTCATTTACCGGATCGGTGCGCACGGGCGAGGCGGTGCAGGCGGCGGCGGCGAAGAACACCGTGCCGGTAACGCTGGAACTCGGCGGAAAATCGCCGCAGATCGTCTTCGCCGATGCCGATCTCGACCGCGCCTTGCCGTTCCTGGTCAATGCGGGCATCCAGAATGCCGGTCAGACCTGCTCGGCCTCGTCGCGCATTCTGGTCGAGCGCAGCATTTATGAAGATGTCGTCGCCCGCATGAGCGAACGCTACCGCGCATTGAAGGTTGGTCCGGCCAGCGCTGACCTGTCTGTCGGCCCGGTCGTGTCGCAGCGCCAGAAGGCGATTGTCGAGAACTATCTGGATCTGGCGAAAGAAAGCGGTCTCGCCATTGCCGCGCAGGGTGTGCTGGCTGAAGACGCGCCGGAAGGCGGGGCCTATGTCCTGCCGACGCTGATCCGCGACGTGCCTGCCGATCATCGGCTGGCGCAGGAGGAAATTTTTGGCCCCGTACAGGTCATCCTGCCTTTCGACACGGAAGAAGAAGCCATCGCGATTGCCAATGGTACATCCTATGGCCTTGTCTGCGGCATCTGGACCAAGGATGGCGGACGACAATTCCGCCTCGCGCATGCCATCCATTCCGGTCAGGTCTTCATCAATAATTATGGTGCTGGTGGCGGCATCGAGCTGCCATTCGGCGGCGTGAAAAAATCCGGCCATGGCCGCGAAAAGGGTTTCGAGGCGCTCTATGGATTCGCCTCGCTGAAGACGATTTCTGTATATCATGGTTAGGGTAAAGCACGATGTCGCTTGAAGGTAAGGTCGCGCTCATCACGGGAGCAGGTTCGGGGTTTGGCGAAGGCATGGCAAAGCGCTTTGCCGATGGCGGCGCGAAGGTCGTCATCGTTGACCGCGACGAGGCGGGCGCGAAACGCGTTGCGAGTGAAATTGGCGATGCGGCGCTGGCCGTGGCCGCCGATATTTCCAGGGAGGCCGATGTCGATGCGGCGGTGGAAGCTGCCCTGTCGAAATTCGGCAAGGTCGATATTCTGATCAACAATGCCGGGATCGGCCACAAGCCGCAAAATGCCGAACTGGTTGAGCCGGACGAGTTCGACCGCATTCTCGGCGTCAATGTGCGCGGCGTCTATCTGATGACGCGCAAGCTCATTCCGCATTTCAAGGAGAATGGTACCAATGGACAAGAATGCGTAATCCTCAACGTCGCTTCGACCGGAGCCGGGCGTCCGCGTCCGAATCTTGCCTGGTACAATGCCACAAAGGGCTGGGTCGTGTCGGTCACGAAGGCGCTGGCCATCGAGCTTGCGCCCGCGAAAATTCGCGTTGTGGCGCTTAATCCGGTTGCCGGCGAAACGCCGCTGCTCACCACATTCATGGGTGAGGACACCGAGGAAATCCGCAAAAAATTCCGCGATTCCATCCCGATGGGCCGCCTGTTGAAACCCGACGATCTGGCTGAAGCTGCGGCTTTCCTTTGCTCGCCTGCTGCCTCTATGATTACAGGGGTTGCGCTCGACGTGGATGGCGGGCGCTCGATTTAAATAAAGAAGGAAACAGGGGAACCATGGGTAAGCTGCTGAAAGCCGGGCTGGTCACAGCCGCGATGCTGGCATCGATCAACGGTGCTTTTGCGAAAGATACGCTGGTGGTCGGCGAAGTGCTGGAGCCGCCGGGGCTTGATCCGACGGCCAACGCCGCCGCCGGCATCCGGCAGGTTACCTATGCGAACCTCTATGAAGGTCTGGTGCGCATTGTCGAGGACGGTACGGTCAAGCCGCTTCTGGCTGAAAGCTGGACCGTCTCCGACGACAAGAAAACCTATACGTTCAAGCTGCGTTCCGGCGTGAAGTTTCATGACGGAACGCCGTTCGACTGCTCGGTCGTGAAATTCTCCTATGAGCGCGCGGTGGCGCCGGATTCCACCAATGCGCAAAAGGGGCTGTTCGAACCGATTGCGAGCACCGAATGCCCTGATCCCGCGACCGCCGTCGTCACGCTGAAGCGCCCGACATCGAACTTCCTGTTCAATATGGGCTGGGGCGATGCGGTGATGGTCGCGCCGAATTCGGCAGCCGACAACAAGACCAAGCCGGTCGGCACGGGGCCGTTCAAGTTCAAGCGCTGGGTGCAGGGCGACCGCGTCGAGCTGGAGCGTAACCCGGATTACTGGGGCGAGCCTGCGAAGCTTTCCGCCGTCACGTTCCGCTTTGTGAGCGATCCGTCGGCTGCTGCCGCTGCCATCCTTGCCGGTGACATCGACGTGTTTCCAATGTTCCAGGCGCCGGAACTGATCAGCCGCTTCAAGAGTGACGACAAGTTGCAGGTTGAAGTGGGCGATACGGCGGGCAAGGTTCTGCTGTCGCTCAACAATGCCAAGGCTCCATTCGACAATGTGAAGGTGCGTCAGGCACTGGCTCATGCCATCGACAGCAAGGCGCTGATCGAAGGCGTTTATTCCGGCTTCGGCACGCCGATCGGCTCGCATTATGCGCCAGTCGATCCGGGCTATGTCGATCTCTCGCAGACCTATCCGTATGATCCGGCGAAGGCGAAGCAGTTGCTGGAAGAAGCAGGCGTTCCGGCAGGCACGTCAATCACCATCACGCTTCCGCCACCGGCCTATGCGCGACGCGGCGGCGAGATCATCGCGGCCATGCTGGCGGAAGTTGGCATTCAGGCCAATCTCGTCCCGATCGAGTTCGCCCAGTGGCTGGATCAGGTGTTCAAGCGGTCGGATTTCGACGCCACGATCATCGCACACACGGAAGCGCGCGATCTCGATATCTACGCCCGCGACAAATATTACTTCAACTATCAGAACCCGGAATACAAGGCGCTCTACAAGGCCTATGCCGAGGCTGGAAGCGATGAGGAACAGCTCGAACTCGTAAAGAAGCTGCAGGAAAAGCTTGCCGCCGACGAACCGAACGTCTTCCTCTATGCGCTGCCGAAAATCGGCGTCTGGAACAAGAACGTAAAGGGCCTGTGGAAGAACATGCCGATCCCGGCTGACGATCTGACGCAAGCCTATTGGGCCGAATAAAAACATCCGCCCCGGCGCTTTGGCAAAGGGGCGGATAACAACACGAATGGCTGTACGTCCCATAAAGACAAGGGGAGGGTGTGCGGCAAATTGGAATGTGAAAAGCGGATATCCGTCTTTTCAAGGAGGTCGTTTTGCTGGCTTATATATCCGGGCGACTGGTTTCGCTCCTGCTTACGACGCTTGCGGCTTCCGTCATCGTCTTTCTGCTGATGCAGGTGTTGCCGGGTGATCCGGCAGCGGTGATCCTGGGTATCAATGCACAGCCTGAAACATTGGCCGCGCTTCACAAGCAGCTTGGCCTCGATCAGCCGCTCTGGTGGCGTTATCTCACATGGATTGGCGGCTTTCTGAAAGGTGATTTCGGCACAAGCTACACCTATTCCGTGCCGATCAGCGAATTGCTCGGGCCGCGCATCATGGTCACGCTGCCGCTGGCGCTCCTGTCGATGGTGCTGTCCGTCGCGGTGGCCATCCCGGTTGGTGTCTATGCCGCCTCCAAGCGCGGCAAGACCGGCGATGTGCTCTCCATGGGCGTGGCGCAGGTCGGTGTCGCGATCCCGAATTTCTGGCTTGGCCTGCTCTTGATCCTGCTGTTTGCCTTGCAGCTTGGCTGGTTTCCGGCCTCAGGTTTTGCGGGTTGGGAAAGCGGGTTCTGGAACGGTATCCGTTCGCTGTTCCTCCCCGCTTTGGCGCTTGCCCTGCCGCTTGCCGCCATTCTGGCCCGCGTCACCCGATCAGCCGTCATCGAAACCTTGGGCGAGGATTTCGTGCGGACCGCGCGCGCCAAGGGCCTGACGCGCAAGGCCGCGCTCTGGCGTCATGCGGTGCCCAATGCGCTGATCCCGGTTGTCACCATCATCGGCCTGCAATTTTCCTTTCTGCTGGCAGGAACCATCATCATCGAAAACGTCTTCAATCTGCCTGGCCTTGGACGGCTGGTGTTTCAGGCCATTGCGCAGCGCGATCTCGTGACCGTGCAGTCGCTGGTGACGCTGCTGGCGGCTTCCGTGATCGCGGTCAATTTCATCGTCGATCTTGTCTATGGCTTCATCGATCCGCGCCTTTCGACGGGAGGCAGCCGATGAGCGAGGCGCAGGCTTTCCCTAAACCGGGCATATTCAAAACGATATTGACCAGCCGCAGTCTGGCCGTCGGCTCGCTCATCACGATCATTCTGATCGCGATGGCCGTCATCTCCTATGTCTGGACACCTTATTCGCCGACGGCGATGAACTTCCGCGACAAGTTGCAGGGGCCGAGCTTCAATCATCTGTTCGGCACGGATAATTTTGGACGCGACGTGTTTTCCATGATCATGGTCGGCGCACGCAATTCCATCGCCGTATCGATCATTGCCGTGCTGGTCGGTGCGGGCATCGGCATCCCGCTCGGCTCGCTTGCGGCGGCGCGTGGCGGGCTGATCGACGGCTTCGTCATGCGCATGACCGATCTCGCCTTCGCGTTTCCCGCCCTTCTGACCGCTGTCATCATTACCGCCATTTTCGGGCCCGGTGCGGTCAATGCGATGATCGCCATCGGCATTTTCAACATCCCGGTTTTTGCGCGCGTCACACGCGGCGCATCGCTCGGCCTGTGGAAGCGCGAATATGTGCAGGCAGCGCGTTGTGCGGGGCGCGGCGATATATCGATCACGCTTTTGCATGTGCTGCCCAATATCAACCATGTGCTGATCGTGCAGGCGACGATCCAGTTCGCGCTCGCCATCGTCGCGGAAGCGGGCCTGTCCTATGTCGGGCTTGGCACCCAGCCGCCGATGCCGAGCTGGGGCAAGATGCTCAACGATGCACAGACTTTCATCTACGACGCGCCATGGCTCGCCATCTTCCCCGGCCTTGCCATCACGCTCGCCGTGCTTGGCCTCAACATGCTGGGCGACGGATTGCGCGATGTGCTTGACCCGCGCGTCAGGAGGCAGAGATGACAACGCCTTTGCTTGAAATGGAGACTATGTCCGTCGAACTGCCGATCGGCCTCAAGGTCGCCGACATCGTGTCGGACATTACCCTGACGCTCAATCGTGGCGAGCGCCTCGGCGTGGTGGGAGAATCCGGCAGCGGCAAATCGATCACCGCTCTTGCCGCCATGGGCCTGCTGCCCGACCGGATGCGCGTGCGCGGTCGCTTGCGCTTCGATGGCGAGGATTTGGCGAACAAGCCGGAAGCCGAACTGTGCAAGATGCGCGGGCGGCGTATGGCGATGATCTTTCAGGAGCCGATGACGGCGCTCAATCCGGTCAAGTCCATCGGCGCGCAGATCGCCGAAGGCCGCCGCCTGCATCTTGGCGAAAGCCGTGCCGATGCGGAGCGTGAAGCGCGCCGCCTTTTGGATCGCGTTGGTTTGCCTGCACCGCGCTTCAATCTCGATCTTTACCCGCATCAGCTTTCCGGCGGGCAGCGCCAGCGCGTGATGATCGCCATGGCGATTGCCTGCGAGCCGGACCTGCTGATCGCCGATGAGCCGACAACGGCGCTCGATGTGACGGTGCAGGCGCAGATTCTCAACCTGATGGACGAGTTGATCGATGAAACCGGCACGGCCCTGATGCTCATCACCCATGACCTTGGCGTGGTCTCGGAAATGACCGACCGCATCGCCGTCATGTATGCGGGCCGCATCGTCGAGACCGGACGCACGGAAGCGGTGTTCAATCGCATGGCGCATCCTTATGCGCGGGGGTTGTTCCAGGCTTCCCCACATGGTGCCGCGCTGGTGCGTAGCCACGGCAGCGGACGCCAGCGGCTCGCCGCCATTCCAGGCGTCGTGCCGGACCCGCTGGCGCGTCCGCCTTATTGCACCTTTGCCGACCGTTGCGCATTCGTGCAGGACGATTGCCGCAGGGCGATACCGGGGCTGGATCTGATCGGTGAGAACGAGGGGATCGCGCATCGCGCCGCCTGTATCCACCCGCGAGACGGCGAGGTGCTGGCATGAGCAACATGATCTTGCAGGTGCGCGATGTGGTGCGTGAATATCAGCTGCCGCGTCCGTCGTTTTTCTCCAAGCCCAGCGCATTGCGGGTGTTGCACGGCGTGAATGTCGAGATCGAAGCCGGGAAAAGCCTAGGTATCGTGGGTGAAAGCGGTTCGGGCAAATCCACGCTGGCGCGCGCCGTGATGGGGCTGGAGCGTCCGCAATCGGGACAGGTCCTCATCAACGGGCAGGATATTTATGCGCTTGATCGCGCCGGTTTGCGTGAGGCGCGCAAGGGCTTTCAGGCGATCTTTCAGGACCCCTACGGTTCGCTCGATCCACGCCATACGGTGAAGCGCATCATTTCCGAACCGATCGTATCGCTGGAAAGCGGCACGAGCGCCAAAGACCGCGACGACCGCGTGGCGGAAGTGTTGGAAGCGGTTGGCTTGCCGAAGGCATCGGCGGAAAAATATCCGCACGAGTTTTCCGGCGGGCAGCGTCAGCGTATCGCCATCGCGCGAGCGCTCATCACCAAGCCGGCCCTGATCGTGGCCGACGAGCCGGTTTCGGCGCTCGACGTTTCCATTCAGGCGCAGGTGTTGAACCTGATGATGGATTTGCAGGAGAAATTTGGCCTGTCCTATCTCTTCATCAGCCATGATCTTGGCGTCGTGCGTGCCATCACCGACCGCGTGGCCGTGATCTATCGCGGCAATATTGTCGAGCAGGGGCCGACGAACGAGGTCTTCGACAACCCGCAGCACGATTATACGCGGGCGCTGGTCGATGCCGTGCCGAAGCCGTTTTCCGGTCGCCGCAAGCGAGTGCGGCGCTCAAGCTCCACACTGAAATTGCCTGAGTGATTTGAGGAAATCCCAATGTCGAATCTTGCCGATTTGTCAGCTGTCGAACTCGTGTCCGCCTATAAGGCGAAGTCGCTTTCGCCGGTCGAGGTCACGGACGCGGTCATCGCCCGTATCGAAGCCGATGAGCCGAAGCTGAATGCGCTTTGGGCGTATGATCCGGATGCTGCGCGGGCGGCGGCCAAGGCCTCCGAGGCACGCTGGGCAAAGGGTGAGCCTGCCGGTCCCATCGACGGCGTGCCGCTGACGATCAAGGAAAATATTGCGACCGAAGGAACGCCCGTGCCGCTTGGCTGCGCGGCGCTGCCGTTGAAGCCTGCTGCCGTTGATGCGCCGCCCGCGGCGCGCAGCCGTGAGGCTGGCGGCGTGCTGCTGGCCAAGACGACCATGCCGGATCTCGGCATGTTGTCTTCGGGCCTGTCGAGCTTTCACAAGCTGGCGCGCAATCCGTGGGACTTGAACACCAATCCGGGCGGATCCAGCGCCGGTGCGGGAAGTGCTGCTGCCGCCGGTTACGGCCCGTTGCATATCGGTACCGATATTGGCGGCTCCATTCGCCTGCCTGCGGGCTGGTGCGGTCTCGTCGGCCTTAAGCCGTCTTTCGGGCGCATTCCCATCGATCCGCCGTTTCTCGGTCGCGTGGCCGGGCCGATGACGCGAACGGTGGCTGACAGCGCGCTTTACATGTCGGTGCTGTCGCGACCCGACCGTCGCGACGCCATGAGCTTGCCTTATCAAGACATCGACTGGATGGACCTCAATATCGACGTCAAGGGCCTCAAGATCGGCCTGTGGCTCGATGCCGGTTTCGGTGAGCCGGTGGGCGCGGAAACGAAGGCGGCAGTGGAAGCGGCTGCGAAGCTGCTTTCCAATGCTGGCGCGATTGTCGAGCCGGTTGCGCCGTTCCTCAACCGCACCATGATCGACGGTCTGGATCGGTTCTGGCGCGTGCGTTCCTGGTCCGACATCAAGAAGATGACGCCGGAAAACCGGGCGAAAATCCTGCCTTACATCTATCAATGGACCGAAACTGCGGAAGGGCTTTCCGGCGAGGAAGTCTATCTCGGTTTTGCCCAGATGGACGCAATGCGCAACGCCGCCCTTGCCGCATCGAAGGGTTTTGATTTCATCATTTCGCCAACCGCGCCGATGCCGACCTATCCGGCGGAATGGGCCTCTCCGATCAACGATCCGCAGCGTCCCTTCGAACATATTGCCTTCACCGTTGCGATGAATATGTCGGAGCAGCCCGCGATTTCAATCAATTGCGGTTATACGGCAAAGGGCTTGCCAATCGGCTTGCAGATTTTCGGCCAGCGTTTCGACGATCTGGGCGTTTTGCGATTGGCGCGCGCTTATGAGGAAATGCGGCCTGAACAGAGGCCGTGGCCTGTTATTGCGTGATCGCCAAATCCCGCCCCTCATCCTGAGGAGCCGCCGCAGGCGGCGTCTCGAAGGGCGAGAGGGCGGGGTTGTGGAAACGCTTCCCAACGCGTTTCCCGATCTTTCGAGACGGTGCTTCGCACCTCCTCAAGATGAGGGAAACGCAGCCTTTTTTACTTCTTTGCCCGTAGCGGCGCCCGTTCCTTGTAACGATCCATGGCGGTGAGCTTCTGGATCAGCGGATCGGCGTCGCGCCAGCCGTAAATCTCGGTGCGCAGATATTCGAGTTCGGCTTCGAGTTCTTCTTCGCCGATTTCCGTCCACCATGATTTCGGACGTCCATCGCTGCCATCCGACCAGCGGTAGCCGCGGGCCTTGAGGTGATCCTTCATTTCGAAAGGACTGTTCTCGGCATAGATGCGCATCCGCGCGCGCTGGCTTGCCTTCAACAGTTCGGCAAAGGGCGTGGTCCCGCCTGATTGTTCCTTCAGGACTGCGAGCAGGGCCTGACAATCGTCTTCGGCCCTGTGGCCGTTGTGAAAATAGCCGCTCTGGCCGATCAGGTAACCAAGCTTGGTGCCCTCAAAGCCGCGTGCGGTCCAGTCGATCTCCTTGACCGAACAGGCCCATGGCTTGTTGGCGAAGGCGATGGAAAAACGTTCAAGAAACGGGCGGTCGAAACCGGCATTATGCGCAATGATGATATCGGCCTCGGCGACAAGCGCGTCGAGTTCCTCGCGCGGGATTGTCTGGCCTTTCACCATGTCGTCGGTGATGCCGGTGATGCGGGTAATGTCAGCCGGGATCGGCTTGGACGGCTGTTGCAGCGCGCCGAAGGTGGCGCAGATATCGCCTATCGACCCGTCATCGGCGTAGCGAAAGGCCACTGCACCGATTTCGATGATTTCTTCCTGCGCCGGATTGAGGCCGGTCGTCTCCGTATCCACAACCACGCCGAGGCGCGGGAAGGCGACCCTGTCGGCATCGGGAACGGTCGGTGGCGGATCGAGCCGCTGCAAGATGCGGTAACGCCCGCTGTCGTTCAGGCGTTTCACCATTTCCGCTTCATCGATGCTGGTCGTCTTGCCGGGCCTGCTGCGGGCAGGGCGCAGTTCTGCCTGTTCTTCTCCCGCCGGGGAAGGAGCAAAAAGGTCGAACTGATGGCGCATGTAACTTCTCCGCATGGGGGAACCGGATTTGACAAAGAATGCCATTTTGCGGTGCTGCAACCAAGGCTGCAATCGTATAAGTAACAGGTAATCGTCGTGCCGGGCAGTAGCAAGGCAGGGCAGTAGCAAGGCGGGGCGCTTGCGTCGGAAAAGGCATGAGGAGGGGACTTCGTGGCAGACTATGATTACTGCGTCATCGGCGGCGGCATTGTCGGGCTCGCGACAGCAAAAGCCATGCAGGAAGCCGAGCCCGGCGCAAGGATCATCCTGCTGGAGAAGGAAGGCGATTTCGCGCGTCACCAGACGGGACACAATAGCGGGGTCATTCATGCCGGAATCTATTACCAGCCGGGTTCGTTGAAGGCGCAATTGTGCCGGGCAGGTGCGGAAGCCACGAAAGCCTTTTGCAGGCAATATTCCATCCCGTTTGAAACATGCGGCAAGCTTCTGGTCGCGACCTCTGCGCAGGAGGTTGAACGCATGGAGGCGCTCGCCAGGCGCGCAGTCCAGAACGATATCGCGTTCCAGCATGTCGACCAGCAGACGCTGCGCAAGATCGAGCCTGCGGTTTCGGGCCTCGGGGCGCTCCTCGTTCCCGCGACGGGCATTGTCGATTATGCTCGGGTCTCGCGGGCGATGGCGGCGGAGATTGTCGAGCGTGGCGGCATTGTGCGGCTCAACGCCCCGGTAACCGCAATCCGGGAGGATGACAGGGGTGTCACGGTAACGACAGATGGGGAGACCGTGCGCGCTTCAAAACTCGTTGCCTGTGCCGGGCTGCAATCCGATCGCGTGGCGCGGCTTGCCGGGCTGGACATCAGCCATCGCATCGTGCCGTTTCGCGGTGAATATTTCACCCTGCCGCAATCGAAGGCGCATATCGTCAACCATCTGATCTATCCGATCCCTGATCCCGATCTGCCGTTTCTGGGCATTCACCTGACGCGAACGATCGATGGCGGCGTGACGGTCGGGCCGAATGCCGTTCTGGGCTTCTCGCGGGAGGGATATGCCAAGGGCAGTTTCCGTGCTGGCGATGTCGCGGACATGTCGGTGTTTCCGGGCTTCTGGAAGATGGCGATGAAGAACTGGCGCTCGGCCCTGTCCGAGTTCAGCAACTCGGCCTCCCGCGCCCGATATCTGAAGGAATGCCGCAAATATTGCCCGTCGCTGGAACTCTCCGATCTTGGCGCGCCGGGCGCGGGCATCCGTGCGCAGGCTGTCCTTGATGACGGTACGCTGGTGCATGATTTTCTGTTCAAGGAGACCGAGAAAATGCTGCATGTATGCAATGCGCCGTCACCAGCGGCGACGTCTTCCATACCTATCGGCCGCATGATCGCGAAAAAGCTTCTGGGGATAAGTTCACAGATCAAAATTGCGTGAAAATAGATTTTCGTCAGAGGATGTTGTTTCCGATTGTTTTTTAGCAATCGCTTATTCTTAGAATTTCTCTTTTATATTTTAGTTTTTATGAATATTGTAAACTAAAAACTTGACTTTGCGTCCGGTTTGTAATTGCACATTGTGTTCAATTTGAAATAGCGCTTTTGCCTTCCCGCTTTCAACCGATTCAGGACCTGTTCGTGAAGTTCGTACCGCCGCTGGTAGTATTGCTGTTTGCTGCGACGATGTTGGGCGTCTGGATGCTCGACACGAAGCGCAGGCATCTTTTGCTCTTCGGTCTGAGTTTCGCCTGCTTCGCGCTCGGGCTTCTGGTTCCGATATCGCTGATCTCGAACAGCCTGCCCTTGGCTTCGCCGCCGGCCGCAGCCCTCCATTTTATGGGCGGTTGGCTGCTTTGCGAAGGCGTGATGCTACGCATGGGAAGGCATTATTCGCGCCTCGCATCAGTCCCGATCGGGCTCACCTTTCTTGCCGCCATGATCTATTTCATTGCGAATGATATGGGTTATTCACCGATCGCGCTTGCCATCCAGCTGACCCTGGGCAGTCTGACGGCGGTTCTTTGCATCGAGGCGCGCGAACTTGCACGGCGAAGCTGGATCGATCGCGTGTTGTTCGGTGCACTGCTTTTATTGGCGGTGCATTTCTACGTGCAGGCGGGATTGGCGCTCGGGCTTTCTGGCGAAATTGCACGACCGTCCGAATTGATACATTCACGCTATTGGCAGGGCGTGATGATATTTAGCGCCTTTGCAGGCGTCTCTGCCGGCCTTGTTCTCCTGGTGGCGACGACTTCCGACGTGGTAAAGGAATTGCAGGCGGAGCGTGACGCCGATCCACTGACTGGCGTTTTCAATCGTCGCGGTCTTGAGCGCCGTGCGCATCTGCGTCTGGCGGAAGCCCAGCGTGGTGATCATGGGGTCATCATTGCTGATATCGATCACTTCAAGTCGATCAATGACGAGCTGGGACATCCCACCGGCGACCGGGTTCTGATTGAGTTCGCCCGTATTCTGCAAATGGCTGCACCAAATACCACTATCGTTGGCCGTGTTGGCGGCGAGGAATTCGTTCTTCTGGTCAGCGGCGACGCCGAAACCTGCGAGCGTCTGGGCGAGAGGCTTTGCGGAATTGTCGCGCGGCATCGGTTTGCCATGTTGCCTGCAGGTCGCGGAATGACCTGCAGCTTCGGCATCGCCATGGTGCGCGGCGGCGAAACCTTGTGGGAAACAGCGGCACGAGCCGATCTTGCCCTGATGCGTGTGAAACATCGCGGGCGCAATCGCGTTGCCGTCGAGGGGCTGGAATTTCCAAGTGCCAAACAGGGCGCTTATCTGCTGACGGCCTGAACCGGTTTTCGAGACCGCGAAAACGGATTTCTCCCCCCTGTAAAGGATTTGGTTACCATAATTGGCGATGCTGGAGGCGACCTTCCAGTCACCGCCTTGCCATGTCTTGCTCGTCTTTCTGCCGAAATGACATGCAAGGCGGTGCCGTGAGAGGTGATCTCCACTCGGATTTGTATCATGGCGTGTGTAACAGAAGTGTATGGCGGCGCAGCACGGCGTGGCAATGGCACCAGGCTTCGATTCGGTTTCAAAGGCTTTGCGCGCATTGCGGTCTTCGCTGCGACGGGCCTTGTGGCCGGAAGCTGGATGATGACGGCGCTCGGCACGCTGGAAACGGTGGTGCCAGCCTTTGCACCTGTTGCCCCGGTCTTGCGTCGCGTCTCCCTGACCGCGCCGCAGACACTTGCGGTCGTCGACCACAGGCTCGCACCGTCGCAGCGCATCAGGCGAGGCTTCATCGAGGCCTATACCGCTGACGCCGCTTATTCGAATCTCGATTGGCGCCGCGCCAAAAATGCCGGTGATGAACCGATCATTGCCGACATCGGACCCGATTCCGTAATTGAGGACAAGCCTGTCGATACGGCATCTCTTGTCGAATTACGTGCCGACCGCGTGCGACGTGAAGAACCGGTTGTGGCAAATATCGAGCAGGAACCTGCCGCAACAGTCGGTACGACGGTGCTGGCCTATGCGCCAGTGCCCGCCGCACCGGCCGCGGTCGCGGCGTTCAGCAGGATCGAGCCGCTTTCGCGAGCAGAAGAGGCGGATGCTGCCAATGGACAGGCAGGTCTTCCGGTTGGCAATGCCGTTCCTGTGCCGCAGCTTGCGCCGGATCAGAAGGCGGACATGGCCGCTGATGCCGACGCCGCCCGCGACGCATTTCTGCCCGACGATGTGCCGGTGCCGGGCGCGAAGCCTTCTCTCCGCCGCTCGCGCATGCGTGAAAAGGCCGAGCTTGCCTATGCGCCGGAAAGCGGTGCCACGGAAGAACCGCGTGCTGGCCTCTTCAGCCCGCTTCTCAATCAGGCTTCACGCAGCAAAGTTGCAATTTATGACATTTCCGCAGCGACCGTTTACCTGCCTGGCGGCGAGCGTCTGGAGGCGCATTCCGGCCTCGGTCCGATGCGGGATAATCCGCGTTACGTGAACCAGAAGAATCGTGGCCCCACGCCGCCGCATACCTACGATCTGCGCATGCGCGAGGCATTGTTCCATGGTGTCGAGGCAATTCGCCTTACGCCTGTCGATGGCAACAACCGCTATAATCGCGATGGTCTTCTCGCGCATACTTTTATGCTGGGGCGGCGTGGCGATTCCAATGGCTGTGTGGTGTTCAGGGACTATCCACGCTTCCTGCGCGCGTTCAAGCGCGGTGAGTTCAATAAGATGGTTGTCGTGACGAGCATGCAATCCTCCAAACCTGCACGGATCGCATCGCTTTTCTGATAAATAACCTGTTGCCGGAAAATATTTCGAATATCGGAGCGGCACAAAGAAATGTGATCCCTGGTTTCTTGCGGGAGCGAGTGAAATTGATACATATCTTCCATCGAAACCGATGGGAGATATCCATGAAACTTTACTACAAGGCAGGTGCCTGCTCGCTCGCGCCCCACATCATCCTGAAGGAAGCGGGCCTGCCTTATGAGCTGGAGGCCGTGGACCTCAAGGCCAAGAAGACGGCTGATGGCGGGGACTATTTCGCGATCAATCCGCGCGGCGCGGTTCCGGCGCTGGAAGTAAAGCCCGGCGCCGTCATCACGCAGAACGCCGCAATCCTGCAATATATCGGGGACCATTCCGACGTCGCGGCATTCAAGCCAGCCTATGGCACGATGGAACGTGCCCGCCTGCAGGAAGCCCTGGGCTTCTGCTCGGATCTCCATTCGGCATTCAGCGGGCTGTTTGCGAGCGATCCGAGTGACGAAGTGAAGGCTGGCGTCATTGCCAATATCAATCGCCGCATGGGGCAGTTCGAAGCCATGCTGTCGGACAGCAAGGCCTACTGGCTTGGCGATGATTTCACGCAGGCCGACGCTTATGCATCTGTCGTCATCGGCTGGGGTGTTGGACTCAAAGTCGATTTGAGCGCCTATCCAAAGGCGTTGAAACTACGCGAGCGCGTGCTCGCCCGCCCGAATGTGCAGAAGGCGCTCAAGGAAGAAGGCCTGAACTAAGAATCATAGCCGGAGGTGCAAACCTCCGGCTTTGTTCCGGTGCTCACATACCTTTCTCGGACGTATGGTCCCGAAAAGCCTGCAACTTTTCGGGATCATACTTGCAAGTACGTTCTGCTCCGGTACTCGAAAATCGCTCCCGAGAAGCGCAATTATCCAAATGCCCAGACATCTTCGCAATAGATGCCAACATCATAACCGGCCGCTTTCATCTTTACGATGACGTTGCCGACATCAGTCGGGGATAGAGCGCCAACTTCGACTTTGATCAGGCCGGGGCGATAGCGCTGCAAATCAAGCTGGTCGAAGACAATCCAGTCCGCGCCCTCGCAGTCGACCAGGAATGCATCGATATACTCAACATTATTGCGATCCAACACGGCTTGCAGCGTATCTGAAGCAACCACGATTTCCTTCAGATGTGGAGCGAACTTATGGAAATTGGGATCATCCGGGCCCCATACATTCTTGCCAGACATCAGATTTGTATCTGTGACCGAAGAACAACCTATGAATTCCAGGGGCAAACTGCCTTCTTCCAGGGCTTTTGCATCGAAAGTCTTGACGGTGATCGAACCTTGTTCCCGGGTGACGGCAATCGGTTCGATCCTGAACCGCTCGGCGTCCGGATAGTTTTTGCGTAGTCTGATCAAGTTATACGGTACGGGTTCGACCAGAACTGCTTTGGATCGGGGTATCCGGTGAAGCCAAGGGGTCACGTCATCAAAAAGGACACCGTCGCAGGCGCCAACATTTACCATCTGAAAAGGACGTCGTTTACCGGATTTGGCGGCGCGGGCGGCATCGGCCAAAAAGCGCGTCCCGCGCAACGCGGCGCTGCGGTTCAAAATGCCATTGGGAACACTGCGCGCTGCCAGCGTGCGCGCATATTCTCTGAATTTCGAGGCTTCCGGAGCATTCATGCCCTTGCCCTTTCATATGGGGTTAAATGAGGAAAGCAGGAAAACCTGAACTCATCTGCGACGGCTGATTTGACGAGTTTCCCGCCGGAATAAAACGGAAATGGGGGCAGGCGGAACGCGTGCTTTTCGGGCGCCGTGAGCCCTGTCCGTTCGACAGCGTGGTAGACGCTCCATCCTTGCGGTACATCGGCAATTTCCAGTTGTGAGCCGAACGCATTGCCCAATTCCGTGCGGGTTGTGTCATTCGATACGAGACTTTCGGTCACCAATGTGTGCTGAATCAATAACCCTCCCATTTTTTAGGGTATGGCTACGATATGGCGAATAAAAATATCAACCTATACGTGTTTGTCAGTGAAGATTTAAATATTACGCATATAATATATTAAGTAAGCCTAATATATTTTGAATTGTGCCGTCTGGAATTCTACTGCCGCAATGAATTTTATTCAGATTGAGATGGATCGATTTGACGCGATCGGCGGTTCATTTGGGGGGCGGACTTGTGGCCTGTTGCTCGGCCTCAATGTATCTTCATAAATTTCTTTTGATGGAATATCTGGAATGCGTGGTACGGCCACGATGGTAAGGCAGGTTAGTACGACTGAAGCGTAATACGTGGAACAGGCGGGAACATACTCAACCGACCGATTCTGCATGACTATTCTAGGGAAGAATCAAATGGCGGAGAGAGAGGGATTCGAACCCTCGATACGGTTTCCCGTATACACGCGTTCCAGGCGTGCGCCTTCAACCACTCGGCCACCTCTCCGTCTGCCTTGCTGTCGGGAAACCGTGTCTCACGGTGAAAACTGACTGCAAACGTGACACCGCTTTTCGAAACAGGCGCTGGTTAATCGCCAACTAGCGGGTGCGGCGCGAATATAGCCAGAAAATGCATATGTTCAACAGCTATTTGCAAGTTTTTGCGTCTAAATCACCGAGCCTGTGCAAAGAACGTCTTCCATGATCTAACTCCATGAAATTTATCGGTTTATTTTGATCATATAATTGTCATCCAGCTTGCCTTTGAGCCTGATGGGTTCTGTGTGCTATGCTTTAGCAACATCAAAAAGACAAATCTTCGGCAGATCGGGCTCAAAACCGGTGCCGGGAACAGGGCAGGAAATCCGAGGCGGAGAATCGTGATCCGATTTGTATTGCGTAGTTTTGCGGTTGTTTTTCTGGCTTTCGCCGTGATTTTCGCCATCCTTGACGGAGCGCGGTCCGTCGGCGCGTCGCAGTTTATCGCCAAGCCGCTTTTGTCCATGTGGTCGCGCAACGCGCCCGAAACATTGGCCGATGCAGAAAACTTCGTGGCGCACTATATAGGGGCAGGAGCCTGGGATGCAGTCTGCATTCCGCTGCTAGAGCAGCCCGGCTGGCTGCTTTTCGGCGTACTCGCCTTTTTATTCTATGCAATCGGTCATCGCCGGGAGCGTCCGTTGGGCCGTTTTACCGCCCGATAATCAGGAGGTGGAAACCATGAGTTTCTTGGACAGCTATCGCAAGAAAATCCAGATGCCCTCGGCGGATGAGGCATTGCCGGGACGTGCTGCACCGATCCCGACCTCCGCCACCCATTTCGTGAACGGTCGCCCGCTGAAAGGACCATGGCCTGATGGCTATAAGCAGGTTCTGTTCGGGATGGGCTGCTTCTGGGGCGCCGAACGCCTGTTCTGGCAAGTGCCGGGCGTATATGTGACGGCCGTCGGTTATGCGGGCGGCGTTACGCCCAACCCGACCTATGAGGAAACCTGCACAGGTCTTACGGGCCATGCGGAAGTCGTGCTTGTAGTCTATGATCCGAAGGTCGTGAGCCTTGACGAGCTGCTGACCCTTTTCTGGGAGGAGCATGATCCGACCCAGGGCATGCGGCAGGGCAACGATATAGGCACGACCTATCGTTCGGTCATTTATACTTTCGACAAGGCTGATCGTGACGTGGCGGAAAAGAGCCGTGAAGCCTATGCGCAGGCGCTGGCCGCTCGCGGTATCGGACCGATCACGACCGAAATCGGGGATGCGCCGGATTTCTATTATGCCGAGGACTATCACCAGCAATATCTGGCGAAGAATCCCAACGGTTATTGCGGCTTGCGCGGTACCGGCGTGAGCTGTCCGATCCCGCTTGCGCGATAAGGGCTGTCATTACCAGAAAATCCCGCGGTTTTACCGCGCGATTTTCTTTTGCATGATCAGCATTCCGGCATAGTCGCCTTCCAGCGTCTCGAAATCGCTCCAGCCGATCTGGCGGTACAGGTCGGGCTTGTTGGTATAAAGATAGGCTTCTCCATAGCCCTGTTGCCGGGCAGCATCCTCGATGGCGCCGACAAGGCCCTTGGCAACGCCTTTGCCGCGATGGCCGGGCGCGACGAAAACGCTCGCCACCCAGGGCTTCAGATGAGGATGCGTTTCCAGATCGCTGTGGATCAGGAGCACAAGCCCGGCTGGCTCCCCGTTCCAGAGCGCAACACGCGCCGCCTGTCCATCGTCCTCGCGAGAGAGGTCGCTAAAAGCCGTGGCGGTCTGTTCCAGGGTGAAGCCGGTAAATTCACCCCATTCCCCATGGTTCCATGCGGCGCAGACGGGTACGAGATCGGGACGGTCGGCAAGAGGGATGATCTGAAGCATATTGTTTTACCAGTGTGGAGGTTTGGTGACTGGCACGTCCGGCGCGGTCTGCTCTTCCAGTTCCAGAAAGCGGTCGGTCAATGCGCCGAGCTTCTTGGAAAGCTGGTCGATGGTTTTCCATTGTTCGGCCAGAACGGATGACAATTCATCGATGGTCTTTTCCTGTTCGGCTACGCGAATTTCGAGCTCGGTCAGGCGTTGGTCCGGTGTCATGGCTGGCTTCCATCGGTATTGGGGCTTTATGGTCATTGGATGTAACCGCTTTTGCCCTGTATCGGAAGTACGCTATCACATCATTGCGTCAACATGAGCGTGCCATTCGATACTTCATAGTGACGCAGACGCTTCAGAAAGCTCATGCCGAGCAGCGTATCGGAGAGCGCATCGTCCCGCAGGATCATGGCTTCCACGTCCTCCACCCGTATCCGTCCGATTTCGATACCGGGCAGGATGGCATGCGCCGCAAGGGTTTCGCCATTTGCAGTCGAGACGCGATATCTGAAGTCATCGGGTTTGAGCGACAGGCCAATGCGCCTTGCCGCGCTGGCGTTGATCGCAACGACACTCGCTCCTGTATCGACCATGGCGCGAAGGGTCTGGCCGGCGATTTTTATATCCGTGATGAAATGGCCGCGCCCATCAGGCGCAATCTGCGTGCGGCGCCCGCTATAGGCGGCAGGGTTTTGCGAAGGAGCGGTTGAAGCTGTCGCGGATGTTCCGGCGTTCGGCCGCGAACTGAATTTCTCAAACAGAAGTGGGAAGGCGATTGCCAATCCCGCGAATACCAGAAGGATCGTAAAAACCCGCGCCATGCTGCCCCCCGTTTCCAGGCATGATAGCAGGCGCGGGCCGCGCTGCATTGTTTATTTTAGCGCGCATCTGTCCCGAAAACCGCTTCACACTTTTCGGGATGCGCGCTGGTGCTTACTTCGTGCCGTACATGCGGTCGCCGGCATCGCCCAGGCCGGGAACGATATAGCCCTTTTCGTCGAGGCGTTCATCGATGGAAGCCGTGAACACGTCGACATCGGGATGAGCTTCGGTAAAGCGCTTGATGCCTTCCGGCGCCGCCAGCAGGCAGAGGAAGCGGATATTGGTCGCGCCGCGCTCCTTCAGCTTGTCGATGGCCGCAATTGCTGAATGTCCCGTGGCCAGCATCGGGTCCACCACGATGATGAGGCGATTGACGATATCTTCCGGCGCCTTGAAATAGTATTCGACGGGCTGCAACGTGTCATGATCGCGATAAAGGCCGATATGGGCAACGCGTGCGGCGGGCACCAGATCGAGCATGCCTTCCAGAAGGCCGTTGCCAGCGCGCAGGATCGAGGCGAAGACCAGCTTCTTGCCTTCAAGGATCGGGGCGTCCATCGGCATCAGCGGCGTTTCGATCGGCATGGTGGTCAATTCGAGTTCGCGCGTCACTTCATAGCAGAGCAACAGCGATATTTCCTTCAACAGCCGCCGGAAGCTGGCTGTGGACGTTTCCTTCTTGCGCATGATGGTGAGCTTGTGCTGGACAAGCGGATGGCTGACGACTGTAACGCCCATGATCTTTCCACTTTTCTCGTTATATTTTTAACTTTAGCGGCAGTTCGCGCCGGAGAAAACGCCGGGCCAAGCGCTCACGCACAGTTTTATGTCTCTTTGGCCATTTTTAAACGCTAACGCAAGACGGTTCGCAAGGTCCCTTCACAAAAGGGGTAGTGGAGGGCGGTCTCTGCTTGTATCGTCCAGCACAAGCTTTATATGCATTACGGAAATCGTTTTCGTCTTAATAATCAGAAGCAGGATGAGCTATGAGCCAGCAGAACGGCAATGCGGACCGCGTGGGCGCACAAGGTGGCATGGAGCATTCATTCGGCTTCAAGGCGGTGGACGAAAACGAAAAGCAGGGCCTCGTCAACGACGTTTTCCATAAGGTCGCCAGCAAGTACGACGTGATGAACGATCTCATGTCGGCGGGCATGCACCGTGTCTGGAAAGATGCGATGATCGCATGGCTGGCGCCGTCGAAGCGCCCCGGCTGGACCTCGCTCGATGTTGCGGGCGGCACCGGCGATATTGCGTTTCGCATTGTCGAGGCTTCGGGCCGTCAGGCCCATGTCACCATTCTGGATATCAACGGCTCGATGCTGGGCGTCGGTCGTGAACGGGCGATCAAGAAGGGCCTTATCGACAATCTCGAATTCGTTGAGGCCAATGCCGAAGAACTGCCTTTTGAGGACAACCGTTTCGATGCCTATACGATTGCATTCGGCATTCGCAATGTGCCCCACATCGACAAGGCGCTGTCGGAGGCTTACCGCGTCCTGAAGCCCGGCGGACGTTTCCTCTGCCTTGAATTTTCCGAGGTCGAATTGCCGATCCTCGACACGGTTTATGACCAGTGGTCGTTCCACGCCATTCCGCGCATCGGCAAGATGATTACCGGCGACGCGGATTCCTACAGCTATCTGGTCGAATCGATCCGCAAATTCCCGAAGCAGCAGGATTTTGCCACGATGATCGAGAAGGCCGGTTTCGAGCGCGTCAGCTATCGCAATTTCACCGGCGGTATTGCCGCGCTTCATTCCGGCTGGAAGCTCTAGCATATGGGTAATGTTTCCGCTGCTTTCCGGCTGATGCGGGCCGGCTGGATATTGACGCGTGAAGGCGTCATCAGTGCCTTGCCTGTTGAGGGACTTTCCGGTCTTCCGGCGTTCGGGCACAAGATTGCGGGCATGCTGGCGCGTCCGCGCGCACGCCACATGCAGCGTTCCGAGCGCATGTCGCGAGCCATGAACAAGCTCGGCCCATCCTACGTGAAGCTCGGCCAGTTTTTGGCAACGCGGCCCGATATTGTCGGGCGCGATGTCGCCGCCGACCTCGAACTTTTGCAGGATCGTCTCGATTTCTTCCCGCAGGCAGACGCGGTGGCGGGTATTGAAGGTTCGCTTGGCCGCAAGATCGATGATCTTTACCTGCAATTCGATGCGCCGATAGCGGCAGCGTCGATGGCACAGGTGCATCCGGCGGAAGTCATGAAGGACGGCGTGCGCCAGAAGGTTGCCGTCAAGGTCATCCGACCGGGCGTTCGCCAGCGTTTTGCCCGCGACCTTGAAGGTTTCTACATGGTTGCGCGCATGCAGGAACGCCATGTGCCCTTCACGCGCCGCCTGCGACCGGTTCAGGTGGTCGAGACGTTGCAGCAGACGACGCGCATCGAGATGGACCTGCGGCTTGAGGCGGCAGCGCTTTCGGAGATTGCCGAGAACATCAAGGACGATGCGGGTTTCCGTGTTCCCAAGGTGGATTGGGAGCGCACGGGCCGCGATGTGCTGACGCTGGAATGGATCGACGGCATCAAGATGTCGGATATTTCCGCGCTTGAGGCGGCGGGTTTCGATCTTAAGAAACTGGCCGAAACGCTGATCCAGTCCTTCCTGCGCCATACGCTGCGCGACGGCTTTTTCCATGCCGACATGCATCCGGGCAATCTGTTTGTGGACCATCAGGGGCTGATCGTTGCGGTCGATTTCGGCATTACGGGGCGGCTCAACAAGCAGCAGCGGCGTTTTCTTGCCGAAATCCTCTATGGTTTCATCACGCGTGACTATATGCGCGTGGCGGAAGTGCATTTCGAAGCCGGTTACGTGCCGCATACGCATGACGTGGCAAGCTTCGCACAGGCCATTCGCGCCATTGGCGAGCCGATCCATGGCCAGCCCGCCGAAACCATTTCCATGGCCAAGCTTCTGACGCTTCTCTTCGAAGTGACCGAGCTTTTCGATATGGAAACCCGGCCAGAACTGCTGATGCTTCAGAAAACCATGGTGGTTGTGGAAGGCGTGTCGCGCACGCTCGATCCGCATTTCAATATGTGGAAGGCGGCGGAACCGGTGGTTGGCGACTGGATACGCAAAAATCTCGGGCCGCAGGGCATGCTTCTCGACGCCAAGGACAGCGCTTATTCGCTGCTGCATTTCACGCGCAAGACGCCGGAACTGGTCGCGCGCGTGGAGCGTGTTTCCGTGGCGCTGGACGATATGGCCGCAAATGGATTGCGCTTTGACGAGGCGACGGCGGAAGCCATTGGCCGGGCCGAAGCGCGCCATTCGCGCTGGGGCCGCATCGCGCAGGTCGTGATTGCGATTTCGCTCGCTGCGATTGCAATCAAGCTCTATATTTGGCTATGAAATCACTTTTAAGGTGACAGCGAACTTTTAAAGTGATTTCAATGATTGCACTTGTAACAGGTGCAATCAAATGGCCAGCATTACCATCCGTAATCTCGATGATTCCGCCAAGGAACGGCTGCGCATCAGGGCGGCGCATAACGGGCGCTCCATGGAAGAAGAGGCGCGCATCCTGTTGGCCGGGCTGAATGAAGCCGCGCCGGTCGTGGCAGCACCGCCGGGGACAGGGGCTTCACTGGCCGGAAGACGTATTCTTCTCATCATCGGCGGCGGCATCGCTGCCTACAAGACGCCGGATCTGATCCGCCGTCTGCGTGAACGCGGCGCGCATGTGCTTCCGTTGATGACGGAGGCGGCGCAGCAATTCGTGACGCCGCTGACCATTGGCGCGGTTTCTGCCGATCATGTCTTTACCGATCTGTTTTCCCGAGAGGATGAGCAGGATGTAGGGCATATCCGGCTGGCCCGCGATGCGGATTTGATTGTTGTTGCGCCTGCGACCGCCGATCTGATGGCCAAGATGGCCAATGGGCTTGCCGACGATCTGGCGAGCGCCGTGCTGCTGGCCCGCAAGGTGCCGGTACTGATCGCCCCCGCCATGAACCCGGCCATGTGGGACAATCCCGCCACGAAACGCAATCGCGTGACGCTTGAAAAGGACGGCGTGCGTTTTATAGGTCCCGAGAAAGGCGAGATGGCGGAAAGTGGCGAGGCCGGAACGGGCCGCATGAGCGAACCGCTGGCAATTGTCGCGGCCATTGAAAACCTCCTTGCGCCGCAGGCAAGACCGCTTGCGGGCAAAACCATCGTCATGACCTCCGGGCCGACGCATGAGCCGATCGATCCGGTGCGCTATATCGCCAACCGCTCTTCCGGCAAGCAGGGCCATGCCATTGCGGCAGCGCTCGCCCGGCTTGGCGCGACGGTGCATCTGGTGTCGGGGCCGGTTAACATTCCCGATCCGGAAGGCGTCGATGTCACCCATGTCGAGACGGCGCGTGAAATGCAGGCGGCTGTGGAGCGGCATTTACCCGCTGATGCGGCGGTGATGGTTGCAGCGGTTGCCGACTGGCGCACGGAGAACGCTGCCGGTCAGAAGATTAAGAAGAAGCCCGGTGAAAGCGCGCCCACACTCGCCATGGTCGAGAACCCCGACATTCTGGCTGGCGTCGGGCATAGCGAGAAGCGTCCGGGCCTTGTCGTCGGCTTCGCCGCCGAAACGCAGGACGTGGCCGAAAATGCGAGAGCCAAGCTCGAAAAAAAGGGCGCGGACTGGATCGTCGCCAATGATGTTTCCGGCGACGTGATGGGCGGCGACCGCAACCGCGTGCGGATTCTAAGCCATTCCGGCATCGAGGAATGGCCTGAAATGGACAAGGGTGAGGTGGCCGAAAGGCTGGCCGGGAAGATCGCGGAGCGGCTTCTGGAAGCGGGAAAATAATTTTTTCCGCGAGGCATGTCACATTTCACGGGCCTGTTTCGTCTTGATGGTGAACGACAACAAATCGTAGAACCAAGGAGACGTATAATGGAAGCGAGACTCGTTCCGTATAAGCTGGCGCCCAAGATCATGCAGGCCATGATCGAACTGGAGAAGGCGGTGTCCGAGGGCGGACTGGAATATAGTCTTTATGAACTCGTTCGCATTCGCGCTTCGCAGATCAATGGATGCGCTTATTGCATTCACATGCACACACGCGATGCCCGCAAGGCCGGTGAGACCGAGGAACGCCTTTATCTCGTGGCGGCCTGGCGGGAATCGCCGTTGTTCACGCCGCGCGAACGGGCGGCGCTCGCCTGGACCGAGGCATTGACGCTTGTTGCCGAGACCCGCGCTCCGGACGAGGATTTCGAGGCCTTGAAAGAGCATTTCACCGATGAGGAGATTGTGAAGCTCAGCATGGCGATCAATGTGATCAATACGTGGAACCGTGTGGCAGTCGGGTTCCGCACGGTGCATCCGGTGACAGCCGATGCGGCAGCAGCCTGAAACGGGCAAAACTTTCGATGCGGACGTGTTCGAGGCTCTGCGGCCTCGGCTCGTTCGCATCGCTTATCGCATGATCGGTTCCCATACGGAGGCCGAGGATATTGTGCAGGAAGCCTGGTTGCGCTGGAACAGGGCAGCGCGCGACGCTGTCCGCGAACCGGAGGGCTGGCTGGTGCGCGTGGTGAGCCGGCTTGCATTGGATCATCTGAAATCCGCGCGTGTGCGCCGTGAGACCTATCCCGGTTTATGGCTTCCCGAACCTCTGGTCGAGGAAGAGGAAGACCGGAGCGATGATATCACGCTGACGCTCATGCTGGCGCTTGACCGGCTGTCGCCGCTGGAGCGGGCGGCTTTTCTATTGCATGATGTTTTCGGCATGGACTTTGGGGAAGTCGCGCAAGTGCTCGACCGTGATGCGGCGGCCTGCCGGCAGCTTGCAAGCCGTGCGCGGGTGCATGTGCGTCAGGAAAAGCCGCGCTTCATTTTGCCGGAAGATCGTGGACGCACCATCGCGGAAGCCTTCTTTCAAGCTTCGCGCAGTGGCGACATTGCCGCATTGCAGGCGCTTCTGGCGGAAGATGTCATAATGTATTCAGATGGCGGCGGTGTTCGCAATGCGGCGCTCAACCCCATCTATGGGCGCGCGAAGATCATGCGCTTTTACGAGGGCATTTCCCGCAAAGCGGATGGCGTGCCTCCGGCAATCCGGCAGTTTGCAGTATTCGACGGCCTGCCGGGGCATATCAGCATGGAAGCGGACGGACTGCCGCAGGTCGCGGCACTGGAGATCGTCGACGGACAGGTCCATGCGATTTATCTCGTGCGCAATCCCGAAAAACTCCGCCATGTGCGGATCGGTAAAGGGGCGCCGATCTGATCCAATTAGATCGGGCCGCTCTATCTCCCTGGTTTTTTTAAAAGAACTCGTCCAGCAGACGATAATAGGTGATCTTTGCTTCATCGATGGCGGGACCGCCATAGATGTCGAGGAAAGGCTGTACCCATTCCTCGCCCAGATTGTAGCGGATGCTCCAGCAGGCAAGCGCCAGATCCTGATGACGGTCGGCGAGGCCCAGCCTGCCGCAATCGATGAAACCGGAAAAAGCGTCCTTGTCAGCCATGAAATTCGGCAGGCAGGCATCGCCATGGGTGACGACAATGTCTTCGCTTGCAGGTTTGAGGCGAAGCAGTTCTTCGAATACTCCCTGAGCGGTCCGTCCTTCTCGTTCCTCGTCGAAATCCTCTTCGTCCACCGCACCGGCTTCGACACGCTTGCGCGCGTCTTCGATGCGAAACTCCAGCCGGTGGTTGAACGGACAGGATGCCGGGTCGATGGCATGCATCGAATTCAGGGCGCTCGCCAGAATATCGACAATATGTTCAGGCGCGAGCGTGCCGACTGCCGAAGCCAGATCCTGACCCGGCAGGCGCGTCATCAGCAGAAAACTGTGCGCCGGGGCGATTTCGAAAGCGAGAACTTCCGGGCAAGCGAGATTTTGCTGCTTGAGCCAGCGAAGCCGCGCCGCTTCGTCGGCAAGTTCGCCAACCGGGCTTTGCGGCTCCACTTTCAGAACCAGAGGTTCACGTTCGGGATGGTCGAGCAGATGTACATTGGCCGTTGAGCGGCCAAGCTCATCCTTTCGACTGCGATATTCCCGCAATTGCTGCCGCAGCGCCTCGGGCAGATCGAGCGCAGCCAGAACTGGATCGGTCATTTTTTCTCCAAAGGATCAGGCTTTGCCGCGGACCTGATAATCCTTGACGGTGGCAAAGCGAATGTCTTTCCAGCGCTCAGCCTCGTAGTTGAGCGAGAAGCCGTTCTGGGCGAGAAATACCGGGTCACGGTCAAGATCGTGTGCGATATCGGCGCGATGGGAAGTGATGAAGCGGTCGACTTCCGCTGGATCGTCGGCGGAAATCCACCGGCAGACCGAGAAGCGCGACATTTCAAAGCCGACCGGCAGCGAATATTCGACCTTGAGCCGTTCGGTCAGAACATCGATTTGCAGCGCGCCGACGACGCCGACAATGGCCGGAGAACCGTCATCGGGCAGGAAGAGCTGCACGACGCCTTCCTCGGCCATCTGTTGCAGCGCTTCGCGCAGCTTCTTGGCTTTCATCGCATCGTCAAGACGCACGCGACGCAGGATTTCCGGCGCGAAGTTCGGCACGCCGCGGAACAGGATGTCCTCGCCCTCGGTCAGCGTGTCGCCGATGCGCAAGGTGCCGTGGTTCGGGATGCCGACCACATCGCCCGCGAAGGCTTCGTCGGCAATCTGGCGCGAGCGCGCGAAGAAGAATTGCGGTGCCGACAGGCTCATCGGCTTGCCGGTGCGCACCAGCTTCGCCTTCATGCCGCGCGACAGCTTGCCCGAGCAGACGCGCAGGAAAGCGATGCGGTCGCGATGGTTGGGGTCCATATTGGCCTGAATCTTGAACACGAAGCCGGTCATCTTGTCTTCGGTCGCCGCCACCATGCGGGCATCCGCCTGCTGGTCGCGCGGGGAGGGGCCGAAATCGCAGAAAGCTTCGATGAGGTCGCGCACGCCGTAGTTTTTCAGCGCCGAGCCGAAATAAACTGGGGTCATGTGGCCTTCGCGGAAGGCCGCAAGGTCGAACGGGCGGCAGACGCCGCGCGCCAGTTCCACGCCTTCAAGCCATGCTTCGCGTTCGTTTTCCGGCAACAGGGCGGCGGCATCTTTCGGTCCGCTCACCTTGGTCGGCTGTTCTTCGTTGTCCTGACGGCGCAGCGTGTTGTTGTGCAGGTCGAAGGTACCTGCAAAGCTCTTGCCCGAGCCGATAGGCCAGGTGATCGGGGCCGTGTCGAGCGCCAGCTTTTCCTCGATCTCGTCGAGGATTTCCAGCGGGTCGCGAGCCTCGCGGTCCATCTTGTTGACGAAGGTGACGATGGGAATATCGCGCATGCGGCAGACTTCGAACAGTTTCAGCGTGCGCGGCTCGATACCCTTGGCGGCATCTATGACCATGACGGCGCTATCAACGGCGGTCAGCGTGCGGTAGGTGTCGTCGGCAAAATCTTCGTGGCCCGGCGTGTCGAGCAGGTTGAAGATGCAATCCTTGTACTCGAAGGTCATCACCGAGGTGACGACGGAAATGCCGCGGTCGCGCTCGATGTTCATCCAGTCCGAACGGGTCTGGATGCGGTCTTTCTTGGCCTTCACCTCACCGGCAAGCTGGATGGCGCCGCCGAACAGCAGCAGCTTTTCGGTCAGCGTGGTCTTACCGGCGTCCGGGTGCGCGATGATCGCGAATGTGCGGCGCTTGGAAACGGGATGGTCAGCGGGCATGAAGAAACTCGTAATGGCAAAGGGACGGGCAGCATGAACCGCCGCAAAGATTGGCGGTTCATCTAGCAGTCCTTTGCCAAAAGGTCGAGTTTAAATGCTTTGCATATATTATCGGCTCTTGATGCCAAGGCCGAAGGCGATGAAGGACCAGCCCTGGAAAATCAGGTCTATCGCCAGAAACAGGCCGAGGATGAACAGGCTGTTGACCGGCCATTGCATGGCGATGATGAGGCCGAGCAGCATGGTGATGACGCCCGCCGCAACGATCCAGCCCCATCCTGCGGACGGTTTCGACTTGAAGCCGAGCCAGATGCGGAAAGCACCGGAACCCAGAAGCGCTGCCGCCAGCAGGAAGGTCAGCACACCGGCTGCAAGCACAGGATTGATGAAGGCGACAATGCCGGCTGCCGTATAGAGCAGGCCGCTCAGGAGCCAGAAAAAGAAGCTGCCCCAGGTTTTGACGCCAAAGGAGTGGATGATCTCGATGACGCCGCCGATCAGCATCATCAGGCCGACGTAATAGACCGAAACGACGGTGGCCAGCACCAGATTGCCGAAGGCGATGCCGCCGAGGATCAGAAGCGCGACCCCAAGGGCGACGAACCAGCCCCACTTGCTGGAAAGTTCCTTTGGAAAGGTCGGGCGGTCGAAATCATTATGAGCTGTTGCCATGAGACGTCCCTCAAATTGTCATGCCTCGTGAACAATATAAGGCATGTCCCGGATTTGGCCAGCTTTGCGATGAACCGGTGAGAACGCCAATGCGCACACTGTTCGTCGCGACGATCTCCCATTATATCTCTTTGCTATTGCAGTCGTGTTCCGCTTAAAGTTCATGTGATGTTCGATCTCGTTTCCCACTACTGGCCGCATATCCTGTTTGTCCTGTCGGTTGTTCTCGGAGCGATCGCCGCCATTCACGCGACCATGACGAAGGAGGAAGTCCGGACAGCCATCGGCTGGGTCGGCGTGATCGTGCTTTCGCCCATCGTGGGAGCGGTTGTCTATGCGATTGCTGGCGTAAATCGCATCCGGCGTTCGACGCTCAGCCACCAGCGCGCCAATATGGGCAAGATCGCGCTTTATCACCTGTCGCATTTCGATACGACGAACGATCTGGTGCGTGCCGCCTTCGGACGCCAGTTCGGGGCCATGAAGATTCTTGGCGATGCGGTCAGCCTTTACGATTTCACCAGCGGCAACAGCATCGAGATGCTGGAAACGGGCGACGAAGCTTATGCCGCGATGCTCGACGCAATAGGCCGCGCCGAACGCAGCATCATGCTGGAAACCTATATTTTCGACCGGGACGGGATTGGCGAAGTATTTGCCGATGCTCTGGGCGATGCGGTCAGGCGCGGCGTGGAAGTGCGGGTGCTGGTGGATGCCGTCGGTGCGCGCTATTCCTTTCCAAGCATCGTCAAGCTCTTGAAGGACAAGGGCGTCGCGGTTGATGTGTTCAACGGCAATATCATCATCGGGCTGCGCCTGCCTTACGCGAACCTGCGCACCCACCGCAAAATCCTCATCGTCGATGGCAAGATCGCCTTTACCGGCGGCATGAATATCCGCGCGGGCTTTGTGCGAAGGATAGCTGGCGACGCGGTTGCCTTCGATACGCATTTCAAGCTGGAAGGACCGGCTATCGCCGATCTCTTTCATATCGCATCGGAAGACTGGCGCTTTGCCACCGGCGAGCTTCTGACCGGGGAAGCATGGAAAATCGCGCCGCCGGAAAACCCGCCGGGGACGGGAACGCTGGTGCGTGTCGTTGGATCGGGGCCGGACAAGAACGTGGAAACCAACCAGCGCATGATGATGGGCGCCTTCTCGATTGCCGAGCAGCATATTCTCATCATGACGCCTTATCTTCTGCCGGACCGCGAATTGATCAGCGCGCTGGTGACGGCGGCGCGGCGCGGCGTGTCGGTGGATATCGTCGTGCCGGGCGTCAACAACCTGAAGCTGGTGGACCGCGCCATGCGCGCGCAGTTCGATCAGCTCTTGAAGGATGGTTGCCGTATCTGGCGGGCTGGCGGTGCCTTCAATCACTCCAAGCTGATGACCATCGATGGCGCATGGTCCTATGTCGGGTCGTCCAATATCGATCCGCGCTCGTTGCGGCTGAATTTCGAGGTCGATCTGGAAATCCTCGACCGCGACGTGGCGCGCGAGGTGGAAGAGCGCATCGGCAAGGTGATAGAGGGGAGCCGCGAGGTCAATCTTGCGCGGCTGAAGAACCGGCCATTTCTGGAGCGTCTTCTCGACCGGATTATCTGGCTGGGCTCGCCTTACCTCTGAATATCATCCCGTTCGGCTGTTAAATATTTCCGGGCTGAGTTCTTCGAGCAGGCTCGTTGCCGATTTGAGGTCGAGATGCGCCTTGATCGGCAGGTGATCGGACGCCAGGCGCGCCAGCGGCGTGTTGTGCACTTCAACCGATGTGACCAGATTATGCGGCGCGCCCAGCACGCGATCCAGTGCGAAAACCGGGAACCGCGAAGGGAAGCTCGGCACTGCCGTTGCGACATGGTTGAATGTCGGCATGAGGGCGGCCAGCGACGAGCGCTTGCCGACGCGCCATTCGTTGAGGTCGCCGATCAGCAGGGTCGGCAGTGTGTCAGCCTCCTGCAAGACGGTAAGGATGCTTTCGGCCTGTTGCTCGCGGGAGCGTTTCAGAAGGCCGAGATGCGCGGCGATGACGCGGAGAGGGCCTGCCGGAAATTGCAAGTCCGCAACCAGCGCGCCGCGCGGCTCGACACCGGGCAGCTTGAGCTGCTGCACATTGCGCACCACCCCTTCGCGGAACAGGAGCACATTGCCGTGCCAGCCGTGGCCTTTGGGCATTGTCGCGGTAATGGGAACGGGGATGAGGCCATGACGGCGCTCAAGCAGGCCCAGATCGAGCAGGCCGGAACGCTCGCCGAAACGCCGGTCGGCTTCCTGCAACGCGATCACGTCCGCGTCGATCTCGCTGATGACTTCGGCCGTGCGCTGCGGATTGAACTGCTTGTCGATGCCAATGCATTTGTGGACATTGTAGGATGCAATGACGACGTCACCGCCAGCAATATTGGCGTTGAGCGGCCTGTAACCCGGCCTATTCCGGATCGCAGTCAGGATGGTCTTCGATATCCGGTTTGGTTCTTTCTTTTTCAGCACCCGTTTTTCACCAGTCAGCTATTCGGTTCCGAAAGACGATGACTTCTACAGTGAGATAAACTCGCATCCGTCTCTATATAGTCAGATTGTACAGCTGTTTGAATAGCAATTGCCTACACAATTCGGCGAGAGCCGGACGCGAGTGCACTGTTAAAGTGTTTTGTGCCTGATAAAACGGTTCCCGCTTTTTGGAGACATGCTTCAAGGTTCCAGGCCTCATCTTGCGATGAAACGGATCAGCCGGTCGGTGAGGCCGGTATAGGGTGGCCTGATGAGATCGCTCGGCGCCGGGGCATATTTGGTCAGGACCGGCATTGCCTTCGAAAAGGTCAGAAAGCCGTCATGGCCATGATACTGGCCCATGCCGCTTGCGCCCACGCCGCCGAATGGCAGGTCGCTACAGGCAAATTGATAGAGCGTATCGTTGACGCAGACCCCGCCCGCGACAATGCGGCTGAGCATCATTTCGATCTCTGCGGTGTTGTCGCTGAAACAGTAAAGCGCCAGCGGACGGTCGAGCTTCAGAACGAAACTGATGGCATCGTCGAGGAGGCGATAGCTGACGATTGGCAGAAGCGGGCCGAAAATCTCCTCCTGCATGATTTCGCTGTCGGCGGCGGGCTCCAGCACAAGGGCAGGTGTCATCAATCGCGGCTGATCGGAACCGGCGAGAAGTTCAATGACAGCTTCGCTCTTGTTCGCGGCATCGGTCAGGAGGTTCGTGAGCCGTGCTTCCTGTGCTTCACTGATGATGGTGGTTTGGTCTTTTGCTGCTGATGAGCCGCCATAGCGTGCCTGCATTTCAGCGCGCAGCAGGTTTACCAATTCGTTGCGCTGGCTCTGATGGACCAGAACATAATCCGGCGCGATGCAGGTCTGCCCGGCATTAAAGAATTTTCCCGTCGCGATTGCCCGGGCGGCGCGTTTGAGATTGGCATTCTCGCTGACGATGGCGGGCGATTTACCGCCGAGTTCCAGTGTAACCGGCGTCAGGTTCGGTGCCGCCGCCGCCATGATCTTGCGCCCGACAGATGTTGAGCCGGTGAAAAAGAGATGGTCGAATGGCAGCGATGCGAACTGCGCGGAAAGCGATGCATCGCCAAGCGCCACGGTAACGCGGTCTTCCGGGAAAACTTCGGCAAGCAGGCTTTGCAGGAACTCCGCCGTGCGCGGCGTATGTTCGGACGGTTTCAGGAAAACATGGTTTCCGGCTGCGATTGCCGCGACAAGCGGTGCCAGCGCCAGATTGACGGGATAGTTCCACGGCGCGATGATCCCAACCACCCCGAGCGGGACATAGCGAATTTCCGCTTTGGCGGGCCACATTTTCCATCCGGCCTTGCGGCGTTTCGGTTTCATCCAGCGCTTGAGGTTATGCAGGGCATCATCGATTTCGGCAAAAACGACGCTGGCCTCGCCAAGCAGGGTTTCGTGCAGTGAGCGGTTGCCGAAATCCGCGCTGATGGCCATCGCCATTTCATCAAGCCGCTTTTCGAGCGCCTGACGCAGCCGCTTCAGATCATCCAGACGCTGCTCATAGGCCGGACGGTTCTCATGCCAGCCGTGACGCAGGCGCTCAAACGACAGTTGCAGCGTCTGTTCTTCAACTGCCATAGGCAAAGTCCTCCGTGGAGCGGGCAAAGAGGAATTGGGCGGCATAATAGGTTGCCAGCACCCAAAGGCCATTCAGCGGAATGTCGAGGCTGAACCGTCCGAAGGCCAGCAGGGTGTCGCTTGCCATGAAGAAAAGACCGCCTGCAGCCGCAAGCCAGGCGGCGTAGCGTTGCGGCGTTTCCGGTTCGGTGCCGAGCGCGCGGCTCATCGCCTGTGCTGCCATGATGCCGAGGGCAGCGGCATAGATGATGACCGGGATTTTCATGGGCGTTGGCAGTGACGACCAGAGGCCAGCTATGATGGCAAGGGCGGCGATGGCGAAAAGGACGAAAACGCCCTTATGCGCGGCAAAGCGCGTATCGCGGCAAAGCGCATAGATATAGGCGCAATGGGTGATGAGAAAGCAGATCAGTCCCGCCATGAAATAGTCGCCGGGCAGCATCAGGAAAAAATCCCCGAGTGCAGCGAAAGCCAGGCCAAAAGCGATGGCGAAACCGTAAGATTTCGATTTGGGGCGCCCGGCGCAAAGGACGGCGGCGAGCAGCAACAGGGTTGCGGTTGGCTTGGTCAGATAATGCAGCCAGCGCCAGCCTGAATCCTCGCCATTGTAGCTCATCACACTGCCCGCAATGGCGCAGATCGCGCAGAGCAGGAACAGGCCATAGAGCGTTCTGTTCCTGCCGAATTCCAGCAAGCCCTTTCGGCGCATGTTCGCTCCCCGTTATTATATTTGAGCACAGCGGGCGGGATTGTGCCGCCAATTGCGAGAATAGCGCAATAGGCACAATTCATCGGGCTGTTGACAACACACTGTTGAAGAAGCTCAGGCGCGCCGCCAGACCGTCGGCTTGTTTTCCTGCCAGCCATTTTTGTGCAGCAGCGGGGTGTCATCATCCGCCAGCGGCCAGCCGATGCACAGATAAAGGCTGAAGTGCCAGCTGGACCGGGCCTCGAAAAGCTTTTCCATCGCGTCTGGATCGAGAATGGAAACCATGCCGACGCCGAGCCCGAACGATCTTGCCGCCAGATTGAGGTTCTGGACCGCCATGGCCGTGCTGTGTTCAAGGGTAACGGCCATGGACTGCCTGCCGAGGCCATGCCCTTCGACGGGCGCGGTTTCGGTGAAAATGGCAAGCTGCACCGGAGCAACGCTGATGCCTTCCAGTTTCAGGTTCCGGTATTGCTGGGCGCGCTCGCCGTCATAGAGCTCAGCGGCTGACCGGTTGGCTTCCAGAAAAATGTCGCGGACGGCTGCACGTGTTGCGGCACTTTCGACAGAAATAACGCGCCAGGGGCGCGCATTGCCGACGGAAGGCGCATAATCCATCGCTTTCTGCAAAGCCCCGATGATCCCATCGTCTACGGCTTTGTCGCTGAAGTGACGGACGTCGCGCCGCCATTTCAGCAATTCAAAGAAAGCGGCGCGTTCGGAAGGAGAAAACTGCATCGTCTGTCAGAATACTGGGTGAATCGGGGGCGTAAAGCCTGCGGCCAGTGAACATCAACCCCAAACAAAAAAGCCCGCTTGCGCGGGCTTTTTGGGGTGCTTCTGGACCTTGGTAGTGGTCCGAAGACTTGGAAATGGTGCCCAGAAGAGGACTCGAACCTCCACGCCCTTGCGAGCGCCAGCACCTGAAGCTGGTGCGTCTACCAATTCCGCCATCTGGGCGACGAGGACCCATCTAAGGGGTCGGCCTGCCTCTGTCAATCGCGTTTTCGACATTCAGCCAGCTTTTTTTCAGCCGATGCTTTTTTGACGTTGAAAAAGGCGTCGGGCGCGCGGGCGCGCCCGATAAATTCACAGCCAAATAGCGATTACGCTTCAAGAATTTCCTTCGAGGCAACGGTCGAATCAGCATTGAGCCGGTAGATGACTGGAACGCCGGTGTTGAGTTCCTGCTTAAGAATCTGCTCCGGCGTCAGGCCGTCGAGCGCCATGATGAGCGCGCGCAGCGAATTGCCGTGTGCGGCAACCAGAACCGTCTCGCCGCGCAGCACATGCGGCTGCACCGTGTGCAGATAATAAGGCCATACGCGAGCGCCCGTATCTTTCAGGCTTTCGCCGCCCGGAGGCGGGACGTCATAGGAACGGCGCCAGATATGCACCTGTTCCTCGCCCCACTTGGCGCGGGCATCATCCTTGTTGAGGCCGGACAGATCGCCATAGTCGCGCTCGTTCAAGGCCTGATCGCGAATCGTTTCGAGGTTCGACTGGCCCAGCTCATCGAGAATGTGCTGGCAGGTCACCTGCGCGCGCGACAGGGTGGACGTGTATGCGATGTCGAACTTGAGACCGGCGGCCTTCAGGCGCTGGCCAGCGGCCTTGGCTTCGGCATGGCCCTGTTCGGTCAGGCCCGGATCACGCCATCCGGTGAAAAGGTTCTTGAGGTTCCATTCGCTTTGACCGTGGCGGACCAGGACGAGAGTACGAGACATATGCAACGCTCCATTGGTAAAGAAAATCAGTCATTCAGCCCGAGAACGTCGAGCATGGAATAGAGACCGGGCTTTTTGCCATAGGCCCAGAGTGCGGCCTTGATCGCGCCGCGCGCGAAGACCGACCGGTCCTCGGCATGATGCGAGAGAACGACGCGTTCGCCGGGACCGGCCAGAATCACCGAATGGTCGCCGATGACCGAACCGCCGCGCAGCGTGGCGAAGCCGATGGAGCCGGTTTCGCGCGGGCCCGTATAGCCGTCGCGCACACGCACGCTGTTTTCCGCCAAAGCAATGTCGCGTCCCTTCGCTGCCGCTTCGCCGAGAAGCAGGGCGGTGCCGGATGGAGCGTCGACCTTGTGCTTGTGATGCATCTCAAGGATTTCGATGTCGAAATCGGCCGGATCGAGCGCTTGCGCGGCCTTCTGCACCAGAACGGACAGAAGATTGACGCCGAGGCTCATATTGCCGGATTTGACGATGGTTGCGTGACGGGCGGCGGCGCGGATTTTCTCTTCGTCTTCCGCTGAGCAGCCGGTTGTGCCGATGACGTGCACGATGCGGGCCTGCGCGGCGAGGCCTGCAAATTCGACGCTTGCCGCAGGGCTTGTGAAATCAAGGACGCCGTGCGCCTTGGCGAACACCGGCAGCGGATCGTCGGTGATCGTCACGCCGAGCGGGCCGATGCCGGTGACTTCGCCGGCATCCCGGCCCAGAAGCGGTGAGCTGGATCGTTCGATGGCGCCGACCAGTTTCGCACCTTCGATGGCCTGGATGGTGCGGATCAGGGTCTGGCCCATGCGTCCGCCAGCGCCGACGACGACAAGGCCCATTTTGCTGCTTTCGGTTTCTCCGCTCATCGTGGTTCTCCTGTCCGCAATTCTTCTGCCGTCTTTTCGGTGATGATATCGCCATTGCCGCTCTGCAACTGATAAAAGCGGGCATAGACGCCATTCGGGATGGCGATCAGATCGTCGTGACGGCCTTCCTCCACCACGCGACCGGCTTCCATCACCACGATGCGATCCGCATTGACCACGGTGGAAAGGCGATGCGCAATCACGATCGTAGTGCGGTTCTGCATGATGCCTTCCAGCGCCTGCTGAACCCGCTTTTCCGATTCATTATCGAGCGCGGAAGTCGCCTCATCGAGCAGGAGAACCGGCGCGTTGCGCACGATGGCGCGGGCAATCGAAACGCGCTGGCGCTGGCCGCCGGAAAGCGTCACACCGTTTTCGCCGACCGGCGTATCGTAGCCCTGCGGTTGTTGCAGGATGAAGTCATGCGCATGGGCAAGCTTCGCCGCCTCGATGATTTCATCATCCGTCGCGTCCGGGCGGCCATAGCGGATATTGTCGGCGATGGTGCCTTCGAACAGATAGGGCTGCTGCGAGACATAGGCGACGGCGTGGCGGAGCGACTGCTTCTTGACGTGTTCAATGTCCTGCCCGTCGAACAGGATCTTGCCGCGGTCGAGATCGTAGAAGCGCTGGACAAGGTTGATGAGGGTGGATTTGCCCGCGCCCGAAGCGCCGACTACAGCAGTGGTTTCGCCTGCCTTGGCGACGAAGCTCACGCCATGCAGCACCGGCGCGGTCTCGTTATAGGAGAAATAAATATCCTCGAAGCGGATTTCACCGGGGCCTGCTTTCAGTTCCACCGCGTCCGGAACATCGCGCTGGCGCGGTTCTATATCCAGCACTTCATAGATCATGCGGGCATTGACGAGCGCCTTTTCCAGCCCGACCTGAAGGCGGGCGAGGCGGCGCGCCGGATCGTAGGCGAGAAGCATTGCCGTGATGAAGGCAAAGGTCGCGCCGGGGGGCTGCTGTTCGAGAATGGCGCGATAGCCGCTATAGGCCAGCACGCCCGCCACGGCAAAACCGGCCAGCATTTCGGAAATGGGTGTGGTGCGCTCGGACACTTTGGCGATCTTGTTGCTGCGGCCTTCCGACTGATCGATGAGCTTGCCGATCTTGGCGCGCAGCTGGTCTTCCATCGTGAAGGCCTTGACGATGGCAATGCCCTGGATCGATTCCTGCATCGCGCCCAGCAGATGGGAATTGAGATGCACGAGATCACGGGTGACGGAGCGGATGCGGCGCGAAATATAGGCGACAGCCAGAATGAGCGGCGGTCCGATCAGGAAAATCGCGATGGACAGGACAGGGTCCATATAGAACATGGTGCCGACGAGACCGATCAGCGAAATGAGGTCGCGCGCGATCGACGAAATCGTCATGTTGAGAAGATCGCGGATGCCGGAAACATTCTGGTTGATCTGCGCCGCCAGATGGCCCGAACGGGTATCGTTGTAGAAATCGAGGCCGAGCCTCATCAGATGGTCGAAAATGCGCTTCTGATAGCGCGCGACCAGATTGTTGCCGATCTTGGCGAGTTCCACGGCCTGTATGTAGCCGGAAATGCCGCGCAATATGAAAATGACCAGCAATGTGCCGCAAATGACCCAGACCAGACCGAGATTCTGCTCGTAGAAAATCTTGTCGATCATCGGCTTCATCAGATAGGCCAGCGCGCCATTCGATGCGCCGACGATGAGCGATGCGAGAATGGCGATGAAATAGTTCTTCTTATATTCGCGGATGTTTTCCGACATCATGCGCCGGATTACGCGGGTGGCTTCGCCCGTATCGATCTTCTTGTTCTTCTTTTTGAATAGGCTCACGTGCAAAAGCGCTTTTTGTCTCTTTGCCCTCCGGCTGGACCGGCGGCTATCGTTGAAAATACGACTTCCCATACGGAAACGCTGCACTGATAAAGCCAGCGGCAATTTCAGCGCAGCGTTTCTATAACGTTATCCGTGCAGCTTGACCATCCTCAAGCTTTACTGCTCGGAGCGGGATGATGGCTCAGCTTAAAAACATCTCGCTTTAAATTTTTGCTTGAGCATGATTTTATCCGGAAACCGGTTTCCACTTTTCGGAATCATGCTCCGATGCGCCAGCGGCGTCCTTCGGTCGCGACTTCAAAACGGGCAGGGGCCTGCGCAAAGGCGGAAAGCCCGGCAAGGGCAGCGAGCTGGTGCGTGATCACGCGGACAGGAATGTCGCGCATGATGGCCTTGTGCGGGGCCTTGTCCTCAAAAGCCTCGCGAAAGGCACCGGCTTGCAGCGCGGAAAGAATGCGCTGCGGAATGCCGCCGGAAAGATAGACGCCGCCATGCGCCATGAAGATCAGCGCCAGATCGCCCGCCACCCGTCCAAGATAGGTGACGAACAGGTGCAGGGTTTCCTCAGCTTGCGCATTGCTGCCGTCAAGCCCGGCTGATGTGATGTCGGCGGGGGTTTCCAGCGTCGGCGTCACCTTGTCGGCGGCGCATATGGCCAGATAGAGGTTGCGCAGTCCGCGCCCGCAAAGAATCTGCTCGCCAGCAACGCGGCCCTCTATGCGCTCGATATGCGGGAAGACCTCATAGTCACGTGTCGTGCGCGGGCCGATATCGATATGGCCGCCTTCGCCCGGCACCGGCACCCAGGCATGGCGGGTGCGGACAAGCCCGGCAACGCCAAGCCCCGTTCCGGGGCCAAGCACGACGCGGGTGGCGATCACTTCTTCGGGCTTGCCGCCGATCTGTTCCAGATGATCGCTGCCGAGAGACACGACGGCAAGCGCCTGCGCCTCGAAATCGTTCAGTACGGTCACGTCCTCGAAACCGAGATCGGCGATCATCTTTTTCGGGCGCACCACCCAGTCGCAATTGGTGAGGTCGATTTCATCCCCGTCGACAGGACCGGCCACAGCCAGAATGGCGGAACGCGGGCGGATCGAGGTGTGGTCGAGAATGGCGCTCTGTATGGCCTCATCGATTGTGGCGTAATTCGCCGTCTGGAGAACGGGAAACTCTTTCGGCTCTGCATTGGAATCCACGAGGATGGCAAAGCGGGCATTGGTGCCGCCGATATCGCCGACGAGCACCGGAAACGGGAAACCCTGTTCGGCGTGGCTAGTCACTTGCATGTCCTCTCCCTGGTCATGTCTTCGCCTGCTGGTTGGTCGTGTCCGATCAGTCAAGCGCCTTGATCAGCCTTTCGGCAGTCGCACGATTGAGCGCCATCGGAATGTCATAGACGCTGCCGAGGCGCGTCAGCGCCTTCACGTCGACATCGTGCGGAAGCGGCGACAGCGGGTCGATGAAGAAAATGAGCACTTCCACCGTGCCTTCCGCGATCATCGCGCCAATCTGCTGGTCGCCGCCGAGCGGCCCGCTTTTCACGCGCTGAATGCTAAGCGAAGGGCAGGCATCCAGAATGAGGCCGCCGGTCGTTCCCGTCGCCACGATGTCATAGCGGGCCAGTGCCTGTTCATGCGCTTTTGCGAAGGCGACCATGTCGTCCTTCTTCTGGTCGTGGGCAATCAGTGCGATGCGCAGGCGTTCCGTCATGAATAAGCAACCTTACGAGTTGATAACCTTGTCATTAGAGCATTTCCAGCAAAAGTGTGAAACGGTTTTGCGTCGGACAATGCGATTGGATAAAGAGCCGGAGCGGTTCCAGCGGTTCTGTTCGAACGGAACCACTCCGGCTTTCTAAATCGTTTTAAGCCTATAGCGAAGCGCCAAAGGCCTGAAAAGTGCCAAAAGCCTCACTGCACGCCGTAGGTGACATCGGCGACCGAATTCGGCGCAGGACCATTGAGAACGGCGGCGCAAGACTTCGGCAGATCGGAGACCATCACCGGACGCGGCTTTTTCGGCGGCTCCTTCGATGGCTTTGCAGGCTTCCATGGTTCATCCGTAAACCACCAGGCGAGCGACTTGTCACAACCGTCACCGGCGGCGACCTTCGGCTGTCCCTTGCACTGGGGCGAACCGGGCTGGCAGGTCAGGCGCACATGGAAATGGTAGAAATGACCCCAATAGGGGCGAACCTTTCCAAGCCAGCTTCTGTCGCCGGTCACCGTGTCGCAAAGCTGCTTCTTGATGCCCGGATGCACGAAGATGCGCTCTACTTCCGGATAGCTTGCGGCGTGTTTCAGCAGGGCCGTGCGGGCAGGGGTCCATTTCTTCGGATCGACATAGAGCGAATCTTTTTGCAGCATCGATACGGCTGACACGCTCTCGCGCTCGGCGTCGGTAAAGCGTTTTTTCGGCATGGGCGTCAGCCAGATATCAGCGTCGAGGCCAACCTGATGCGAAGCATGGCCCGTCAGCATCGGGCCGCCGCGCGGCTGCGAAATGTCGCCGACCAAGAGGCCGGGCCAGCCGTCCTGTGCGGCATCGCGAGACAATTTTTCCAGAAGGCCGATCATGCGCGGATGGCCCCAGCGGCGATTGCGCGAAAGGCGCATCACCTGCCAGTTTGGCCCGTCCGTCGGCAGTGCCACGGCGCCAGCGAGGCATCCCTTGGCATAAAAGCCGATGGATTGCGGGTCTTGCGTAAGCACCGGCAGCACTTGTGCGCCAAAGGCCTGTTTGGCGGGCATGTCTTCCGCCATGGCCATGGGCACGAAGTCGGGAGCGATCATTGCGGCCAGCGAAGCTGCGAGAACGAACTTCTTCAATTTGTTTGCGATCATGGGGCAATTCCAGTTTTGCCAAAGGGCGCTGCGGCTGCGAATCAAGACAGCCGGATTGCGGGCATTATGCTGTGTCAACGGCGGGGCTTCAATGGCGGTCGGCAGTTTGTGCTGCCGACCGCCATTTCGTCAGCGCTGCCGCAGCCTTGCCAGCAAGGTCAGAACCAGCAATGGCATCGCTGTGCAGAAGGCGATCAGGGGCCATGCGGTATGACCGGGCAAGAAGATGACAAGCGCTGTTCCTGCAAGGCTGACGATCAGGCTCTGGATGCAGAAATAGACCGCGACCGCCATGCCCGCGCTGTCATCAAAGGCGGCAAGCGCACCGTTTGCCGTCATTGACGCGGTGAGAACGATCCCGAAAGCGGCAAGCCACATCGGGACGATAAGGCTCAGGAACGAGGGCTTGAGGAATGTTTCGCCGAGGCCCAGAAGCAGGGCGCTGGCGAGAAGTGTCGCCATGCCCAGCGCCACGCTGGTGCGCGCGCCCCATTTCTGCGTATGGCGGGGCAGGATACGCGTGGCGGCGATCATGACCACGGCAACGCTGGCGAAGGCGAAGCTGAAGCCGGTCTCGTCGAAGCCGCCGCGTTCGATCAGAATGCGCGGTGCGGTGGAAAAGAACACGAAGAAGGTACCCATGGCTGTCGCGAAACCAAGCGTATAGGTCCAGAAGCGGAAGTCCTTCACGATCCGGCTGAGACTTCCGGCTGCTGGCGCAGTGCTGCTCGGTCGCGTCTCGTGCCAATGGCGCCAAGCGCGCCACGTTGCGGCGAGGCCGAACAGTCCGAGCGTGGCGAAGATCGCCCGCCACCCGAAACCCTTTGCAATCAGTGCGCCGGCAATCGGCCCAAGCGCCGGGACGAAGGAAAGCATGGCGCTGAACAGGCCATAGATCGTCGCCCCTTCGGGACGCTTTGCATAGACGTCGCGGACAGTTGCGAAAGTGGCCACAAGTGCCGCCGACGCGCCCGTTGCCTGTACGAAGCGAAGCGCCACAAATAGCGTGGCATTGTCGGTGATCGCCAGGGCGAAAGATGCAAGGGCGAAAACCAGCCCGCCGCCAATGAGGACCGGCCTGCGTCCGAAACGGTCCGACAAAGGGCCGAACAGCAACTGCCCGACGCCCAGCATCACCATGTAGAGACTGAGGGTCAGCTGCACCATGGCGGGTGTCGTTTGAAGGATGGCGGGCATGGACGGCACAACCGGCAGGTAGATGTCCATGGCCAGCGAGGCGAGAATGTCGAAAGGAGCCATCAGCGCCAGCGCGTACGGCAGGGAATAGCTCCACTGTGGAGTTTGTTTGTTATCAAAAGGCATGACTAAGCATCCGCTCGAGGAAAATCGGGCGGCGATCTGCCTTTTATAAACGCGCATCTTCGGGATGCGTTTTAAGGAAAGTTGGTCCGGGGCAGACGCCGCAACAGGTCGGAAAGGCTGTTGCGGCTTATCTGGTTGCGAGTTCGGTACTGCTCATTCTGTGTCGTCCCGGTTCGATTGCAGGCTTGCTTTTAGCAGCAGCACGGCTTCAGCGCCAGCTATCCTCGCGCCACATGGCCGAAAAGGCTGTCCGGTAGTCGGGATAGGCAAATTCGTAACCGAGATCCTTGATGCGGCGGTTGGAGACGCGTTTGTTCTCACCATAGAAGGAACGCGCCATCGGCGTCAGTTCGGCCTCCTCGAAGGGGACTTCCGGCGGCGGCGTCGCGCCCATCAATTCCGCCGCATAGGTGACGACATCCTGCGGCGGGCTTGGTTCATTGTCGGTGATGTTGAAGATGCCGCCTGTGTCGGTGCCTGCCAGAAAGCGCAAGGAACCCGCAATGTCATCGACATGGATGCGGTTGAAGACCTGATCCTTTTTCACGATGCGCCGTGCGTTGCCGCGCTCCAGATTGATGAAGGCGTTGCGGCCCGGCCCGTAAATGCCGGAGAGACGCAACACGGCCAGCGGCGTTCCATGCCGTTCGCTCAATTGCCCCCATGCCATTTCGGCTTCGATGCGCTCAAGGCTGCGGCGGGAGGCAGGCTTGCAGGCCGTGGTTTCGTCCACCCATTCGCCCTGATGGTCGCCATAGACGCCGACCGTCGACAGATAGCCGATCCAGCGGATGGTGTTGTCGGGACGGCGAAGCGCTTCCTCAACCACGGCGACGGCGGGATCGCCGCTTTCGCCGGGAGAGATCGAAACGACCACATGGGTCGATTGGGCAAGCCGGTCGAGAAGTTCGGGCGAGGGCGTTTCACCATCGAAAAGCAGGGGCTTTATGCCTGCCTGTTCAAGAAAAGGGAATTTCTGCTCGTGCCGTGTGGTTCCGTCGATGCGCTCCGCTTCGCCGCTCATCCTGCGTGCAAAGCCTTGAGCGGAATAACCAGCGCCGAACAGAAAAATACGCATCAAACTTCCTCCATATTCCACTCGGCCTGTACCGTAGCATCCTCTTCCGACGAGGCCAGGCGTTTCTGCATGCTGGCCACGCGATCGGGGCTTGCCAGTTGCTTCAAGGCCCATATAGCCGCGCCGCGCACGACCGGCGCTGCATCTTCCAGCAGGTGTTCGACATCCGGCAGAAGCGCGGCATCACCGGAATTGCCAGCGGCGATCAGCACATTGCGGATGAAGCGGTCGCGCCCGATCCGCTTTACCGGCGAGCCGGAAAAAAGCGTGCGGAAAGCCGGATCGTCCAGCGCCAGCAGGTCACCGAGACGCGGCTCCTTCAACTCGTCGCGGGCTTGCAGCTTCATTTCGCTGGTCGCCTGCGCGAACTTGTTCCACGGGCAGACGGAAAGGCAGTCATCGCAGCCATAGATGCGGTTGCCCATGGCTTTGCGGAATTCTTGCGGGATCGGGCCCTTGTTCTCAATGGTGAGATAGGAAATGCAGCGCCGCGCATCGATGCGATAGGGCGAGGGAAAAGCCTTGGTCGGGCAGGCGTCGAGGCAGGCGCGGCACGAGCCGCAATGGTCGCGATCAGGTTGGTCGGGCGGGATTTCCGCCGTGGTGAAAATCGAGCCGAGGAACAGCCATGAGCCAAGCTCGCGGCTTACCAGATTGGTGTGCTTGCCCTGCCAGCCGAGACCGGAGGCTTGCGCCAGCGGCTTTTCCATGACGGGCGCGGTGTCGACGAAAACCTTGACGTCCTGCCCGGCGCGCGCGGCGAAGCGGCTCGCAATATGTTTCAGCTTGCCCTTGATAATGTCATGATAGTCGCGGTTCTGCGCATAGACCGAGATGGCCGCGCGATCTCGTTTGTCCAGAATGGCGAGCGGATTGGCGTCCGGCCCGTAATTCATGGCCAGCATCATGATGGAGCGGACTTCCGGCCACAGCACGCTCGGATCGGCGCGGCGGGCTTCCGTTTCCTCCATCCATTCCATGTCGGCGTGATGGCCGTCGGCAATATATTGCCGCAACCGTTCGGGCGCTTGCGGAATTGCATCGGGCGTGGTGAAGGCAACGGCGTCGAAACCCACCGCCTTCGCCTCTTCGATGAGGAAGCGCTTGAGTTTCTGTTCGCGGCTATCAGAAATCGAGGTCGCCATAATGGGCCACCGGGGCAAGCCCGCGCACGCGGTCGGAGAGCAACGGGCGGAAAGCCGGGCGCGACTTCATGCGGGCATACCAGTCACGCGCCGCTTTGGTTTCGCCCCATTCGATTTCGCCCAGATAGTCGAGCACGGAAATGGAGGCCGCCGCCGCCATATCGGCGTAGCTAGGATGTGCGCCGCCAAGCCAGTCGCGGGTTGCGGCCAGCCAGTCGATATATTTCATATGCTGGCGGATATTGGTGCGGGCGGCGCGGATGGCGGTCGAATCCGGCGCGCTGCCGCCCATTTCTGCCGCCATTTGCAGCTTGAACACACGCTCGCGGGCGATGTGGCGCGTCACTTCGTTTTCAAATTTCAGCAGGAACCAGTCGACGAGGCGGCGCACTTCGGCGCGCTCCATCGGGCTTTCGGGCAGAAGGCGGCGGCTGCGCTTCAATGCGCCGCGCGTCTCGTCCAGATATTCGGCAATGACCGTCGCGCCGACGACCGGCAGGTCGTTTTCCGCCAGAAGGACGGGCAGGGTCGCAGCCGGGTTCAGCGCCAGAAACTCCTTGCGGCGCGACCACGGGCGTTCCTCGATAAGTTCCGCTTCAACGCCATATTCGCCGAGGATGAGCCGCACATAGCGCGAACCCGAAGACATGGGATGATGAAAAAGCGTAAGCATGATCGACGCGAGACTCTCGACTGAAGCTTGAATTGAACGTCCGGAGTTTGCACGGCGGCTGGCGTTTGCGCATGCAGCAGGCTATTTCCTGCTATCAAGCGATTCGACGCCGCCTCAACGGAATATAAAGTCTATAAGGGCTATGTTTGCGGGAGACAAGCAATCGCTGGAAATGCGTGTTTTCAGCCGATGGCCCGCTATCCCGCTCCGTCTTTTTAACCCGTCGCCGTGCCCACTATCCCAAGGTACTGACTTCATGGATATTTTCAATCTTCTGGAAGCTGCATTTCTCGGCCTTATCGAAGGCCTGACCGAATTTATTCCGGTTTCCTCCACCGGGCATTTGCTGCTGGTCGGGCATTTTCTTGGCTTTGAATCCACAGGAAAGACCTTCGAGGTGCTGATCCAGCTGGGCGCCATTCTGGCCATTCTGACGGTCTATTCGGCGAAACTTCTGAAAATCCTCACCGATTTCCCCCGCGATGCCCGCACGCGGCGCTTTGTCCTTGGCGTTCTGGTTGCCTTCCTTCCCGCTGCCTTCATTGGCGCGCTGGCGCATGGCTTCATCAAGAGCGTGCTGTTTGAAACGCCGATGCTGGTCTGCATCATGCTGATTATCGGCGGGTTCATCCTGCTCTGGGTGGACCAGATCAATCTGCGCCCGCGCTATCACGATGTGATGGATTATCCGCTGCCCATGTGCCTCGCCATCGGCTTCATCCAGTGCCTGGCGATGATACCGGGCGTGTCGCGTTCCGGCTCCACCATCGTCGGCTCGCTGCTGCTGGGTGCGGACAAGCGTTCGGCAGCCGAGTTCTCGTTCTTCCTCGCCATGCCGACCATGGCGGGCGCCTTTGCCTATGATCTCTACAAGAGCCGCAATATCCTGTCGTTCAACGATGGCGCGCTGATCGGGGTCGGCTTCGTGATGGCCTTCATCTCCGGCGTTTTCGTCGTGCGCTATCTGCTCGATTACGTGTCTCGCCACGGCTTCAAGCTGTTTGCCTGGTGGCGTCTGATTGTCGGATCTGCCGGCCTCGCGGCTTTGTTGATCTGGAACTAAAGCGTGTCGCCTTTTGTCGACACTTTTGCTGGAAATGCTCGAACCAAAGAAAAGGGGCCGCGAGGCCCCTTGTTCATTTCCGCCTTGACTATGGATCACGCAAAGCCGGTCTTGGTGTACTGTCCGGCGACGCGGTAGCGCCACAGATAGGACGGCAGCACGGCGTCGACGCTTTCCGGCGTGATGCCGATGCCCTGCAAAGTGCGGCCTTCCTTGATGGCCTTTTCCGAAACCACATTGTCGAATTTCAACAGCGTCACCTGATCGTTGGTGAGCATCGGGTTCGGCAGCAGGCCGAGGATCGATGCCTGCAAACGGGCAACCCACCACGGCGTGGAAAGGATCACGCGCTTGCGCCCGATCACGCCGAGCATGTCCTTCATCCAGTTCCTGAACGGCTGCACGTCCGGACCGCCCAGCTCATAAATGCCGCCTGCCGTCAGCTTGCCGTCGACGGCACGCGCCACGGCTTCCGCCACGTCGCCGACGTAGACCGGCTGGAGTTTTGTCTCGCCGCCGCCGATGGCCGGCAGGAAAGGCGAGAAGCGCGCCATATTGGCGAAGCGATTGAAGAAGCGGTCTTCTGGACCGAAAATGATCGACGGGCGCAGGATGACGCTATCGGGCAAGACGGACAGAATGGCCTTTTCGCCTTCCGCCTTGGTCCGTGCATAAGCCGACGGCGAATTGGCGTCGGCAGCAAGCGAGGACACGTGCGTCATGCGGATGCCTGCGGCCTTTGCGGCTTCGGCAATGTTTTTCGCGCCCAGCACCTGAACCGTGTTGAAACGCTGGCGGCCGCTTTCGGCCAGAATGCCGACAAGGTTCACCACATGGTCGGAGCCCTTGATCACGTGCTCCACCGAGCCGCGATGACGGACATTAGCCTGCACCATCTGGATCTGGCCGACATTGCCGAGCGGCGCCATGTAATAAGCCACTTCCGGCTTGCGCACGGCGACACGCACGCGATAGCCGCGCTTGGTCAGCGCCGCCACGACCGCACGCCCCACAAAGCCGGAGCCGCCGAAAACGGTGACCAGTTTCGGCCTGTTGTGGACTTCGTTCGGTTCGGTCTTCATCCTAAACTCCTGCATGAAAGCACGCTATTCGAGCGGTGATTTATCGCCTTTTTGCCACAAGGCAAAGGGGACTTGTTGTCACGATTGCGAAAGCTGCCGGTTTTCCCGCCTTTTGGCGCGAATACTCCTTTGAAATTTGGCGTCTTGCTGTTAAATCGCGCGCATGAGCACACCACTTGACCATATTCGCAATTTTTCGATCGTCGCCCATATCGACCACGGCAAATCGACGCTGGCCGACCGCCTCATTCAGTTGACCGGCGGGCTGGATACGCGTGAGATGAAGGATCAGGTTCTCGACTCGATGGATATCGAGCGCGAGCGCGGCATCACCATCAAAGCGCAGACCGTCCGTCTTTCCTACAAGGCGAAGAACGGCGAAGATTATGTGCTGAACCTGATCGACACGCCCGGACACGTCGACTTTGCCTATGAAGTCTCGCGCTCGCTGGCCGCGTGCGAAGGTTCGCTGCTGGTGGTGGATGCTTCGCAGGGCGTGGAAGCGCAGACGCTGGCGAACGTTTATCAGGCGATCGACAACAACCACGAAATCGTGGTCGTGCTGAACAAGATCGACCTGCCCGCCGCCGAGCCTGAGCGCGTGAAGCAGCAGATCGAGGAAGTGATCGGCATCGATGCGGCGCAGGCCGTGCATATTTCCGCCAAGACCGGCCTCGGCATCGAAGATGTGCTGGAAGCCATCGTCACGCAGTTGCCGGCGCCGAAGGAAGGCGACCGCAACGCGCCGCTGAAAGCGATGCTGGTCGATAGCTGGTATGATAGCTATCTTGGCGTCATCGTTCTGGTGCGCATCATCGATGGCGTGCTCAAGAAGGGCCAGACCATCCGCATGATGGGCACCGGCGCGAAATATCCGGTGGAACGCACCGGTGTGTTCACGCCGAAAATGGTTCAGGTGGACGAACTCGGTCCCGGCGAGCTTGGCTTCATCACCGCGTCCATCAAGGAAGTGGCCGATACGCGCGTTGGCGATACGATCACCGAAGATCGCCGCCCGACCGAAAAGATGCTGTCCGGCTTCAAGCCCGCGCAGCCGGTTGTGTTCTGCGGCCTGTTCCCGGTCGACGCGGCGGATTTCGAGGACTTGCGCGCTGCCATGGGCAAGCTGCGCCTCAACGATGCGTCGTTCTCGTTCGAAATGGAAACCTCTGCGGCGCTTGGCTTCGGCTTCCGTTGCGGTTTCCTTGGTCTCCTGCATCTGGAAATCATTCAGGAGCGTCTGGAGCGCGAGTTCAATCTCGACCTCATCACGACCGCGCCTTCGGTCGTCTATCGCCTGAAAATGACGGACGGTACCGAGAAGGAACTGCACAATCCGGCCGATATGCCGGATATTGTGAAGATCAGCGCGATTGAGGAGCCTTGGATCAAGGCAACCATCATGACGCCGGACGATTATCTGGGCGCGATCATGAAGCTTTGCCAGGAGCGCCGCGGCATCCAGATCGACCTGACCTATGTCGGCCCGCGCGCCATGATCACCTATGATCTGCCGCTCAATGAAGTGGTGTTCGATTTCTACGACCGCCTCAAGTCGATCTCGAAGGGCTATGCCTCGTTCGACTACAATCTTTCGGATTACCGCGAGGGTGATCTGGTCAAGATGTCGATCCTCGTCAACGAAGAGCCGGTGGACGCGCTTTCGATGCTGGTGCACCGTTCGGCGGCTGAAAAGCGTGGCCGTGCGCTGTGCGAAAAGCTGAAGGAGCTGATCCCGCAGCACATGTTCAAGATTCCGATCCAGGCGGCGATTGGTGGCCGCATCGTGGCGCGCGAAACGATCTCGGCGCTGCGCAAGGACGTGACGGCCAAGTGCTACGGCGGCGACGTGACGCGCAAGCGCAAGCTTCTGGAAAAGCAGAAGGAAGGCAAGAAGCGCATGCGCCAGTTCGGCAAGGTCGAAATCCCGCAGGAGGCCTTCATTCAAGCGCTCAAGATGGGCGATGATTGATCCAAGATTGTTTTAGGGGCGCTTCGGCGCCCCTTATTCTATCATAGTTTCTTTGAAAAGCTTTTTTAGCAGCACTGCGGTTGACTGCTCAAATGTTATGTAGCCTGAGCTGGCATCTTCAATCTGCGGTACAGCTTTTCCTTGATACCAAGCTTTAGATTTCCCTTGTTTGTCTTTTCTTTTCTTTTTTTCAAATATATCTCTATATCTCCGAGGTGATATTCCAATAAAAGGCTCAAATATTACATGAGTTTTTCGAGATTTATCTGAGAAAGAAATTGAATCAGAGTGAAGCTTTTCCGCATAACTTTTCGGGTATGGTTCTAAAAAGACGACCCTTTTAATCCCAGAGGAAACAATATGTTTTGCGCACATGTGACAAGGAAAAGTGGTGCAAAATAAAATACTGTCTTTGAGCGCTTTTCCAAGTCTAGAGGCGTCGGTAATTGCACACATTTCAGCATGAATCATCCGGCCGAATTCGATAATATCCATTAGTTGTGATTTATTTATATTGTCATTCTGCAGGAGTTCTCTAACTAAATTCGAAGTTTTCTCATCTGAAAAATTCTTGATATATCCTTCATTTACTAAGCGATCGACAAAGTCATGTAGTATTTCTGTTTTTCGCTGTTGATTTGCGTCCTTTCCTTCTTCAAAATCGCGATGCGGCGAACTAACGTCATCGCACCAGTATGTTCCTCCAAAGGCTTTGGGGACCTCGTTGCAGCCCAGAGTTATTATTTCGCCCTGTCTAGAGAAAATAGCAGCTCCGACTTGTCTCGATAAATCGATAGATCTGAGCGCCGCGCCCGCAGCCGCGTACATCCCATATTCCATCTTTGTCGGCGAAATATTATTATCTCCAAAAAAAGCATTGATGAAGCGATTGATCGTCTTGTCGACTTCAGCGCTGTTTATGCCGGATACAAACACGTCACCTAAATGAAAAACGTCGGAGACACGCTGACCGTAATCGTGCGTCTCTTCGTGGTTGTCTATGTTTATCAGTTCAATGGCTTGTATTTCCGCTTTGGAGTCTGCGACTGTTGCCGATGAGTAGCCTTTAATTTTTCGCTTGAGCGTCTGTTTGCGTTCATCATTATCTAAATAGGCGGAAATCTGAATAAATTTCCGTCCATATATCTTCCTGAGTAGTTTTACCTCTTCTTCTCTCTTGAATTGTCGCAGCACAAACGCAGTGCCGGGTATCGGAGTTGAAGCAGGATCGCCCTGAAACCCTGGGGTTGCACGGTTTTTCTGCTCCCTAAGTTGTCGTATCTTTTGAATCGCAAGAGCAGATAAAACATCATTTGTTTGAGCTTTCTTGCGTATGCTGTCGGCATATCTTATTAAGGATGTGTATTTTTCAAAATAACTGCTATCATCGATTTTTTCTTCACAAGGAATGCCTCTCATAAGATCTGTTATATGTATATCTATGACTTCATAGTCGACAGACTTAAGGTGTTTACGAAGAGAATCTTGTATAATATCCAAATCAACACCAATTGGTGCGACTAGCCCAAAAAATAATTCTGGATTGCCAATAGGAGCAGCATCAGTCATCATATCCCCCGCATAAATAATTTGTGACCAGTCTGGTGTTTCTTATTGTTGGTCGTTAGAAGGCTTTGTAATACGCTGTCGAAGCGAATCTTAAGCATGTCGTTGGAGGGAGCCTACCATGGTAGATTCAATGGAATCACGTGTAAAAAAGGGTGACGACGAGTTTTCTGAATTTGTTTTGAAACAGGTTGAAGAAGCGTTGCGTGTTTATAACGAAACGCCGGCCTCTTTGCGCGGACCTGTTGCGTTACCCGGTATAGATTTAAATGACGAGTACGACCTGAACAGACGGATGGTTGGATAGTTTTATTGCATCCCCGCATCTCCATCACCTATTGCACCCAATGCAACTGGCTGCTGCGTGCTGCGTGGATGGCGCAGGAGCTGTTGCAGACTTTCGGGCAGGACTTAGGTGAAGTGGCGTTGCGTCCGGGCACGGGCGGGGTGTTTGAAATCCGTGTTCAAATGCCGGATGGCAGCGAAGAGCTTATCTGGGAACGCAAGCGCGATGGCGGTTTTCCGGAAGCCAAGGTTTTGAAGCAGCGCGTGCGGGATCTGGTCTGGCCGGAACGCGATCTCGGTCATTCGGACCGGCCAGTTAGTTCTTGAACGGCTTCCTATCACTGATCCTTCGAGGCTACGCTTCGCTCCGCACCTCAGGATGAGGGGCGGCAAGCCCGATGATATGAGGCCAACGATGTTAAACATCGACGCAGACGATTTAACAAAAGCACTGATTTTGTGAAGGTGAGTGGATACGCAATTCCCTCATCCTGAGGAGGTGCGTAGCACCGTCTCGAAGGGCGAGGGAAAACAGGATCAATCCTCATCCACTACGCGCAGGCGTAGCTGACCCGGTTCGGTCGGTCTGGCCTGTGGGCGCGAAGGTTCCTCCGTGGGCGCAGGGCCGAACTCCAGTGCCTCGATCTTCGCGCCGCGTTTCGTTACCTTGCTGGAAGAGACCAGAATATCGTCAATATCCTTGTTGGCCTGCGCGAAATGCGTTTGCAGCTTGCGCACGCGCTCGTCCAGGCGACCCACATCTTCCATCAGCCGGATCACTTCGCCCTGAATGACATGCGCCTGCTCGCGCATGCGCGCATCCTTCAAGATTGCCTGAATGACCTGAATGGACAGCATCAGCAGCGACGGCGAGACGATGACCACCCGCGCCCGGTGCGCGCGCTGGATCAGCGCCTCGAAATGCTCGTGAATATCGGCGAAGATCGATTCCGACGGCACGAACAGGAAGGCGGTGTCCTGCGTTTCGCCGGGGATCAGATATTTGTCGGACACGTCCTTGATATGAATTTCCATGTCGCGGCGGAATTGCGCGACCGCTGTCTTGCGCGCCTCCGGCTGTTCGGTCTCGCGCATGGCATTCCACGCTTCGAGCGGGAATTTCGCGTCGATCACCAGCGAGGGCGCGTTGTTGGGCATCCGCACAAGGCAATCGGGCCGGGTGCTGTTGGAAAGCGTTGCCTGAAACTCATAGGCGCCCTGTGGAAGGCCGTCGGCGATGATCGCCTCCATCCGCGACTGGCCGAAAGCGCCGCGCGTCTGCTTGTTTGCGAGGATCGCCTGCAATTGCACCACCTGACCGGCGAGCGACTGGATATTGTTCTGCGCCGTGTCGATGACCGCGAGGCGCTCCTGCAATTTGGCAAGGTTCTCATGCGTCGAGCGGGTCTGCTCGGTCATGGTCTGGCCGATGCGATGCGTCATGCCGTCGAGCCGCTCGCGGATCGACTGGTTCAATTCCGCCTGCCGTGAGCCGAATACTTCCGCCATGGTCTGCATGCGACCCTGCATTTCTGCCTGGGCTTTCAGGATTTCCGCCATGCGATATTCCGCGTCGCGGGCGCGGTCCTCGGCCTGCGCTTCCGCCACTGCGCGAAGCCGGGCGGAACGCGCCGCCGCGATCAGAAAAAGGCAGAGGCACAGCACCAGCACGACAATGCCCGCCAGCAGGATATTGCCGAGCGTGAAGGATGTGGCGCCGAGCTGCAGAAGCGGCTCATTCAAGAGATTTTGGTTTTCCATGGGAAGAGCTTAGCTGATTCGTATCGCCTTGATGAGATCAAAACGGGAACATTTTGCAAAGTGTAATTGACGATTCCCATGCGAGCGATTACGTGAAGCGCATGTCTGTAAAACCGCTTGTCATCCTTCCCGATCCCGTCCTGCGTCAGGTTTCCGCGCCTGTGGAACGCTTTGACGACCAGCTGCGCAAATTTGCCGGCGATATGTTCGATACCATGTATGATGCGCCGGGCATTGGCCTTGCCGCCATTCAGGTGGGTGAACCGATCCGCATGCTTGTCATCGATCTCGCCAAGGAAGGCGAGCCGAAGGAGCCGCATGTCTTCGTCAATCCGACGATCGTGCAGTCTTCCGACGAGCGCGGCACCTATGAAGAGGGCTGTCTTTCAATCCCGGATTATTATGCCGAGGTCGAGCGCCCCGCGACGGTCAAGGTCGAGTATTTCGACGCCGACGGCAAGCCGCAATCCATGGAAGCCGACGGGCTGATGGCCACTTGCCTGCAGCATGAGATCGACCATCTGAACGGCGTGCTCTTCATCGACCATATTTCCAAGCTGAAGCGCGATATGGTCATCAAGAAGTTCAAGAAGCTCGCCAGCCAGCGCGTATCCGGGAAAGTGCTTTAATGCGTGTCGTTTTCATGGGGACGCCGGAATTTTCCGTGCCGATCCTCACCGCCATTATCGGTCACGGTTACGAGGTTGCCGCGGTCTATACGCAGCCGCCGCGTCCGGCGGGCCGCAGAGGCCTGGAGCTGACCAAGTCGCCGGTGCATGAGAAGGCCGAGCAGTTCGGCATTCCGGTGTTCACGCCCAAGAGCCTCAGAAACGCGGAAGAGCAGGAGATTTTCGCAAGCCTCGAGGCCGATGTCGCGATTGTCGTGGCTTATGGCCTGCTGCTGCCGCAGGCCATTCTCGATGCGCCGCGTCTTGGTTGCTATAATGGCCATGCCTCGCTTTTGCCGCGCTGGCGTGGTGCCGCTCCCATCCAGCGCGCCATCATGGCGGGCGATGCGGAAACCGGCATGATGATCATGAAGATGGATGCAGGGCTCGATACCGGGCCGGTTGCCATGGCGGAAAAGGTTGCCATCACCCCGGACATGACGGCTGGCGAGCTGCATGATCGCCTGAGCATGATCGGGGCCGACCTGATGATCCGCGCGCTGGGCGCGCTGGAGCGTGAAAGCCTGGCCTTGCAGCCGCAGGCGGAGGAAGGCGTCACCTATGCCGCCAAGATCGACAAGGCCGAGGCGCGGATCGACTGGTCGAAGCCTGCAAAGGACGTGCACAACACCATTCGCGGCCTGTCGCCTTTTCCGGGCGCATGGTGCGAGATGGAAATCAACGGCGCTGTCGAGCGCGTGAAATTGCAGCGTTCCACATTGGGCGAGGGCAGGGGCGAACCGGGCGCGGTGCTGGATGATCGGCTGACGGTAGCCTGCGGCGAGGGTGCCGTTCGGCTCGTCACGCTACAGCGTTCCGGCGGCAAGCCATTGCCTGCGCAGGAATTTCTGCGTGGCGCACAGGTCACGAAGGTTCTCTAAGCGGTGCCGCGCTACAAGCTCACTGTCGAATATGACGGCACGCCCTATGTCGGCTGGCAGCGGCAGGAAAACGGCCATGCGGTGCAGAATGCCATCGAGCTGGCGTTCAAGAAGTTCTGCGGCGAGGACCTGACATTGAGCGCTGCGGGCCGTACCGATGCGGGCGTTCATGCCACCGCGCAGGTTGCCCATGTCGATCTTGCCAAGGATTGGGACGCGGGCAAGGTGCGCGATGCGGTGAATGCGCATCTGGTCATGGCGGATGAGCGCGTCAGCATATTGAATGTCGAGAAGACGACCGACACATTCGACGCCCGTTTTTCAGCACGTAGCAGGCATTATCTCTATCGCATCCACAATCGCCGTGCGCCTCTGGCTATCGATTATCAGCGCGCATGGTGGGTGCAGAAGCGCCTTGACGCCGATGCAATGCATGAAGCGGCGAAGCGGCTATTGGGCGAACACGATTTCACGACGTTTCGCGCTACGCAATGCCAGGCGAAAAGCCCGGTCAAGACGCTCGACCGGCTGGATGTGACGCGCCATGGCGACATGATAGAAATGCGCGTTTCAGCGCGGTCCTTCCTGCACAATCAGGTCAGGTCATTTGCAGGCAGCCTGATGGAAGTGGGCGTTGGTCGCTGGACGGCGGACGATTTGCAAGCTGCACTCGAAGCGCGCGACCGCAAGGCCTGCGGGCAGGTTGCCCCGCCCTATGGGCTTTATTTGGTCGGTGTGGACTACGCCTTTCCGTACTGAGACCCGAAGCGCTCTAGGGGATCAAAAGCAAACTTCCGGATGATTTTCCCGTCTCCAGCGCGCGATGGGCCTGTGCTGCCTCGCTTAGCGGATAGGTTGCCCCAATCGTTCCAGTCAGTCCCTTTTCCATGATGTCGAAAAGCTTGGAAGCGGAGTTTCGGTAGTTATCCAGATCGTCGATGTAAGCGATCACGCTTGGCCGGACGAAAGAAAGATCTGCTTGATTGCCAAGTGCATCAATGACTGCCTCGGAGATTCTTCCACCGGCTTGACCGATGCTCGCCAGAGTTCCGAGATGGCGCACGCATTGCGCGGTTTTGGGCAGAGTTTCTCCACCGATGCCATCATAGGCGACGTGAACCCCCTGTCCGTTCGTAAGGCGTTTGGTAGCGGTGATAAAATCACAATCGCGTCCAACGAGCACATGATCCACGCCGTTCTCGCGCGCCGTTTCGGCCTTTTCTTCCGAACTGACTGTGCCGATTACCGTTGCTCCGAGAGCCTTGCCCCAGCGGATCAACAGAGTACCCAGTCCGCCTGCGGCTGCATGCACCAGCATGACCGTGTCCGGGCCCACGGGAAATGTATCGGTCAGAAGCATATGGGTGGTAAGACCGCGCAGCATTGTGGCTGCCGCCGTCTGCGCGGAAATTGTATTGGGCAGCATCAGGGCCCGTTGGGCGGGTAGAAGCCGGGTCGAGGCATAGGCACCCACCGGGAGGCCTGCATAGGCCACCCGGTCACCCGGCTTGAGATCAATTACGCTCGATCCGACGGCCTCCACCACGCCTGCGCCTTCGACGCCGAGCACAGCCGGAAAGGACGGCAGCGGATAAAGGCCGGTACGGTGATAGATGTCGACGAAATTCACGCCGATTGCCTCGTGGCGGATGCGTATCTCGCCCGCACCGGGGCTTCGGGGTGTCTGCGGGACTGTCTGAAGCAGCCCTGCTTCACCGGTCTCGTTCAGAATGATCTCGTGGTCCATCAGTTTAGCCTCCGTTGCAATCCGGAGCAGTATCGTGGATAGAGAAACGGGAAAAAATTGCTGTTTTGATCGCAACGTATGGGAAAAATTTCACAATGGTGAATTGGGAGAGCGTACGTTATTTTGTAGCTTTGGCCGATACCGGCACTCTGTCGGGCGCGGCGCGGATGCTGAATGTAGAGCATGCGACGATAGCGCGACGTGTGGCTGCCCTGGAAAGCGAAACCAGTTTGAAGTTGGTTGACCGTCGGGGACGGCGTTTTCTGCTGACGGAAGACGGTGAACGGATCGCTGCAATTGCCCGCAAGATGCAAGACGAGGCGCAGGCTATCAGTCGGCTGGGCGCAGTCCGCGATACTGGTATAAGCGCTACCGTTACACTCACGGCGCCGCCTTCCTACGCGGTTGCGAGACTGGCCAGGCCGCTTGCTGCAATATCGGCGCAGTATCCGGGTATCCATATGCGTGTGATGGGGGAGGCGCGCTTCAGTTCCCTGAACCGTCGGGAAGCGGACATAGCTATACGCCTGACACGTCCGACGACCGGCGACCTCACCATCCGCAGGCTTGGCGAGGAAGCCTTTCGCCCTTACGCAAGTCGACACTATCTGGCGCGAACCCGCCCGGAAGAATGGCAGTTCATTGCCTATGATGAAAGTTTGGAGGACGCGCCGCAGCAGGCATACTTGCTTGCCTTGGCTGGCACCCGGCCAATTGCCTTGCGCGCCAACACGCTGGAGATGCAGCTCGCGCTCGTGAGCGAGAACGCTGGCATCGCCATGCTGCCGGATTTCATGGTTGAAACACAGGAGCATCTCGTGCCCGCGCTGCCGGATCATGCTCCGCTTCTGCGTGAGGTTTGGATGGTTGTTCACTCCGACATGAAGGCCGTTCCGGCTCTGCGCGCCGTCATGGCCGAGATTGCTGGTGCCCTCAATCATCCCATGCCGATATAACGGCTATCGTATTAGTAAGCGTGGGGTTCGAAGCCGATCCCGAGTAAATTCTGCAGCAGGACCGTCAGGAACAGCGAGCCGAAGAAGATGCTTGCGAAGAACGGCGCGGCATAGGCATGCGGGCGCTGCAGTGCGACGAATGTCAGCCGGTAGCTCAAAACGATGGATATGCCGAATATGATGAAGGCGAACAATGTCGACACATCGAGCCGTCCGGGAAAGAACAGTTGCAGCAACGTAATGGGCGCGAAGATCCACGAAATCAGGGCGCTGCCCCAATTGGTGGCGATCACGAAAGCCGCATAGCGCTTGGCGATGCCGATGCGGCTTGCGAGCGCGCCGATGATGACGAGCGGAATAACCCAGGCCGCGATGTCCACGAAGGCGGCGCGGGTGACGATGGCAAAGCGCAGGCCCGCTTCCTCGCGGCCCGCCGTCAGGTTCGCCGCATAGGCCACCCAGCTTGCGAACATCGGCGGCAGCGCAATGGCGATCGCATAGAAAGACGACCAGAAGCCCTCGGCGGATATGTCGAGATAATTCAGGCCTTCCTTGCGCCCGAGCATCATTTTCCAGACGCCCCAGAAATATCTGAAAATATCGTCCAGGCTTGGCATGAGATTCCCAAACTTTCGCATAATCCGGCGGACAGGTCGTGCGACTGTCCGGGGCTATGCACTACCCAAAGAAATCGGCCCAAAGAAATCGGCAATGAAGCGCTCATAAATCTGTGTCAGGCCTTCGAGGTCGGCAAGGGCCACGCGCTCGTCAACCATATGCATGGTCTGCCCGACAAGGCCGAACTCGACCACCGGGCAGTAATCCTTGATGAAGCGGGCGTCCGAGGTGCCGCCTGAAGTCGACAATTCCGGGCGCTTGCCGGTCACGGCCTCCACCGATGCGCTCAGCGTGCCGATCAGCTTTTCGTCGCGGGTCAGGAACACATGGCTCGGATGCTCGCGCCAGGTCAGTTCATAATTGATCGGCGTTTCGCGCCCCGGACGCAGGCGGTTGTCGCGAGCGGCCTTTTCGAGGCGCGCCGCGATTTCGGCCTGCAAGGTTTCTGCCGTCCATGTGTCGTTGAAGCGGATGTTGAACGAGGCGGTTGCCCTGTTCGCGATGACATTGGTGGCCTTGTTGCCCACATCGATGGTGGTGACTTCCAGATTGCTGGCCTGAAAATCTGCCGTGCCTTCATCGAAAGCCGGGTAAAGCAGGCTGTCGACCAGCGTTGTGATGCCGCGCACCGGATTTTCGGCCAGATGCGGATAGGCGGCATGGCCCTGCACGCCATGGACGGTGATCGTGCCGGAAAGTGAGCCGCGCCGTCCGATCTTGATCATGTCGCCGAGCGCGTTCGGATTGGTCGGCTCGCCGACGATGGATGCGTCCCAGCTTTCGCCGCGCTGCTTTGCCCAGTCGAGAAGCTTGACCGTGCCATTGATGGCCGGGCCTTCCTCGTCACCGGTGATCAGGAAGGAAACGCTGCCCTTGATGCTGCCATGCTTTTCAATGTGGCGGGCAACGGCTGCGACGAAACAGGCGACGCCGCCTTTCATGTCCACCGCGCCGCGACCGTACATCACGCCGTCTTCGACGGCGGCGGAGAAGGGCGGATGCTTCCAGTCGCCTTCATTGCCGGGCGGCACGACATCGGTATGGCCCGCGAACATAAGATGCGGGCCATTGCCTGACTTGCGGGCATAGAGATTTTCGATATCGGGCGTGCCTTCCTCGCGGAAGACGGGCCGCTCCACTGAAAATCCCATCGGCTTCAGCATGGCTTCCAGCGCCGTCAGCGCGCCGCCCTCGGCGGGCGTGACAGATGGGCAGCGGATCAGGGCGGCAAGATTATCGGCGGGATTGACGGCTAAACTCATAATGTCGGCTTCTGTTGACCAAGAATCGTCTGGACTGTGAGACTAGATCGGGATGCGTTCGGATGGAACCACAATCAATCAGACAAAGTCATGTCGCAATTTCGTTCACCGCGCGCTTTTCCATATAGGTCGCAATTTGAGAACGAAATTTCCTTGACCGATGGGGGCCTGTCATCGTTAGTTAAAAAAGAGTTGATAACGAGACCCGCAAAGGGCCGGTCAACGGGGACTCTTTTAAAATGGGAAATTGCGCATGCGTTTTGTCACTTCTGCGATAGCAGGCATGATGGTGCTCTTCGGGGCGACGACAATACCGGCCAAGGCCGCGCAATGGAGTGAAGCAGGCGCGCTTACAAGCATTCCTTACGGACACAAGGAATACTGCGATCGCAACAAGCGCGATTGCGGCGGGCATCGCGTGCTGCCGCCGATGAAGCTGACCCCGCAGCGCATGAAGCTGCTGCAATCGGTCAGCAGCTCCGTCAACCACCGTATCAAGCCGGTTTCCGATCAGGATAATTACGGCAAGCGCGACTACTGGACGCTTCCGGTCAACGGCAAGGGCGATTGCGAAGACTATGTGCTGATGAAGCGGGCGCAATTGATGGCGCGGGGCATCAGCCCGTCATTGCTGCTTGTCACCATGGTACAGGGTAGCGAGCCGCATGTGGTCCTCACCGCCCGCACCGATCACGGCGATTATATTCTCGACAATCTGCGCGATGAGGTGCTGCCAGTCGAGAAAACATCCTATCGCTATATCAAGATGCAATCGCCAGCCAATTCCGGCCAGTGGGTTTCCATCGTCGGGCGCTCGGTCGCTGTCGCGAATAACTGAACATACCAGCCGGTTTCCCGTATTCCATCGGTGAGCCGTGAACAAAAGAAGAGCCGCATTCGATGCGGCTTTTCTTTTGGCTGGTCGTTAGGCCGTCCTGCCGGGAGAGGGCCGGTCAGCCTCCTGTTTTCGGAAAATGGGCCATTGTTCACTCTCATTGGACAATATATTCGGACAGACTGTTCGCGCTTCTTGAACAAAAATCACTGTGTAACAGTCGCGTGAAGATTAGTATATCAGCTATCTCTATGTTTTCATTTAGAAAATTAGACCATTCTTGATTGGGTCCAAGATTTTGGATGCACAAATGTGTGATCTATTTAACATTTTCGTGACTGGAAATCCTAGGCACTGTCGCCCATCTGAGGTGCATCGGAACGACGAACAAAACGCCGCTCCACTTTCCAAGGAGATAGGAAAATGAAGAAGATTGTTCTTGCTGCCGCTGCCCTTGCTCTTACCGCCGGTGCCGCCTTTGCAGAAAACCCGCATGTGGGCGAGCCTGCCAATCTTTATGCAAACGACCGCACCCCGGTCGCTTCCCAGAAGCTTGACTACACGGCTCCTGCCTCGATCAAGGCTCCGGTTCATCAGAATGGTTCCGCTCACCGCTTCGGTGATGCGTCGCCTTCCTCTTATGAGAACTAAGAGTCCGTCAGGGCTTCCCGGTCCAGAAGGCCGGGGATGAATGAAATACCCCTCCGTATGTAATCCCGAAAGTGTCGGGGCATGTCCTCCCAGATGCGCCTGACACTCAGGGCGGGCCACGAAGGCCCAGTTGTAGCCAGTTAATAGAATGTCCCTTGCAGGCTTGAGACACGGTCTCAAAAAGCTGGTCGGCGAATGCCGAAATCGGGGACACAATGAAAAAGGATTAAAGAAATGAAGAAGTTCGCTTTTGCCGCTCTTGCTGTCGCCCTTAGCGCCGGTGCCGCCTATGCAGAAAACCCGTTCGTCGGCCAGCCGGAAGACATGGCAGCCCAGGACAAGGCTTTCACTCAGCTTGGCCAGGCTCCGGTTGCTGCGCCCCGCGGCAACATTGATTACACGGCTCCGGCTTCCATTCGCCAGTCTTCGCCGGTTGAGCAGAACGGTTCGGCTCATCGCTTTGGCGACGCTTCCCCGTCCAGCTATCAGAACTAATTCTTTCTGAGAGCTGGAAATCCCCAGGCCATCCCTTGCGTTTCTCCCCCTCACGCACGGGATGGCCGATGGAATGCCGGAAGGCGGTCAAGGCCGCAATCGAGAATCTCCCCGGAGGATGGCGTCTGTGTCTCCCCGGATTGCCCGGATCAGAGGCATTGCGCCATCCAAAGGGGCGCTCATGAAATGCAAAAGGCGAAGCTTGCGGGCTTCGCCTTTTTCTTTTCGGATGGCGTATTGTTAGAGGGGTTCCTGTTTTGACGGAATCGTTGGAACCGCTCTATCCATTTGTTTTTCCGCATTTCCGAACGCAAAACCGTTTCACACTTTTGCTGGAAATGCTCTAGTCAATCGCGCAGCAATTCGTTGATCGACGTCTTGGAGCGGGTTTTTTCATCGACGCGCTTGACGATGACGGCGCAATAGAGGCTTGGACCCCAGTTTTCGCCCGGAACGTTCTTGCCCGGCATGGTGCCTGCAACGACGACCGAATAGGGCGGCACTTCGCCGTAGAAGACTTCGCCCGTGGCGCGGTCCACGATCTTGGTGGACTTGCCGATGAAGACGCCCATGCCGAGCACGGAGCCTTCGCGCACGATGCAGCCTTCGACGACTTCCGAACGCGCGCCGATGAAGCAATTGTCCTCGATGATGGTCGGGCCAGCCTGCATCGGCTCCAGCACGCCGCCAATGCCGACGCCGCCGGAAAGATGAACGTTCTTGCCGATCTGCGCGCAGGAGCCGACCGTCGCCCAGGTGTCGACCATCGTACCTTCACCGACATAGGCGCCGAGATTGACGAAGGAAGGCATGAGGATCGCGTTCGGCGCGATATAGGCCGAGTGACGCACGACGCAGTTCGGCACGGCGCGGAAGCCCGCCTTTTCAAACTCGTTGGCCGTCCATCCGTCGAACTTTGAAGGAACCTTGTCCCACCAGGACGACTGGCCGGGGCCGCCCTTGATGACTTCCATCGGGTTGAGGCGGAAGGAGAGCAGAACCGCTTTCTTCAGCCATTGGTTGACATGCCAGTTGCCGTCCGCCTGTTTTTCTGCGACACGGGCTTCACCGCGGTCGAGCAGAATGAGCGATTGTTCGACGGCATCGCGCACTTCACCGCGCGTTGCCGTATTGATGCCGTCGCGCTCGTCGAAAGCCTTGTCGATTGTCTTCTCAAGGGAGGCGAGGTCTGGCTTGGTCATAAGGTGCGGTCTCCATGATGGGGCGGCGGAAGGCAGGCGGGAGAGGTCCAGCCCGTTTGCTGGGAAATTGATTAAGCGATGGCGCCATATGGGTCAATCGCGTTCGTGATCCGATTGCGGCGCCACGTTTGAGACAGATTAAGCAATTAGCGCCAGAATGAATGTTCAATTCTTTGCATGGCGGAATGAAAGAGCAGGTGAGAAGCATGAACCCGATGGAGAAGTCCGGCTGGACGCCGTTCCCCAATTCCGAGGAAGCTGTCAAGCAGGCGCGCACCGTACCGCAGACGCCGCAGACCGAGGCTCCGGCCTATCGCCTTGCTTTCACTGACGATGACTTCATGACCCGGCGCGATTTGCGCCCGGTGCGGTTGCAGCTTGAGCTTCTGAAGCCGGAAATGATCCTCGCCGATCGCGGCATCAAGTCCACCGTCGTCATGTTCGGCGGCGCGCGCATTCCAGAGCCGGGCGGCGAGGCATGGGCGGCCAAGAACGAGGTGCAGAAAAAGAACCTCGAAGCCAATGCGCATTATTACGAGGAAGCGCGCAAATTCGCGCGGCTTTGCTCGGAATATTCCGCCACCACCTATTATCGCGAATTCATCGTGGTGACGGGCGGCGGCCCCGGCGTCATGGAAGCGGGCAATCGCGGCGCCGCCGATGTCGGCGCGCCGACCATCGGCCTCAATATCGTGCTGCCGCACGAGCAGGCGCCCAACGCCTATGTCACGCCGGACCTTTGCTTCAACTTCCATTATTTCGCGATCCGCAAGATGCATTTCCTGATGCGGGCCAAGGCGATCTGCGTATTCCCCGGCGGTTTTGGAACGATGGACGAGCTTTTCGAGGCGATGACGCTGATCCAGACCAACCGCATGGAGCGCGTACCGCTGATCCTGTTCGGCAAGGAGTTCTGGACCAAGGCGATCAATATCGAGTTTCTGGCCGAGCAGGGCACGATTTCGCCTGCCGATATCGAGCTTCTGAATTTTGTCGAAACCGCTGACGAAGCCTGGGAGCAGATCAAGGATTTCTACAAGCTCTGATCACCCTTGACAGGCTATTGGAAGCGCCCGGCCAAAAGGTCGGGCGTTTTATTTTGCGCCTCTTCTTCGGCCCGGTAGGGCCGGGGGCGGTGAACGAGCGTCACCAGCACGACCGAGATAATCATCAGCAGATACCACGAGCCGAGCTTGCTCATCGATACCAGTTCAAAGCCGTTGCGCTGGTTTGGATAGAGCCAGGCCTTCGACCATGTGCCGATGTTTTCGGCAATCCAGATGAAAAGCGAGGTCAACAGGAAGGCGATCAGCAGCGGCATTTTGTGCCGGAAGCGGAAGACGCGGTAATGCATGCTGGTGCGCCAGAAAAGCGCGAAGGTCGCGGCGAACAGCAGCCAGCGCATGTCCCAGATGAAGTGGTGCGCGAAGAAATTGATATAGATCGCGGCCGCCAGAACCACGGTCATCCAAAGCGGCGGATAGTGGTTCAGCCTTATATCGAAGATGCGATTGATGCGCGCCATATAGGAGCCGACAGCCGCATACATGAAGCCGGAGAAAAGCGGCACGCCGCCAATGCGGAAGAAGTTTTCTTCCGGATAGACCCAGGAACCGGCATGGGTCTTGAACACTTCCATCGCTGTCCCGACGACATGGAAGATGAGGATGACCTTGGCCTCCTCCCACGCTTCCAGCTTGAAAACCAGCATGGCAAGCTGGATCGCGAGCGCGGAGAGGAACAGGAAATCATAGCGCGTGATGAACCCGGCACCGCCATCCGGCCAGAACCAGCGGGTGACGATGATGAGCGCCAGCATCGCACCGCCGAAAAGGCAGGCCCAGGCCTGTTTCAGCCCGAAAACCAGAAATTCGATCAGCGCATCGCTGATCCGGTGCCGGGGCAGATTATCGAGAAGGCGGTGGGCTGCCTCGTCGATATGTTTTTCCAGTCCGGTGAAATGCCTATCTTCGCGCAATAATTTCTTCCAGAAACAGGGTCAGGTTGTCAGTCACATAGTCCACCTGATCGGTGAACTCGGGGTCGCTTTCCCATATTTCGGAAAATGTAGGCTCAAAATTGTTCGGCACGACCAGAACCGTTTTCATGCCGAGGGCCTTGGGGACAACCAGATTGCGCGCCAGATCCTCGAACATCACGGCCTTGCCCGCATCGACACCGAAAGCGCCGAGGAAGCGGTCATAGGTGACCCGTTCCGGCTTCGGGGTCAGGCCAGCGGCGACAATATCGAAAATATCGTCGAAATCATCGAGGATTCCGAGCTGGCTTGCGGCGCGTTCGGCATGGCCGCGATCACCATTGGTGAAGATGAAGCGACGGCCCGGCAGCGCCTTGATGGCTTGTCCGAGCGCCGGATCGGGTTTCAGCCAGGAATAGTCAATGTCATGGACCTTTTGCAGAAAATCGTCCGGGTCGATCTGATGGCACTCCATCAAGCCCTTCAGCGTGGTGCCATATTCCAGATAGAACTGCTTTTGAATCTTGCGCGCTTCGTCGCGCGGCAGGTTCAACAGGGCCTCGACATAGCTCGTCATCTTGACGTCAATCTGCGCAAACAGATTGGCGGCGTGCGGGTAGAGCGTGTTGTCGAGGTCGAACACCCAGTCGGTGACGTGGGCGAAAGCCGAGGCATCAGGTTCATTGGTCATGGTTCTTATGTCACCGCTTGATAATATCTACTGGATGTCCTTGATCAGAAAGACCTCGGCTTCAGGCTGAAATGCGCCAAAGGAAATGCTGCCGCTTTCGCGAAATCCGTTGCTTCGGTGCCAGGCCTGTGGCTCCTCTTCGCTGGCGACACTGGATGTCATCAGTGTCGTGGCATGACATTCCCGCATTTTTGTTTCCCAGAAATGGAGCATCGATCTGCCTATGCCGCAGCGCCGGTATTCAGGGCTGACCTGAATCATATCCATATAGGGCAGTGCTCCCCAGAACCAGCTGAAGCGGAGAAAGCCGACAGGATCAGCGTCAGTCAAAGCGATTATGTATTCGCTATTGGCGACACAGCGCTTCACCCAGTGCGGCGGTACATGCAGATCATGCTTCGCCAGCCACTCGGTATGCTGGATTTCCGCAAAACAAATATCAAACTTCATGGGTTCTTGTAGCATGCTTCCTGACGGGAACGCACTGCTAGAGCGGTTCCTGCTTTAACTGAAACGTTGGAACCGCTCTATCTATTTGTTTTTGCCGCATTTCCGAACGATGGGCACGCTTCTTTCCTTACGGCACGATCAACGTGCCGGCGCCATGCTCGGTGAAAAGCTCCAGCAGCACCGAATGCGGGGTCTTGCCGTTGAGAATGACCACGCCTTCCACGCCGCGGCGGATCGCGTCGATGCAGGTTTCCACCTTGGGGATCATGCCGCCGGAAATCGTGCCGTCCTTGATGAGCGCCTGCGCATCGGCAACCGACAATTCCTTGATGAGGTTCTTGTCCTTGTCGAGAACGCCCGGAACATCGGTCAGGAACAGGAGGCGCGTTGCGGCGAGCGCACCGGCAATCGCGCCTGCAAAAGTGTCGGCATTGATGTTGTAGGTGTGGCCGTCGCGGCCCGGCGCGACCGGCGCAATGACCGGGATCATTTCGGAGCGGGCCAGCAAATCGAGCAGGGTGCGGTCCACTTCCGCCGGTTCGCCGACGAAGCCGAGGTCCAGCACCTTCTCGATGTTGGAATCCGGGTCGAGGACGGTCTTGTGCGCCTTCTGCGCGAAGACCATGTTGCCGTCCTTGCCGCAAAGCCCGATGGCCCATTCGCCTTCGGCATTGATGAGGGCGACGATTTCCTTGTTGATGGAACCGGCCAGAACCATTTCCACCACTTCGACGGTCTTTTCGTCGGTGACGCGCAAGCCGCCTTCAAAGCGGGATTCGATGCCGAGCTTGGTCAGCATGGCCTGAATCTGCGGGCCGCCACCATGCACGACGATCGGGTTTACGCCAGACTGCTTCAGAAGCGCGATGTCGCGTGCGAAAGCCTTGCCCAGCTCCGGATTGCCCATGGCGTGGCCGCCATATTTCACGACGACATGCTTGTTCTCGTAGCGCTGCATATAGGGCAGGGCTGCGGACAGAAGTTGCGCTTGCATTTCGGGGTTTTCAAGTGTCGTCATCGCGGGCTCCATGGCAGGCGACAGGGCAAAAGAGGCAGTCATCTCTAGACCGGTTTGGCTGCAAATGGAATCCGTGAAAACAGAAATGCAGCCAGGCCGGTTATCAGTATTGCTTCAGAAGCAGGGCGATTGCCGCTCGCAAATCATCAAGGCCTTCGCCTTTTTCAGACGATGTGGCAATGATGCCGGGAAAGCAGGCCGCGCGCTTGTAGGTAAGCTTGTGCGTTTCTTCCAGAAGGCGCGGCACACCCGCAGGCTTGATCTTGTCGATCTTGGTCAGCACGATCTGGTAGGAGACAGCCGCCTTGTCGAGAAGGTCGAGCACTTCCGCATCGTTTTTCTTGATGCCGTGGCGCGCATCGATCAGCACATAGACGCGCTTCAGCGTGGTGCGTCCGCGCAAGTAATCGAACACGAGGCGCGTCCAGGCATCGACCTGCGCTTTCGGTGCTTCGGCAAAACCATAGCCCGGCATGTCGACCAGTGCCAGCGGCGGCAGGTCGCCGTTCTCGCCCGAATAGCCGTCCGGCACGAAATAGTTCAGTTCCTGCGTGCGGCCCGGCGTATTGGACGTGCGCGCAAGGCCCTTCTTGTTGACCAGAGCATTGATCAGAGACGACTTGCCGACATTGGAGCGGCCCGCAAAGGCGATTTCCACCGGGCCTTCCGGCGGCAGGAATTTCATTGACGGCACGCCGCGGATGAAAATCCACGATTTCTTGAAAAGCAGGCGTCCTTCCTCGACAAGTGCCGCCTGGGCTTCCCGGACCGCATCCGCCGCTGCCTGAGCGGCCCTGATCGCCGCCTGCTTCTTATCCTGCTCGCTCAATGGTTCTGTCCCGGTCGGTGTGTTCTCTTGCGTACACGCATCAATGTTATGGGCCGCATTGTCAACACGACGGCACAAAAAACCCCAGGCCAGCGCCCAATTCTGAAATTCGCTATGGGCTCTTATAGAGTTGGTGCGAATTTCAGAATTGAAAGGCGCTGGCCGTAGTTTGTTTTCCAGTGTCGTTTTGATCCCAAAGTTCGCTGTTGAGCCCGATATAGAGCTTTGGTGAACTTTGGGACCACGACACTGAAGCGGGGTTTTTTCAAGTCTATTTCTTTGCTTCTTTCGGCTTTCGCTTGAAGAGGCTCTTGAGATTGTCGAAGAGCTCGATCTTCACGCCCTGGCGCTTCATGATGATGCCCTGCTGGGTGATGGAGAGCAGGTTGTTCCATGCCCAGTAGATCACCAGACCAGCCGGGAACGAAGCCAGCATGAAGGTGAAGATCACCGGCATCCAGGTGAAGATGGCGGCCTGCGTCGGATCCGGAGGCGTCGGGTTCATGCGCATTTGCAGGAACATGGTGATGCCCATCAGAAGCGGCCAGACGCCGATCATCAGGAAGGCCGGTACGCCGAATGGCAGGAGGCCGAACAGGTTGAACAGCGAGGTCGGATCGGGCGCTGCAAGGTCCTGAATCCAGCCGAAGAACGGCGCGTGGCGCATTTCGATGGTGACGTAGAGCACCTTGTAAAGCGCGAAGAACACCGGAATCTGCACCAGCACCGGCCAGCAACCGGCGAGAGGATTGATCTTCTCTTCCTTGTAAAGCCGCATCATTTCCTGCTGCTGCTTCATCTTGTCATCCGCATATTTCTCGCGGATTTCCGTCAGCTTCGGCTGAACCAGCTTCATGCGTGCCATCGACTTGTACGACTTGTTGGCAAGCGGGAAGAACAGGCCCTTGAGCAGAACGGTGACGACGAGAATGGCGACGCCGAAATTGCCCGAGAACTTGTAGATCCAGTCGATGAGATAGAACATCGGCTTGGTGATGAAGTAGAACCAGCCCCAGTCGATCAGCAGTTCGAACTGCTTGATGCCGAGCTTTTCTTCGTAGTTCTTGATGTCGGAAACCACTTTCGCACCGGCGAAGACGTGGTTCTTCAGCGTCTGTGCCTGGCCGGGTGCAATGGTCATCGGCGCGCCGAGGAAGTCGGTCTGGTAGCGCGGGCGATCATTGGTGAAGTGCGAGAAACGGCCGGTGAACTTTTCGTCCTGCGGCGGGACGAGCGTTGCCGCCCAGTACTTGTCGGTGATGCCGAGCCAGCCGCCATTGACGTCCTTGAACGAGATGTCCTTGTCGTCTTCGACCTTGGAATACTTGATTTCCTGCAAGCCGTCCTGACCCATGACGCCGATCAGGCCTTCATGCAGCACATAGGTCGCGCTGGCATGTTCCGGCTGGTTGAAGCGGGTCACGCGGCCATAGGAGGCCAGCGAAATCGGCGCACCGGTATTGTTGGTGATCGTGTCGTCAACGGAGAACATATAGGCGTCGTCAACCGAGATGACGCGCTTGAAGGTGATGTTCTTCTCGTTGGTATAGGTCAGCGTGACCGGGGTGGACGGCGTCAGCTTGTTGTTGCCTTCGACGGTCCAGACCGTGTTCGGACCCGGAACCGGGCCGGTCGTGTCGTTGCCGGTAAAGCCGAGCTCAACGAAATAGCCCTGCTTCAGCGCCGACGGCGCCAAGAGTTCGATATTCGGAGAATTGTCGTCGACGGTCTCGTGATACTTCTTCAGGAAGAGATCGTCGAGACGCGCGCCGGTCAGGTTGATCGAACCGCGCAGCGAAGGCGTATCGATTTCGACGCGCCCCGTCTGGGCAATGGCTGCCTCGCGGGTCAGCGTGCCGCCGGCGGCTGCGACATCGCCCTGGCCGGGAATGTTCCCGGATGCGGCTGGCATCTGCGGCGTGTCGCCACCCTGAGCCTGCTGCTGCGTCGCCTGTTGTTTCTGCTGCTGCTCCTCAATGCGTGCCTGCTCGCGCTGGGCTTCCGTTTTCGGACCCAGATAAAACACTTGCCACAGCGTCAGCACGAGGATGGACAGGGCAATGGTGATGAAGAAATTGCGGTTATTTTCCATTGACGGGTCCTGATTCCGGTCTTTCCGTTCGGCGTTTCCCATCGCCCCGCCGTTCACCCTTCGCCTTGATGCGGCGGGAGAGTTCTTCGGTCAGTCGCGAAAAGGGCGCAGTGAGGGCTTGCTCGCGCGCTACGATCACATAGTCGGTCGAAGGCGCCATGTCACGCCCTGCGTGACAACGAACCGCTTCCCTGAGCCTGCGGCGGATGCGGTTTCGTATCACGGCGTTGCCGTTTTTCTTGGTTACGGTGAAACCTGCACGGGGTTTGTCGCCGATTTTGGCGGCTTGCGATTCCTCTTCGGTCCGTTCCCGGACTTCAAGAAGAAACAGTGGACCACGTCGCTTTTCACCATTCCTCAAAGCCAAAAACTCCGCTCTCTTGCGAAGGCGGAGTATTTGCTTTGGGGTCTTCATTCTTTTCGTCACCGCGCGACAGCGCGGGAAAAGATTAAGCGGAAAGCCGCTTGCGGCCGCGCGAACGGCGAGCGGCGAGAACCTTGCGGCCGCCGGTGGTTGCCATGCGTGCACGGAAACCGTGACGACGCTTGCGGACGATCTTGGATGGCTGGTAAGTGCGCTTCATTTATTTAATACCGCGGTGTGCGGCCCTTCTTGATTCTGTTTTTCCGTTGAACACGATCTGGTCCGAAAACTGTTTTCCACTTTCCGGTATCATGCTCTATTGAACAGGAGCTGGTTCTTTCCCTTGCGGCGGACAGCACAAAACCATCCGTAAACCGCGCGGGCGAACGTGACGCGGCTTATAGGGGCAGGGGAACAAGGAGTCAATGCGCGAAGTGGCTGCAAGTGGGCCACAAAGGCGGCGGCAGAATGATTGTCGTTTTCTTTTTGCTGAAATTGCGCCATTCGCACCGGCATTGGCATTGCCAAAGCAGGTCAGCTCTTTAATAAGGATGCGCAACATTTTCACATGCGGGACCGTTCCCGCACAAGAGCAGTATCGAGAGGAGTCCACCATGAGCATCCGTCGCATCGGAGTAGGCCCGCGCATGAGCCAGGCCGTCATTCACGGCAACACTGTTTATCTCGCCGGTCAGGTGGGCAATCCGGGCGCCAGCGTCACCGAACAGACCAAGGCGGTTCTGGCCGAGGTGGACCGTCTTCTCAAGGAAGCGGGCTCCGACAAGACCAAGATCCTGCAGGCCATCATCTGGCTCGCCGACATGAAGGACTTTGCCGAAATGAACGCCGTCTGGGATGCATGGGTCGATCCGGCTCACACGCCTGCGCGCGCCACCGGCGAGGCTGCGCTGGCGACGCCAGACTACAAGGTCGAGATCATCATCACCGCTGCGGTGTAATTTCTTCGCATCGATTCCAACCCCGTCGGAGCTTCGGTTTCGGCGGGGTTTTCCAGAGCGGTTCCATAGAACCGCTCTATCCTTATGTTTTTACGCCTTATCCTGCGCATCGAAGCGGGATCGGAAATCAGTCGCGTAGGCGCTTCGCACTTTTGGCTCGAAAATGCTCTATTCGCGGATGCGTTCCGAAAAGCCGTCGCGTCCGCCCGCGAGCGCCTTTGCATCGATCGATGCGCGTTGCCGCGCCTCCTCCAGCGTGCCGCCATTCTCAAGCCAGCCATGGTCGTAGAGATAGCCGGGCAGGTAGCCCGACAGGAGAATGCGGTAGTCGAACGGGAAGGTGGGGTCCAGCACCCGCGCCATCTGGTAGATGATGGTGGTGCAGTTCGCGGTCAGCGTATTGTAGAATTTCGGCTGTTCGGCCAGCTCGTTGCCAAGTTTCACATAGGACAGGAAGAGTTCGCGCGCGCCTGCGGGCGGCAGGTTCACGCGGTAACGAAAGACGTTTTCGTTGCGGATATTGGTGCGCAGGTAAACGATGTCGCGTTCTTCGGCGGCAATCATCGCCAGCTCATATTTGCGGAAGAAACCGGCAATGGGTGAATAGACCTCGTGATGCTCGCGGCGGATTTCGCCGGAAAACACCACATGACGGCCATCCTCGAAGCCGAATGAGAGAAGCGTATGGGCAATCGCCGGGCTCGACCAGTAGGACAGATAGACGTCCACCGTCGCGATCTTGCCGAGATCGTAGGTTTCCTCTTTCCAGTTGGGCGTAAAATCCTCCGTCGTGCGCCAGATGAAATCGCGGACATTGGAAAGGGTCACGATGTCGCCATTGATCTTTCCCGTCACCGTGCGGGCGACATCGGGCGCCCAGATACGGTTGAGGGAAGGGCGCACGGTGGTCCATGCGAGCAGCGTCAGAACAGCCAGAACGCTGAAGAAAAGCCGCTTGCGCCAGCAGCTATATTGTCTTTCTCCGAAGAGGACGCCAAGCGTGATCAGAAGCCAGGCGGCGATGATCGATCCGCGCACGGCATCGCCAAAGGGTAGCTGGAACCACATGGCGAGGCTGGCCCATGCCGCAAAGACGAGAGCGAATAAAATGAAGACGAATTTGCCTGCGATGCGGACGGGAGCCGATTTCAGGAGAGAAGACATATGCATTCCATATTCGTCAGTTGCCGCCGCCTGGAACTATTCCATGTGCGGAAATCGCGGCGATACTGACATGATTTGCATCGTCATGTCATGGGGGTAAGCGTTGGGACGGGAAATTTAGGTTCTATATTAGAAGTTTTTAAAAATGGCTCCCGATGGAAGCTTATTTCTTTGCCGCGATTGCTTGGCCGCGCGGAGCGGCAACAGGCTTGCGATTGCGGGCGTGCGGGCGCACCAGACGCCACAGCAGAAGCGCGCCGACGATCCCGGCATAGATGACCGGCTCTGCGGGCCAGCTTTTCACCGACATGATGAAATGGATCGCGCCGCCCGCGATGGCCACATAGACCAGCTTGTGCAGGCTGTTCCAGCGCCGCCCGAGCTTGCGGATCGACCAGTTGTTGGAGGTGAGCGCCAGCGGCACCAGCAGCAGAAGGCTCACCATGCCGATGGTGATGAAGGGCCGCCGCACAATATCGGTGACGATGGCGGAAATGTTCAGGCCCTGATCCAGCAGCATATAGGTGGCGAAATGCATCAGCGCATAATAGAAGGCGAGCAGGCCGAGCGCCCGCCGGTAGCGCAAAAAGGCGATGCCGGTCAGATCGCGGATCGGCGTCACCATGAGGGTGAGGATCAGAAAGCGCAGCGCCCACAGGCCGAGCGTATGTTCGAAGGTCTTGACCGGATCGGCGCCAAGATTGCCGCTTGCGCCCAGATAGAAGGTCCAGACCGCCGGAACGAAACCGACCGCATAAAGCAGCCAGATTTTCCATTCGCCGGGCCGGGTTGTTTTCTTCCGCTCTGTCCGGGTCGCAGCCGTCATGTCAGTAATTCACCTTCAGGTCCATGCCCGCATAAAGCGATGCGACTTCCTCGCCATAACCGTTGAAGGGCAGTGTCGGGCGACGGCCCGAACCCAGAAAACCGCCTTCGCCGATGCGCCGCTCCGTCGCCTGGCTCCAGCGCGGGTGATCGACCTCCGGGTTCACATTGGCGTAAAAGCCGTATTCATTGGCGGCTTGCTGCTGCCACGAGGTGGGCGGCTGCTTTTCGACAAAGCTGATCCTGGTGATCGCCTTGATCCCCTTGAAACCGTATTTCCACGGCACCACGAGCCGGATCGGCGCGCCGTTGGCATTGGGCAATGTCTCGCCGTAAAGGCCGACGGAAAGAATGGTCAGCGGATGATTGGCCTCGTCGAGACGCAGGCCCTCGATATATGGCCAGTCGAGAACCTGAAAGAGACCTGTCTGGCCCGGCATTTCTTCCGGACGCACGACGCCGGTAAAGGCGATATATTTGGCGGAGCCAAGCGGCTCCACCTGCGCCAGAAGGCTTGAAAGCGGAAACCCGATCCACGGAATGACCATCGACCACGCCTCGACGCAGCGCATGCGATAAATGCGCTCTTCAAGCGGCATTTTCGCGATCAGCTCCTGAATGTCGAATTCCTTCGGCTGTTTGACGAGACCGTCGACCGTCAGCTTCCACGGCAGCGGCTTGTAATTGCCGGAATTGGCGGAAGGGTCGCTCTTGTCGGTGCCGAATTCATAGAAATTGTTGTAGGTGGTGACAGCTTCCTGCGGCGTCAGCTTCTCGTCCACCTTATAGGCGGAAGTCTTGGCTTTCAGCGGTTCGGCAAAGGCGGAAGATGCGATACCGGCAGCGGCAAGGGCACCGGCGCCGACCATAAAGGAGCGGCGGTTGAGATAGAGGCTTTTGGGCGTCACCGCATCATAAGTGAGACGGGCGGATGAAAATCGCCCCGGTTTGAAGCTGCTCATGGTCACTCCCATTAAAACAATTGGCCCGCTTCCAACGGTTGCCTCTCAAGTTGCAGATATGATTCCACGTAAAGGCGTCAAAAGCATGGATAATTTGCGGACAGAGAGTTGTTCACGCATTGTTGAGGTCGCGTGATGGCGTAACAGAATTGTAACACGATGTAACTTTTCGTGCATTCTGCCATATTCTCGCTAAAACTCTGCTGTTAACCGCATTACATTAGCGCAACCGAAGGAGTGACTTCGGACTGAAATTCGCTATCGCCGGCAGGGGTGGGGACGCACCCGGGAAGAGCTGCCTTCAAACCTTCGTTAACGTCTCATTGGCTATGTTGAGATCATGGTAAAGAAGATGTTTATGGCCGCTCTGGCGGCAGCTGCATTCACGGTGACGGCGGGCTCGGCTCTGGCCGAAGGACAGCCTGTTTCGACGAACGGTCAGGGCAAGGCCCTGAACGCAATTGCTGCGTCGATGAAGGAAGAGCAGGGCGCTCCCAAGCTGGGTGAAGGCGTGACAATGCGCGAGAAGAAGATGGATACGGACACGACGCCTGAACAGAATTTTTCGCGCAGCAAGCAGTTCATCCACCGCTTCTACAAGCCGGAAAACGCCTCGAACGAGCTGGTGATCCTGCTGCATGGTTCGGGCGGGAATGAAACCAGCCTTGTGCCGCTGGCGACCAAGATCTGGCCGCGCGCCACGCTGCTCGGCATTCGCGGCCGCGTGATGCAGGATGGCGGCACGCGCTGGTACAAGCGCATCACGCCGGTCAAGTTCGACCAGAAGGACATCAAGCTTGAAGCCAATGCCTTCGTGACTTTCCTGACGCGCCTTGCCGACGACAAGGAGCTTGATCTCACCCATGCGACCTTCGTGGGCTACTCGAACGGCGCCAATCTTCTGGCGGCGACAATGATGCTGCATCCCGATCTGGTGAAGCGCGCTGTCCTGATGCGCTCGATGCCGGTTCTGGACAATGCGCCTGCTGCCAATCTGAGCAAGGCGCGGGTTCTGACCATCACGGGCGAGGAGGACAAGCTTTATTCGCCGTTCGCGCCAGCGCTTTCCGCACTTCTGCGCTCCGGCGGCGCGAAGGTCGATGCCCGCACCATCGATGCGGACCATATGCTCGGTGAGAAGGACATTGCCGCCATCAGCCAGTGGGTCGCGTCGCTCGGGCCGGATGGCGCGCCGGCGGTTGCGAGAAGGGGGCAGTAGGGTAAAAAGGCAATAAGGCAGTAGGGCAATAGGGCAGTATGTTAAGGGAATAGGGGAGTAAGGGAGTAGGGGAGTATGTTTTGGTTGCGGATGACCGCGCCAACCATATCCTTCTCTGCCCTACTGCCCTACTGCCCTACTGCCCTACTGCCCTACTGCCCTACTGCCCTAATCTCTTATCGAAACCACTCCACAATCCCCGGCCTCCGAGCCAAACACGAGGCGGTGGCCTTCATTGTCCCAGCCCATGCTGGTGATTGCGCCCTTGCCGGGGCGGCGCAGCAGCACTTCCTTGCCGTCGGCAAAACGCGCGATCAGGATCATGCCGTCATTATAGCCAATGGCCACGATGTCCTCGGCCGGGTGGCAGGCAACCGATGTCACCATGCTGTCGCCGCGAAGTCCAAGCTCCAGCGGGGCCTTGCCCATCGGGCCGTCCTTGCCAGCAAAAGGCCAGACGATGGCCGCAGGCGCGCCGGAGGTGGCGAGCCACTTGGCCTTGGCGCTCCACGACCAGTCCTTGACCTTCGCCGGATAGCCGGTCATGCGCATGTGCTTGGCATCTTCGAGACGCCAGCCATGCAGCGCGTTTTCCTGCATCGAGGTGATGAGAAAGCGGCCATCGGGCGAGAAGATCACGCCGATATGCGCGCCCTTCCATTCCAGTTCGACAGGCTTTGCCGCCGTGCCGGTCCAGATCAGCGTCGCGCCATTATAGCGCGCAATGGCAAGCCGCTGGCCCTTCGGCGCAAAGGCGATGCCTTCGACGCTGCGTTCCTGCGCAAATTCCTGCACCTTGCCATCCGAGGTGCGCACCCAGGCAGTGCGGCCCGATGCGAAGCCGACCGTGCCGCCCGGACCCGCCGCCACAGCCGTCATCCATTTGCGCGGAATCCTTGCCAGTTCCGTCACCGTTCCATCGGCATCCGTGCGGCAGACGCGACCGTCTTCGCCGCCGGTGACGAGCGACTTGCCGTCAACCGAAACAGCCGCGCTCAACAGCCCGTCATGGGCTGTCGCGGTGCTGTTTGCGTTGTTGAGCTGATGGATCGAGCCATCGGCCATGGCGAAGGTGGGAATGCCGCCGACAAAGCGCGCATAAAGACAATGACCGTCAAGGTCGAGCGGAGCTACTGTAGGCATCGGCTTCCGGTATTTCTGTTTTATTTTGCTTCTATTGCTGGGCTTTTATTACTGGGCTTGGCAGTTTTCGAAACCGGCCTTCAGGGCGGCTGGATCGAGTTCGCGCCCGATGAAGACAAGGCGGCTTTCCCGCTTTTCATCTTCCTTCCAAGCGCGCTGGTGGTCGCCCTCGATGATCATGTGCACGCCCTGCACCACATAGCGGTCCGGGTCGTCCTTCAAGGCGATGATGCCCTTGAGGCGCAGAATGTTCGGTCCCTGCGTCTGGGTGATGTTCTGAACCCACGGGAAGAATTTCGCCGGGTCGATTTCACCAGCCCGGAGCGATACCGACTTCACCGTCACATCGTGGATCGGCGAGGCGTGATCGTGGTGATGGTGGTCATGGTCGCAATCAGGACCGCATACATGGTCATGGTCGTGATGGTGGTCATGATGATCGTGATCATGCGCATGGTGATGATGATCGTGTCCATGATGGTCATGATCGTGATCGCAGTCCGGGCCGCAGACGTGATCGGGATGATCATGGTCGAGGAAGTGCGGATCGTTGTCCAGAACGCGCTTCAGGTCGAAGGCGCCGCGGTCCAGCACGCGGTCGAGCGGGATGGAGGCGCGCTCGGTGCGATGGATGATGGCATGCGGGTTGATGGCGCGCACCGTCGCCTCGATAGCGGCCAGTTCCTGCGGCGTCACGAGGTCGGTCTTGTTGATCAGCACCACGTCGGCGAAGGCGATCTGGTCTTCCGCCTCGCGGCTGTCCTTCAGGCGCAGCGGCAGGTGCTTGGCATCGACAAGCGCGACAACGGCGTCGAGGCCGGTCTTGGCGCGCACGTCGTCATCCATGAAGAAGGTCTGCGCCACCGGAACAGGATCGGCAAGGCCTGTAGTTTCCACGATGATGGCGTCGAAACGGCCCGGACGGCGCATCAGGCCTTCCACCACGCGGATCAGGTCGCCGCGCACGGTGCAGCAGATGCAGCCATTGTTCATTTCGTAGATTTCTTCGTCCGACTCGACGATCAGGTCGTTGTCGATGCCGATCTCGCCGAATTCATTGACGATGACGGCATAACGCTTGCCGTGGTTTTCGGTCAGGATACGGTTGAGAAGGGTGGTCTTTCCCGACCCCAGATAACCCGTCAGAACGGTCACGGGAATGCGGCCAGCTTCAGTGGTCGTCTTCGTTTCAGACGGAGCTTCGGTTTGGGCTTCAGCCTGGCTCATGGTCATGCCTCTTGAAGTTGTGGCCTTTTGGAAATCGAGGTGCGGGGCAGCCAGCACAAAGCGGCACGGCACCGAAACCTCGGACAGGACAATTCATATAAGGGAAGGGCGGCGTGAATGCCATATGCAATGCTATAATATTACATCACGTTCGCGCCATGACGGCGGGACCGAGCCGGGCAAGGTCAAATCTGTCGACATCGCGCAGCAATTCGATGAAACCGGCAACCGCGTTGGCGATCAGCTTTTCGCCTGCTTCCGCCGTTGCGGCGGCCGCGTTGCCTGCGACGCCTTCCGGGTTGAGGTCGTGCATCTTCCAGCCAAAGGCGTGCGGGCCATAGGCGCGCAGGAATTTGAATTCCTCGGCATAGCGTGACTGGGCGTTGGAGAAGTTGCGCGCCTTCGACATGTCCACCAGATCGGGGCGCAGCGCCAGCATCACCGATGTCTCGATGAAGCCGCCATGAATGTCGAGCGCCTTCTCCTCCGGCGCAATCAGCCCTTCCGGCAGGCCGAAGCGGGTCCAGCTCGTGGCGACGGCCAGCATGTCGAGCCTTGTGCGCAGTTCCGTCGCGACAATCGTCATCAATGGCGAATTTCCGCCATGCGCGTTCAGCATGACCAGTTTGCGAATGCCGCCCGCGTGAAGGTTTTCACCGATGCCGATCCACTGGTTCACGGCCTCGGCAAAGGCGAGGCTTTGGGTGCCTTCCGTGTCCATGTGCTCGATGGAATAGCCGACCGGCTGTGCGGGCAGAAAGTTGACATTCAGTTCGGGCGGCAGCGCATCGCTGACGCGCGCGACAATGCCTTCGGCGATGATCGTATCGGTTTCGAACGGCAGATGAGGTCCATGCTGTTCGTGAGCGCCAAGAGGCAGAACGACAATCATGTTGCTGTTCTGGTCGCGCAGATCGGTCATGTTTTCCTCACTTCATTCATTTCATCGGAGCCCGGAAGCGTAACGTCCATTAGCCATGACAGCAACAGGCGCTTGTTGTTTCATAAGTCGGACAATATTTTACGATATGAGAACAGGCGGGACTATCGATCGGGCTACAGCGAGACGTCGTAAAAAGGGCGAGGTGGCGATGAGCAAGGACAATAAGGCGGTTGTACTTTACCGGCTGCAATCCGTGGCGAGACTGTCGCGGACGGTGCTGGCCACCAGGCTTCTGGAGCAGGGGCTCTATGCGGGGCAGGATGCGGTCATGCTGCAACTGGCTGCGGAAGACGGGCTGACGCCGGGCGTTCTTGCGCAGCGGCTGGGCGTGCGTCCGCCGACCATCACCAAAACCATTGCCCGCCTGCAAAGCCAGGGTTTTGTCGCCAAGCGCGCCTCGGAAACCGATCAGCGCCAGTCGCATATCTATCTCACGCAGGCCGGCCTCGAAACCATCAAGGCGATCGAGAAATCCATTCGCAAAACCGAAAAGGACATGCTGAAAGGCCTCGACAAGAAGGACCGCAAGACCTTCCTCAAGATGTTGAGCCGGATGGAGAGCAATCTCGCGCTGCGTGGCGTCGTGCGCCTGCCCGAAGAGCCGGAAGCGGAAGTGCTGGAAGAGGACGAGGTGGAATAAGCCCGCCGATCCTCAAGCTCTAACTATTTGTTTTGACGCGCATCTTGGCGGGAAAGCGTGAAACACTTTTCAGGTTGCGTGCTATCGAAAATGCTTCCAATTCAAGGATGGCAATGGCATAACCGTTCGCAGGACGAACGGTCGCGTCCCGCCTTGTCAGGTTGCGGCCGCGTCTCCAACTGCGGCACGGACCAATTTGGGGAGGCGACTTGGCCCAGAAAATAAAGCTATCGACCATCGCTGATGCGCTTGGTGTTTCGACAGCCACCGTTTCGCTCGCTTTGCGCGACAGCCCCCTCGTTGCCGACCAGACCCGCGAGAAGATCAAGGAACATGCCCGCGCCATCGGTTATATCTATAACCGGCGCGCCGCGAGCCTGCGCACCTCGCGCTCCGGCATTGTCGGCGTCGTGGTGCATGACATCATGAACCCGTTCTTCGCGGAAATTCTCAAATCCATCGAAACGGAACTGGACCGCTCGCGCCAGACCTTCATCCTGTCCAACCATTACGACCAGCTCGAAAAGCAGCGCACCTTCATGGATACGCTGCTGCAACTGGGCGCGGACGGGGTCATCATGTCGCCCGCCATCGGCACGCCGCCGGAAGATATCCAGCTTGCCGAGGACAATGGCCTGCCGGTCGTGCTGATCGCGCGTAGTGTCGAGGGCGTTCACGCGCCGGTTTTCCGGGGCGATGATGCCTATGGCATCGGCCTTGCCACCAATCACCTGATCTCGCTCGGCCATACGCGCATCGCGATGATCGGCGGTACCGACCAGACGTCGACGGGCCGCGACCGTTATCGCGGCTATGTGCAGGCCATGGAAAAGGCTGGCCTTGAGGTTCGCCCGGACTGGCGCATCGCCGGGCCGCGCACGAAGCAGGGCGGCTTTGAGGTCGCGCCGCAGTTTCTGGCATTGAAGGACAAGCCGACGGCTGCGGTCTGCTGGAACGACCTGGCGGCCATCGGCCTGATGAACGGCATCGCCCGCGCCGGGCTGGTGCCGGGCGAGGACATTTCCGTGACCGGCTATGACGATCTTGAGGAAGCGGCCATTGCGACGCCTGCGCTCACGACCGTCTGGAACGGGCAGCGCGAAGTGGGACGCCGCGCGGCGCGCGCGCTGCTCGATCAGCTCAACGGCGTCGAGGTTTCCTCAATGCAGGAACTCATCAAGCCGGAACTGCATATCCGGCAATCGACCTCCAAGCCGAAACACGGCTGATTTCCCCCGCTTCGGGTCCGGTTGCGGCCTTTGGCTGGCCGGTCGCCGATCTTCAACGAACTGCCCCATGCTGCCCAGAGGAATATTGTCATGACCAAGCGCGATGCCACCATTCTTGTGCTCGGAAACTTCAACGACTATGCCGTCGAGCGCCTGTCGGGTGAGTTTTCGGTGCGCCGCATTCCGCGCGGCGACGCAACGCTGGTCGATGCTGCGTGGGCCAAGGACGTGAAGGGCATTGCCAGCATGTCGACCGTCGATGCGGGGCTGATCGATGCATTGCCCAATCTGCAAATCATCGGCAATTTCGGCGTCGGCTATGATGCGGTGGATGCAAAACATGCCGCCACCCGCAATGTGATGGTCACGAACACGCCGGACGTGCTGACCGATGAAGTGGCGGATACGACCATCGGCCTCCTGATCGACACGGTGCGCGAACTGTCGAAGTCGCAGGCATTCCTGCGCGCTGGCAATTGGGTGAAGGAAGGCCGCTACCCGCTGTCGAAGCTTTCGCTGCGCGGTCGCAAGATCGGCATTTTCGGCCTTGGCCGTATCGGCAAGGCGGTGGCCCGCCGGATCGAGGCATTCGGCCTGCCGATTGCCTATCACAATCGCCGTCAGGCAAGCGACGTGCGCTACGATTATTATCCAAGCCTCAAGGAACTTGCCAAGGCCGTCGACACGCTCATTCTGGTGGCGCCGGGCGGGGCGGAAACCGCCAGGGCGGTCAATGCGGAAGTGCTGGAGGCGCTTGGGGCCGATGGCGTGCTGATCAATGTCGGACGCGGTTCGCTGGTCGACGAGGATGCGCTGGTCGCGGCGCTGAACAATGGCACGATTGCCGCCGCCGGTCTCGACGTCTTCGCGAACGAACCGCATGTTTCGCAGGGGCTGCTCGATGCGCCCAACACGGTTCTGCTGCCCCATATCGCATCCGCATCGCAAAAAACCCGTCAGGCAATGGCGGATCTGGTGATCGACAATCTCATTGCGTGGTTCGACACTGGTTCGGCCCTGACGCCGGTGCCGGAGACGGCGCGGGTTAAGGCGGTATGTTAAGGCAATAAGGCAGTAGGGCAGTAAGGCAGTATGTTAAGGGAATAGGGGAATAAGGGAGTAGGGGAGTATGTTTTGGTTGCGCATGACCGCAACCACCACATTCTTCTCTGCCCTACTGCCCTACTGCCCTACTGCCCTATGTTGGCGCACTGCATCGCCAAACGCCTCGAAGATCCTGCGGGAAGGGGCATCGGAATGCACCCAATATTCCGGGTGCCACTGGACGCCGACGACAAATCCCTTCGCATTCTTCACCGAGACAGCCTCGATGGTTCCGTCTTCGGCAACGGCTTCCACTTCAAGCTGCGGGGCCAGCTTGTCGATGGCCTGGCGGTGCACGGAATTCACGCGAATGCTGTCTTCCTTCAGGATTTCTGCAAGGCATGAGTTCGGGTTGAGCTTGATCGCATGTTGGATGGCGAAGCGTTCCGCCTGGCTTTCCGATTCCGGCGCACGGTGGTCCATCCGGCCTTCCAGTTCCTGGATTTCGGTGGCCAGCGTCCCGCCAAGCGCGACGTTCAGTTCCTGTATGCCGCGACAGATCGCCAGCACCGGAACGCCCCTTTCAATGGCTGCGCGGATCAGCGGCAGCGACGTTGCATCGCGCGCATTGTCATAGGGCTCGAAGGCAGGACCCGCCTCTGCACCGTAGAGGGCGGGGTGAACATTCGATTTGGAACCCGTGACGAGAATACCGTCCACGGCATCCAGAATGGCGTCGAGGTCTAATTTGTCACCGAAGCTCGGCACCAGAAGCGGCGTTACGCCTGCAACATCAATTGCCGCTGACAGATATTGCTGCGGCGCGGCATGCCATGTGTAGTTTTCAAACGGCTTCACATCGGTCGGCACGGCGACGAGAGGGCGGGAAGTCTTGGGCATAATGTTCGTTTCCACCAGTCGGATAATGCGCTTATCTGCGTTGACACTTACTTCTCCGCAATGGGCCGCGCAATCACGAACAGGTGTCGTCTTGCGGCCCGACGGTTGCTCATTTGTCGCGCCTTCTGTGTATTGCGTTGATTTGAACCGATTTTTACGGTCGAAGATGGTTCAAATACTGCTCCCGATAATCTAGGAATGAATAAAGACGGATTGGCAGTTGAGGGGATGAATGACTGACGATCAGCTTTTCTCCGTCAGGGGCAAGGTGATTGCCGTGACGGGTGGTTCTTCGGGGTTGGGCCTGCGCATGGTTCATGTGCTGGCCGGGCATGGTGCACGCGTGATTTCGATCTCGCGCACCCATGCAGGCGAAAGCATTTGCCCATCGGGCGGCGAAGTTCTGGAAATCATGGCGGATGTAACCCATCCCGATGAAATCATGCGCGCTTTCGATGAGGCGGAAGCGCGTTTCGGACCGATAACGGCGCTCTTCAACAATGCCGGCGTTGCGCATATGGCGCGTGCGCTCGACACGACGCGCGACATGCTGGAACATATATTCGAGGTCAATGTCGCCGGAGCCTTTTTCGTGGCGCAGGAGGCCGCGCGCCGCATGATCGAGCGCGGCGAGGGCGGCTCCATCGTCAACACGACCAGCATTCTGGGCGAGCGCCCGCAGAAAGGCGCTGCCGCCTATTCCATGTCCAAGGCCTGCGTGACGCAGATGACGCGGGCGCTGGCGCTGGAATGGGCCGCGCATGATATTCGCGTCAACGCGATTTCGCCGGGCTGGTTTCCAACGCGAATCAATGAAGAACAGCTGCAAGGCCCGGCAGGGGGCTACTTCAAAGGGCGAAACCCGATGCGGCGTCTGGGCGAGCCGCAGGATCTCGACGGGGTTGTGCTGATGCTGGCTTCCGATGCCAGCCGCTATATGACCGGCTCGATCATCACCGTCGACGGGGGGCATCAACTCTGACAAAGTTGGAAGCTTTTTGCGGTTATTTCCCTTTTCTGGACCTTGGATGGCAGGATTTTTCTCTAAAAGTCGGGACTCTGGCGGCAGAATATCCATCCCGACTAATATGGATTAATTCTCAGCAAGGCGACAGTTAACCTGTCCTGTTCTCCAATCATGGCTGTTTCAGTAATATTAGAACAACTAAAACAATACATGCCTCTGGTTGTAATTACGAGCGGGGGGTTGTGCGTCTATGGTTTTCCTTAAAAAAACATCTGAATACATCTTATGGTGGTTGGCATGACAGCTTGTGGTTTAATATCCCGAAAGATATTTTTAAGTCATTGGTGCGATATTGCTGCCCCATATAAGGGATTAAATGCATCGAATGTGGCAAAGCCGTAAACCTGAGATACCTGCAGATGTGCGGCTATCTTTTCTCAGAGCGCTGTATGGTAATCGTACGACGCTCTGGTTCGGCTTGCTCGCGCACGTTGTAGCCTGTGTCGTCATCTATGTGAAAACCGAGGACTGGCGTTATCTGGTCTTTGCCGGCGTGTTCGCGATCATTGCCGTCGGGCGCATCTTCGACATGCACAAGTTCGATCAGGCAAAACAGCAGCCGCTGTCCCATGCCGATCTCGACCGGTGGGAAACGCGCTATCTGGTCGGCGCATCCGCAGTGTGTCTGACGCTCGGCATGTTGTGCTTCTTCTCAAGCTTCGTGCTGCGGGATTCCTTTGCCGAACTTGCCAGCCTGACAGTGCTGCTTGCCTCTGTCGTCTCCATCGTGGGCCGCAATTATGCGTCTGCGAAGGCCGTCATCCTGATGTCGGCCTGCACGCTCATCCCGGTTCTGGCCGGGCTCATTCTGGCGGGGACGCCGTTTCACGTCATCATCGGCCTGCTGCTGATCCCGTATTTCCTGTCCAACATCCAGATGGCCAACGGCCTGCGCGAGTTTCTCTTCGCTGCCGTCATGGGAAAGCGGCGGCTCTCCATCGTGGCCGGTCGTTTCGATGCCGCGCTCAACAACATGCCGCAAGGGCTTTTGATGTTCGACAGCCAGCAGCGCATCGCGGTCATCAACAACAAGGCCAAGGCGATGCTGCAGATCGCCGAGCATACCAAGCTGCATGGCCGCAAGCTCGATGTTCTTCTGCGCTACTGTGCCAAGAAGGGGCTGTTTCCGCAGAACGACCTGAAAAGCGTGCATGTGCGCATGCAGGACCTTCTGCTCGGCAGGCGCGCCCGCGATATTTTCCAGCTTTCAAACCAGCGTTACATTGAATGTATCGGCAATCAGACCCTCAATGAAGGGGCGGTGCTGATGTTCGAGGATGTGACGCAGCGCGTGGAAGCGGAAGCGCGTATCCAGCACATGGCGCGCTATGACGGCCTGACCGGCCTGCCGAACCGCAATTATTTCGAGACCATGGTGCGGGCGTTGCGTTCCAACCAGAAAAAGGACACGCAGGCGGCGCTCGTCGTCATCGACATCAATCATTTCAAGCATGTCAACGATACGCTGGGGCATCATACCGGCGACGTGCTGCTGCGCCTGTTCGCCGAGCGCTTGAACTCGCTCGATCCGCAGCGTTTCGTCACGTCGCGTTTCGGCGGCGATGAGTTCGTGGTGTTCGTCTTCAACCTGCGCGGCGAGGCCGATGTCGCGGGCGTCATGGATCACATCACCGATGTTGTGTCCGGCGCTTACGATCTGGACGGCGATCAGGTTCACATCGACATCAGCGCGGGCGTGGCGATCGAGAATGTCGAAAAGGCCGATGTCGGCAGCATGCATATCAATGCCGATCTGGCGCTCTACGAGGCCAAGAGCAGGGAAGACAAGTCCTGGTCGATCTTCATTGACGCCATGGACACCAAATATCGCGGGCGCCAGAAACTCAAGGCCGATTTGCGGCTTGCCATCAGTCACGGCGAGATCAAGGTCGTCTACCAGCCCATCGTCAGCGCGCAGTCCCTGCGCGTTGTCGCATGTGAGGCGCTGGCGCGGTGGGAACATCCGGAGCTTGGCTTCGTGCCGCCGACCGAGTTCATTCCGCTTGCCGAAGAAATGGGCATCATCACCGACATTACCCGCTTCATGCTGGAGCAGGCCTGTGTGGACTGCCAGTCATGGGGCGACCGGATCGGGGTTTCCGTCAATCTGTCGGCCATCGATCTGAAGAGCAACGATATTGCCCGCGATATCGCCAATGCCTTGCAGAAATCGGGACTTCCGGCGCATCGTCTTGAAGTGGAAGTGACCGAAAGCGCCATCATTTCCGACCGCAACAAGACGTCGATGGTGTTGCAGCGGCTCAAGAATGCCGGGATCAATATCGCGCTCGACGATTTCGGGACCGGCTATTCCAGCCTCAGCTATCTCAATACATTGCCCTTGACCAAGGTGAAGGTCGACCGTTCCTTCGTGCGCGACATCACCACCGACCGGCGCTCGCTGATGCTGCTGCGCGGCGTCACGCAGCTTTCGCACGAGCTTGGGCTGGGCGTGACGGTCGAAGGTGTTGAAACCGAGGAACAGCTCGCGCTGATCCGCGTGGCGGCTGGTGCCGATCTGGTTCAGGGCTATCTTCTCGGCATGCCGGTGCCGGTCGAGGCGATCACCGCCATGACAGCGAAGGCTGCGGCGCGGCGCGATAGCGGACGAAGCTTCGCCTGATCAGGCCCGTATCCGGGCGAGCGCCAATCCGCTTTGAAATGGCGCGTTTTCAAATTAAGGCAAAACCGTGAATTGGCCGGTAATTGGCGCATTTTGCGCTATTCGCCTGCATTCCGCGCAATAAAGCCCCGTCGAATTATGGCGAAGAAGTGTTTATCTCGGGGCTATAAGAAGGCGCCTCACAAAGTTATATCTTTACATGCTGATAAAGGCGCATATTCTGCACACTGATTTGCGGGGGTGCGGAAAATCGATTGCATGACGAATACAGCTGTTACAGGCGATAAACCGCCATTGTCCAACTTCGCGCGACAGCTGTTGCAGTTTCTCGACCGGGTGGAATATCGCCGCATCGTCCATGCGGAGGACCTCGAGGAAATCGGCCGCTTGCGCTACCGTTCCTACCGCACGCGCAATGTGATGCACGAGGCGGAAGTGCCGTCCATTGTCGATGATATCGACCGCGACAGCCATGCCTTCGTCTATGGCGTTCATGTGGACGGGCAACTGGTCAGCACGCTGCGCATCCATCACATCACGCCCGATCATCGGCGCGGCACCAGCTATGCGCTTTTCCCGGATATTCTTGATCCGCTGCTCAACAGCGGCATGCATTTTGTCGATCCGACCCGCTTTGCCGCCGATCCGGAACTGTTGAGCGAATATCCGGCCATTCCCTATATCACCTTGCGCATCGCGGCGATGGCTTCGGAATTTTTCGCGGCGGATCAATGCCTTGCTTCGGTAAAGCCGGAGCATATGGCGTTCTACAAGCGCATTTTCGGCACCTCGGTCATGGCCGATGCGCGCGAGCATGAAGGTTATGGGATCAGGGTCGGTCTCGGCGCTGCACCCATCCGTAACATCCGCGATGCGGTGGCGGTGCGCTTTCCGTTCTTCAAGTCGCAGCCGCATGAGCGCCGCGCCATGTTTGCCGATATGCGGGACAGTTCCGTGCCGCTGACAATTCTGCCGACCGCGAAATATACCGGTCTCGGCGTATGAGTTTAAACAATTAAATATAGCCAGAAGGGTCGTTTCGCATTACGAAGATTGCGGAACCGCTTCTGCGGAGAGAGGGAAGCTGCGACGAAAAGCCATGCCGTCAATGCATGGGTTTCTTTCGTCGCGCATTGAAGATTGCAGTTATTTTCGCTTAGACTGACGGTATATAAGCGGAAATTCTGAATGGGTGGAACTAAAATGGCAGAACATCATACGACGGCTCCGGCTGAACTTGGCGCACCGATGGACTATTCCGAGCATGAGAAAACTTATGCCGGTTTCACGGGCCTGGTTAAATGGAGCACGGTGACGCTCGTCGCCCTTATGATTGCCATGGCTTTCGGCTTTTTTGCTGGTGGTTTCTTCTCCGCGACCGTTCTTTTCATTCTAGTCTGCGTCGCTGCCTGGTTCATTCTTTAGTCATGGCCGATGCCGGATGGAAGTATCCGGCGCGGTGCCGCTGAACTGAAGCGCAAGCCGGGATCAACCCGCACTATTTGATCGATTGCCTTGGCATGGGACACCGTGCCGGGGTTTTATGCATGTTCATAGTTCAGTTTATTTGAACGGGCTTCATCCCGGGAGCTCGTAACTGTGCCTGACCGGAATCAACCCCGGAAGAACGCCACGAAAGGGAAACCAGCTTGGCCCAGACGTTATTTATCCCGAAAGAAAGCGACCCCAATGAAAGCCGTGTCGCGGCGTCGGCGGAGACGGTGAAGAAATTCATCGCGCTCGGCTTCGATGTCGTGGTGGAAAAAGGCGCCGGTGAGAAATCGCGCATTCCCGATGCTGAATTCACGGCAGCCGGTGCCCGCATCGGCACGGCGGCGGATGCGAAAACGGCGGATGTCGTGCTGAAAGTGCGCCGCCCCTCGGATGCGGAACTGAAAAGGTATAAATCGGGCGCGGCACTCTTCGCCATGCTGGACCCCTATGGTCATGAGGACGCCGTTGCAGCGCTTGCCAAGGCCGGGATTTCGGCCTTCACGATGGAGTTCATGCCGCGCATCACCCGTGCGCAGGTGATGGACGTGCTGTCATCGCAGGCGAACCTTGCCGGTTATCAGGCGGTTATCGATGCGGCGGAAGTCTATGACCGCGCCATGCCGATGATGATGACGGCGGCGGGCACCGTGCCTGCCGCAAAGGTATTCGTCATGGGGGCGGGCGTTGCCGGTCTTCAGGCGATTGCGACCGCGCGCCGCCTCGGTGCCGTCGTGACGGCCACCGATGTTCGCCCGGCTGCAAAGGAACAGGTCGCCTCGCTTGGCGCGAAATTCATCGCCGTCGAGGACGACGAGTTCAAGGCGGCGGAAACCGCTGGCGGCTACGCCAAGGAAATGTCGAAGGAATATCAGGCGAAGCAGGCGGCACTTGTTGCCGACCACATCGCCAAGCAGGATATCGTCATCACTACGGCGCTCATTCCGGGCCGTCCGGCCCCGCGTCTGGTTTCCAAGGAAATGGTCGCTTCCATGCGTCCCGGCTCGGTGCTGGTCGATCTGGCGGTCGAGCGCGGCGGCAATGTCGAAGGCGCGATTGCCGGTCAGATCGCCGAGGTCAATGGCGTCAAGATTGTCGGTCATCTCAACGTTCCGGGCCGTATCGCTGCAAGCGCTTCGCAGCTTTATGCGCGCAACCTGATCGCCTTTGTCGAAACGCTGGTCGACAAGGAAACGAAGCTTCTGAAAATCGATCCGGAAGACGAGCTGGTGAAGGCAACGCTTCTCACCCATCAGGGCAAAATCCTGCATCCGGCTTTCGCCAAGGCTGAAACGGCACCGGCTGCGGCCGCTGAAAAAGCTGTAAAACCGAAAGCCGCGCCGAAACCGAAAGCGGAGAAACCGGTCGCAAAGGCGGCCGCGCCGAAGGCGGCAGCGAAGCCTGCCAAGAAAACACCAGCTAAAGCCCCGAAGACCCCGTCTTCCCCCAAAACTCCAGCTGATGGAGGAGAGGCATAATGGCCGATACAAATCTCGATAAAGCTCTTGAGAGCCTGAATCAGGCAGCGGATGCCGTGCGTCAGGCGGCGGAAAATGCTGGCGGTCTGGGCGATGCGGCGGCGGCTGCCGCGCATGCCGCATCGGGCGGCGCAATCGATCCGTTCGTGTTCCGCTTTGCGATTTTCATCCTGTCGATCTTCGTCGGCTATTATGTCGTCTGGTCGGTCACGCCTGCGCTCCATACGCCGCTGATGGCCGTTACCAACGCCATTTCATCGGTGATCGTGGTGGGCGCGCTTCTGGCGGTCGGCCTTTCTCTTTCGGGCTGGGCAACCGGCTTCGGTTTCATCGCGCTCATTCTGGCGAGCGTCAACATCTTCGGCGGCTTTCTGGTCACCCAGCGCATGCTCGCCATGTACAAGAAAAAAGAAAAGTGAGGCTGAACGAACATGAGCGTTAATCTCGCAGCCTTCCTTTATCTCGTCTCCGGTGTGCTGTTCATTCTGGCGCTGCGCGGCCTGTCGCATCCGACGACCAGCCGTCAGGGCAATATGTACGGCATGATCGGCATGGGGATTTCCATCCTCACCACATTGTTGCTGGCGCGCCCGAGCTTTGGCGGTCTTGTGCTGATCGTCATTGGCATCGCCATTGGCGGCGGCATCGGTGCTGTCATCGCGCGCCGCATCGCCATGACGGCCATGCCGCAGCTTGTCGCAGCCTTCCACTCGCTGATCGGCCTTGCCGCCGTTCTGGTGGCCGCAGCCGCGCTCTATTCCCCGCATTCCTTCGGGATTGGCGAAGTGGGGCAGATTCACGGTCAGGCGCTGATCGAAATGTCGCTGGGCGTGGCGATTGGCGCGATCACCTTCACCGGCTCGATCATTGCCTTCCTGAAACTTGATGGCCGCATGTCGGGCAAGCCGATCATGCTGCCGGGCCGCCATGTCATCAATGCGGCTCTGGCCGCCGCTATCGTGCTTCTGATCGTCGTTTTGACGAACACCGAAAGCCATTTCGTGTTCTGGCTGATCGTGCTTCTGGCGCTAGCCTTCGGCGTTCTCATCATCATCCCGATTGGCGGCGCGGATATGCCGGTGGTCGTTTCGATGCTCAACTCCTATTCGGGCTGGGCAGCGGCGGGCATCGGTTTTACGCTTGGCAATCTGGCGCTGATCATCACCGGCGCGCTGGTTGGTTCGTCGGGTGCAATCCTGTCTTACATCATGTGCAAGGGCATGAACCGCTCGTTCATCTCGGTCATTCTCGGCGGCTTTGGCGGCGATACGTCCGGCGGTCCGGCTGGCGAGGTCGAACAGCGTCCGGTCAAGCAGGGCTCTGCCGACGATGCGGCTTTCATCATGAAGAACGCTTCCAAGGTCATCATCGTGCCGGGCTATGGCATGGCGGTGGCGCAGGCCCAGCACGCGCTGCGGGAAATGGCCGACAAGCTGAAGGCCGAAGGCGTGGAAGTGAAATACGCCATCCACCCGGTCGCGGGCCGTATGCCGGGGCATATGAATGTGCTTCTGGCCGAGGCCAACGTGCCTTACGATGAAGTGTTCGAACTGGAAGACATCAATTCGGAATTCGCGCAGGCCGACGTGGCTTTCGTGATCGGCGCGAACGACGTCACCAATCCGGCGGCGAAGACCGATCCGAAGTCACCGATCTTCGGCATGCCGATCCTTGATGTCGACAAGGCGGGCACGGTCCTGTTCATCAAGCGCGGCATGGGCTCCGGCTATGCAGGCGTGGAGAACGAGCTGTTCTTCCGCGACAACACCATGATGCTCTTTGCCGACGCGAAGAAGATGGTGGAGAGCATTGTGAAGGCGTTGGATCACTAAGGGAAGGCAATAGGGCAGTAAGGCAGTAGGGCAGTATGTTTGACTTGCAAACATGCTCCCCCTATTCGCCTTACTCCCTTAACATATTGCCCTACTGCCTTACTGCCTTACTGCCCTAACATCTTGTCCTGCAATGCACGCAGTTCGGCTATCTTCGAGCCGGGCTTCGGGGCCGCGTTGGCATAGGTGATGAGTTCGCCCTTGCGGATCGGCGCGAGGACCGTGCCGTTCTGCAGCAGGCCGCAGGGAATGGCTTTGGCCGCGCGGGCTTCCGGCGTCGTCATGATCCATGAGCGGTAGCAATATTGGCCGATGGCATCGAGCTGGTCGCCGGGCCGCAAGTCCTTCTTGGCGACGGCGCAGACTTCCGCCACCGGCTTCGGCAGCGGCACCATGTCGGTCTTGCCGTGCAGCACCACGCGCGCCACCGTCAGCGGCACTTCCAGCGAGGTGAGGTGGAACGGCCGGTGGAAGGTGAAATAGGGACCCTTGCCCATTTTCAGGTCTTCCAGACGCTCGACCAGACGCGGATGTTCCATCTTGGCAATGACGAAGACGCCCGGCGATACGCCGCGCCCGATGGAATAATCCACCACGCCTGTCTTGTTGAGAACGCCGCCGTCTTCCTTCGGGATCAGCGTGCGGTTCAATTCGTCGATTGCGGCCTTCGGGCCGTGCATCCCTGCAACATCCGGCACAAGCCCGGTGGCGTTGGCGATGGCCGCCATTTCAACCATCGTCTTGGAGCCGTCGACAAATTCCACCAGCAGGCGGACATTCATGTTCCGGCGGTCGGCCTCTTCCTGATAGTCGTCGGGGATCGCATCGAAATTGAGCGGATTGTTCTTGCCCTTGCCAGCAGCCACGACCTTGTGGCCCATGGCGGAAACGAACTCGATCAGTTCCATGCAGGATGAAGGCTCGTCGCCTGCGCCCAGCGAATAGATCACGCCCTGCTTGTCGGCTTCGGCCTTGAGATATGGCCCGATGGTGACATCGGCTTCCACATTCATCATGACGAGGTGCTTGCCGTTCCGGATGGCCTCGATGCCGGTCTCGGCACCCACTTCCGGAATGCCTGTCGCATCGATGATGACGTCGAGCAGCGGATTGGAAAGAATGAGGTCGTTGTCGTCGGTGACGGCGATCTTGCCCGCTTCGATAGCGCGGGTCATTGCGGATTCGGTGGCGGCTTCTTGCGCGTTGTCCTCGTCGCCATAGGCGGTGCGGACAGCCTTGAAGGTGTTCGGCAGCCTGCGGGCGGAGAGCGCGCCGACTTCGATGCCCTGCATCCGCGCAACCTGGGTTACAATGTCGGTGCCCATTTCGCCAGCGCCGATAAGACCGATGCGGATCGGCTTGCCGGTTTCGGCCCGCGCCGCGAGATCACGCGCCAGTCCAACCAGTGCCACATTTGTCGTCATGAAAATCTCCGCAAAATCTCAGAACCCAGCAAGCGAGGTAATTTTGTCACGCTTGTGTTGATATAGGTGCGTAATAGATGAACAGTCTCTATATCAACACCGAGGGACGCGCACCTCCAAACTGCGCGACAAAATAGGCATGTCACTGGAGCCAAAATGAGCAGCGTATCCCCCTTCGATCTCGTGATCTTCGATTGCGACGGTGTGCTTGTCGATAGCGAGCCGCTTTCCTGTCTGGCGTTCGAGCAGGTCTATGCCGACCACGGCATGAAGCTGCCGCAGGGCACGGTTGCCAAGGGCATTGGCATGAAGCAGGCCGATATCATGAAGATGATCGAGGATATGACCGGGCATCGCCTGCCGGAGGAGGCGACGAGCCAGTTCTGGCCCGCGACGAAAATCCTGTTTGCCGAAGGCTTGCAGCCGACCGTCGGCATTGCCGACTTCCTGCGCGAGTTGCCGCAGAAGCGCTGCGTGGCGTCCTCGTCACAACCCGAGCGCATAGCGTTCAGCCTGGAAAAGACCGGCATCAGCCACTATTTCGGCGATGCGGTCTATTCGTCCAGCATGGTCAAGCGCGGCAAGCCTGCGCCAGACCTGTTCCTGTTTGCAGCCGACAAAATGGGCGTCGATCCGGCGCGTTGCGTGGTGATCGAGGATTCGCCTTTTGGCGTTGAAGGAGCCATCGCTGCGGGCATGACGGCATTCGGTTATACGGGCGGCGGACACACCTATGAGGGCCATGCGGAAAAACTGGCGGGCAAGGGCGCGCATCAGGTTTTCTCGCATTGGAACGATATAGCACGGGAAATTCTGGTTGCCGCCTGAGCTTTATTGGTTAAACACAAGGCAAATCACATCAGCAGGAATAGCCAGCGAATGAAAGACGCAATCACGCTCGACCAGTTGCGCGAGGCAATCGGCACGGAAATCGGATGTTCCGAGTGGCGCGAAGTCACGCAGGAAATGATCAACCAGTTCGCGGATGCGACCGACGATCATCAGTTCATCCATGTCGATCCGGAACGCGCCGCCAAGGAAACGCCGTTTGGCGGCACCATCGCGCATGGTTTCCTGACGCTGTCGCTGCTTTCGACGCTGGCCTATGAAGCGTTGCCGATGCTGGAAGGCGCCACGATGGGCATCAATTACGGCTTCGACAAGCTGCGCTTCATGTCGCCGGTCAAGACGGGTTCGCGCGTGCGCGCCCGCTTCAAGCTGGCGGATGCGGATATCCGTCCGTCCGGTCGCGTGGTCAATCACTATGATGTGACGCTGGAAATCGAAAACTCGCTGAAGCCCGCGCTAACCGCAACCTGGCTGACGATTGCTGTGGTAGCGCCGCCCGAAGGCTAAGCAATCGGGGTTCAAGCCGCTTCGCGATATGAAGCCGGAAGCCGTCCTTCTTCATCGAGAGGGGCGGCTTTTCCTTTGTGCTCGGTCATCAGCTCGCGGAACAAGAACGGGCCGTGCAGGAACATGCCGAAATCATAGAAATTCTTCTTTTCCGCCCCGCGCATGTAAAGCAGATGCATCAGGAAGAAATTGCCCTTGGAGCGCTTGTAGCGGTTTTCGCTGTGCACATGCTTGAAGCGAATGCGGTGGATGAGCGGCGGATTGTTGGTCTTCAGCTTCAGCACCTTTGCCGGGTCGGAGCCGTAGAAGTGGATGATGTCGGTCAGCACCTGGAACTCCGACCAGAGGACCGGGCTTTCCTCGATCACCACGCGCACATCTTCGCGCAGGGACTTTGCCCTGGGGTGCAACGCGATCATCATCAGGCATGACCCGATGGCAAGCAGCGAAACGGGCTGTCTCGTCAGAAGGTCGGGGCGCTCGCGCTGGAGATCGGCAAGCGCTTCCACGGCTGGCACCGTGCCGAGACTATGCGCGACAATGATGACCTCATCGGCCTGGCTTTCTTCGATTTTCCGTTTCAGGGCTTCGGTAAAGGCCTTGCGCCGCTGGCTGAGCTTTTCGTTGCGGCCATGGATACGGTCATAGGCCGCGGACCAGTCGTCGAGCAGATAGGACATAAAAAACCGGTCACCGGGCTTGCGCACCAGCAAGGTGGCAAGAAAGGCGGCAAGCGGAACCGACCAGAAAAGATGCAAGGCCGAAAAGCCTGCCGCCATTGGTGCGAAGACGATAAGCGCTGCGACAGCCAGAATCGCCAGCGACAGCAGGAAGGGCCACAGGAAAAACAGGACAAAGCGCCAGCTCGTCCTCAGATAGCGCCACAGCGTGCCCGTGAAGAGAATGTTCAAGAATGCGTGAAAACCGGTCAGCATGCGCTTCGGTGTCGAGCGCGCGGCATAATCGTCGAAAATATCCGCCGTGCCGAACTGGCAGAACTCGGTTTCCGTCTGCCAGCCATTGCCGGTGGTGATGGCGGCCAACGTGCCGCAATCGTCAGGCTCCTCCACCATGGGGGGCAGCCTGGTCCTGGCGTTCCACAAGCGGTCGAAATCCTTCATTGCCTGCGCATGGCGCACGCGGACGGCCTTGGGGTGCAGGCCTTCATAGCCTGTGAACTGGATAACGAGTCGTTTGCGGAGAGGCATATGGAGAATCGGATAAAATGAGAGGGGGCATTATCGGTTTTCTGGCAAAGTGCTATAGGTCGCCATTGAGGCCGATTTATGCGAGAAACCTGTGCCGCTTAGCCTATTCTCGCAGTCGCGGCCATAGTAAATCGTGCGCAAGCCGGTATTTCGCGCAAGCCGGTGGGCAAAGTTGCATCTTGAGGTGGACAGGCCGGGCTCTTTCTGGTAATAGCCACGACCAATTTGCAGCGTATCCGTTGCGAAGCTTGGGAGCCTTTGGGCGTTGAGCGGCCGGTCAGACCGGCTGTAATCGTTAAAAGACCCCCTAACGGCCTCAGGCTTAACCGAAATTCTAACCGATACGGGAATACACGTGCAGGTACTCGTCCGCGATAATAATGTTGATCAGGCTCTCCGCGCTCTCAAGAAGAAGATGCAGCGCGAAGGTATCTTCCGCGAAATGAAGATGCGTGGCCACTATGAAAAGCCGTCCGAAAAGCGCGCTCGCGAAAAGGCAGAAGCCGTTCGTCGCGCCCGCAAGCTGGCCCGCAAGCGCGCTCAGCGTGAAGGCCTCGTCGGCGGCCGTCCAGGCGCTCGCTGATCGACTTTGAAATCAGGCGCTGTTGAGCAGCGCCTTTTCTGCTTTCCGGTGTCGGCTTTTGCCTGCGCCGGATTTTGCATGTTTTGACATCAGGTTTGTGGGTTCGTTTTCGGCGCGAAACGAGGGTTGGCATCACCATTCCAGATGTATTTTATTTATTCTGTTTCCAATTTTAATACGGCGTTACGAAAAGTTTCTGGACTTATCATGCGTCATTATGTGTAAAAACAAATAATTAGGATATCCGCCTGTCCGGCGCGCTGTCCGAAGCTGGGCCACGCTCAAGACAATGCCGCCTTTTTGCTGTTTTTATCTGCTGGTTGAGGCCAGTATAGTACCGTAACAGGCAGAATAGCCCGGCAGGAGCAAGCCCCGAATGGGGCCGGCACGGGATGGAGAAGAAGCACAAGGGGTTTGCGCCCTATGCGAGCTGAAAGGAATGCAATCGTTGCCCACACGCTTGAAGATGATGCAATCATCCGGAACGAAGGTTGCGGGAATTGAGGCATTGGGTGGAACAGGCCGAAACGGCCTTCTCATTGCCGCCGCACTTCTGGCTTTGACCGTTGCGGGCTGCCAAAGCTCCACGACGACGGCGCTGAGCACGGTGGACAAGGCGCAAGGGTCGAGCGAGAATATCAGTTCGCTGACGAGCGTGATCCAGAGCAATCCGCGTGACCCGGAAGGCTATAATGTCCGCGGTTCCGCCTATGGCAAGGCCGGGCGCTACAAGGAAGCGGTACGCGATTTCGATCAGGCGATCGCACTCAATCCGAATTTCTATCAGGCCTATTCCAACCGCGCGCTGGTCTATCGCTATATGGGCGACAGCGCCAAAGCCGCGCAGGATTACAGCAAGGCGATCCAGCTCAACCCGCAATATGACGCCGCCTATATCGGGCGCGGCAATGTCTATCGACAGGCCGGACGGCTCGATCAGGCGCTCAGCGACTTCAATCAGGCTATTGCCTTGCAGACGACGGATGGCCGCGCCTATCACAATCGCGGCCTGATCTATCAGGCGAAAGGCCAGCACAAGCAGGCCATCGAGGATTTCTCCAAGGCGATCTCTCTCAACTCCACGGCTCCCGAGCCTTATAATGGTCGCGGCATTTCCTATGTGGCGCTGGACGACTACGATAACGCCTTCGATGATTTCAATACGGCCATCACGCTAGACCAGAACGTGGCGGAAAGCTGGGCCAATCAGGCACTCGTCTACGAACACAATGGCGACAAGGCCAAGGCCGCGAGTTCCTATTCGCGTGCCGTGCAGCTAGATCCGAAATATCAGCCTGCGAAGGATGGGTTGGCTCGGACGCGCGGATAGCTTGTTCCAAAAGTCGCCTGTGTGGCTGCAAATGGCAATTTATCTGCGTTCCGGTGCTCACGTAGGTTTCAAAGACGCATAGTCTTATCCGAAAAGTCTGCAACTTTTCGGGACTATGGTTAGACGTACGCTCCGCTCCGGTACTCGAAAATCACCATTTTCGCACACACATACCGCCTTCTTGATTCATGCTCTCACATTACCACTATTGAATATTGATAACGGCGCTTTCCAAATTGGGAAGCGCCGCTTTTCTTTATAATTGGCCGCGATATATTGCATCTTATGTCGCTCTTCGATCACATCGGTTTCAAAGCCCGTAACGTCAATCGCAGCCTTTCTTTCTACGAAAGCTGCATGCCCGAACTTGGCCTTGAGGTCATTGCCCGTTCAGGCACTGGTTTCTTCATCAGCGGGGGAGAGCGGGCCCCGGTTCCGTTTCTCTGGATCCATGGCGGCACCGATGGGGCAGGCGATGGGGAGGACAAGCCGGGCGACCGCCTGCATCTGATGTTTACCGCCGGAAGCCGCGAGGCGGTCGAGGCTTTTCATCAGGCAGCACTCAAGGCAGGCGGCAGGGATAGCGGCGGCCCTGCCTATCAGGGGCCGGAAGAAATGGGCTATTACGCGGCGCTTGTCTTCGACCCCGACGGAAACACGCTGGAAGCGGGTTTCCGTGAGAGGAAGCGATAAGCGGGATTGGTCAAGCGCGCAGGTTGCGCTTGTCGAGACGGCTCACCAGCCGGTCGCCGATCCACTGGATGCCGCAAACCATGATGATGAGGATGATCACGACCGCGATCATGATCTGCGTCTCAAAGCGCTGATAGCCGTAGCGAATGGCAAGGTCGCCAAGACCGCCTGCGCCGATGGCGCCAGCCATGGCCGATGCGCCGACAAGCGTGATGATGGTCACGGTGAAACCGGCGATGATGCCGGGCAGGGCTTCGGGGACCAGCACTTCGCGCACGATGGTCCAGCGGTTCGCGCCCATGGAGCGCGCGGCTTCGATGAGGCCGTGATCCACTTCACGCAGGGACACTTCCGCAATGCGCGCATAATAGGGGATCGCGGCAATCGACAGCGGCACGATGGAGGCCCATGTGCCGATGGACGTACCGACGATGAAGCGCGTGACGGGAATGAGCGCCACCAGCAGGATGATGAACGGAACCGAGCGGAAGCCGTTGATGATCGCGCCGAGGATCGTGTTGATAGTCAGGTTCTGGGCAAGGCCGCCGCGCTCGGTCAGGATCATGATGAGCGCGAGCGGCAGGCCGACGACGAGCGAAATCAGGCTCGAAAAGCCGGTCATGATGATCGTCTCCCAGAAGGAGCGCCAGAGAAGATCAAGCATCGCCTGAGACATAGCCGAGTACCTCCGTGGCGTCTGCGTGGGTGTCGAGATAGGTGATGGCGGCGTCAAGCTTTGCCTGGTCGCCCGCGGGCAGGCCGATGAAGAGCGTGCCGACCGGCTCGCCCTGGATCGTGTCCATGCCGCCATGGATCAGCTGCGGTGCTATTTGGGTGGCGTCCGCGACGTTATTGAAGAACGCGCCTTTTGCCGCCGCTCCCGACAGCTTGACTTTCAGCACGGCGAGATTGCCGGAATTTTGCAACCGGTCGCGCCAGACGACGGGCAGTTCCGGCGTCAGCACCTGCAACATGCTTTGCGTCACAGGCGATTGCGGATTGGCGAAGACTTTCCAGACCGGGCCTTCCTCGGCAATCGTGCCGTGATCGAGCACGATCACGCGGTCGGCGATGCGGCGAATAACCTCCATCTCGTGCGTGATGAGCAGGATGGTAAGGCCAAGCTTGGTGTTGATGTCTTTCAGCAGCGCCAGAATGGACTGCGTGGTTTCCGGGTCGAGGGCGGATGTCGCCTCGTCGGAAAGCAGCACAGCCGGTTCGGCGGCAAGCGCACGGGCAATGCCGACGCGCTGTTTCTGGCCGCCCGAAAGCTGTGCCGGATAATGCGTCGCCTTGTCGGAAAGGCCGACAAGTTCCAGAAGTTCCGCCACGCGCCTGGCGCGTTCGGCCTTCGGCTTGCCCGCGATCTTCAGCGGCAGGGCGATGTTTTCGGCGACGGTTTTGGCGGAAAGCAGGTTGAAATGCTGGAACACCATGCCGATGCGGCGGCGCACCGGGCGCAGCGCGTCTTCGCCCAGGCCGGTGATTTCGCGGCCTTCGATCAGGATCGAACCGGCATCCGGCTTTTCAAGGCCGTTGACGCAGCGGATCAGCGTGGACTTGCCAGCGCCGCTGCGGCCGATGATGCCGAGGATTTCTCCGCGTGCGACGGAAAGCGAAACGCCGTTGATGGCTGCCGTTTCGCCGAACATTCGGCGCACGTCTTTCATCTCGACGATGGGCGCTGACGTGGCGGGTGGCGAATTAAGGGTCACGGTCGTTTCTTCTATGTCTGGACAGGCCGCTGCGAGCAGCGACGAGAGATATTCGATAAGGCTTCAAGGAAGGACGATGCCTGGCTCAAGCCATCAGCTTTTGCTGTGGCGATGCTTTAGGGCAATTGTTGTCCGCGCGTCAACAAAAGCCGCGCCGGAAACGGTTCCGGCGCGGTCTTTGTGCCGCTGTGTTGATTAGTTCCAGGCCGGGATGCCGGTGCCTTTGTAGGCGCGGTCGAGTTCGGCCTTCACGGCGTCGTTCTGGAACGAAGCCACGAGGTTCTTCACCCATTCGGCGTTTTCATCTTCGGTGCGGACCGCGATGAAGTTGTTGTATGGGTTGTTTTCCTTCGATTCCCAGCCGATGGCCTCTTCCTTCTTGAGGCCAGCCTTCGCTGCCCAGTCGTTGTTCACGATGGCTGCGTCGAGATCGTCGATGGAACGGCCGACGACACCGGCGTCCAGTTCCTTGATCTCAAGCTTCTTCGGGTTTTCGACGATATCGATCGGGGTTGCCAGAATGCCTACATCCGGCTTCAGCTTGATGAGGCCCTTTTCTTCCAGAACGCGCAGCGCGCGGCCTTCGTTCGACGGATCGTTCGGCACGCCGACGACCGCGCCTTCCTTCAGTTCGTCAAGGCTCTTGTGCTTGCGCGAATAAATGCCGATCGGCCAGACGGCGGTATAACCGGCAACGGAAATCTTGTAGCCGTGCTGCTTGATCTGTTCATCGAGATAAGGCTTGTGCTGGAAGGCGTTGGCGTCGATTTCCTTGCGTTCCAGGGCTTCGTTGGGCTGGTTGTAATCGTTGAAGGTCACGCGCTCGATGTTGAGGCCGTGCTTCTTGCCTTCTTCGGCAACGACTTTCCAGACGTCTTCGTCTTCACCGCCCATGATGCCGACCTTGATGGTCTTGTCTTCCGCGTGGCTCGGCGCCGACGCGAAGCCGACGGTCAGGGCGGCAGCGGTGAACAGAAGGGCTTTCAGACCAGCGCGGCGGGTCAGGGTATAGCGGGAAAGGACTGACGACATTTTGTTTTCCTTGTTCAAAAACTTTTGGAGAGCCGGTCCCGGAAAGCGATCTTTTGAGATGATCTTTCTCCCCCTGCCCACCTTGTTGCCGATAATTCCCTTTTACCGGGCAAGAAACAAGGAAAATTATTTCAGAATTTGTCGTGGGTGCAATGTTGAAATTGCGTTCACAGACAAGTGAGCGGATTGCCATTTCCGCCCATCCGGCTGGCTTATCGGTTGTCAGCAATAATCATCTGTGCGGCCTTCTCGGCGATCATGAGAGTGGGCGAGTTGGTGTTGCCGGACGTGATGGTAGGCATGACCGAGGCGTCGGCAACGCGCAGGCCCGCAATACCGTTGAAGCGCAGGCGCGGATCGACGATTGCCTCGGCATCCTGCCCCATGCGGCAGGTGCCGACGGGGTGGAAGATCGTCGTGCCGATATCGCCCGCCGCCTTTTCCAGCTGTTCCTGCGTTTCGTAACTTGGACCGGGCTTGAACTCCTCCGGACGATATTTCTGCAAGGGCGCTTGCGCTACGATGTGGCGCGTGAGGCGGATGGCGTCGGCAGCGACGCGGCGGTCGCTCTCGGTGGCGAGATAATTCGGCCTGATCGCCGGTTGGGTCCGGTGATCAGGCGATTTGATGTGGATCGAGCCGCGGCTGTCAGGACGCAGATTGCACACGCTGGCCGTAAAGGCGGGGAAGGGGTGCACGGCCTCGCCAAATTTTTCGAGGCTGAGCGGCTGCACGTGATATTGCAGATTGGCGGTTTCATAGGACGGGTCGGAGCGGGTGAAGACGCCAAGCTGGCTCGGCGCCATCGACATGGGACCAGAACGGCGCAGCAGATATTCCAGCCCGATCATCGCCTTGCCGACAAGCTTGCTTGCCTTCTCGTTGAGCGTCGGGATGCCGCTGACCTTATAGGCACAGCGCAATTGCAGATGATCCTGAAGGTTTTCGCCCAGCTGCTTGCGCTCCAGCTTGACCGGAATGCCCGCCTGTTGCAGCACGTCGCCGCGCCCGATGCCGGACAGTTCGAGGATTTGCGGTGAGCCGACCGCCCCGGCAGCAAGGATCACTTCGCGCCTTGCCTTGATGGTGCGGGTCGCGCTGTTCTGGTCGAAGGTGACGCCGGTGGCGCGCAGGTCCTCGATCTCGATGCGGCGGACATGCGCGCCGGTTTCGACGGTCAGGTTCTTGCGATCCAGCGCCGGGCGCAGAAAGGCCTTGGCGCTGTTCCAGCGTATGCCGCGCTTCTGGTTGACCTTGAAATAGGAGACGCCTTCATTGTCGCCGCGATTGAAATCGTCGGTGGCGGGAATGCCTGCGGCGACGGCGGCATCGCGGAAGGCATCGAGGATATCCCAATGCAGGCGGGCGCTTTCGACACGCCATTCGCCGCCCGCGCCATGCAGCTCGCTTGCACCGGCAAAATAGTCTTCCGATTTCTTGAACAGCGGCAGCACATCGTCCCAGCCCCAGCCGTCGCAACCGGACTGACGCCACAGGTCGTAATCGCGGGCCTGGCCGCGCATATAGATCATGCCGTTGATGGAGGAGCAGCCGCCAAGCACCTTGCCGCGCGGATAGCCGAGCGAGCGGCCATTCAGGCCCGGTTCGGCCTCGGTGGTAAAACACCAGTCGGTGCGCGGATTGCCGATGCAATAGAGATAGCCGACGGGGATGTGAATCCAGGCATAATTGTCCTTTCCGCCTGCCTCCAGCAGCAGCACGGAGCGGTTGTGGTCTGCGGAAAGCCGGTTCGCAAGCGCGCAACCTGCCGTGCCCGCGCCAACCACGATGTAATCGTAGGTGTCGGTCATGATCTCATATCCAGTCAATTGGCGGGGTTTTCAGCCACCCCGCAGGCCATGTTTTAACCGAAGAGTTTCTTTCCAATCCGCGATGCATAGAACTCCCCGACGATCCCTTTGCGGAACAGGAGAACGCAGGCCATGAAGATGACGCCGGTTACGATCGTGACGGGGAAGTCGGATGTTGCGAGATAGTTCTGCAAGGCGACGACGAAGGCGGCGCCGACGATGGGGCCGATCAGCGTGCCGATGCCGCCGAGCAGCGTCATCAGGATCACTTCGCCCGACATCTGCCAGCCAACATCGGTCAGCGTCGCGAACTGGAAGACAAGCGCCTTCAAGCCGCCTGCAAGACCGGCCAGCGCTGCCGACATGACGAAGGCTGCGAGCTTGTAGCGATTGACGGAATAGCCGAGCGAGATGGCGCGGTTTTCGTTTTCGCGCACGGATTTCAGGATCATGCCGAAGGGCGAGTTGATGATGCGCCAGATGATGAAGACGCCGAGCACGAACACCGCCAGCACGAAATAATACATGTTCATCGGCTGGTTGAGGTCGATGAAGCCGAACAGATATCCGCGCGGCACGCCCTGCAATCCGTCCTCGCCATGGGTGAAGGAGGCTTGCAGGCAGAAGAAGAAGAACATCTGCGCCAGCGCCAGCGTAATCATGGTCGAATAAATGCCCTGACGGCGGATGGCAAGATAGCCGATGACGAGGCCAAGGGCTGCGGCGGCAAGGACGCCGAGCACGAGCCCAAGCTCCGGCGTGACGCCCCAGACCTTGACCGTATGAGCGGTGATATAGGCCGCGCCACCGAAGAAGGCGGCATGGCCGAAGGACAGAATGCCGGTGTAGCCCAGAAGAAGATTGAAGGCGGAGGCGAACAGCGCGAAGCACAGCATCTTCATCAGGAAGATGGGATAGACCATGAAGGGCGCGGCCAGCAGCCCGACAAGGGCAATGCCGAGGATGACGGCGGAAAGGCTGTTGACGGCAGGGGTCTTGCCGTGGGCGGCGGTGGCCTTGAGAGCGGTATCAGCCATGTCAGGCCTCCTTCCCGAACAGTCCGGCGGGGCGCACCAGAAGAACGATAGCCATGATGACGAAGATGACGATGCTGGAGGCCTCCGGATAGAAGACCTTGGTGAGACCTTCCGCCAGCCCCAGCACATAGCCGGTGATGATGGCGCCGAGGATCGATCCCATGCCGCCGACCACCACCACGGCAAAGACCACGATGATGATGTTGGAGCCCATCAGCGGGCTGACCTGATAGATCGGCGCGGCCATGATGCCCGCAAGACCGGCAAGGGCGGCACCGAGCGCATAGGTGAAGGTGAGAAGCAGCGGCACATTGATGCCGAAGGCTTTCACCAGCGTCGGGTTTTCCGTCGCGGCGCGCAGATAGGCACCAAGCTTGGTCTTTTCGATCAAGAGCCAGGTGCCAAGGCAGACGATGAGCGAGGCGACGACTACCCAGGCGCGATAGTTCGGCAGGAACATGAAGCCCAGATTATGTCCGCCCGCAAGCGACGGCGGCACCGCATAGGGCTGGCCGGCAGCGCCGTAATAATAGCGGAACGTGCCTTCGATCACGAGCGCAAGGCCGAAGGTGAAGAGCAGGCCATAGAGCGGGTCGAGATTATAAAGCCGCGACAGCGCCACGCGCTCCACGATTGCACCGCCCAGCCCGACGATGAGCGGAGCGAGGATCAGCGCTGGCCAATAGCCGATGCCGAGCCAGCTCAACAGCAGGTAGCCGACAAAAGCGCCGAGCATATATTGCGCGCCATGGGCGAAGTTGATGATGCGCAGCAGGCCGAAGATGATGGCAAGGCCAAGGCTCAGCATGGCATAGAACGAGCCGTTGATGAGGCCAACCAGCAACTGCCCGAGAAGCGCCTGCAAAGGTATTCCAAAAATCATTGTCATTCAGACCCCCAATGCATGCGTAAGTTCTGCCATGCGGGCGGGCAGTTCGGCGGTCGGAAAATTTTCCGTCACCACGCCATGATCCAAGAGGTAGAAGCGGTCGGCGACCTTGGCGGCAAAGCGGAAATTCTGCTCGACCAGAAGCACGGTCATGCCGCGTTTTTTCAGCTCCACCAGCACATCTCCGATGCGCTGCACGATGACGGGCGCAAGCCCTTCCGTCGGCTCATCAAGGAGCAGCACCTTGACCCCGGTGCGCAGGATGCGGGCAATGGCCAGCATCTGCTGCTCGCCGCCCGAAAGCTTGGTGCCGGGGCTGTTGCGGCGCTCATGCAGGTTGGGAAAGAGTTCGTAGATCTCATCGAGCGACATCGCGCCCTGACTGCCCTTGGCGACGACCGGCGGCAAAAGCAGGTTTTCATGCACGCTGAGCGTGGCGAAGATGCCGCGTTCCTCCGGCACGAAGCCGAGGCCCGCATAGGCGATACGGTGAAGCGGCACACGCATGATGTCCTTGCCGTCGAGCGTGATGGTGCCGGTGCGCTTGCGGATGATGCCCATGATGGCGCGCAGCGTCGTCGTCTTGCCGACGCCGTTGCGGCCCAGAAGCGTGATCGTCTCGCCCGGCCAGATGTCGAGGTCGACGCCGTGCAGGGCGTGGCTTTCGCCATACCAGGCATTGAGCCCGCGCACGGACAGGAGCGGTTGGCCTCTATTCATGTTCGGTTCCCATATAGGCGGTGCGCACGCGCTCGTCCTTCGAGACAGTGGCATAATTGCCGGAGGCGAGAATCTCGCCGCGCTGCAGCACCGTGACGTGGTGGGCAATGTCGGCCACCACCTTGAGATTGTGTTCGACCATCAGGACCGCGCGGTCCTTCGCCACATCGGCGATGAGGGCGGCAATGGTGTGGACGTCTTCATGGCCCATGCCGGCCATCGGCTCATCCAGCAGCAGCACCTTGGGATCGAGCGCCAGCGTGGTGGCGATCTCAAGCGCGCGCTTGCGGCCATAGGACAGATCGGCGGCCAGCGCATGGCGGGCATCGGCAAGACCGACACGCTCCAGAAGTGCGATGGCCTGCGCATCAAGCCGGTGGAGTGCCGACAGCGACCGCCAGAACTGCGTGGCAAGCCCGTTGGGACGCTGCAAGGCGACCTTGACGTTTTCCAGCACCGTCAGATGCGGGAAGGTGGCTGAAATCTGGAACGAGCGCACCAGCCCCATGCGGGCCACCCGGGCCGGATCGGTCTTCGTGATGGTTTCGCCCAGAAGCGTGATTTCACCGCTCGATGGCTGCAAGAACTTGGTCAGGAGGTTGAACACGGTCGTCTTGCCCGCGCCATTCGGCCCGATCAGCGCATGCACGCGGGCATGTTCCACATCAAGATCGACATTCTTGACCGCGTGAAAGCCGCCAAAAGACTTGCCCAGTCCGCGCGCCGAAAGAACGGTCCGGCCACCGGATGAGCCGCCATCGTGCGGCCCTGCTTCATGCAGGGCCGTCATATTGCCAGTTGCTGCGTTCATTCAACCAGCCTCTTACTGCGTTACCAGCGGGCAGCCGCTTTCTTCCGGCTTCATGTAGGCCTGATCGCCGGGAATGGTGGCAAGCACCTTATAGTAATCCCAAGGCGCCTTGCTTTCATCAGGCTTTTTCACTTCCATCAGATACATGTCGTAGATCATGCGTCCGTTGGGGCCGACCTTGCCGTGGCGGGCGAAGACGTCTTCGACCGGCATTTCATGCAGCTTCTTGGCGACGGCTTCGGTTTCGTCGGTGCCTGCCTCCTTGATCGCCTTCAGATATTGAAGGACGGCAGAGTAGGTGCCTGCCTGAACCATGTTCGGCATGCGGCCCGTGCGCTCGAAGAAACGCTTGCCGAATGCACGCGATTCGTCATCGCGGTCCCAGTAGAAGCCTTCCGTCAGCGTCAGCCCCTGGGCGGCTTCGAGGCCGAGCCCATGCACTTCGGCGAGCGTGAAGAGCAGGGCGGCGAGGCGCTGGCCCCCGGCGACAATGCCGAATTCAGCCGCCTGCTTGATGGCATTCGATGTGTCCAGACCGGCATTGGCGAGGCCCAAGACCTTCGCGCCTGACGATTGCGCCTGCAACAGGAAGGACGAATAGTCGGTCGTGCTGAGCGGATGGCGCACGGAACCCAGAACCTTGCCGCCCTTGGATTCGACGAATTTGGTCGTCTGTTCTTCCAGCGAATAGCCGAAGGCATAGTCGGCGGTCAGGAAATACCAGGTGTCGCCGCCCTGTTCCACCAGCGAGCCGCCAGTGCCAACCGCCAGCGCATGGGTGTCGTAGGCCCAGTGGAAGCCATAGGGCGTGCACTGCTTGCCGGTGAGTTCGGATGTGGCGGCGCCGGTGTTGATCGTGATCTTCTTCTTGTCTTTCGACAGGGCCTGCACGGCGAGGCCAACCGACGAACTCGTCAGTTCCATGATGGCATCGACCTGTTCGGTGTCATACCACTGGCGCGCGATGTTCGACGCCACGTCGGGCTTGTTCTGATGGTCCGCCGTGATGATCTCGATTGGCGCATCGAGCACCTTGCCGCCGAAATCTTCGGCAGCCATCTTGGCAGCCTCGAACGACCATTTGCCGCCGAAATCGGCATAGACGCCGGACTGGTCGTTCAGAATGCCGATCTTGACCTTGCCGTCGGAAACTTCCGCCGCCGACGAGATAGCCGTGGCGGCGAAAAGCGCTGCCGTTGCAAGTGCGAGACATTTCATGAAGTGCTCCTCCCAATAACACTTTGAGCCATTGCGGAAAAACCGCACGGCATCCTCTTCCTCCAAGCAGTCCTTTCAGACGGGAAAACGGCCTGTCCTCTTTACCGTTCGTCCCTTTGCTTGCGCCCGGCTTGTTCCTCCATCCGGCCCTGGATTGAAACGGTAGCATTGACAAATGCGTACACGAACAACAATTTTTGAACATTGTCTGTTCAAAAATGTACAGATGCAGTGGCGGAAGCCACTGCAATTGTTTGGGAGGGGTACATGCGGCAGTTCACATGGGATGATCTGCAATATTTTCTGGCGGTTGCGCGCACCGGCCAGCTCTCCACGGCGGCGCGTCAGTTGCGCACCAGCCATGTCACCGTGCTGCGGCGGATTGATCGGCTGGAACAGGCTCTTGCGACCAAGCTTTTCGAGCGCAATCCGCGCGGCTATCTGCTGACGCCCATCGGCGAGCGGCTGGTGACGTCTGCCGAGGTCATGGAACGCGAGGCGATGAAGTTCCAGACGGAAGCCACGGGCAATCTGGCCGCACTTTCGGGCGTTGTGCGCCTTTCGACGCTGGAAGGTTTCGGCAATTTCTTTCTCGCCGACCGTCTGCCGGTGCTGGCGCAATCCTATCCGAGCCTGTTTGTGGAAGTGGTGACGATCCAGCAGATCATGTCGCTGTCACGCCGCGAGGCGGAACTGTCGATCACGCTGCACATGCCGCGCACCGGCCCCTATCACAGCGAGAAGCTGACGCCCTATCGTCTCTTCATCTATGGTCATCGCGATTATCTGGAACGGCATCCGCCGATCAGGACACGCGAGGATATGGCCCGGCATCCGTTCATCGGCTATATTGACGACATGGTTTTCACGCCCGGCCTCGATTACATGCGCGAGATCCTGCCGGGGCAGCGCTGTACCTATCAGAGCTCAAGCATCCATGCGCAGCTGATCGCCACACAGATCGGTTATGGCCTGTGCGTGCTGCCTTATTTCATCGCCAGCCGGCACCCGGAACTGGTTCCGGTTCTGCCGCGCGAGATGCATCTGGTGCGTGAATACTGGATGAGCTGTCACGTCGACGTGGTCGCCGCACCGCGAATCCGGGTGTTGAGCGATTTCATGATCCGCGCCGTGCGCGAGTCGTCAGCAATCTTCCTTGGGGAACCCCTGCTGCGGGCATGATATATGGCCGATTGCCGTTCAGATCGTGCCGCCGCCAATGGCGACAATGCAGGTGACGACGAGTGCGGTAAAACCGAACCCGATAATGAACAGGTTAAGTGTTTTCATGACCCCTCCCTTTCAACCCAGGGGCGTTATGTTCGACTTGCGGTGGAATGTCTACCGCAAATTGCAACTATCCAGACTAAAGTGGTAGAGCTGCTCTTCAGCCGTTTTCACGCTCGATATCCCGGCGAAGAACGATTGCCGTAGTGAGATCCTCTACCGTCTCGTGGGTGGCCATCAGATCGCGCAGGCGATTGAGGCGATCGATGGAAGGAACTTCAACCTCCACGATCAAATCGAGCTGGCCGCTTACCGAGGAAACCCGGCGCACTTCGGCGTGCCGTGCCAGTTCATCAAGCAGGCCGAGGGCCGGGGTGCGCTTGAGGCTGACCAGGATCATGGCGCGGATGATGTTGCTGTCGATCTGGCCAATATCTGCGCGATAGCCGCGAATGACGCCGCTTTTCTCCAGATTGGCGACGCGCTCGCCGGTAGCACTGCGCGAAAGCCCGATGCGGCCCGCCAGCGTCTTCAGCGGTATGCGTGCTTCCTTGGAGAGAATGGCCAGTATCTCGCGATCCTTCGCATCCAGTTCCCGCATGGTCGGTTCTTTCGTGCTGCCGTAAATGTGCCGGTCCATTCCGGCAAAGTGCCGGTCCGACCGACCACTTGTCTGATGCCTGAAATTTGTCGACGTGCCAAGCTTTCATCTTGAGACGTCCCATTTGCATTCAACCCGTGAAGCGCTTCCTATGACCGATCTTTCGCATCCCGCCCCCGATTTTTCTGCGCACGAGGCCGAAGTTCTGGCCCGGCTTCATTTCGGGGTGACGGCCAGCGCCTCGCCGCTGGACAGCGAGCGTGACCGCAATTTCCGCCTGAAAACGGGCAACGGGTCGGCGGACTGGATCTTGAAAATCGTCAATGCCAGCGAGCCGCGGGTCGAAAGCGAGTTCCAGACCGCGCTGCTGCAACATCTGGCCAAGGCCGATCCGGCGCTGGCCGTGCCGCGCCTGAAATCAAGCCTGTCGGGCGAGGTGCTGGCTTCTGTCGATAAGGATGGGGGCAAGCCGCATGCGCTGCGGGTGGCAAGCTGGCTTCCCGGCACGCCGCTGGCCGAGGTAAAGCGCACCAAAGCGCTTATGAGAAATCTGGGCGCTGCGCTGGGCGAGCTTGACCGTGCCCTGCAAGGCTTCATCCATCCAGGTGCGCTGCGCGATTTCGACTGGGACCTGCGTCATGCCGGTCGTGCCCGCAACCGGCTGCATTTTATCGACAAGGCGGAAGATCGCGCCGTCGTGGAGCGTTTCCTTGCCCGTTTCGAGCGCGATGTGGCGCCGAAACTGCCGCTTCTGCGCGCGCAGGTGATCCACAATGACGCCAATGACTGGAACGTGCTGGTCGACCCTCAGGATAATGAACGCATTGCCGGGATGATCGATTTCGGCGATTCCGTCCATACGGTGCTGATCGCCGAGGTCGCGATTGCCTGTGCCTATTCCATCCTGGATATGGACGACCCGATTGGCGCAGCCGCAGCCCTTGCCGCCGGGTTCCATGCGAAATATCCGCTCCTGCCGCAGGAAATCGACCTTCTGTTCGACCTGATCGCGATGCGTCTTGTGACAAGCGTCACGCTGTCGGCTTCGCGCCGCGAAAAGACCGATGACAACCCTTATCTGGCGATCAGCGAAGCGCCTGCGTGGCGGCTTCTGCACAAGCTGGACGCCATGAACCCGCGCTTTGCCACCGCGATCCTGCGGAAAGCCTGCGGTTTCGATGCGGTGGAGGGAGCCGGTGCGGTGCGCCGCTGGATCGCAGCGAACAGCAAGGCTTTCGCGCCTGTGGTGCGCCCGCATCCCGCCACGATGACCAAGGCGCTGGTGCCTTATGGCGATCCGGCTCATGTGATGACGGTCGATTCCGCCGGACAGCGCCCGAAGGAGGCAACCGCCTGGTGGGACGATTTCTGCGCCCGCAACCATATCGAACTCGGCATCGGCCCATGGGGCGAAAGGCGCACCGTTTATACCGACGAAGCGTTCCGTTCGCGCTTTGTCGAAGGCGAGCGGCGTGTCCATCATCTGGGGCTTGATCTGTTTATGCCTGCAGGCACGCCTGTCTACACGCCGCTTGCAGCCATTGTGAAAAGCGTCGAGATCGAGACCGCGCCGCTCGGCTATGGCGGGTTGATCGCGCTGGAACATCAGCCGGAAGGTTGCCCACCCTTCATCACGCTCTGGGGCCATATGGCGCATGAAGCGATGTCACGGCTGAAACCCGGCCAGACGCTCGCCGCTGGCGAACTGGTCGGCTATATGGGCGACATGCATGAGAATGGCGGCTGGACGCCGCATCTCCATTTCCAGATTTCGACCGATACCGGACTGACGGCGGCGGAAATTCTGGGCGTCGGCGAAAATGCCTATCTCGATGTCTGGGCCGATATTTTCCCGGATGCGGCAGCCCTTGCCGATATTCCGGCGGAAGCCTTTCATCAGAGCGGGCGCACCCGCGCCGAGATCGTCAGCGCCCGCAAGGATATATTGCTGCCGAACCTCTCCATTTCCTATTCCGAGCCGATCAAGTTTGTGCGCGGCGAGGGCGCATGGCTGATCGACAATCGGGGACGCGCCTATCTCGACTGCTTCAACAATGTCTGCCATCTCGGTCACGCCCATCCGCAAGTGGTGGAGGCAATTGCCAAGCAGGCGGCGATCCTCAACACCAATACGCGCTATCTGCATGACAATATCGTTTCCTATGCCGAGCGCCTGACGGCGACCTTGCCGGAAGGCTTGACGGTGGCCTCGTTTGCCTGCTCGGGCAGCGAGGCGAACAGCCTGGCGCTGCGCATGGCGCGCGCGCATTCGGGCCAGCGCGATGCGCTGGTGCTGGACTGGGCCTATCACGGCACGACGCAGGAGCTGATCGATCTCAGCCCCTACAAATACAAGCGCAAAGGCGGCAAGGGACGCCCGGACCATGTGTTCGAGGCGACCATCCCCGACAGCTATCGTGCGCCGGAAGACTGGCCGCTTGCAGAGCATGGCAAGCGCTTTGCCGAAAGCATTGCCGAACAGATTGAGGCCATCAAAAGCCTTGGACGCGGCCCTGCCTATTTCATCGCCGAGTCGATCCCGAGCGTTGCCGGTCAGGTCTTCCTGCCGGAAGGCTATCTGCAGGAAGTCTACAGGATGGTGCGGGCGGCTGGCGGCGTTTGCATCGCGGATGAGGTGCAGGTCGGTTTCGGCCGGGTCGGCAGCCATTGGTGGGCGTTTGAAATGCAGGACGTGGTGCCGGATATCGTCACCATGGGCAAGCCGATCGGCAACGGCCATCCCATGTCGGCGGTTGTCACCACCCGCGAAGTGGCCGACAGCTTCAACAACGGCATGGAATATTTCAACACATTCGGCGGCAATCCGGTTTCCTGCGCGGCGGGTCTGGCAGTGCTGGATGTGATCGAGCGCAACGATCTGCGCCGCAATGCGCTGGAGATCGGCACTTATCTCCTCGACGGTTTCCGTTCGATGCAGAAGCGCTTCGATATTATCGGCGATGTGCGCGGGCAGGGGCTGTTCCTCGGTATCGAACTGGTGACGGATCGCAAGACCAAGGAACCGGCGACGGCGCTGGCCAAGAAGATCAATGATGGCGCGCGCGAACGCGGCATCCTGATGGGGACCGAAGGTCCGTTCGACAATGTGCTGAAAATGCGCCCGCCGATGATCTTCAGCCGCGCCAATGCGGATCATCTCTTAAGCGTTCTGGAGGATAGCTTCGCGGCTGCGCTGAAGTAGTTCGTCGTCGGATAACTGAACAAACAACAAGCCCGGCGGCATGGCGCCGGGCAATGGATCGGCTTGTGCCGAAACTCTGGGAGGAGGAACAATGAAAAAGATAGTTTTGGGTTCGTTGCTGGCGGCTGGCTTTGCCCTGTCCGCTCAAACCGGAGCGCAGGCGGATACGCTTTCGACCGTGAAGGAACGCGGCAAGATCAATTGCGGCGTCAGCCAGGGCGTGGCGGGCTTTTCGTCGCCGGACGATCAGGGCAAATGGACCGGCTTCGACATTGATTTCTGTCGGGCGGTTTCGGCTGCGGTCTTCGGCGATCCCGACAAGGTGAGCTTCATTCCGCTTTCGACCAAGGAGCGTTTTACCGCACTGCAATCCGGCACGGTTGACCTGCTTTCGCGCCAGACCACCTGGACGCTTTCACGCGATGCGGGCATGGGCATTCTTTTTGTCGGCACGGCCTATTATGACGGTCAGGGTTTCATGATCCGCAAGGATCTGGGCGTCGACAGCGCCTTGAAGCTTGACGGCGCATCTGTCTGTACCGAACAGGGCACCACCACCGAACAGAACGCCGCCGATTATTTCAGCGCCAACAACATCAAATATGAGCCGGTGGTGATCGATTCCGCCGACGGTATTCTCAAGGCGTTCGAAACGGGTCGCTGCGATGTTTACACGACCGATGCTTCCGCGCTCTACGCGCAGCGCCTCAAGCTTGCTGAGCCGGACGCCTTTACCGTCTTGCCGGAAGTGATATCCAAGGAGCCGCTTGGACCTGCCGTCCGTCAGGGCGACGACAAATGGTTCAACATCGTCCGCTGGACCCTGTTTGCAATGCTTGAGGCAGAGGAACTGGGCGTTACGCAAGCCTCGGCTGAGGCGGACCTCAATTCCAAGAAGCCCGACGTGCGCCGTTTCCTTGGCTCGGAAGGCGATAGCGGCCAGCAGCTCGGCCTTGAGCCGAAATGGGCCTATAATGTCGTTTCCAAGATCGGTAATTACGGTGAAATGTTCGAGCGTACCGTCGGCAAGGACAGCCTGCTCAAGATCGACCGAGGCCTCAATGCGCTGTGGAACAAGGGCGGGCTGATGTATGCGCCGCCTGTAAAATAGAGCCGGACCAATGATGAAAGAGCCCCGGAAAACCGGGGCTCTTTTGTTTTTACTTCTGTTTGGCGAGACCCTGCTCGCGCATCTGGCTGAGGCTCATCTTTGGAGAAAGCGCCTCGGGATCGATGCGGATTTCGATGAGGCCCGGCTTGCCGGATTTTTCACAAGCCTCAAAGGCTGGCGCGAAGTCAGCGGTCTTTTCGACCACTTCGCCATGCAGGCCATAGGCGCGCGCCAATGCCGCGAAGTCAGGATTGGCAAGGCCGGTGCCCGAAACGCGGCCCGGATAGGTACGTTCCTGATGCATGCGGATCGTGCCGTACATGCCGTTGTTCACGACGATGAAAATGGCATTGGCGCCATATTGCGCCGCCGTTGCCAGTTCCTGTCCGTTCATGAGGAAACAGCCGTCGCCTGCAAAGGCAACGACGGTGCGTTCCGGTGCGGTGAGCTTGGCCGCGACCGCTGCCGGCACGCCATAGCCCATCGAGCCGTTGGTGGGCGCAAGCTGGCTGCGATAGGTGCGGTACTGGTAGAAGCGATGCGGCCAGGCGGAATAATTGCCCGCGCCATTGGTGATGATAGCATCGGCTGGCAGATGCGCGCGCAGCCATTCCATCACTTCGCCCATCTGCACATCGCCGGGGATGACCGGCGATTTGATATTGTCGCGGTAATCGGCATTGGCGCTGTCGGTCCATGCCTTCCAGCGCGGATCGGCAACCAGCGCAAGCTTTGCCGCTGCCGCACAGAAGGCAGGCATCGAGGCATTGACCGGAACGTCCGCATGATAGACGCGGCCAAGTTCTTCGGCGCCCGGATGGATATGCACGAGCTTCTGCTGAGGTACTGGAATGGAGACCAGTTCGTAGCCCTGCGTCGTCATTTCGCCGAGGCGAGCGCCGATGACGATCAGCAGGTCGGCATCGCGCACACGCTGTGCCAGCTTCGGGCTGATCGAGGTTCCCATTTCGCCCGCATAGAGCGGGTGGGTGTTGTCGAACATGTCCTGGCAGCGGAAGGAAGCCGCGACCGGCAGATGCATGTTCTCGGCAAATTTCCGCAGATCGCTGACAGCTTGTGCATTCCAGCCGCCACCGCCGACGATGACCAGTGGGCGCTCGGCCTTTGCAAGCAGCGCCTGCATGTCCTGCAACTGGTCCGCGCCCGGATGCATCTGCACCTGCTTGTAAGCCGGTGCGTCGCTGACGGCGGCATGGGAGGTCAGCATGTCTTCCGGGAGCGCGATCACCACCGGGCCGGGACGCCCGTTGACGGCGCGATGGAAAGCCTGGCTGACGAGTTCCGGTATGCGGGCGGCATCGTCGATCTGCACGACCCATTTGGCCATCTGGCCGAACATGCGGCGATAGTCGATTTCCTGAAACGCCTCGCGCTCGACCTGATCGCTGGCTACCTGACCGATGAAGAGCAGCATCGGCGTGGAATCCTGAAAGGCCGTGTGCACGCCAACCGAGGCATTGGTCGCGCCGGGGCCACGTGTGACGAAGCAGATGCCGGGCTTGCCGGTCAGCTTGCCATAGGCTTCCGCCATATAGGCCGCGCCGCCCTCCTGCCGGCACACGACCAGATCGATCGCGTCGCTGGCATCATGAAAGGCGTCAAGTGCCGCGAGATAGCTCTCGCCGGGCACGCAGAAGACCCGGTCAGTGCCATGGATACGCAGCGCATCCACCAAAATCTGGCCTCCGGTACGGGCATTGGGTTTGCTCGTCATTCTATGCATTTCCTCAATCTTGGAGCCTGTTCCAAAAGTCGCCATGTCGGCGTGCTGCCTTTTGATTCAAGCTCTCACCAAACTGGCTTGGTTGGGACGGTTCTTTTGCCGCCCCTTTTTCCTCCCAGCCAACCGTGGCTGATATGAACATAGCCAGCGGTGCGAATACAGATTAAACATCATGACCAAACAGTATGAACTCATGATGCACCGGTATGGAGGAAAGGCGATGGCCAAGGAAAAGACGGGCAAGATCCGCATCGGCATTGGCGGCTGGGCCTATGAACCGTGGGACGAGAGCTTCTACCCCGAAAAACTGCCGAAGAAGCGCCAGCTTGAATATGCGTCGAGCAAGCTCACATCCATCGAGATCAACAGCACCTATTACGGTCCGCAGAAGCCAACGACCTTCGCCAAATGGCATGACGAGACGCCGGACGGCTTCGTGTTTTCGCTGAAGGCGCCGCGTTTTTCCACCAATCGCCGCGTGCTGGCTGAAGCAGGCGAGAGCATCGAGCGGTTCATGACCGGCGGCATGATGGAGCTGAAAGACAAGCTCGGCGTGGTCAACTGGCAGTTCATGGGGACAAAGAAGTTCGACCCGGTTGATTTCGAGGCGTTCTTGAAGCTTCTGCCCAAGCGCGTCGACGGGCGCGATGTGCGCCACGCGGTGGAAGTGCGCCACGACAGTTTCAACTCGCCGGAGTTCATCGCGCTCTTGCGCGAATATGGGGTTGCGGTGGTGATCGCGGGCGACAGCGACTTTCCGCAATTTGCCGATATGACCGCGCCCTTCGCCTATTTCCGCATCATGGGGACGAAGGAAAGCCAACCGGGCGGCTACAGCAAGGATGAACTGGATCAATGGGCGGCGCGGGCTGAGGCGATTGCCGCCGGAGAGCTTGCCGAAGGGTTGAAAACCGTTACGCCGCCCGTTGCCGATTACATTGGCCGCGATGTCTATCTCTATGTCATCAGCGGCTATAAGGCGCATAATCCGCATGCGGCCATGGCCTTGATCGAACGGACAAAATGATGCCTCGTGGCGGCTCCTGATTTCATCTGAGTCGCCTGAGCCATCATGTCAAAATTCGATCTTTCCGCGCTTGAAGCCTTCGTTCGCACCATTCCGCAGCATTATAAGGGACCGGGCGGTGCGGTCGCGGTGGTGAAGGATGGCAAGGTCGTACTGCGCCACGCCTGGGGCTTTGCCGATCTTGGCGCGCGCAAGGCAATGACGCCAGAGACGCGCATGCCGATCTGTTCGGTCAGCAAGCAGTTTACCTGCGCCGTGCTTCTCGACAGCGTTGGCGAGCCGGAAGTTCTTGACGATGCGCTTGCCGCCTATCTCGACAAGTTTGCGGAAAAGCGGCCAAGCGTGCGCGACCTGTGCAACAACCAGTCGGGCCTGCGCGATTACTGGGCGCTGAGCGTTCTGTGCGGGGCCGAGCCGGAAGGCGTCTTTCTGCCGGAGCAGGCGCAAAGCCTGCTGCGCCGCCTGAAGACCACGCATTTCGCGCCGGGCACGCATTATTCCTATTGCAACGGCAATTTCCGCATTCTGGCTGATTTGATCGAAAGCCATACAGGCCGATCGCTGATCGAGCTGCTGTCGGAGCGCATTTTCAAGCCTGCGGGCATGAAGACCGCAGAGCTTATCCCCGATACGGCGCTGTTTGACGAATGCACCGGCTATGAAGGCGACACGGTGCGCGGGTTCCTGCCTGCCGTCAATCGCATCCACTGGATGGGCGATGCAGGTATTTGCGCATCTCTCGACGACATGATCGCCTGGGAGCAGTTCATCGACGCGACCCGCGATGACGAAAACGGGATTTATCGCCGCCTGAGCGGCCCGCAGACATTCAGCGACGGTAACGCGGCTCCTTATGGCCTCGGCCTCAAATTCGAGGAAGCGGGCGGCAGACGGCTCACCGGCCATGGCGGTGCGCTGCGCGGCTGGCGCTGCCAGCGTTGGCATAGCGCCGACGAACGCCTTTCGACCATCGCCATGTTCAATTTTGAGGGCGGCGCATCGGATGTCGCCTTCAAGCTGATGAATATCGCGCTTGGCGTTTCCACGACCGAACCGGCTCGGGTCGAAGCCGATGCCGCATGGTTCGGCTCATGGCTAGACCATGAAACCGGCCTCGTGCTGAGCCTCGAAGATGCCGGGCGCGGACGCATGAAGGCGCGTTTCGGCACCGGGCCGGAAATCATGGACGTGGTGAGCGAGAACGAAGCGCGGTCTTCGATGACCACGATCCGTCGCGACGGCGACACGATCCAGCTTGCGCGCGAGGATGAAAATCTGAGCCTGACGATGCAGCGCCTGAAAGGTGCAGCACAGCAGGACATTGCAGGGCGCTACCGCAGCGACGAACTGGAGGCCGATCTTCTGATCGTCAATCAGGGTGGTGCGTTCTATGGCGCTTTTGAAGGATTTCTCGGCAAGAGCGATATGTATCCGCTCTATGAAGCTGGGCCGGATGTGTGGCTTTTGCCGGTGCAGCGCTCGATGGATGCACCGTCACCCGGCGAATGGAAACTTGCCTTCCATCGCGACGCAAAAGGCGGGATAACAGGCATGACCGTCGGCTGCTGGCTGGCGCGGCATGTGGACTACAGGAGAATTCAGGAATGAGCGAACTGAAAGTCAGAACCCGCGAGACGGGCGCCGTCGCAGAAATGCCGCATGGGAAGCTGCCCGTCATCACCACGCCGACAGGCGGCGTGGTCGAGATCGTCACCAGCGTCAGCCAGGCCGGGTTCAATCCGCTCGACCTTATCTATTCGTCGGTTGCGGCCTGCATGGCGTTGAGCGCTCGTATAGCCGCCGGCAAGCTCGATCTGAAGGAAAAGCTGACGGATGTTCGGGTGGAGGTGAGGGGCGACAAGGCGCATGAAGGACCGTCGCGTATCGAGCGGTTCAACGTCACCTTTCATTTCGATGGTGACCTGACCGACGATGAAAAGCATCGTCTCGCCGAAATGGCCGAGGAAATCTGCACCGTCAGCAACACGCTGCGCGGCGATCCTCAATTCACACTGGCTGTGTCGTAGCAGTCAGATCACGTCCCGAATACGCTCGACGCCAAGCTGGATGACACTTTCCATGGTCAGCCGCGCTTTCTGTGGATCGCGCGATGCAATGGCGTGGGCAATGCGCAGGTGATTGGCCGCGCATTCGGCAATGCCTTCCCGCGATGCTGCCGGGGAGGAAAGCTGGAACGAGATTGCCAGCGCCGCCTCGATCAAGCCGCTGACCGAGCGCATGAACGGGTTGCCGGACATGCGGGCAATGGCAAGATGAAATTCCAGATCGACCTTGGCGATGGATTCCGGCGTGTGGTCGGGATTGTCGAATTTGGCCGCGAGCGCATAAAGCTCCACGATCTCGTCGCTGGAGGCGCGTTCTGCCGCCGCCGCCGCTGCTGCCGGTTCCAGCGCCATGCGCATTTCCGCCAGATGGTCGACGAAGACTTCATCGAAGCCCGCCTCGAAGCGCCAGGTCAGCACATCGGGATCGAAGAAATTCCAGCTGGCATGGCCCAGAACACGGGTGCCGACCTTGGCCTTGGGTTCGATCAGGCGCTTGGCGGCAAGCGTCTTCATCGCCTCGCGCAGAACGGTGCGTGACACGCCAAAGCGCAGCGACAATTCATGATCGCCCGGCAGGATAGAACCTTCGGGAATGGTGCCCGCGACGATACCGCGGCCCAGTTCCCCCACGACAACAGCGTGGCTGTTATGGCGCTTGCGTCCGGTTATGGCCGTTTCCAGCAATCCCAATTCAGGCCTCCTCCAAGCGTTGCCGCGCGTGTTTTATATTGGAAAACCACAAGAGTCCTCGTTGCAGGGCAATGAACAGAAACAGCAATATACCGATTGCAATTTTCGTCCACCATGAAGACAGCGTTCCGTCGAAAACAATGTAGGTCTGGATCAGCCCCTGTATGAGAATGCCGACGAATGTGCCTGCCACAAGGCCCGCGCCGCCCGTCAAAAGCGTTCCGCCGATTACCACCGAAGCGATGGCGTCCAGCTCCACCCCCACCGTCGCCAGCGAATAGCCGGACGAGGTGTAAAGCGTATAGACGATCCCGGCGAGACCGGAAAGCACGCCTGACATCGTATAGATGCCGATTGTGGTGCGAGCAATCGGAACGCCCATCAGTTCCGCCGATTGCTGGTTGCCGCCAAGCGCATAGATATTGGCGCCGAACCGCGTGCGATGGGCGATGATGCCGCCGATGATGAAGACCGCGAGCATCAGCATGGCGATGAATGTCAGCCTGCCGCCGCCCGGAAGCCGGAAATAAAGCCCCTGCAACGTATCGAGAAACGGATGGGCTATAGGCACGGATTGGGTCGAGATGAGAAAGGCCGCGCCGCGGGCCAGAAACATGCCGGCAAGCGTGGCCACGAAGGGCGGAATCTGCAAGAAATGGATCATCACGCCCATCCAAGCCCCGAACAATGCCGCTATCACCAAAATGAGCGCGAAAGCCACAAGCGGATGCACGCCGAGCTGTCCGACCAGCACGGCGACGAAGACGCTGGTGAAGGCGATGACCGAGCCGACCGACAGGTCAATGCCGCCGGAAAGGATCACGAATGTCATGCCGACGGCGGCGATGCCCAGAAAGGCATTGTCGGTCAGAAGATTGCCGATCACCCGCGTCGACAGCATGTTGGGAAACTGGATAATGCAGATCGCATAGGCGAACAGGAAGATCGCCACGGTTGTCAGGAAAGGCAGATTGCGAAGCGCTCTCATTGCTGGGCTCCCTGCTGGCTTTGGCGGACCGGCTTGGCTCCGTCGCCCTTGCGCTCGGAGCGCAGGAAGGCGATCAGCTGGACAATGGCCGGAGACTGGAAGGTGAGTACGATTACGATAATGATCGCCTTGATGATGAGGTTGAACTCCGGGGGAAAGCCCGCCATCAGAATGCCGGTATTGATCGCCTGGATGATGAGCGCGCCGAGCAGCGAGGCCATGATCGAGAACCGGCCGCCATTGAGCGAGGTGCCGCCGATGACGACTGCCAGAATGGCGTCGAGTTCGAGCCATAGCCCGGCATTGTTGGCATCCGCGCCGCGAATATCCGCCGCCGCGATCAGCCCGGCCAGTGCCGCGCCGACACCGGAAACGGCATAGACGCTGAACAGCAGGAAGCGGGCCTTGACGCCTGCCAGCATCGCTGCGCGACGGTTGATGCCGGTTGCTTCAATCAGGAAACCGAGCGCGCTTGTGCGCACTGCAAGACCGACGGCAAGACCCGCCAGAATCCAGATCAGAACCGGAACGGGCACGCCAAGAAAGGAGCCGGAACCAAGGGCTGCAAAGGAATCGTTGTTGAAGGTGAGGATTGCGCCTTCGGTGATAAGCTGTGCGATGCCGCGCCCTGCCACCATGAGGATAAGCGTCGCGATGATGGGCTGGATATCGAAAACGGCGACCAGAAAGCCGTTCCACAAGCCGCACAGCAGCCCGACGCCGAGCGCTGCCGGAATGACGATTGCAAGCGGATAGCCCGCCACGATGAGCGACGCGGCAAAAGCGCCGCTGATCGCCATCACCGCGCCGACCGACAGATCGATGCCGCGCGTTGCGATCACCAGCGTCATGCCGACGGCCAGAATGGCAACGGGGGCGGCGCGCACCAGAATATCGATGAGGCTGCCATAGAGCCGCCCGTTCTGGAAGGAAATGTCGAGAAAGCCGGGCGCGATGATGGTGTTCGCCGCCAGAATGAGCACGAGGGCAGCGAGCTGGGGCGCCAGTCTTTTGAGTTTTCTGGTGATGCGGGCAATCATGCTGCCGCTTCCTTTTCGCTTCCGGTCTCTGCGATTGCGCGCACGATATTGTCGGCTGTGATTTCCTCGCCTTTCAGTTCCGCGACATGGCGGCGGTCCGAGAGAACGACGACACGGTTGGCGACGGCGGCAAGCTCCTCGAATTCCGACGAGATGATGACGAGCGACATGCCTTCGGCGCAAAGCTCGCCGATCAGCTTGAGGATTTCGGCATGGGCGCCGATATCGATGCCGCGCGTCGGCTCATCGAGGATCAGGAGGCGCGGATCGGTGGCAAGCCAGCGGGCCAAGATAGCCTTCTGCTGGTTGCCGCCGGACAGAAACTTGATCGGCTTGTCGGGATCGGGCGGGCGGATATCAAGCGCCTTGATATAGCGCTGGGCAAGCGCCGTCCTCTCGCGTGATGAGATCGGTCTCGACCAGCCGCGCTTTGCCTGGACGGCAAGCGCGATGTTTTCGGCAACCGAAAAATCGCCGATGATGCCATCGGTCTTGCGCTCTTCGGGGCAAAAGGCGAAGCGCTCGGCAATCGCCGCAACGGGTGTGGGCAGCCGGGTTTCCTTTCCGTCGACGGCAAGAGTTCCGCTGTCAGCCTGATCGACCCCGAACAGCAGGAGCGCGGTTTCCGTGCGGCCCGAACCGAGAAGACCGGCAATGCCCACGGCTTCGCCAGGCTTGATCGAGAGATCGAAGGGCGCGACGCTGCCCTTTTTGCCGAAACCGGAAAAGCGGATCGGCGCGACCGTGTCGTCGCTGACTTCTTCAGTCAACTGGCGGCGCACGGTTTCCTGCAACTGATGGCCGAGCATCATGGAAATCAGGTCGGTTCGCGGCAGGTCCGACAGGTTGCGGCTGCCGACCAGCCGCCCGTTGCGCAGCACGGTGGCGCAATCGGCAATGGCGTAGACCTGATCGAGAAAATGGGTGATGACGACAATGCCGAGGTCATCAGCCTTCAATTGCCGCAGCACGCCGAACAGCATGTCGACCTCACGCGCGTCGAGACTGGCGGTAGGCTCATCAAGCACCAGCACCTTGCCGGAAAGATCGACGGCGCGGGCAATGGCGATGATCTGGCGGATGGCCACCGAGTAGGCGGACAGGGGCGCGCCGACATCAATGGCGAGGCCGTAGCGCGAAAGGAGTTTCGCCGCATCCTTTTCCATCCGGCCACGATCGACCAGCCCGAAGCGCTTCGGCTGGCGGCCGAGAAACAGGTTTTCCGCAACCGTCAGGTTTTCGAGAAGATTGACTTCCTGATAGACCGTGCCGATGCCGAGCGCCTGCGCTTCCGCGACGGATGCGGGCGCAATCGGCTGGCCCTCAAGCAGGATCGAACCGTCGAAGCCGTGATAGGCGCCAGTCAATATCTTGATGAGCGTGGATTTGCCCGCGCCGTTTTCGCCGAGCAGCGCGTGAATTTCCCCACGGTTGAGCGTGAAATCGACATGATCGAGCGCGGTCACGCCCAGAAAGGATTTCGTGATCGAGCGGGCTTCAAGAAGCGGTGTTGCAGCCATGGCATTCTTCCGTTTGCACGTTGCAAATGGGATATTTGGGCAAATGGGATATCCGGGCCGAGAACGGCCCGGATGACGCGGATCAGTAGCCGAGGCCCTTCTTGGCTTCGTAGACGGCTTTGGGATCGTCAGCCTGCGTATAGAGCTTCGATTCCGTCTGGATCCATTTCGGGGGAACGGTGCCCTTTTCCTTGAAGGCTTCAATGGCGTCGAAGGCCGGGCCTGCCATGTTCGGCGTCAGTTCGACCGACGCATTGGCTTCGCCATTGGCCATGGCCTGGAAGATATCCGGCACGGAGTCGATCGACACGATCTTGATCTCGGTACCAGGCTTCAGCCCGGCTTCCTTGATGGCCTGAATGGCGCCGACGGCCATGTCGTCATTATGGGCATAGACGGCGCAGATATTCTTGCCGCCGCCTTCGGCCTTGATGAAGCTTTCCATGACTTCCTTGCCCTTGGTGCGGGTGAAGTCACCGGTCTGCGAACGGGTGATCTTGATGTTGTCGTGGCCCTTGATTGCGTCCTCGAAACCCTTCTTGCGGTTGATGGCGGGCGAGGAGCCGGTGGTGCCCTGAAGCTCGACCACGTTGCACGGCTTGTCGCCCACATCCTTCACCAGCCAGTCCCCGGCGACCTTGCCTTCATGCACCTGATCGGAGGTGACGGCGGTGAGGTAAAGGTCTTCCGGGGAATCGATCTGGCGGTCGAGCAGGACGACCGGAATTTCCGCTTCCTTGGCTTCCTTCAAGACGGCGTCCCAGCCGGTGGAGACGACCGGCGCGATCAGGATTGCATCAACCCCTTGGGCGATGAAGCCGCGAACGGCCTTGATCTGGTTTTCCTGCTTCTGCTGGGCGTCGGCGAATTTCAGCGTATAGCCGCGCTTTTCGGCTTCCTGCTTGGTCAGGGCCGTTTCTGCGGCGCGCCAGCCCGATTCCGAACCGATCTGCGAAAAGCCGACCGTCAGTGATGCGGCGGATGCGCTCGAAATCAGGGCAAGCGATAGTGCGGCCGTCAGGGCCGCCAGACTGCGTTTCATGATCGTTCCTCCCAATAAAAGGCCCTCCCGGCCTTCGTATTTATGAAGCATATAATATTACTTTATGGCAAGCGCCTTTCGATATTTCCCAATAAAATGCCGGTGCGACAAACGGGCAATATCTAAATTTATGAATATAAAACAAAGGCTTGCCGTAGGGCTGGTCGAGTCGTTTTTCTGAACCTTGCATGTGGGGGCGTCTGCTTGCTTGACAAAGCAGGTCTCAGCAAAATAGTCATATTAATAACGCGAACCGTGAATAGGCGCCTTCGGGTGTTTTCAAGCGGTCGGGGTGAGTTCCGCAAAGGGTAATGCGGAAAATGGGAGGTTTGATGTTACGTCTGGTCCAGTTCCGCGATGAAAGCGGAGAAATGCGTGTGGCTGCCTGCAATGACGAGGGAGCGGCGCATGTCGTCACGGGCGTGGCAACGACCTATGAACTGGCCTCGGCGGCAATTGCCGCTGGCATCAGCCTTGAAGAACAGGTGGCGCAGAGCGGCAAGGGCGAAGCCGTCGATATAGAAGCCGCGCTTGCTGCGGGTCGCGTCGGCTTGCCGATCACCCATGAGGATCCGGCCCATCTGATTGTTGCCGGTACGGGCCTGACGCATCTGGGTTCCGCAGACGGTCGCGACAAGATGCACAAGGCCGCGCAGGCGGCTGAAAAGCCGACCGATTCCATGCGCATGTTCCTGATGGGCGTCGAGGGCGGCAAGCCGAAGCCGGGCGAGACCGGCGTGCAGCCCGAATGGTTCTACAAGGGCGACGGGTCGGCGCTGGTGGCAACCGGCGGCGAACTGGTTTCGCCTTCCTTCGCCGAAGATGGCGGCGAGGAACCAGAACTGGCGGGCATCTACCTGATCGGCCCGGATGGTACGCCGTTCCGGCTCGGCTTCTGCCTTGCCAACGAGTTTTCCGACCATGTGACCGAAAAGCAGAACTATCTCTGGCTTGCCCATTCCAAGCTGCGGCAGGCGGCGCTCGGGCCGGAACTTTATGTGGGCGCGCTGCCGGATCATGTGGAAGGCGTGTCGCGCATTCGTCGCGGCAATGAGATCATTTTTGAAAAGCCGTTCCTGTCGGGCGAAGCGAACATGTCGCACACGATTGCCAATCTGGAACACCATCATTTCAAATATGAACTGTTTCGTCGTCCCGGCGATATTCACGTGCACTTCTTCGGCACGGCAACCTTGTCCTTCTCGGAAGGCGTGAAGACGCAAACTGGCGACCAGTTCGAGATTTCCGCCAAGCCGTTCCGCTATCCGCTGGTCAACAGGCTGGCGCAGGCAGCCGCCGAAGACGTTGTCGTGAAGGCGCTCTGAAATGGCCACACAATCCAACATCGCGCTTGCAATCGTCGGTCTCGGCAAGATCGCGCGCGACCAGCATCTGCCGTCCATCGAGGCCGTCGATGGCATCGAGCTGAAAGCCATCGCCAGCCGCAATGCCGGGCTGGACGGAATGCCGTCCTTTCACGATATCGATGCGCTGTTAGACAGCGACATCGCAATTGACGCGGTGTCGCTCTGCACGCCGCCGCAAGGCCGCTTCGCCCAAGCCTATGCCGCTTTGAAAGCGCGCAAGCATGTGATGCTGGAAAAGCCTCCCGGCGCGACCATTTCCGAAGTGCAGGCGCTGGAGCGCCTTGCGCAAGCGGAAGGCGTTACGCTCTATGCGACATGGCATTCGCGGGAAGCGGCAGCGGTCGAACCGGCGCGGGAATTCCTGAAAGATGCGGAAATCCGCTCGGTATCGGTCATATGGAAGGAAGATGTGCGCCACTGGCACCCCGGCCAGCAATGGATATGGGAGCCGGGCGGGCTTGGTGTATTCGATCCGGGCATCAATGCGCTTTCCATCGTGACGCATATTCTGCCGGAACGCTTTTTTCTGACCCAATCCGATCTGTACTTTCCAGAAAATCGGGCGGCGCCCATTGCCGCTGACCTCAAGTTCCAGACGGAAAGCGGCATACCGGTTTCGTTTGAGCTGGACTGGCGGCAAACCGGCCCGCAGACCTGGGATATTCGTATTGAGACCGACAAGGGCACGGTTCTGCTCAGCCATGGCGGCAGCCGCCTGACCATTGCCGGGGCCGAGAAGATGGCCGAGCCGGACCGTGAGTATCAACGACTTTACAAGCGTTTCGTGCAATTGATCGACGTGGGGCGTTCGGATGTCGATCTCGCTCCGCTGACCCATGTGGCCGATGCGTTTCTGCTCGGAAAGCGGCATGTCGTCGAAGCTTTTGAAGATTAAAGCGCATCCCGAAAAGCGTGAAACGGTTTTCGGACAAGATGCGCGATGAACCAAACATTTGGAATATCGATCTGATTTTAAGGATCGGCGTCGAAGGAATCGAGACCGCTTTCTGGTCTCTTACCCATGCAGGACAATGAAATGAACAAGCCCGTCTCTCCGAAAACACCGAAGCTCCGCTCGCGCGCCTGGTTCGACAATCCCGATAATGTCGACATGACCGCGCTCTATCTGGAGCGCTACATGAATTACGGCCTGAGCCAGGAAGAGTTGCAGTCCGGTCGCCCGATCATCGGCATTGCGCAGACGGGTTCCGATCTCTCGCCTTGCAACCGTCATCATCTGGAACTGGCCAAGCGCGTGCGTGAAGGCGTGCGCGAGGCTGGCGGCATCGTCATCGAATTTCCGGTGCATCCAATTCAGGAAACCGGCAAGCGCCCGACGGCGGGCCTCGACCGCAATCTGGCCTATCTCGGCCTCGTGGAAGTGCTCTACGGCTACCCGCTGGATGGCGTCGTGCTGACAATCGGCTGTGACAAGACCACGCCTGCCTGCCTGATGGCAGCGGCAACCGTCAATATTCCGGCGATTGCGCTTTCGGTCGGCCCGATGCTCAATGGCTGGTTCCGTGGCGAACGCACGGGTTCGGGCACCATCGTCTGGAAGGCGCGCGAATTGCTCGCCAAGGGCGAGATCGACTATCAGGGCTTTGTCAAGCTCGTTGCGTCCTCGGCTCCGTCCACCGGCTATTGCAACACGATGGGTACGGCCACGACGATGAACTCGCTCGCCGAAGCGCTCGGCATGCAGCTTCCCGGTTCCGCCGCTATTCCGGCGCCGTACCGCGACCGTCAGGAAGTGGCATATCTTACCGGACGCCGCATCGTTGACATGGTGCATGAAGATTTGAAGCCGTCGGACATTCTGACCAAGGATGCCTTCATCAATGCGATCCGCGTCAATTCCGCCATTGGCGGCTCGACCAATGCGCCGATCCATCTGAACGCGCTTGCCCGTCATGTCGGCGTGGAGCTGACGGTTGATGACTGGCAGAAATATGGCGAGGAAATCCCGCTTCTGGTCAATCTCCAGCCTGCCGGTGAATATCTCGGCGAGGACTATTACCATGCGGGCGGTGTACCGGCTGTCGTCAATCAGCTGATGGGGCAGGGCCTCATCAATGAGGACGCGCTGACCGTCAACGGCAAGACCATCGGCGAGAACTGCAAGAACGCCACCATCGAAGACGGCAATGTCATCAAGACCTACGACCAGCCATTGAAGAAGCATGCCGGTTTCCGCGTGCTGCGCGGCAATCTGTTCTCGTCGGCGATCATGAAACTGAGCGTCATTTCGGACGAGTTCCGCAATCGCTACCTGTCCGACGACAAGGACCCGAACGCTTTTGAAGGCAAGGCGGTCGTGTTCGACGGACCGGAGGATTACCATCACCGCATCGACGATCCGTCGCTGGAAATCGACGAGCATACGGTGCTGTTCATGCGCGGTGCCGGTCCCATCGGCTATCCCGGCGCGGCGGAAGTCGTCAACATGCGCGCGCCGGATTATCTCTTGAAGAAGGGCGTTACGTCGCTGCCTTGCATTGGCGATGGTCGCCAGTCGGGCACTTCGGGTTCGCCTTCCATTCTCAATGCTTCGCCGGAAGCGGCGGCGGGCGGCGGTCTGGCCATTCTCAAGACCGGCGACCGCGTGCGCATCGATCTCGGTCGCGGCACGGCGGATATCCTGATTTCCGATGAGGAACTGGCCGAGCGCCGCAAGGCTTTGGAAGCGGCTGGCGGCTATAAATATCCGGAAAGCCAGACGCCGTGGCAGGAAATCCAGCGTGCGGTTGTCGGCCAGATGGAAACCGGCGCGGTTCTGGAAAATGCGGTCAAGTATCAGGACATCGCCCATACGCGCGGCCTGCCGCGAGACAACCACTAAGGCCGACCCGGATGGCTATCGATAAAAAGCCATTTGCAGCCGTAGCGGACTGGGGCACCACCCGGTTCCGCCTCTGGACGCTGGATGCCGATGGCAATGTGCTGGGCGAAAGCCGCGGCGATGATGGGCTGTTGCAGGCAAAGGAAGCCGGTTTTGAGCCGACGCTCGAACGGCATCTTTCCTCCGTGGATGCGCCGGATGATCTGCCAGTGGTGATCTGCGGCATGGCCGGTTCGCGGACCGGCTGGATCGAGGCGCCCTATATGAGCCTTCCTGCCGGGCTGGACGGCATTGTGAAGGCTGCGGTGCGCGTGCCTGCGCGCCGCAACGTCATCATGCTGCCGGGCGTCGCCCGGCAGGACGAGGCATCGCCCGATGTGATGCGCGGCGAGGAGACAAAACTGCTCGGCCTCGTGCATCGCGGAACGCATGATGCCGTTGTCGTCATGCCCGGCACTCATGCCAAATGGGTGCGGATTGCCGATGGCGGTCTTGCCGATTACCGAACCTTCATGACCGGCGAAATGTTCGCTCTTTTGAAGGACAAGTCTGTGCTGGCCGGTGCGCTGGAAGGTGCGGGCGGGGTCGATCCGCATGGCGCGGCTTTCGCAGCGGGTGTCAGGGCGTCGCTCGAAAATCCGGCGCTGATTTCCAACGCGCTTTTCTCCATTCGCGCAGGCTGGCTCGTGCATGATCGCAAGCCGACCGACCAGCTTGCCCGTTTGTCCGGCCTGCTGATCGGGCTGGAAGTCGCGGGCGGGCGCACGCTTTACGGCGGCCCCGGAGAAGTGCTGCTCCTCTCGGACGACACGATGGGCGCGCTCTACGGGAGCGCGCTTGAAATCGGCGGCTTGACGGTCCGGCGCGTGGCGGCAGATGAACTGGTGCGTGATGGGCTGTTCATGGCGGCACGGCACGCTTTCGGAGGAACTGCGCAATGAGCGACCGCATCGCATGGCCAAAATTGCGCTATCCGCTGGTCGCGATCCTGCGCGGCATTCGCTGGCAGGAAACCGAGGCGATTATCAGCGCCCTGATCGAGACGGGTTTCGAGGCCATTGAAATCCCGCTCAATTCGCCGGAACCGTTCGTGTCGATCGAGAAGGCCGCGAAGCTCGCGCCTGCCAATGTGCTGATTGGTGCGGGAACGGTGCTGAGCGTTGAAGATGTGGACCGTCTCAATGATGTTGGCGGCAGGCTTTTGGTCAGCCCGAATGTCGAGCCGGATGTCATTCGCCGCGCAAGCCAGCACGGCATGGTGACTATGCCGGGCGTGTTCACGCCGACGGAAGCCTTTTCGGCGATCCGCGCGGGCGCATCGGCGCTGAAGTTCTTCCCGGCAAGTGTGCTGGGTGCTGACGGCATCAAGGCGGTATGCGCCGTCTTGCCAAAGGATATTCCGGTCGGGGCCGTTGGTGGCGTTTCCGAAGCGGATTTTGCGACCTATCGGGCAGCGGGCGTGAGCTGTTTCGGACTTGGTTCCAGTCTGTACAAAGCTGGTTTGACGGTCGCTGACGTGCGTGAACGCGCTGAGCGCGCGGTTGCGGCATGGGACAAGATCGCGGGCTAGAGCATGTCTCCCAAAAGTGGGAACCGGTTTTGGGACAAAGACATGCGTAAAAACGAAAGCTTAAAGCATCTTGTTTTTTGGAGGAATTCCGCGTGGCCGGAAGGTTGGGGGCGAAAAATTTGGGAGAACGACAGGCGCAAACCTGTCCCAATTTGGGAGTGAGACAATGGCAGGCATGAAATCTCTAACACTGGCAGTCGCGATGGCCGCGCTTGCCTTTAGCGGTCTGGCGCATGCGGAAGACAAGGGTCTTGTCGCCGTCGCCATGCCGACGAAGTCTTCGGCGCGCTGGATTGCCGATGGCGACAACATGGTCAAGGTGTTGAAGGAACGCGGCTACCAGACCGATCTTCAATATGCCGAAGACGATGTGCCGAACCAGCTTGCGCAGATCGAGAACATGGTGACCAAGGGCGCCAAGGTTCTCGTCGTTGCATCCATCGACGGCACGACGCTTTCCGATGTTCTGGCCAAGGCACATGACGCAGGCATCAAGGTCATCGCCTATGATCGCCTGATCCGCGATACGCCGAATGTCGATTACTATGCGACCTTCGACAATTTTCAGGTGGGCGTGCTGCAGGCACAGTCCATCGAGAAGGCTCTGGACCTGAAGAACAAGCCGGGCCCGTTCAATATCGAGCTTTTCGGCGGCTCGCCGGACGATAACAACGCATATTTCTTCTACAACGGCGCGATGTCGGTGCTGCAGCCCTATATCGATAGCGGCAAGGTGGTGATCGCCAGCGGCCAGACCGGCATGGACAAGGTGGCGACCCTGCGCTGGGACGGTGCAACCGCCCAGGCTCGCATGGATTCGATCCTTTCCGCCTATTATGCCGACAAGAAGCTCGATGCGGTCCTCTCGCCCTATGACGGCATTTCCATCGGTATCCTGTCGTCGCTCAAGGGTGTAGGCTATGGCAGCGGCGACATGCCGATGCCGGTTGTCTCCGGTCAGGACGCGGAAGTGCCTTCGGTGAAGTCGATCCTTGCCGGTGAGCAGAATTCGACCATCTTCAAGGATACCCGTGAACTCGCCAAGGTCACGGTCGACATGGTCGATGCGCTGATGAGCGGCAAGGAGCCGGAAGTCAACGACACCAAGACCTATGACAATGGCGTCAAGGTCGTGCCGTCCTATCTGCTCAAGCCGGTGATCGTCGACAAGTCGAACTGGAAACAGGTTCTGGTCGATAGCGGTTACTACAAGGAAGACCAGATCCAGTAATTTCTGTTCCGGGCGCATCGGAGGATATGCCCGGCGCCTTCTGCAAGCCATTGCCCCAAACTCCCCAGCCTTTCGGCTGGGGTAGGCTTGGCGGTTGACAGCGTTGTCTTTCTTGCGCGGGCAATGGTTGCAGAATTTGTAATGGGAGCGAGCGATGAACCTAGCCAATCCTGTCCTGCGCGAGCAGCCTGACGGCGAGCCGGAAATCACCGGCAAGCCGCTTCTGGAAATGCGCGGCATCAGCAAGTCTTTCGGGGTTGTCAAAGCGCTGAGCGATGTCAACTTCACCGTGATGCCGGGCGAGATTCACGCCTTTGTGGGTGAGAACGGAGCGGGCAAGTCGACCTTGATGAAGGTGCTGTCGGGTGTCTATCCGCATGGCAGCTACGAAGGATCGATCTTCTTTGACGGCGAGGAACGGCAGTTTCGCGACATCAACGATTCCGAAGCGCTCGGCATCGTCATCATTCATCAGGAGCTGGCGCTCATACCGCTGATGACGATTGCCGAGAACATTTTCCTCGTCAATCCGCCTGCGAGCTATGGTGTCATCGACCGCAGCACGGTGCACAAGCGCACCCGCGAGCTTTTGCAGAAGGTCGGCCTGTCGGAACAGCCAGATACGCTCGTCACGGATATTGGCGTCGGCAAGCAGCAGCTTGTCGAAATCGCCAAGGCATTGTCGAAGCGCGTGCGGCTTCTGATCCTCGACGAACCGACCGCGAGCCTCAACGAGACCGACAGCGCGGCATTGCTGGCGCTTCTGCGGGAGTTTCGCGCACAGGGCATCACGTCGATCCTCATTTCGCACAAGCTCAACGAAATCCGCGAAGTCGCCGACAAGATCACGGTGCTGCGCGATGGCAAGGCGGTGGCAACACTCGATTGTCATGCGGGAGAGGTCGAGGAAGACGACATTATTCGAAAGATGGTGGATCGCGATCTGGAGAGCCGCTACCCGAAGCGCGATCCCAAGATCGGTGACGTAATCTTTGAAGTCGATAACTGGTCGGTCTATCATCCGCTGCATCCGGAGCGGCACTCGGTCAAGAACGTCTCGTTCAAGGTGCGCGCGGGCGAGATCGTCGGCATTGCCGGATTGATGGGCGCGGGCCGCACGGAATTCGCCATGAGCCTTTTCGGGCGTTCTTGGGGCACGAATATCAGCGGCGAGGCGCGCATCAACGGCAAGCAGGCGGATATTTCCACCGTGGCGCGGGCGATCAAGGCTGGGCTTGCCTATGTGACCGAGGACCGCAAGAAGCTTGGCCTCGTTCTGGGCGAGAACATTTCGCGCAACATCTCGCTCGCGCACTTGCGCGGCGTCAGCCCGAAAGGCGTCATCGACGATATTCGCGAAATGAAGATCGCGAATTCCTATCGCGAGCAGATGAGCATTCGCTGCCACAACGTCTATCAGGAAACCGGCACGCTTTCGGGCGGCAACCAGCAGAAGGTGGTGCTGTCGAAATGGCTCTTCACCGGCCCGGACGTGCTGATCCTCGACGAGCCGACACGCGGCATCGATGTCGGCGCGAAATACGACATTTACACAATCATCAATTCACTGGCTGACAGCGGCAAGGGCGTGGTCGTCATTTCTTCGGAAATGCCGGAACTGATCGGCATCTGCGACCGCATCGTCGTCATGCATGAAGGCGCTTTCGTCGGCGAAGTCGCCGGAGAGGAAGCAACGCAGGAAAATATCATGCGCGCCATCATGCGGAACAAGGGAAAACGGCAATGAGCGAGAACATCATCGGAAGCAGCGAGTCGAAGGCTCCGGCGAGCAGCGTGGGGCGCTATCTCAAGAACAATCTGCGCGAATCCGGCATGCTGCTCTCGCTGGTCGCGATCATGATCTTTTTCCAGATCGTGACGGGCGGCGTGCTGATGAAGCCGCTGAACCTCACCAATCTGGTGCTACAGAACAGCTATATCGTCATCATGGCATTGGGGATGCTGCTCATCATCGTCACCGGCCATATCGATCTTTCCGTCGGCTCGGTCTGCGGCTTTATCGGTGCACTTGCTGCGGTGATGATGGTGAGGCTCGGCGTGCCTTTTCCCATCGCGGCAATTCTCTGCCTGCTGGTGGGCGGGCTCATCGGCGCGATACAGGGCTTCTGGGTCGCCTATTTCAATATTCCGTCCTTCATCGTCACGTTGGCGGGCATGCTGGTCTTCAAGGGCCTGATGCTGGCCGTGCTGGGCGGACAATCGGTCGGGCCGTTTCCGGTGGTGTTCCAGAAACTTTCGTCCGGCTTCATTCCCGAAATCATCGGTACGACCGGCGGTGTCTATCTGACATCCCTCATCATCGGCGTGCTGCTTGCAGGTTTCATGATCTGGCAGAATGTGAAATCCCGGCAGCGCCATATCGCCCATGAGGTGGAAACGGAACCCTTTGGACTGTTCGTCATCAAGAACATCCTGTTCTTTGCCGCGATTGCCTATCTGTCGCTGTTGATTTCCATGCATCGCGGCTTGCCGAACGTGCTCATCATCATGGCGGTTCTGATTGCGGCCTATGCGTTTCTGACCAATCGCACCGTCCTTGGACGGCAGATTTATGCAGTGGGCGGAAACCGCCATGCCGCCAAGCTTTCCGGCGTGAAGACCGAGCGGCTGACCTTCCTCGCATTCGTCAATATGGGCGTGCTGGCAGCACTCGCCGGTCTGGTCTTTGCAGCTCGCCTCAACACGGCGACGCCCAAGGCCGGTATCGGCTTTGAGCTGGACGTGATCGCGGCCTGCTTCATCGGCGGTGCCTCGGCCTATGGCGGCGTCGGTCGCGTGACGGGTGCGGTGATCGGCGCGCTGATCATGGGCGTGATGAACAACGGCATGTCGATCCTCGGCATCGGCATCGATTACCAGCAGGTCATCAAGGGAATTGTTCTTCTCGGAGCGGTGTGTATCGACGTCTACAATCAAAAACGCTGAGGCACTTCGGCGCTTGTCCCTCATCCTGAGCTTGTCGAAGGACGAGGGCAGGCCCCGGTAGGTTTTCCCTCTCTCCTTCGATCCTTCGACAAGCTCAGGATGAGGAGCGAGGGAAAAGGCGCATCTTGCTTCAGATTGCCGTACGGCGTGCGTGGTCGAGATAGATTTCGCGCAGGCGTTGGGCGATCGGGCCGGGCTTTCCATCGCCGATGGTCTTTTCATCGATGACAGTGATCGGCGTAACGAATGTGCCTGCGCTGGTGAGGAAAGCTTCCTTTGCAGCATAGGCTTCATCAATGGTGAAGAGGCGCTCTTCCAGCTTCATGCCGGTCTCTGCGATCAGTTGCAGAAGCGAGCGCCGCGTGCAGCCGGGCAGGATGGAATTGCTGTTAGGGCGCGTGACGACGACATCATCCCTGGTCACGATATAGGCGGTGGACGATGCGCCTTCGGTCACGTAGCCGTCCTCGATCATCCATGCTTCATCGCAACCGGCATTCTTGGCGATTTCCTTGGCGAGCGCCTGCGGCAGCAGGCAGACAGTCTTGATGTCGCGGCGCTTCCAGCGCAGATCTTCGAGCGAAAGCACACGCGCGCCGGTCTTCAGCACCGGCTTGTCGAGCAGGCCGGTTTCCTGTGTGAACAGGACAACCGATGGCTTCATGTCCTTTGCAGGCACAAAATCCCGGTCGCGTCCGTCGCCGCGCGTCACTTGCAGATAGACCAGACCTTCGGTCAGATTGTTGCGGCGGATCAATTCGCGCTCAACAGCGACGATCTCATCCACGCTCATCGGCATGGGAATGCCGATCTCGCCGGTCGAGCGGCGCAGGCGTGTCATATGCGGTTCGCTGTCGATGAGCTTGCCTTCCAGAACGGCGGTGACTTCGTAAATGCCGTCGCCGAAGAGAAAGCCACGGTCGAAAATGGAAATGCGGGCATCGCGGACGGTGACATATTCGCCGTTGACATAAACGATGCGGTTTTCAAGTTCTTCTGCTGAAACGGCCATGTGGGATGAGTCCTGACGTGAAAGGGCCGCGACACAAGTCGCGACCCTTTCATATGCCACACAATGTTTTAAGGGAATATTTTTCGTGCGGCCGTCTGGCCGCTGCGACGGACTCTGATCAGGCTGCAATGATCGAGATCAGAAATGCCGTTCCCTTGCCCTTGATCGTCAGGGGGATGGCATTGCAGTTTGCGAAAACCGCGCAGTCCAGTTTCTCCAGACGAATTGCCTCGCTATCCCAAGTCAGGTCGAGTTGGCCTTCGGCGCAGAAAAGAAGCGCCGGATTGCCATCGGCCACAACCAATGTGGTGTCATCGACAGGCAGGCGGCTGACCCTATGGGTAAAACGGCCGCGCCGTGTCATGACATTGAGGTCGGTAATTGCCGATCCGGTCAGGCGCGCGCTGGAACGGGCGTCGGCGGCGAAAGCCAGCGGTGCGCTTTCGCGGGTGAGTTTCGTTTCCTCCCCCTCGACATCAAGCACGATGCCGTCCCCCTCCAGCACCGACAATGTGCGGTCGATGCCGGGAAAGATGGAAAAGGGGCCATCGCTGGCCACTGTTGCCGTGGAGATGCGCCAGTCGAAATCATCGACTGACGCGCCTTGCGGGTGAATGGCGATTTCGACCGTGACGCCGCCGCCGTTTTTCCACGGCATGCGGCGGTGGTTGTCTGCCTTCAGGAGAGAGGGCATCAGCCGAGCCACCCCTTGGACGCTGCCCAGAACGCAATCGGCGCCGTGAACAGGATGCTGAGCGCGGTGCGGATATACCAGATCACGATCAGGTCGCGGAACTTCAACGGGATCGATGTTGCCAGCACGCAAGGGATCGAAGCCGACAGGAACAGGACCTGGCTGACCGAAACCACTGCGGCCACGAATTTAAGGACGACATCGGCGTCTTTCAGCAGGATGGCGGGCAGGAACATTTCGGCAAGGCCGGAGGCCATGGATTTCGCCGCGAGCATCGGGTCTGCCAGTTGCGCGATCCAGGTGAACGGGTAGAGGGCGAGGCCCAGAACGTCGAAGATCGGCGTGTATTTGGAGGCAAGCAGGCCGAGAAGGCCAACGGCCATGATGCTTGGCAGGATCATCGCCGCCATGCGCAGGCCATCAAGGAAAGTAGCCCACAGAAGCGGAAGAAGCTTCGGCGCGCTCTGTGCCTGCTGGATGCCGGTTTCGATTGCCGTTTGAATGCGACCCTTGCCAGCGGGCAGCGGGGTATCGCGGTCGCCCGGATGATCCATGCGGCTCAGCGGCCACAGGCGGGCGGTGATGGCCGACACGATGAACGTGACGAAGAAAGTGGACCAGAAATAAAGGTTCCAGGCATCCATCAGGCCAAGCGTCTTGGCGACGATGATCATGAACGTGGCGGAAACCGTGGAAAAGCCGGTGGCGATGATAGCCGCTTCCCGAGCGGTATATTTGCCTTCCTTATAAACGCGGTCGGTAATCAGGAGCGCAAGCGAATAGCTGCCGACGAAAGAAGCGACGGCGTCGATGGCCGACCAGCCCGGCGTGCGCCAGATCGGGCGCATGATTGGCTGGACGATGACGCCGGTAAATTCCAGCAGGCCGTAGCCGATGAGAAAGGCAAGCGCCAGCGCACCGATAGGGACGATGAGCCCGACCGACAGGACGAGCTTGTCGAACAGGAACGGCAGCATGTCGGGCGTGAAGAGGGCGGCAGGGCCCACACCGGCCAGATACATGCAGGCCAGCACGAAGCCGACGACGCGCAGGACCGAGAAGATCGTCTCGGTGAGGTTGGCTTTCCACTTTCCGGTGATGAAGGGCGCAAATGCGCCATAGGCGATCAGCAGGCACACAAAGGCCAGCGCAAATGGGCGAAGCTGGGTCGCTACGGCGGTGGCTGCATGGTCGAGCAGAATGGTGGATTTGCCGCCGATGGTAACGGGCACGAAAAAGAAGAAGATACCTATGAAACTGTATAGCACCAGTTTCAAGGCAGCAGGGCCGCGAGAGCTCTCATTGCGGCCAAGTGTGGTATCTGTCATGTTATTCCCCTGTATGCATGGTTTTTCAATGAAAAAGGCGACCCCCGCGAGAGGGTCGCCTTTGGTATTGGGCGTTAGTTGCCGAGGATGCCGGGCAGGCGCAGACCTTGCTGCTTTGCCCAGTCGAGCGCTATGTCGTAGCCCGCATCGGCATGACGCATGACCCCCGTTGCAGGGTCGTTCCACAACACGCGACCGATGCGCTGGTCGGCATCTTCGGTGCCGTCGCAGCAGATGACCATGCCCGAATGCTGGCTGAAGCCCATGCCGACACCGCCGCCGTGATGCAGCGAAACCCATGTCGCGCCCGAAGCCGTGTTGAGCAACGCATTGAGCAGCGGCCAGTCGGAAACGGCATCCGAGCCGTCCTTCATCGCCTCGGTTTCGCGGTTGGGCGAGGCGACGGAGCCGCTGTCGAGATGGTCGCGACCGATCACGACCGGCGCTTTCAGTTCGCCATTCCTGACCATTTCGTTGAAGGCGAGGCCGAGGCGGTGACGGTCGCCGAGGCCGACCCAGCAGATGCGTGCGGGCAGGCCCTGGAACTCGATGCGTTCCTTCGCCATGTCGAGCCAGTTGTGCAGATGCTTGTTGTCCGGCAGCAGTTCCTTCACCTTGGCGTCGGTCTTTGCAATATCTTCCGGATCGCCGGAAAGGGCAGCCCAACGGAAAGGCCCGATGCCGCGGCAGAAGAGCGGGCGGATATAGGCGGGAACGAAGCCGGGGAAGTCGAAGGCGTTTTCCAGACCTTCTTCCAGCGCCATCTGGCGGATATTATTGCCGTAATCGACGGTCGGAATGCCTGCATTCCAGAAATCGAGCATCGCCTGAACCTGCACCTTCATCGAGGCGCGGGCGGCCTTGGCGACAGCCTTCGGATCGCTTTCCTGCTTGGCGCGCCATTCGGCGACCGTCCAGCCGATCGGCAGATAGCCGTGCACCGGATCGTGAGCGGAAGTCTGGTCGGTGACGATGTCGGGACGCACGCCGCGCTTGACGAGTTCCGGAAATATTTCAGCCGCATTGCCGATGAGCGCAATGGACTTTGCCTCGCCTGCCTTGGTCCACTCATCGATCTTTGCCAGCGCTTCGTCGAGGCTGTGGGTCTTTTCATCGACATAACGGGTGCGGAGGCGGAAATCGGCGCGGGTTTCGTCGCATTCTACCGCAAGGCAGCAGGCACCGGCCATGACGGCTGCGAGAGGCTGCGCGCCGCCCATGCCCCCAAGACCGCCGGTCAAAATCCACTTGCCCTTGAGGTTGCCGTCATAATGCTGGCGACCGGCTTCCACGAAGGTCTCGTATGTGCCCTGAACGATGCCCTGCGCGCCGATATAGATCCACGAACCGGCGGTCATCTGGCCATACATGGCAAGACCCTTCTTATCCAGTTCGTTGAAGTGGTCCCAGGTCGCCCAATGCGGCACGAGGTTGGAATTGGCGATCAGGACACGGGGCGCATCCTTGTGGGTGCGGAACACGCCGACGGGCTTGCCCGACTGCACCAGCAGGGTTTCGTCTTCATTGAGCGTCTTGAGGGTCGCGACGATGCGGTCGAAATCATCCCAGGTGCGGGCCGCGCGACCGATGCCGCCATAAACGACCAGCTCATGCGGGCGCTCGGCCACATCGGGGTCGAGGTTGTTCATCAACATGCGAAGCGGCGCTTCGGTCAGCCAGCTTTTTGCATTGAGTTCGTTGCCGCGTGGAGCGCGCACTTCGCGCTCGTTATGGCGTGGATTGGACATGATGTTCTCCTCAGGAAATTAATTTGGGTGCCAGCTGTTCCAGCTGCTGCAAAAGGGATTTGAGATGTACGCGAAGCTTGTCGGCCTTGGCCTCGTCATAGGCGAAGGGAACCGCTTCGGTGGCCAGATGCGTGGACTGGGCAAGCTCCATCTGGATGGCGTGGACGCCGCTCCCCGGCTTGCCGTAATGGCGCGTGGTCCAGCCGCCCTTGAAACGGCCATTGAGGATCGACGTATAGCCTTCAGCCCGTCCCGTTGTCTCGACAGCGGCGGCTTCGATGGCGGGCGCGCAGGTCTTGCCCATATCCGTTCCGATGTTGAAATCCGGCAGCTTGCCTTCGAACAGAAACGGGATGTGGGACCGGATCGAATGGCAGTCATAGAGAATGGCGACGCCATGGATCGCCTTGACGCGCTCGATTTCGGCGGCAAGCGCGTCGTGATAGGGCTTGTGGAAACGGGCGATGCGGTCGGCAATATCGGCTTCGGTCGGCGCTTCACCGTCCTTCCAGATGGCAACGCCATCAAAGTCGGTTTCGGGGATCAGCGTCGTGGTGTTCTGGCCGGGATAGAGACTGACGCCTGCCGGATCGCGATTGGCGTCAATGCAATAGCGATGGAAGGTGGCGCGCACCGTCGTTGCATCGTCAAGCAGGCCATCGTAGAGCCGGTGAATGTGCCAGTCAGTATCGGCAAGGATTTTGCCGTTATCGTTGAGGCGCGCAAGAATGTCGTCCGGCACATCGGTTCCGGTGTGCGGGAGGCCGAGAATGACGGGCGACGTGCCCTGACGGATTTCAAAGGCGCTCATTTCACGCCTCCAGATCGGGCAGGATGCCAGCGGAAACAACGCTTGAAAGCGTGCCATCGGCTACCAGTTCGGCAGCGGCCTTGAGATCGTCGGCCATGTAGCGATCTTCTTCCAGCGTCGGCACGCGGCCGCGCAGCGCGGCGATGACCTTGCCAAGTTCCGGGCTGGTGGTCAGCGGCTCGCGCAGTTCCACGCCGAGCGCGCCGGTCAGTGCCTCGATGCCGATGATGGCGTTGAGATTGGCGGTCATCTGGAGAAGACGGCGTGCGCCATGGCAGGCCATGGACACATGGTCTTCCTGATTGGCCGAGGTGGGGGTGGAATCGACGGAAGCCGGATGCGCCATCTGCTTGTTTTCGCTCATCAGCGCGGCGGACGTGACTTCCGCGATCATCAGGCCGGAATTGAGCCCCGGCTTGCGCGCGAGGAATGCCGGAAGGCCAAACGACAAAGCCGGGTCGACCAGAAGCGCGATGCGGCGCTGTGAGATTGCGCCGATTTCGCAGACGGCAAGCGCGATCTGATCGGCAGCGAAGGCGACAGGTTCGGCATGGAAATTGCCGCCCGATACGGCGCGGCCGTCCGAAAGCACGAGCGGGTTGTCGGTGACGGCATTGGCTTCGATTTCCAGCGTGCGCGCCGCTTGCCGCAGAATATCGAGGCAAGCGCCATCGACTTGCGGCTGGCAGCGGATGCAATAGGGGTCCTGCACGCGCTGGTCGCCTTCAAGATGGCTCTGGCGGATGACGGAACCTTCGAGCAGGGCGCGCAGTGCGCGACCCGCATCGATCTGGCCCTTATGGCCGCGGAGAGTGTGGATTTCCTCGTGGAAAGGCGCATCCGATCCCATGGCGGCATCGGTCGAGAGCGCGCCAGTGATGAGCGCCGTCTGCGCCGCACGATGGGCACGGAAGAGACCGGCCAGCGCCAAGGCGGTGGAGGTCTGGGTGCCGTTGATCAGCGCCAGCCCTTCCTTGGCGGCAAGCACGACCGGTTTCAGTCCGGCCTTTTCCAGCGCCTTCGCGCTGGACAGTCGTTCACCCTTATAAAAGGCTTCGCCTTCGCCGATCATGGCGGCGGTCATGTGGGCGAGCGGCGCAAGGTCGCCCGAAGCACCGACAGAGCCCTTTTCCGGGATCATCGGGATCACGCCTTTTTCCAGCATGTCTTCGATGAGAGTGATGACTTCAAGCCGTACGCCGGATGCACCGCGACCGAGCGAGATCAGTTTCAGCGCCATGATGAGACGCACGATGTCTTCCGACAGCGGTTCGCCGACGCCGCAGCAATGCGACAGGATCAGATTGCGCTGGAGCGTGGCGACATCGCCTGCCGCAATGCGGATCGAGGCGAGTTTTCCGAAGCCGGTATTGATGCCGTAGACCGGCTCGTCGCCTGCCGCAATTTCTGCAATGCGCGCTGCCGCTTTTTCGACACCGGCGTGAAAGGTCGGGTCGATGCGCACCGGAACGGCCTTACGATAGATAGTCTCCAGCGTTTCGAGCGGGACAGAACCGGGCTTGAGAATGATGGTCATGAAAATGCTCCGTTGCAGACGAATTAGATCCGGCCCTTGAAAACCCGCTTCCACAGCGGATTGAAGCCGATGCGGTAGACAAGTTCAGCGGGGCGTTCGACGTCCCATATGGCAAGGTCGGCATCCTTGCCGATTTCGAGCGTGCCAGTTTGATCGAGAAGACCGAGAGCGCGTGCCGCCTCGCGGGTGACGCCTGCGATGCACTCGTCTACCGTCATACGGAAAAGCGTTGCGCCCATGTTCATGGTCAGCAGCAGCGAAGTCAGCGGCGAAGTGCCGGGATTGTTGTCGGTGGCCAGCGCCATCTTGGTGCCTGCCGCGCGGAAGGCTTCGACCGGCGGCTTTTGCGTTTCGCGGATGAAGTAATAGGCACCGGGCAGCAGCACAGCCACAGTTCCGGCCTTGGCCATGGCGGCAGCGCCATCGGCATCCGTATATTCCAGATGGTCGGCTGAAAGCGCGCCATAGGAAGCGGCAAGTGCTGCGCCGTGCAGGTTGGACAACTGATCGGCGTGAAGCTTGACCGGGATATTATGCGTCTTGGCCGCATCGAACACGCGGGCGATTTCATCGGGCAGGAAGGCAATGCCTTCGCAGAAACCATCAACCGCATCGGCCAGTCCCTCAGCGGCAATGGCGGGGAGCATGTCATTGATGATGCGGTTGATATAGGCGGCCTTGTCGCCGTTCATTTCCGGCGGCAGGGCGTGCGCACCAAGGAAGGTCGTGCGGATTGCCACGTCGCGTTCTTCGCCAAGACGGCGGGCAGCTTTGAGCGACTTGATTTCGCTGTCGCGGTCGAGACCGTAACCGGATTTGACTTCGACAGTGGTGACACCCTCCGCAATCAGCGCGTCGAGACGCGGCAGGGTTTGGCGCACCAGATCGTCTTCGCTGGCAGCGCGCAGGTTTTTCACCGAGGAAACAATGCCGCCACCGGCCCGGGCGACTTCCTCATAGGTTGCGCCGTTGAGACGCAGTTCAAACTCGTGTGCGCGATTGCCCGCATGGACAAGATGCGTGTGGCAATCGACCAGGCCCGGCGTGATGAGCCGGTTGCCGCAATCTATTCTGTCGAAGGAAGCATATTCACCCGGCAGCGCCTTTTCAGGCCCGACATAGACGATCCTGCCGTCTTTGACAGCGAGCGCCGCCTGTTCGATCAATCCGAGATTTACGGCATTTTCCTCCAGCGTCGCGATGCGCGCGTTGGTGAAAACGGTGCTTGAATTCTTGAGCATGAGCGTTTTCTCGCTTCCCCTGTTTTGAGATAATGTATATACATATTAACGGAACAGCAAAGAAAAAAATGCGCCGGAGCATTTTCGATCCAAATGCGGAAACTGCTTTGTATCGAAATGCATGAGAACAAAGTCGAGGAGAGCCTATCCATGTCAGATGCCCCGCTCAAAACACGTTTTGTCCATGCCGGTCAGGCACTCCTTGAGAGCGGCTGGGCCGACAACGTGCGGATCGGCATTGCTGCTGGAAAGATCATGTCGCTTGAAGCCGGTGCTTCGGCGAAGCCTGACGACGAGCGCCATGCGGTCATTGTCGCGGGCATGCCGAACCTGCACAGCCACGCTTTTCAATATGGGATGGCTGGTCTTGCCGAGCGGCGCGGACCGTCCGCTGACTCGTTCTGGAGCTGGCGCGAGATCATGTACAAATTCGCGCTCACCATGTCGCCGGAACAGGCGGAAGCCGTGGCGCTGCGGCTCTATGTCGACATGCTGGAGGCCGGTTTCACCCGTGTCGGCGAGTTCCATTATCTGCATCATGACCGCGATGGCGCGCCCTACGCCAACCTCTCCGAAATGGCGGACCGCATTGTTGCAGCTGCGAGGGCAGCGGGCATAGGCCTGACACTGCTGCCGGTCTTTTATGCGCATTCGACTTTTGGCGGTGCCGCTCCCAATGACGGTCAGCGCCGGTTCATCAATGATCCCGAGCGCTTCGCACTGCTGCTCGAAGGCTGCAAAAAAGCGCTGGCCGGTTTTGATGGCGCGGTTCTGGGAGTAGCCCCGCACAGTTTGCGCGCCGTGACGCCGGATGAGCTTGCCGTTGTAGCGCAGTTGCTGCCCGATGCGCCGGTGCATATTCATGTGGCCGAGCAGGTAAAGGAAGTGGAAGACTGCATTGCCTGGTCAGACAAGCGCCCGGTTGAATGGCTTCTGGATAATCAGGACCTGTCTTCGCGCTGGTGCCTCATTCATGCAACCCACATGACCGATGACGAAACGAAACGCATGGCCGGGGCGGGCGCAATTGCCGGTCTCTGCCCGGTGACGGAAGCCAATCTTGGCGACGGTACTTTCAATGCGACGGTGTTTGCCGCCGCTGGCGGCAAGTTTGGCGTGGGCTCCGATTCGAATGTGCTGATCGGCATTGGCGATGAGTTGCGCCAGCTCGAATATTCGCAGCGTCTTCACCACCGCGCCCGCAATGTGCTGGCCGAAAACGAAGGATCGACCGGACGTGCACTGTTCGACGGCGCGGTTACGGGCGGCAATATCGCCATGGGACGCGCAGGCGATGGCTTGAAAGTTGGCGCATCAGCCGATTTTGTTGCGCTTGATGCGGCGCGTCTGCCGCATGCAAAAGGCGACGCGGTGCTGGACGGCTGGATTTTCGGCGGTCGCGCCCGCGTGAGTGATGTGTGGGTGCGCGGTGTTAAACAGGTGGAAGGCGGGCGTCACCGCTTGCGCGATGAAGCCGAGCGTGCTTTCCAGAAAACGATCGGCGAATTACTCGCCTGACAGGAGACGGCATGGCTGGCGAAGATTCGATCGCAAAGGACGCACCGGTGCTTTCGCTGCATCAGCGTATTCTGGACGATATAGAATCGCGCATCCTGTCAGGAGAATGGCTGCCCGGTCATCGCATTCCGTTCGAGCACGAACTGACGGAACAGTACGGCTGTTCGCGTATGACCGTGAACAAGGCGCTGACCCAGCTTGCCAAGGCAGGCCTGATCGAGCGCAAGCGCCGGTCGGGCAGCTTTGTTTCCTTTCCGCAATCGCAGGCGGCGATCCTTGAAATCCACGATATTCGCGATGAGGTGGCCGCGCTTGGCGTCGCCTATCGGTTCGAACTGACAAGTCGGCGCGAACGATTGAGCGGGCCTGCCGATGCAAGACATATTGATATGCCGCGCCACACGCCGCTGGTCGAACTCGTCTGCCGTCACTTTGCGGGCAAGCGCGTCTTCGCCCTGGAAGAGCGCATCATCAGTCTGGATGCTGTTCCGGCGGCGGGTCAGACGGATTTTGCCGAAAACTCTCCGGGGCCATGGCTGGTTGCCTGCGTGCCTTGGAGCAGCGCAAAACATTCGATACGCGCAATCGCCGCCACGCCGGAGAATGCGGGCATGCTCGGTATCCCGGTGGGCTCGCCCTGTCTGGTGATCGAACGCCAGACATGGAACGCCGACCAGCCGGTAACGCATGTGCGCTTCACCTATCCCGGCGACAGCCATGCGCTGGTGGCGAACTTCACGCCGTCGCAGGGAGGATGAAAAGCCTGCGGACCACCGCCAGGCTTTTCGTTATGGTTTAACCGTCAGTTTTCCGACCATATCCGGATGGAAACGACAGTAATAGTTGACGGCTTCCGGCGAATTGAGAACCTGCTTCGTCACCTTTTTGGGTGGTAGCAGAATCTCCCATCCTCCCTTTACGGTCGCGGTGTGCTGCATCGGGTCCTTGTTATTCCATTCGATCACATCGCCCACATTCGCTTCGATATTGGACGGCGAGAAAGCGAGTTTCTCGACCGTCACCTGGATCGTTTTGGCCTGTGCCGGGACACTGATAACCAGAAGCCCGGCAAGTATCGTGACCGCCTGAACATATTTCATCGGACTGCTCCTATTTCAAAGACGCGGCGATGTGTTCGGCATGTTGCTCATGGCTCTGGAACAGTTTGAGGCCGGTCTCAAGCAGGCTCTTCAACTCGGCATTGCTGGCGGCGGGGATGAGCGTGGTTTTCAGCGCCTTGTTGACTTCCTTATGATAGGCAACCTCGTTATCGACATAGGATTTGTCGAAAGCTGCGCCATCGAGCTTGCTGAGTTTGGCCAGCTCGTCCGTAGCCGCTTTGGACAAGGCTTTGCTTGTGTCATTATCCTCGGGCGTGACCTTCAGCTTCTTGACCAGGGCGAGCGCCTGCTGATTGACGGCTTCATGATCGCGCATCATGGTCTGGGCAAACTCAAGCACAGTTTTGTTCTTGGATTTTTCAAGCGCCTGCTTGGCAGCTGCGACGTCGATGGCGCCTGTCGTGTAAGCAATATGGGCAATCGCCGGATCGCTTAATTTTCCGTCCTGGGCGATTGCCAGAGACAGACTGCCGCAAATGCAAATTGCGGCAACGGATACAACTGAACGAACAGACATGGAACTCTCCTTCTAACTATTTGTTCCGCCAAATTTTCCAACGCAAAACCGCTTCACGCTTTTGCTGGAAATGCTCTGGCTACGATCATTGGATGCGGGAGAATTCAAAAGGTTCCTGACATTATGCCTGTTTGCCCAATCTCGCCAGAACGCCGGTTATGATCCGTTCGCAGCGCTTGCCTGCGAAGGGAAAGGCATCCAGCAAGACAGGGCCGATCTGTTCGTCCAGTTGTTTGCGCAGCAAATATCGGGCGCGGTGAAGCCGTGTCTTCACCGTCTGTGGGCGCAGGTTCAATAATTCGGCGGTTTCTTCCACGCTCAGGCCTTCGATGACCCGTGCGACGAATACGAGGCGGAAAATTTCCGGCAGATTGTCCGTCGCCTGTTCGACCAGTTGCAATATCTGGCGCTGTGCAAAACCGCGTTCGGGATCGTCCGTGCTTATGGCGGAGGGGAACGGGATGATGTTGTCTGACGATGTGTCGGGTAATGTGTCGAGAAGTTTCTCGGCCTTCCGGGTCTTGCGCAGGCGACCGAGTGCTTCGTGAATTGCGATGCGCGACAGCCACGTGGTCAGGCTGGACTGGCCGCGAAAGCGGTCAAGGCTTCTGAAGGCGAGGAGATAGGTCTCCTGAACCACATCTTCCGCTTCGGCATCATTACGCAGAATGCCGCGGGCCAAACGATAGAGCCGCCGGTTGTTGGTTTGCATGATTTTGCGCAACGCTTCCAGATCGTGCATTTTTGCGCATTGCGCGAGGGCAAGATCACCCTGAAATATCGCGGAGATGGTTGGTACGGCGGTTCTTGCACGCATGGTTCAAACTCCTGTGGAGTCCATTGGATGTATGCGAGGGCAAAAGGTTCCCGAACAAAACAATATGCGATTTGAATATTATCGCGGTTTCGTATTTCCCGATAGCCGTGGGTGAATTGCATCAGAAAAAAGCCGCCGCAGGGGAACAGCGGCGGCTGGGGTCAGGACCTACTAAGGTGCCATTTCCGTCAAATTATAGGTCCTGCCCCTAAAAGCAGCGTGACCCGGGTGCTGGTCAGGCTGCGCGTTTGATGGCGTCGCCGAGGACTGAAACGATCGTGTCGATCTGTTCCTTTTCCACGATCAGCGGCGGCGACAGTGCGATCACGTCGCCGGTGACGCGGATGAGCAGGCCCTTCTTGAAGCAATCCACGAAGACGTCATAGGCGCGGGCGCCCGGTGCATCCTTGCGCGACGACAGTTCGATGGCACCAACCAGACCGAGGTTGCGGATGTCGATGACGTTCGAAACGCCCTTGAGCGAGTGCAACGCCTCCTGCCAATGATCAGCAAGACCCGCGCCGCGGGTCAGGAGACCTTCTTCGGCGTAGATTTCCAGCGTGGCGAGACCGGCGGCGGAGGCAACCGGATGGCCGGAATAGGTATAGCCGTGGAACAGCTCGATGGCATTTTCCGGACCGGTCATCAGGCCGTCATGCACCTTGCGGCTGGCGAAGACCGCGCCCATCGGGATGGCGCCGTTGGTCAGGCCCTTGGCGGTGGTCACGAGGTCAGGAACGACGCCGAAATAATCAACCGCGAACGGCGTACCGAGACGGCCGAAACCGGTGATGACTTCGTCGAAGATCAGGAGGATGCCGTGCTTGTCTGCCGTGGCGCGGAGGCGCTCCAGATAGCCCTTCGGCGGCAGAACGACGCCAGCCGAACCGGACATGGGTTCAACGATGACGGCGGCGATCTTTTCTGCGCCATGCAGCTGGACGAGGCGTTCCAGATCGTCGGCAAGCTCAATGCCATGTGCGGGCAGGCCCTTGGAGAAGGCGTTCTTTTCAATGTCGAGCGTATGACGCATATGATCGGCGGGGATCTGCGGGAAGACGCGGCGATTATTGACAAGGCCACCGACAGAAATGCCGCCGAAACCGACGCCGTGATAGCCCTTCTCGCGGCCCAGAACCATCGTGCGGGTGCCCTGGCCGATGGCGCGCTGATAGGCGATGGCGATCTTCAGTGCGGTGTCGACCGATTCCGAGCCGGAATTGGTGAAAAACACGCGGTCGAGCTTCGCGTCCGGCCCGCCGGGCGCAATGGCCGCGAGCTTTTCGGCAAAGTCGAAAGCCACATTGTGGCCCATCTGGAAGGTGGGCGCGAAATCCATGGTGGAAATCTGGCGCTCGACAGCTTCGGTAATGCGCTTGCGGCCATGACCGGCGTTGCAGCACCAAAGACCTGCCGTGCCGTCCAGAACCTGATTGCCGTCAGTGTCGGTGTAATACATGCCCGAAGCACTTGCGAGCAGACGAGGCGCCGCCTTGAACTGCCGGTTCGCGGTGAACGGCATCCAGAAATTCTCAAGGCTTGGCGCGTTGGTTTTGGTGAGCATTGTGTCCTCCTATTTGGGGGTAGCAGGACACGCTTTGCGAAGGGCAACAAGTCCTTTTCTTCAAAATATTAAGTCATTGTTTTCATGTAGGGTAATCGTCAAGTTTGTGCTATATCGAACATCATAAACAGGAAGGGAAGGTTTGATGAGCATCGATATCGGCGGGAGGCTTCGTTATGTGCGCATGCGGCAGAATCTGTCGCAGCGCGAGCTTGCCAAAAGGGCAGGCGTGACCAATTCGACCATTTCCCTTATCGAAGCCAATCAGTCCAATCCGTCCGTCGGCGCATTGAAGCGCATTCTCGACGGTATTCCCATCGGCATGGCCGAGTTTTTCGCGCTCGAACCGGATGCGCCGCACAAGGTATTCTATCAGGCGGAGGAGCTGGTGGAAATCGGCAAGGGGCCGATATCCTATCGGCAGGTGGGCGACCACCTGTTTTCGCGCGCTTTGCAGATGCTGAAGGAGCGGTACGAGCCGGGCTCAGACACGGGCAAAGTGCTGCTGATGCACGAGGGCGAAGAGGGAGGTATCGTCATTTCAGGCCGCATTGAAGTGACGGTTGGAGCCGAGCGCCGCATATTGGGGCCGGGCGATGCCTATTACTTTTCGAGCAAGCTGCCGCACCGGTTCCGTTGTGTCGGGCCGGTGCCCTGCGAAATCGTCAGCGCCTGTACGCCGCCAAGTTTTTGACGGCGTACAGGCATTCTCTTATTCGTAACGGGAAATGCCAAGATCGTCGGCACGAATATCCGGCTTGTTGCCGGAAATAAGGTCTGCGAGCAGTTTGCCGGAACCGCAGGACATGGTCCAGCCAAGCGTTCCGTGACCGGCATTGATGAACACGTTGTCGTAGCGCGTTGCACCGATGATCGGGGTGGAATCCGGTGTCATCGGACGCAGGCCCGACCAGAAGGTCGCTGCCTTGAGGTCGCCGCCGGGGAACAGGTCGGTGACCGAGAGGTCGAGCGTTGCGCGGCGTGCGGCAGGCAGATCCTTGGTGAAGCCCGACACTTCCGCCATGCCGCCAACGCGGATGCGGTCGCCAAGACGGGTGATGGCGATCTTGTAGCTCTCATCGAGAACGGTTGAAACCGGCGCGCGGCTTTCATCGATGATCGGCGCGGTGATGGAATAGCCTTTCACCGGATAGATCGGCGCGTTGAGGCCGAGCGATTTGACGAGCGCGGGCGTATAGCTGCCAAGCGCAACGACATAGCGGTCGGCGGTCAGAACGCCTTCGGACGTCTCGACGCCGGAAACCTTGCCGCCGGACATCAGCAGCGACTTGATGTTGACGCCGAAACGGAATTTCACGCCAAGTCCTTCGGCGATTTTCGCAAGCGCATTGGTGAACTTAAAGCAATCGCCGGTTTCGTCATGTGGCAGGCGCAGGCCACCGACGAACTTGTCCTTCGCATGGGCAAGGGCCGGCTCCACCTTCACGCAGCCGTCGCGGTCAAGCACTTCAAACGGCACGCCGTCCTGACGCAGCACCTCGATGTCCTTGCCGATGCCGTCAAGCTGATACTGCTCGCGGAACAGCTGGAGCGTGCCCTGCATGCGCTGGTCGTATTCAATACCGGTTTCCTTGCGCAGGTCGACAAGGCAATCGCGCGCATATTCGGCCACGCGCACCATGCGGGTCTTGTTGACCTTGTAGCGGCTGTCGGTGCAGTTGGCGAGCATCTGCAGGAGCCAGCTATACTGAACCGGGTCGCAGGTGGGGCGCAAAACAAGCGGGGCATGCTTCTGGAACAGCCATTTTGCGGCCTTGAACGGAATGCCGGGTGCTGCCCAGGGCGATGCATAGCCCGGCGAGACCTGACCCGCATTGGCGAAGCTCGTTTCCAGCGCCGGGCCTTCTTCACGGTCGACAACGGTTACCTCATGACCGAGCTTGGCGAGGTAGTAAGCGGTCGTAACGCCGATGACGCCGCTGCCGAGGATGGTGATCTGCATGTTCGCCTCTTGTCTTATGCTTTTATGTCGCCCGCGCCGCTGTCCACGTAGACACGGGCATAACGGTTGCCGAGCGCAGTCAGGATTTCATAGGGAATGGTGTCGCAGTCGCGTGCCACGTCTTCAAGACGCTGGTGCTGACCGATCAGCTCCACAAGGCTGCCGAGCTTCAGCGTGCCCGCCGGCAATGCGCTGACGTCGAGCGTGATCGAGTCCATCGATACGCGTCCGATGATCGGCAGGCGCGTCTCGCCGAAGAAGGCAGACCCCTTGTTGCTGAGGGAACGGAACCAGCCATCGGCATAACCGACAGCAATCGTCGCGACCCGCATCGGGCCTTTGGCGATATAGGTGCCGCCATAGCCGACCGCCGCACCCTTATCGATGTCACGTACCTGGATGACACGTGCCGAAAGGGTGAGAACCGGAAGTATCGGGTTTTCTCCAGTCTCTGGACCAACGCCATAGAGCGCGATGCCGGGGCGGGCCAGGTCGAAGTGATAGGTCTTGTCGAGGAAGCTGCCGCCGGAATTGGCAAAGGCAACCGGAAGTTTCGGCAGTCGCGCCAGCAGGGCCGTCATGTTGGCAAGCTGGCGCGCGTTTGCCGCATTTTCCGGCTCGTCGCCGCTGGCCAGATGGCTGATGACGAATTTCACGTCAATGCCGTCAAGTAGCGCAGGATTGGCCGTCAAGCGGTCGAATTCACTGGCCGAAAGGCCAAGACGCGACATGCCGGTATCAAGCTGGAGCAGGGCAGGCAGCTTCCTGCCTTGTCTGGCGGCGAGCGCCGCCCAGTTTTCAACCTGTTCGAGTGAATTGAGCACTGGCAAAATGCCTTCGCGAGCGCAGGCAGCTTCCGTTCCGGGCTGAAGACCGTTCAGAACGTAAAGTGTCGCATCGGGCTGCAGGAAAGGCTTGAGCGCAACGGCTTCGCCGAGATGGGCAACAAAGAAATCGCGGCAACCGGCATCGTAAAATGCAGGCGCGACGCGGCAGGCGCCAAGCCCATAGGCATCCGCCTTGACGACGGCAGCGGCACGGGTGGGAGCGATGCGGCGGGCAATGGCCGAATAATTGTGACGCAAGGCTGAAAGATCGATGGTCAGGATGCCACCGGCAGCAAGGTCGCGTTCACCTTGTGAAAATTGCATCGACATATCAACCATTTATACGGTTCTTTCCAGACTGGCCGCTATCCTGCGAGAACGCTTGGAGGGTCGCTGTCCGTGTGGATTGGCTGCCGACCGAAGCATATAAAATTCGGGGAGAGAAACCTTGCTATTCCTCACCCTAAAGCTTGCTCATATATTAATTGAAGACTATTCGAATGTTTTTGCTATTTGTCGTATATTGTGCGAATTTTCGCACATCTTGCGCATATTTTAGCTCTTGGATTGAAGATAATTCATGTCAACGCTCGACAGTATAGACCGCAATATCATTCGTTGCCTGCGCCGTGATGGGCGCATGACCAACAGCCAACTTGCCGGCGAAGTGGGGCTTTCGCAGTCCGCTTGCCTGCGGCGGGTGCAGATATTGGAGGAGAGCGGCGTTATCCGCGGCTATACGGCCATTGTCGGTTCATCCGATGGCGATGAACGGCTGGTCGCCATCGTGCGCATCACGCTGGACCGGCAGACCGAGGAGTTTCTGAACCGTTTCGAGGAAGCCGTGCGGCGGCACCCGGAAGTGCAGGAATGCTATCTCATGACGGGTGATGCGGATTATATTCTCCGCGTCGAGGCCGAAAATGCGGCGGCCTATGAAATCATCCACAAGGAAATCCTGTCGCGGCTGCCCGGTGTCGCGCGCATCCACTCCAGTTTCGCAATCCGGACGGTGCTGCTGTCGAAAGCGCCGACTTCACGCGGCTGAAATGAAAAAAAGCCCGGCTCGGTCGGGCTTTTCTGTTCAAATAGGAACCGCTCTAACGGAATTCGTAACGAAGACCGGCGCGGATCGTATGCATGTTGAAGCCATTGTCCTTGGCCTGCGTCCCGGTCGCGCCCGGTCCCTCGGCATTGCCGTAAGGGTTCGTGCTGCGGTCGTCAGCATCATATCCATAGGCCTTGCCGCCATTGATGCGCATATAGCGATAACCGACATCGAGCTTGAGCTGTTCGGTCAGGTCATAGCTGACACCGGCCATGAGAGCCATGGCAAAACGCCAGCTGTCCAGTCCGCCCTTTTCGCTGGAATAGGTGCAGCCAGCGCAGACTTCGTGGCTTTTCCAGTCGTCATATCTGACATAGGCAGCGCCAAGTCCGGCGCCGAGATAAGGCGTCACAGGCCCCGTGCGCGGCAGGTCGACATAGGCGTTGGCCATGGCTGTCCAGATATTGGCGGTGGAGGAATCCTCGTAGTTGCAGTTGTTTTCGACCGGATTGAAACCCTTCCCGGACTTCACATAGCTCGGACAAGGGGTGCGTCCGTTGATGCCCGCGCGGAAATAGTCGAGCGTGGCGTCGGCGCGGAACATGTCGGTGAAGCGGTAACCCACACCCACGCCGTAGGTCGCGCCTGCCTTGAGGTCGAAATCGTTGTAACGCAGTGTGTCGTCAATGCCGCGATGAGGCGGATCGAACTGGTTCCAGAAATTCCACTCACCATCCGTGCTGGATTTGAAATTGTAACCGAGGTCGCCACGAATATACCAGCCGGAGGCATTGACCGGTTCCGGCATTGGTTCAATGACGGGGTCTGCAATTATATCAGCGGCGAATGCCGCATTTGATCCCGCCATCAGACTGACAGCCACGATGGCAATGGCGGAAATGCGCTTCATCGGTTTCTACTCCAAATCCGAACAGAAAAACGGCTCAAAAGCCGTATTGCCGGATATGGTAAAGAGATATGTTTAACAGTTAGTTATTATTAAGTAACTTTGCGGTGTGTTTTCCGTCGAAACTCACGTATAGCGCGATAATTTTTAAGTAATAGCTAAAGTAAGGAGCCGACACGGGGCCGGCTCCAAACAGCGTCAAAAGTTTATGGAATGGATGATCGACTTGTCGATATCGTTGATATCGCGCTTGCCGCAGAGCGCCATGGTGATATCCAGTTCCTTGCGGATGATTTCAAGCGCCAGCGTCACGCCGTCCTTGCCCATTGCGCCGAGACCGTAGAGGAACGGGCGCCCGATGAACACGCCCTGCGCGCCGAGCGCGCGGGCTTTCAGTACGTCCTGACCTGAACGAATGCCGCCGTCGACGTGAACTTCGATCTTGTCGCCGACAGCCTCAACGATCGGCTGCAGCATGGAAATGGAAGACGGCGCGCCGTCAAGCTGGCGACCGCCATGGTTCGACACGATGATCGCGTCGGCGCCTGACTTGGCTGCCATCTTCGCGTCCTCGACATCGAGAATGCCCTTGAGGATAAGCTTGCCGCCCCACTGTTCCTTGATCCAGGCCACGTCGTTCCAGTTGAGCTGCGGGTCGAACTGTTCCGCCGTCCAGGAAGAAAGCGACGAAAGGTCGGTGACGTTCTTTGCGTGACCGGCAATGTTGCGGAAGGTGCGGCGCTGGGTGCCCATCATGCCAAGGCACCAGCCGGGGCGCGTCGCCATCTGCCAGATATGCTTCGGGGTGAATTTCGGCGGGGCGGAAAGGCCGTTGCGGATATCCTTGTGGCGCTGGCCGAGAATCTGGAGATCAAGCGTCAGCACCAACGCCGAGCAACCCGCCGCCTTGGCGCGGTCGATCAGGTTCTTCACGAAATCGCGGTCTTTCATCACGTAAAGCTGGAACCAGAACGGCTTCTTGGTGACCGAAGCAACGTCTTCGATGGAGCAGATGCTCATGGTCGAAAGGGTGAAAGGAACGCCGAAGGCTTCGGCTGCCTGTGCCGCCAGCATTTCGCCGTCAGCGTGCTGCATGCCGGTCAGGCCGGTCGGGGCGAGAGCCACCGGCATCGCCACTTTTTCGCCGATCATCGTCGTTTCCAGCGAACGGTTCGTCATGTCGACGAGAACGCGCTGGCGCAATTTGATCTTCTTGAAGTCGTCTTCGTTGGCGCGATAGGTCGACTCAGTCCAGGCGCCAGAATCCGCGTAATCAAAGAACATCTTGGGGACGCGGCGCCGGGCAAGCCGCTTCAGATCGGCGATTTCAACGATGTTGGGCATCTATCCCACCCCTTGTGGTAATTTTTCTTGACCAATCGCATGACGGATCGTGCGACTGAAATCAAGTACGAACAAGTATCGGATAACAATTGCCTCGCAGTTAATTGAAGAACCGTGCAGTTCCTCTTATGATATTGGCACCCGCCCAGGCAAGTTCGTGCCAATTGAAGAAGGCGGTCTTGCAACTGGGTCAGAGGGTAACGGATGAGCAAAGCCATCAAAACCGGTTTCATCGGCAAGCGATCTGCCGCAGCAGGCGGATGGGGCGCGTTGAAAAGCTGCGGCAAGCAATTGCTCGCAAGCGGCGCTCCTCTCTCCGGCGCGCGCACGCTTCTCAAGGCCAACCAGCCCGACGGGTTTGATTGTCCCGGTTGCGCCTGGGGTGATCCGGAACATGGTTCTTCCTTCGAATTTTGCGAGAATGGTGTGAAGGCGGTCGCCTGGGAGGCGACTGACCGGCGCACGACGCCTGCTTTTTTCCGCGAGCATACGGTTTCGAAGCTGCGCAACTGGACGGATTACGATCTGGAAAACACCGGTCGTCTGACCCATCCCATGCGGTACAATGCTTCGACTGATCAGTATGAAGCCATCGAATGGGACGAGGCTTTCAGAACTATAGGCGGTATTCTGAAGAGTTTCGACAGTCCAAACCGGGTTGAATTCTATACTTCAGGTCGCGCTTCGAACGAGGCCGCATTTCTCTACCAGTTGTTTGTGCGTGCCTATGGGACCAATAACTTCCCCGATTGTTCCAATATGTGCCACGAGGCAAGCGGTGTCGCACTGAAACAGTCGGTCGGTGTCGGCAAGGGGACCGTGCTGCTGGAAGATTTCGAAATGGCCGATGCCATTTTCGTCGTCGGTCAGAATCCGGGCACCAACCACCCGCGCATGCTGGGCGATTTGCGCCGTGCAGCCGAGCGCGGCGCACGGATCGTCGTTTTCAATCCGATCCGCGAGCGCGGGCTGGAAAGATTTGCCGATCCGCAGAACAAGCTTGAAATGCTGCATGGCGGCAGTGAAGCCATAGCAAGCGACTATTTCCAGCCGCGTCTTGGCGGCGATCTTGCCGCCTTCCGCGGCATGGCCAAGGCGGTTTTTGCGGCGGATGACGCGGCAATCGCCGCTGGCAAGCCATCGATCCTCGACCGGGATTTTCTCCAAACACATACGGCGGAGCTGGCGGCTTATCGCGCCGCAGTCGATGCGACCTCATGGGAAGAAATCGAGGATCAGTCCGGTCTGCCTCGGCAGTCATTGGAACGCGCGGCGCAGATATATATGCAATCGGAGCGGGTCATCTGCACCTGGGCGATGGGGATCACCCAGCACCGCCATTCGGTCATTACGATCCGCGAAATCACAAACTTCATGCTGCTACGCGGCAATATCGGCAGGCCGGGTGCCGGGCTTTGTCCGGTTCGCGGCCATTCCAACGTGCAGGGTGATCGCACCGTCGGGATCAATGAACGGCCTCCCGTTGCATTTCTTGATGCGCTGGAAAAGGAGTTTGGCTTCGAAGTTCCACGAGAGCCGGGGCACAATGTTCTGGGTGCCATCGGCGCCATGCTCGACGGGTCGGCCCAGGCATTCATCGGTCTCGGGGGCAATTTCGCGCGGGCTACCCCCGACAGCCCGCTTATCGCGAAAGCGCTTTCAAGCCAGCGCCTGACGGTTCATATCGCGACCAAGCTCAACCATTCGCATCTGGTGCCCGGACAGGATTCTTTCATTCTGCCGTGCCTGGGGCGCACTGAAATTGACCTCAATTCCAAGGGCGTTGCGCAGATCGTGACGGTTGAGGATTCCATGAGCATGGTGCATGGTTCGGGCGGCATTAATGCGCCGGCGTCCCCGCATCTGCGCTCGGAAGTGGCGATCATTGCAGGCATGGCGCAGGCGACGCTTGGACCGCAGCCGGTCAATTGGCTGGAACTTGCCGACGATTATGATCTCATTCGCGACCGCATTGCTCGCGTATTGCCGGACTTCTACGATTTCAACAAGCGCGTACGGGTTCCTCGCGGTTTCCATTTGCGTAACTCTGCCCGTGAACTGGAATGGAATACGACAGAGGGCAAGGCGACGTTCTGGACTGGCGCTTTGCCGGAAGCGGTCGAGCATCAGCAGGCACGCGGCAAGCCGGGGCGTTATGTGCTGCAGACCTTCCGCAGTCATGATCAGTACAATACGACCATTTATGGCATGGATGATCGCTATCGCGGGGTCTATGGCGAACGGCAGGTCGTCTTCATGAATGCGGCTGACATGGCCGATCTTGGCGTTGAAGCGGGCGACCGGGCCGATATTGTCGGCGAGTTCGACGATGGTGTGGAGCGGATCGCCCGGGATTTTCGTTTTGTGCCTTATGACATTCCGCGCGGTTGTATCGCGGGCTATTACCCGGAAATGAATGTGCTGGTGCCGCTCGCCAGTTCCGGTGATGAAAGCTATACGCCGACCTCCAAATCGGTGATTGTTTCGTTCCGCCCCGTGAAATCGGTTGCCGCATGATGGATGAAGGTGAGGCGGAATATATGGCGTTGGTCGATGCTCTCCTCACCGCGTCCAGCAGTCTTTCGGGGCTTGGCGCGGGAATTATCGCAGCACTGGCGCTGGATATCGCGTCAGACAGCCGAACCTTCGCGCGGCTGCTTGGCGTCGCTCACGCGCTGGTTCTTCGGGAGATTTCACTGCTCGGTCAGGATCAGGGTTATGTGCGGATCAGGCAGCGCGATTCACGCACGCAACGCACGCGTTATGAATTGAATGCAGCAGGTTTAAGATTTGTCGAGGAGGCCAAGGGTTAGAAGGTCGAATATAATAGTTCGTATTCTTGGAGTTTTCCGCAAAATTCAGCATTTATTACACTTCTTCTTAGCAATGCGTCGGTAAACAGGCCAATAGCGCCAACTATTTCAATAAGCGTTTCCGAAAAGATTTTGACCCCATGATAGCTATGATTTCACTTCTTTTACGAAGTCGTTTTTCTCTGTGCGGCTTTAATCGCATCTCAATAGAACGTAACCAGTGAGAATCGTGTAGATGCCAGTAAAATCACTCATTTACGGATTGCGAAATGGATGGAAGCGCGCTGCGAGCCAGCCCGCTGCTGTCCATGTCAGAAGGCACGGCATATTATTCATTTGTCTGGGGCTATTGGCGCCTGGCGCCGGATCTCCGGCTCTGGCGGGTTCGCTTGTCCCGGTAGCGGCGGTGAAAGCGGTCGCGAGCGACTATCAGCCGAAACTGACTTTATCCGGTGCGATAGCGGCGCGATCGCTTGTCAATGTATCGTTCCGTTTGAACGGTCAGGTTGTGCAGCGTCTGGTCGAGATAGGCCAGCACGTGAAAAAAGGCCAGCCGCTGGCCAGCATCGACGATGTCGAACAGCAGGCCAATCTGCGCGTCGCGCAGGCCTCCATGGATGCTGCACACGCGCAGCTCGTGCAGGCGCAAGCGAATTTTGCACGACAGAAGGCATTGCTGGCGCAAGGCTTCACGACACGCAGCACCTATGATCAGGCCAACCAGAACCTGCAAACGGCGCAGAGCGCCCTTGCCAGCGCCGAAAGCCAGTTGAACGATGCTCGCGATCAGCTGTCCTATACTGAATTGCAGGCACCTGTTTCCGGCGTGATTACAGCGCGCAATGTCGAGGCAGGTCAGGTCGTGCAGGCCGCGCAGACGGCATTCTCGATTGCCGAGGACGGCCCACGCGATGCGGTCTTCGACGTTCAGGAGACGCTGGTCAATCACGCCAAGATCGGCATGGGCGTAACGATTGCATTGCTTTCCGACGCTTCGATCAGCGCGGAAGGCAAGATTCGCGAGATTTCGCCGGTGGTCGATGCGCAGACAGGAACCGTACGGGTGAAGGTCGCGATAGCGCAAACGCCGCCCCAGATGGCTCTCGGCGCCACTGTGACAGGCACGGTTCATATGGACAGCGTGAAAATTGTCGTTTTGCCATGGAGCGCGATTACCTCGGATGCGGGGCGGACCGCGGTCTGGAGGCTATCGAAGGATTCCAGAGTGGCAACGCTGGTTCCGATCAGCGTCCTCGCTTACGAGAAAGGCCGGGTCCTCGTTGAGGGCGGACTACAGGAAGGCGAGCTGATCGTCACGAAAGGCGCGCAGATGTTGCGTTCAGGCGAAGAGGCCGAGGTTATCGAGGAACAGGAAGGGCTCGTTGCACAATGAAGACGGCAATCCAGTTTCCCGCGATCCGGTCGATAGGATATGTCGCGGCGTTCGGCGCGGCAGTTCTGCTCACTGCCTGCGGCAAGGAAGAAGACAAGCAAGCGAACGCGGACGCGGTGCGCCCGGTTCTTTACATGGTGGTCGAGCCCAAGCCCGTCACGCAGACTGGCTTTGCCGGCACGATCGAGCCGCGCTACTCCACCGATCTGGCGTTCCGGGTGCTCGGACGCATCATCAACCGGCCTGTCCAGGTGGGCGATCTTGTGAAGAAGGACGAGATGGTTGCAATGCTCGATCCTTCGAATCTCGACCTTGCCGTTCAGTCGGCAAGGGCGGATCTGGCAAGCGCCGAAGCACAGTTTGCCAATGCCTCGGCAAGCGAGGAGCGCCAGCGCATCCTGCTGAAAGGCAATAATGTGTCTCAGGCCGATTATGATGCGGCGAGGCAGGCGCGGGACAGCGCTCAGGCGGGGCTTGAAAAAGCCCAGGCGGGACTGAAGAAGGCGCAGGATCAGCGCAGCTATGCTGTGCTGCGCCCGGATTATGATGGAGTCATTTCCACAACGAATGCCGAAGTGGGGCAGGTGGTGGCGGCCGGACAGACCGTAATGACGGTGGCACGCCCGGATATTCGCGAAGCAGTCGTCGATATTCCCGACCGCATGACGCAGTATTTTGAGCAGGGCACGCCCTTCAATGTGCAGCTTCAGGCTGACTCAACCGTAACAGGGCAGGGTACAGTGCGTGAAGTCGCTCCGCAGGCGGATGCGCAGACGCGCACCCGCCGCGTGCGCATCGCTCTGGACAATCCGCCTGACGGCTTTCGTCTCGGCGCGACCATCCGTGCCGCCATGGCGGCTCCTGAGCAAAACCTTGTGACGATGCCGATCCAATCCTTGCGCGAGGAAAACGGCAAGACCGGCATCTGGGTCATCGACCCGCACAAGCAGACGGTTTCCCTTCACGATGTGCAGGTTATCGAACGGCGCGGCGGCAGTTTTGTCGCCGGAGGTGTCGATATCGGCAGTTATGTTGCGATTGCCGGGGTGAATGAGTTGAAGGAGGGACAGAAAGTCCGCCTGGACGCGAAAGGAACGGGCCTGTGAAAAAAGGATTCAATCTGTCTGACTGGGCTCTGAATCATCGGTCCCTGGTCTGGTACTTCATGCTCGTCTTTCTTGTCGCGGGCTTCATTTCCTATATCGATCTCGGACGGGAGGAAGACCCGGAATTCACCATCAAGACAATGGTTGTGCAGGCCAATTGGCCGGGTGCGTCTGTTGAGGAAACGCTGAATCAGGTTACCGATCGGCTGGAAAAGAAGCTCGAGGAACTCGATACGCTCGACTATACGCGCAGCATAACCACGGCAGGCAAGTCGATCGTGTTCGTATTCCTGAAAGATACGACGCGGGCCGAACAGGTCAAAAAGTCGTGGACGGAAGTGCGCCACTTCCTGAACGATATCCAGACTACGCTGCCGCAAGGCGTTCTTGGACCGTATTTCAACGACCAGTTTGGTGACGTTTACGGTAACGTCTATGCCTTCACGTCGGATGGTTTTTCCATGCGGCAGTTGCGGGACTACGCCGAGAGTACGCGAACGAAAATCCTGACACTGCCCAATGCGGGCAAGGTTGAATTGATCGGCGCGCAGGACGAAGCCATTTATCTGGAGTTCTCCACGCGCCAGGTCGCGGCGCTCGGGCTGGATCAGCAGGCAATCCTGCAAGCCTTGCAGGATCAGAACGCAATCACGCCTTCCGGTGTCGTGGAAGCCGGACCGGAGCGCATCAGCGTGCGCGTCAGCGGGCAATTCACCTCGGAAGCCGATCTGCGGGCGGTAAACCTGCGCGTGAATGACCGTTTCTTCCGCCTTTCGGATGTGGCAACGATCACACGTGGCTATATAGACCCGCCGACATCCATTTTCCGCGTGAAGGGACAGGATGCAATCGGCCTCGGCATAGGCATGAAGCCAAACGGCAACCTGCTCGAGTTCGGCGCGGCACTCGACAAGATGATGAGCCAGGTGACGGCGGAACTTCCGCTCGGTATCAAGGTTTTCAAGGTTGCCGACCAGCCTGAAGTCGTCAAGGATGCGGTTTCTGGTTTCACGGAAGCGCTGTTCGAGGCTGTCATCATTGTGCTGGCCGTGAGCTTTGTCAGTCTGGGCGTGCGGGCTGGTTTTGTTGTCTCGCTGTCGATACCGCTGGTGTTGGCCATCACCTTCCTGATCATGTCGTTGATGGATATTTCCTTGCAGCGCGTGTCATTGGGCGCGCTCATCATCGCGCTCGGTCTTCTGGTCGATGATGCGATGATTGCTGTTGAAATGATGGTGGCACGGCTGGAGGCAGGCGATCCCATCCACAAGGCGGCGACTTACGTTTATACGAGCACTGCCTTTCCCATGTTGACGGGTACGCTCGTGACCATTGCTGGCTTCATCCCGATCGGATTGAACAGCAGTCAGGCCGGCGAGTACACCTACACACTGTTCGTGGTGATTGCGGTTTCCCTGATCGTGTCATGGATCGTGGCGGTTCTGTTCGCGCCATTGCTGGGTGTTACTTTCCTGCCCAAGAAGATGAAGGCGCATGAAGAAAAGCGCAGCCGGTTCTTCACGATCTTCTCGCAGGTTCTGCTCGCATCTATGCGGCACAAATGGATCACGATCGCTACGACAATCGCGCTCTTCCTCGTGTCCGTTTTTGGCATGGGCTTTATCGAACGACAGTTCTTCCCGGAATCTGATCGTCCCGAACTGGTGCTCGACTGGACGCTGCCGCAAAACAGTTCCATCACCGACACCAAGGCCCAGATGGAGAAATTCGAGGCGACAATGCTCGAAGGCAATCCGGATATCGATCATTGGAGTACCTATATCGGGCAGGGTGCCATCCGCTTCATTCTCTCCTTCGACGTGCAGCCCGCAAATCCGTATTTCGGGCAGATGGTCGTCGTTGCGAAGGATCTGCAAGCGCGAGACAGGCTCAAGCAGAAGTTCAATGAGGTGCTCCGCAAGGATTACGTCGGGACCGATGTCTATGTGAAATATCTGGAGCTTGGACCGCCTGTCGGCCGTCCGATCCAGTACCGTATCTCGGGGCCGGACATTCAGACGCTGCGCGGTGTTGCGCAGGATTTCGCCGGCATATTGAGTGCGGACAAGCGACTTGGAGTCGTCAACTATAATTGGAACGAGCCGGGCCGTGTCATTCGCGTCGATGTGATGCAGGACAAGGCGAGAAAACTCGGTATTTCCTCCAAGGACATTGCAACCACCCTCAATGGCATTGTTGGCGGGATCACGATTACGCAGGTGCGGGATTCGATCTATCTGATCAATGTCATTGCGCGGGCGCAGAAACAGGAACGCGACTCGATCGACACGCTGCAAAGCTTGCAGATCGCAACCGGCAACGGGACGTCGGTGCCATTGGCGGCGATAGCCAATTTCCGGTATGAGCTGGAACAGCCGGTCATCTATCGCCGTTCGCGTATTCCGACGATTACCGTGGCTGTGGGCATCATCGACAAGACGATGCCGGACACAATCGTCAAGGATTTGACGCCAGCCATCAAAACCTTCGCCGATAAGCTACCGGCAGGATATTCCATCCAGACGGCAGGTACGGTGGAGGAAAGCGGCAAGAGCCAGGGGCCGATTGCTGCGGTGGTTCCGCTGATGCTGTTCGTCATGGCGACCGTCCTGATGGTTCAGCTCCAGAGCTTCCAACGCCTGTTCCTTGTGGTGGCCGTGGCCCCGCTGGGCTTGATCGGCGTTGTGGCGGCCTTGCTGCCAAGCGGCAAACCACTCGGTTTCGTGGCGATCCTCGGCGTGCTGGCGCTGGTTGGCATTCTCATCCGCAACTCGGTCATCTTGATCGTGCAGGTTGAGGAACATATCGCGGAGGGCATGCACCCATGGGATGCGGTGACGCAGGCCAGCCAGCACCGAATGCGCCCCATCGCGCTGACGGCGGCAGCGGCAAGCCTGGCGCTCATCCCCATCGCGCGCGAAGTATTCTGGGGCCCGATGGCCTATGCCATGATGGGGGGTATCATTGCGGGTACGGCAATCACGCTCCTCTTCCTGCCAGCGCTTTATGTCGCCTGGTTCCGGATCAAGGAGCCGGAGCACAACGAGGATGCGCCGCCAGCCGAGGCGCATGCAGCTCCGCAATCGCACTGACGAAAAGCCCGGTTCCGACCGGGCTTTTTTCATGAGATTGTCACTTGCTATTGGTTCTATATAGGTTCTATTATGTCAGTCATGAATAGAACCACATTGATCACGGCCATTGAAGAGCGCGGTTTGCACGATCCGCAGCTGACAGGGCCGCTTTACCGGAACCTTGCGCGGATTCTCGGTGAACTGATCGAGGAAGGACAGCTTGCGCCCGCTGTGGGACTCCCGCCGGAGCGCGATCTGGCAGAGCAGCTTGGCGTCGGCCGTATCACCGTTCGCAATGCCTATAAGGAATTGCTGACCCAGGGTGTGGTGGAAGCGCGGCGCGGCAGCGGCACCTTCGTCGCGGAGCGACCGGCACGCATCAGCCAGCATTTGTGGCGCCTGACCTCGTTTTCAGAGGACATGCTGTCACGCGGCAAGGAGCCGGGTGCCCGTGTCGTCACCAATAAAATCGATAGGCCATCGCCAGACGAAGCCTTCCGGCTGGGGATTGGTGTCGATACGACTGTGGTGCGGCTGGATCGTCTGCGTCTTGCCGATGGTGTGCCGATGGCTTTTGAGCGCGCGGTGGTTCCTCGCCATTTTCTGGATCAGGATCGCGTCGATGAAACCTCGCTTTATGGCGCTTTGGCACGGCGCGGCCACAAGCCGGTTCGCGCCTTGCAGCGCCTGACAGCCGTTACACTCGATCCCGGCATAGCCCGCCTCCTTGGCGTGCATCGCGGAGCGCCTGCACTTTTGATCGAGCGCGTCTCGCATCTCGAAGACGACCGGATCGTCGAATATACCCGTTCGCATTATCGCGCCGATGCCTATGACTTCGTCGCGGAACTGAAAATTGGAGAATGACCATGAACAGCCCTTCCTCCCTGATGCTGCAGGAAACCGAACAATCGCCAGCCGTTGTCGCCGGTCTGCTTGAAAAGGAGGCAGGCACATTCGCGGAAATCGCGCGCATTTTCCAGAAAAGCGAACCTGCCGTCATCACTACCGCCGCGCGCGGCTCGTCCGACCATGCGGCAACATTCTTCAAATATCTGATGGAAATTACGATGGGTATTCCGGTGGCTTCCATCGGACCTTCGGTGGCGTCTGTCTATGGCTCCAAGCTGAAGCTCAAGAACGGCCTGCATTTCACCGTTTCGCAATCGGGTGCCAGCCCCGATATTGTTGCGGCGCAGGAAGCCGCCAAAAAAGGTGGTGCAACGACAATCGCCGTCGTGAACGTCGTCGATAGCCCGCTTGGTAACGCTGCCGACGTCGTGTTGGCGCTCCATGCCGGTGAAGAAAAAAGCGTTGCTGCGACCAAATCGTTTATTGCCGCAGTCGCAGCCCTGTCGGGCGTGGTCGCGTCGGCCAGCGGTGACACAAACCTGCAGGCTGGGCTGCAACGCCTGCCGGAAGCGCTTGCTGCAACACAGCCCGATGGCCGCGAAGCGGTTGAAAACCTTCTGTTCAATGCGCGTTCGCTTTATACCGGCGGCCGGGGCACGGCCTTTGCGATTGCACTCGAAGCTGCTCTGAAAGCAAAGGAAACCGCGAATATCCACGCCGAAGCCTTCTCTCTGGCCGAACTGATGCACGGCCCGATGCGGCTGGTGGAAGAGGGGTTCCCGATTGTTTCCTTCCTGCCGCAAGACGAAGCCTTCGACACCAACATGCAGGCCCTGAAGCGGCTGCATTCATTCGGGGCGAGTATCGTGTCGCTGTCCGATGCGCAGACGCCGGGCTACCGCCTGCCGTCGGCAAGCACAGGCAATGCCCATCTCGATCCTCTGGTTTCCCTCATCAACTACTACCGCGTTATCGAAGCGGTCACGCGCCGCAAGGGGTTTGATCCCGACAAGCCGCGCAATCTCAACAAGGTTACGGTGACGGTATGACGAAAAAATCAGCAATAACCGGGGCGCGCATCTTCGACGGCGAGCGCTTTCACGACCAGAGCGCGCTGGTGTTCAGCGATGGCCGGATCGAAGCCGTTGTGCCGGAAGCCTCGCTGGGCGAGGCACATGATGTTGAGCGTCTGAATGGCGGCGTTCTTGCGCCCGGATTCATCGATGCGCAGGTCAATGGCGGCGGCGGGCGCATGCTCAACGACGAGCCGACGCCTGAAACCATGTTCACGATTGCCAAGGGGCATCGCAAATATGGAACGACGAGCCTTCTGCCGACCCTCATCACCGATACGATGCCGGTGCGCGACCGCGCCATCGAAGCGGCGATTGAAGCAGTCAAGGCCGACAAGGGCGTTGCCGGCCTGCATCTTGAGGGGCCGCATCTGGCCCCGGCGCGGAAGGGAGCGCATCTGGCGGAGCTGATGCGCCCCGTCAATGATGCCGATATTGCGCTCTATAGCCATACGGCCAAGCAGGTAGGCACCTTGCTGGTTACGCTCGCAGCCGAGCAGGTTACGCCGGATCAGGTGCGGCGGTTGAGCGATGCGGGGGTGATCGTCAGCATCGGCCACAGCGACACCACCGCCGAGGAAGCGTTCAAGCGCTTCGATGCGGGTGCGCGCAGCGTCACCCATCTTTTCAATGCCATGAGCCAGATCGGCCACCGAGCGCCGGGGCTTGCGGGCGCGGCGCTTGATCATCCCGACATCTGGTGCGGTATCGTTGCCGATGGTCACCATGTCGATCCGATGGCGCTGCGGCTTGCGCTCAGGGCAAAGCGCGGCGACGCGCATCTGTTTTTCGTAACGGATGCGATGGCCCTGGTCGGCTCGGACTCTGAAAGCTTCGAGATCAACGGGCGTGCCGTTCGTCGCGTGCCGGGCGGCATCTGCTCCAAGCTCGTGCTGGCGGATGGCACCATTGCCGGTTCCGATCTCGACATGGCGTCGGCTATCCGTTTTGGCGTGGCCGAACTGGAGTTGACGCTGGCCGAGGCACTGCGCATGGCCAGCCACTACCCCGCACGCTATCTGCGTCTCGATGATCGCGGTACGTTCCGCCCCGGCATGCGAATGGATGCGGTCCATCTTGACGACGGGTTGTTTGCGAAAGCCACGTGGCTTTCGGGTGAAAAGCAGATCGCGGGGTAAAGCCGATGACGGAAATCACCGATCGTTATTTCAATGATCTGATCGCCCGGCTCTCTGGTCTGCGGGATCGTCTTGCCGATCCGATGGCCAAGGCCGCGGAACTCATCACCACTGCGGCCAAGTCGGATCACCGGGTTTATGTGTTCGGCACCGGCCATTCGCATATGATGGCGGAAGAGCTGCATTATCGTGCAGGCGGACTGGCGATCACTGTGCCTATTCTTTGCGGGGCTATCATGCTGCAGGATGGTGCAGTGGCAAGCTCGCATTTCGAGCGGATCGAAGGGGCTGTGCTGCCAATTCTCGAGCGCTATGGCATTCGCGAGGGCGACGTGCTGATCGTCGTGTCGAATTCCGGCGTCAATGCCGCTCCCATTGAGGCAGCACGCTTTGCGCGTGAGAGGGGAGCTGCCGTTATTGCGGTCACCTCCGTCGCCTATTCCAACGCCATCGCCAAGGGGCGCACGCAATTGCTTTCTCTGGCCGATGTCGTTCTGGACAATAACGCGCCAGCGGGCGATGCGGTGCTGGAAGTGGAAGGCAGCGCGCTGAAGGTCGGCCCGGTTTCAACCGCGCTTGGTGTGACCATTCTCAACGCCATTTTTGCAGATGTGGCGGCAAGGCTGGTAGGGGAGGGCGATGCGCCGATTTATCTCAGCGCCAACATGCCGGGTTCCGGCGATGTGAACCGTTCGCTGGTCGCCCGTTATCGTAACCGCAACCCGCATCTTTGAAGCTGGCCCGCATTCCGGAACTCGGGATGCGGCCCGGAACAAAATCGGACAATCTTTCTTCCAAAGTCGCTTGATAGCGCAATCCCGTCAGTGCATTACGCATTCTGGCATGGCCGAGGCCGCTTCGTGGATTAGGTTCGCGGTGTGGTCGCCCTGGCTTGCGCCTTCGAAAATTTGAGGAAGTCCGATGCATAATTTTGTCCTGACCGTCACCTGCAAGTCCACGCGCGGTATCGTTGCCGCGATTTCGGGTTATCTTGCCGGCAAGGGTTGCAACATCATCGATAGCGCCCAGTTCGACGATCTGGACACCGGTCGCTTCTTCATGCGCGTCAGCTTTATTTCCGAAGAAGGCGTAGCGCTTGACGTGCTGCGTGACGGCTTTGCACCGGTGGCAGCTCCGTTTGAAATGAATTTCGAATTCCATGATAACGCCCACCGCACCAAGACATTGCTGATGGTCTCACGTTTCGGCCATTGCCTGAACGATCTTCTGTATCGCTGGAAGATCGGCGCGCTGCCGATCGATATTGTCGGTGTGGTCTCGAACCATTTCGATTATCAGAAGGTTGTCGTCAATCACGACATTCCTTTCCACCACATCGCCGTCACCAAGGCCAACAAGCCGGAGGCCGAGCAGCGCCTCATGGATATAGTGGAAGATACTGGCACGGAATTGGTGGTTCTTGCGCGTTACATGCAGGTTCTGTCCGACCAGCTTTGCCAGAAGATGTCGGGCAGGATCATCAATATCCACCACTCGTTCCTGCCGTCCTTCAAGGGGGCAAACCCGTATAAACAGGCTTATGAGCGTGGCGTTAAGCTGATTGGCGCGACAGCGCATTATGTGACCGCAGACCTCGATGAAGGTCCGATCATCGAGCAGGACGTGGCGCGCATCACGCACGCACAGAGCGCGGCTGATTACGTGTCGATTGGCCGTGATGTGGAAGCGCAGGTTCTGGCGCGTGCAGTCCACGCGCATATCCATCACCGCTCATTCCTCAACGGCAATCGCACCGTCGTATTCCCTGCTAGCCCAGGGTCGTTCGCCTCCGAACGCATGGGGTGATTGACCGGTCGATATTTACGCACTGACGGTCTGCAAATGGCGCTTCTCTGCGCTTCCGGTGCTCATGTACCTTAAAGTACACTCCGCTCCGGTTCTCGAGAAAGCGTCATTTTCGCTGCGTCACTGCAAAAATCTCAACCGGTCAATACGTTGCGACTCTTAAAAAAACCCCGCCGAAGCGGGGTTTTCTCTATGATCTATAATGAGACCGATCAGTCGATGTCGAAGGAAACGCCCTGTGCGAGCGGCAGAGCCTTCGAGTAGTTGATGGTGTTGGTTGCGCGGCGCATATAGGCCTTCCACGCATCCGAACCCGATTCACGACCGCCGCCGGTTTCCTTTTCGCCACCGAATGCGCCGCCGATTTCAGCACCAGACGTGCCGATATTGACGTTTGCAATGCCGCAATCCGAACCCTCAACGGAAAGGAAGCGTTCTGCTTCCTGCAGGTTGAGCGTGAAGATCGAGGACGACAGGCCTGCGCCAACCGCATTGTGCTGAGCCAGAACATCATCAAAGTCGGAATACTTCATGACGTAGAGGATCGGGGCGAAGGTTTCTTCGAGAACCGGGCCTTCCTGCTTCGGCATTTCGACGATAGCCGGACGCACGTAGTAAGCGTTTTCATGGCCAGCATCGACCCGTTCGCCGCCCTGTACCTTGCCGCCGTGTGCAGCTGCTTCCTTGAGCGCCTTCTGCATGTTGTCGAAGGCAACCTTGTCGATCAGCGGACCGACCAGAGCGCTGGTTTCGAGCGGCGAACCAACGGTGACGCTGGCATATGCCTTCTGGAGACGCGGGACGAGAGCGTCGTAAACGCTTTCATGGACGAAGAGACGACGCAGCGTGGTGCAACGCTGGCCAGCGGTGCCCATTGCGCCGAAAGCGATTGCGCGCAGCGCCATGTCGAGATCGGCCGACGGGCAGACGATGCCAGCATTGTTGCCGCCGAGTTCAAGGATTGCGCGAGCAAAACGCTTGGCAAGGCGCGGGCCGACTTCGCGGCCCATGCGGGTCGAACCGGTTGCCGAAACGACAGGAACCTTCGGGCTGTCGACGAGGACTTCACCGATTTCACGATCACCGAGCAGAAGCAGCGAGATGCCTTCCGGTGCTTCGCCGAAGCGCTTCAGCGCGCGCTTGAAGATCGCATCGCAGGCAAGAGCGGTCAGAAGGGTCTTTTCAGACGGCTTCCAGACAACGGAGTTGCCGCAGACGATTGCAAGGGCGGCGTTCCACGACCACACGGCTACGGGGAAGTTGAAGGCCGAGATAACGCCGACAACACCGAGCGGATGCCAGGTTTCCATCATGCGATGGCCAGCGCGTTCGGTGGCGATGGTGAGACCGTAGAGCTGGCGCGACAGACCGACTGCGAAATCGCAGATGTCGATCATTTCCTGCACTTCGCCCAGACCTTCAGACGGAATCTTACCGGCTTCGAGCGAAACAAGGCGGCCAAGGTCTTCCTTGGAAGCGCGCAGTTCTTCGCCGAGAAGACGGATCAGTTCGCCGCGCTTCGGTGCCGGAACAGTGCGCCATGCGCGGAACGCTTCGTCAGCCTTGTCGATGATCTTGACTGCGTCGTCCTTGCTGTGGGTCTTGACCGCAGCAATCTGTTCGCCTGAAACGGGGCTGAAACCGGCAAGGTCGCCGCCCGTATAGGCGGAAGCATCGACACCAAGCTTGGAAAGCAGTTCTGCTGCTTCCTTCTTCACGTCGATTTTTCTAACAGCGGTGTTCATGGCTTTCCTCTCTGTCTGAGTTGTTTGCGCATAATCCAGTCCGAAAAGTCTGCAACTCTTCGGGGTTATGCGTTTATTCTGCCGCTTCGAGGCCCTTCAAGCCTGCCTGTACGGCTTCGATGGATTCGCGTTCGATGCGGGCATAGTGCTCGAATTCATTGAGCACTTTCGCGCCCAGATCATCCTCGAAACGCTTCTGGTTGGGGCTTTCGACAAATTCCTGTGTTTCATCGTCACCCAGATTGGACTGGAATATACCGGCAGCGCTGACCGGCAGGAAGTCCTCATAGATGATCGGGTCGAACTGGACGGCGCCAGCTTCAATCAGAACCTCGATATCGGTACCCGGCTTGAAAGCTTCAAGCTTTGCAGAATCCTTGACCGAATAGGCGAAGTAGCCAAGGCCCTGTTCGCGAATGCCTGCCCACGTGTCGGGGAAAGCGGCGAACGTGTCGCCCAGCGCCTTTACATACTCAGCCGCATTGGAGCCATCGGGAGCAGGGCGGGCAATTGCGCGAGTGTCGTTGAGAAGCTTGTCGTAAAGCGCACGACCCTTCGGCGTCAGCGCCACGCCGCGCTGCTCGATCTCGCCGAAACGGGCGGTATGCGAGCCGGGTGTCCATTCGCCATTGCTGCCGATGAAGGAGACTTCCTCTTCCAGCGCCTTGAACGAGGTCTGGCGCAGAAGGATCGGGCAGTTGCGGGTCGGCGGGCCTTCCACGACGGCCTTCGGGTTAATACCGCGTTCCGGCATCTGGGCCTGCACGGCGTCGATGTCGAGCGTGCGCGGCGTCAGGTGGTTGATGTGCGGCCCCTTGAACGACACGACATCGGCGATCAGGCGGTGTGCGTCATGCAGGCGATGATAAAGTTCGGCGCTGACATTGGCGCGGTCGTGCCAGCGGAAGGTTTCCAGCACTTCAGCGACGAAGGTTTTGGCGTCGTCATCGTTGAGGCCGCCTTCGGCTTCGGCCTTCTCCACCAAAGCGACGGCTCCGGCGGTGAAGATATTGCGCTTCGACAGAACTTCTTCCGATTCTGCGCGCAGCTTTTCATCGGCAATGAGGTCGAGACGCAGCAGCGAGGTGAAGACACGGAACGGATTGTGTTTCAAGGCGGCGTCATCGACCGGGCGGAAGGCGGTGGAGTGGACCGGCACGCCAGCGGCGCTCAGATCGTAATAGCCGACCGGGAACATGCCCATGACCGCGAAGACGCGGCGCATCATGGAAAGCTCGGCGGCGGTGCCGAGGCGGATCGCCCCATGGCGTTCTTCCGAAATGCGCTCGAGCGAATCCGTTTCGGTCAGGCGTTCATGCAAGTGGCTGTCATCCGCCAGCACCTTGGCATTCACATCGGCGACGAGTTCCATCAATGTGCCATAGGCGGGCACTTCTTCCTTGTACATGGCCGACATTGCTGCCGAGAAAGCGGAGCGAATGGCATCCGGCGAAACGAATTTCTGGTCTTTCATTGCGAAAATTTCCGTCGAATGGGGCATCTTGGGGCGATGCATGTCGTGCTTGGGAGGAACATGCATGGATTATGATGAAAATGTATCATATAGACCGTTTTGCGGTTATGCTTGCGACGAAAGCAACTATGTTAATGCGAGAATGGAATGAAGCTGAGCAGGAGATTGATCCCGGACATCGCCACGTTGCAGGCCTTCGAATGCGCTGCCCGCCACGGAAGTTTCACGCAGGCCGCACATGAACTCAATCTCACCCAGAGCGCGGTGAGCCGCCAGATCAAGGATCTTGAAAGCCAGCTTGGCGTTCTGCTGTTCGAGCGTATTCGTCAGCGAATCCTTTTGTCCGATGCCGGCCGGAAATTCCTGCCGGAAGTGCGGCGCCTTTTGAACCAGACCGAGGACACGATGCTGAGGGCCATGGCCTCGGCGCAGTCAACCTCGTCATTCAGCATTGCCACCCTGCCAACTTTCGGCACCCGATGGCTGATGCCCCGCATTCCCGACTTCGTTGAAAAACACCCCGGAATTGCGCTCAATGTCGCGTCCCGTTCCGGCGTCTTCGACTTCGAGGAACAGCCTTTTGACCTGGCGATCCATTATGGACAGCCGGTCTGGGCACATGCCACCTGCTCGTTCCTGTGCAGCGAAGTGATCGTTCCAGTCGCCAGCCCGAGCCTGTTGAAGGCCCGTCACCCGTCCGCGCCGGAAGAGCTTGAAAGCGAGCCCCTGCTGCATCTTGCGACGCGGCCCAAAATGTGGGCGCAATGGTTTGAAAGCTGCGGGGTCGAAGGCCAGTCGGCTTATCGCGGGCACAGGTTCGACCAGTTTTCGATGGTTATCGGCGCGGCGTTGGCAGGTATGGGGTTTGCGCTTCTGCCGCTGTACCTGATTGAGCAGGAATTGCGGAGTGGCGAATTGGTGCTGCTTTTCGAAAAGCCGATGCGCACGGAAAATGAATATTATCTCGTGGTGCCGGAAGGGAAACTGGAAAATCCGCTGACACAAGTGTTCTGTCAATGGATTGCCGGGCAGGTTGGAAATACCGATTATTCACCGCTGGTTCATTCCAAACCGGAATGAATTGTTGCGCAAATAACGCTGTCCAACCGGCTTTCGCAGCGTGAAATAGAAACAGCCAGGCAGTGTGCCTGTATTCCACGTGGGCGGTCGATCGCTAAAAGACCGGGAACCGCTCTAACTATTTGTTTTTACGCATTTCCGAACGCAAAGCCGCTTCACACTTTTGCTGGAAATGCTCGGTTTGAAATGGTTGCTCTCGATGCTGAACGATCCGCGCTCTCATGGTCTTTGGGAAAAGACCGCTCCTGCCGCTCCCAAGACGACTGCGCTGCAAGGGGACCTGACTGCGGATGTGGTGATTGTGGGCGGCGGCTTCACCGGTCTCTCGACGGCATTGCATCTGGCCGAAAAAGGCACCCGAGCCATCGTTCTCGAAGGGGTCGAGATCGGCTATGGCGGTTCGGGCCGCAATGTCGGTCTGGTGAACGCTGGCATGTGGGTCATGCCGGATGATCTGCCCGGCGTGCTTGGCCAGAAATATGGTGATCGCCTGCTCGACGTTCTGGGCAATGCGCCGAAGCTCGTCTTCGAGATCATCGAAAAACACAAGATCGCCTGCGAAGTTGAGAAGCAGGGCACGCTCCATTGTGCCGTTGGCAAAAAGGGCCTGGAAGAACTCGAAGACCGTTATGAACAGTGGGCGCGTCGCGGCGCCAACGTGAAGCTGCTGGATGCGAAGGAAACCGAGGCCAAGGTTGGCACGACAGCCTATGCGGGTTCGCTTCTCGATCTGCGCGCCGGTACCATCCAGCCGCTTGCCTATGTGCGCGGGCTTGCCCATGCCGCCATTGCCGCTGGCGCAACCGTATTTACGGGTACCCCGGTGATAGGTGCCGAGGAAAAGAACGGCAAGTGGGTCGTGAAGACCGCAAAGGGGTCTGTAACGGCCAATTGGGTGGTTGTGGCAACGAATGCCTATACCAATGCGCCATGGCCGGAAGTGCGCGCCGAACTGGTGCACCTGCCTTATTTCAACATGGCTACAAAGCCGCTCTCCGACAATCTGAAGAAGAGCATCCTGCCGGAAAGGCAGGGTGTCTGGGACACGAAGGAAGTCCTCTCGTCCTTCCGTTTCGATCAGCAGGGCCGCCTTGTTTTCGGAAGCGTCGGTGCGCTGCGCAATACGGGTGCCGCGGTGCACAAGGCTTGGGCGAAAAAAGCGCTCAGGCGGATATTCCCGCAGATTGGCGAAGTCGAGTTCGAAACCGAATGGTACGGCAAGATCGGCATGACCAATGACAGCCTGCCGAAATTCCATCGCCTTGCCCGCAATGTGGTTGGCTTCTCCGGCTACAATGGTCGCGGCATTGCGCCCGGAACGGTTTTCGGCAAGCATCTTGCGAAACTTGTATCGGGCGAGATAACTGAGGCCGATCTGCCGCTGCCGGTGAGCGATCCGAAGGAACAGAATTTCCGCAGCGTGCGCGAAGCCTATTACGAGGCGGGCGCGCAGATCGCCCATGTGGCCGGGATGGTTGTCTGATGTGTTGATCTTTTTACCGGGAATGCGTGTGCGGCTGTCATAAAACCGCAGTGCAATTCCTCTATTGCGATGCGCATCTTCTCCATGCAGGAGGGATGCGGATTGCTGATGGCCATGAACATTCAATGCCTTAAAAGCCTTCCGATGGACGTGATTCCGCCGGAAGGCTTTCTGCTTTCCGTGTTTCAGAGCGCAGGATGTTTGACAGGTGCACCATGAATGGAAATGATCGTGCCTCTCGCCATGACACCATCTGTGCGCTATCAGTTCGCACGCGGCAGGACTGTGCCGGCATAGCCGGTCATGCTGGCGAGCATTACACCGAAATCCGAGGAGCAAACCCCATGAACAAGATGCTGAAGCGGGCCGTCGCCGTACCTGCGCTTCTTGCTCTTTCCATCGCCGTAGCGCAGGCCGATACGCTGACGCTCTATACCTCGCAGCCGGAAGCGGACGCGACCCGGACGGTCGAAGCTTTCCGCAAGGCCAATCCGGAAACGGAAGTGCAGATTTTCCGTTCCGGCACGAGCGAACTCCTCACCAAGCTTGCCGCCGAATTCTCCGCTGGCGCACCGCAGCCCGACGTTCTCCTCATCGCCGACGCGGTAACGATGGAAGGTCTCAAGAAGGACAAGCGCCTGCTCGCCTATCCGGAAGCCAAGATCGATGGCTTTGCTGCTGATGCCTATGACGCCGACAAGACCTATTTCGGCTCCAAGCTGATTACCACCGGCATCGCCTACAATACCGGTGCCGCGCAGAAGCCTGAACATTGGGCCGATCTCGCCAAGGCCGACTACAAGGGGCAGGTGGTTATGCCGAACCCGCTTTATTCAGGTGCTGCCGCCTATCTCTTGAGCGGCTTTGCGCTCAACAAGGATCTGGGTTGGGATTACTTCAAGAACCTCAAGGCCAATGAACTGGCAAGCGTTAAGGGCAATGGCGCTGTGCTGAAGTCTGTCGCCAGCGGCGAAAAGCCATACGGCATTCTCGTTGACTTCATGGCGCTCAACGCAAAGGCCAAGGGCTCGCCGATCGAGTTTGTCTTCCCCTCTGAAGGCGTGCCTGCGGTGACTGAACCGGTTGCGATCATGGCGACTGCCAAGAACGTCGATGGCGCCAAGAAGTTCGTTGACTTCATCCTGTCGGATGACGGCCAGAAGCTGGCGCTTGAGCAGGGGTATCTGCCTGCCAAGGAAGGTGTCGGTCGCCCGGCATGGCTGCCGGAAGGCACCAAGATCAACATCATGTCTATCGAAACCCAGAAGGTTCTTGATCAGACTGATGCCGACAAGAAGCAGTTCTCCGAGCTGTTTGGCGGATAAGGCATTTCGATGCGCATCATAAAAGACCTTCAGGGCCGCGATGCGGCCCTGATTGCTGGCGTAACACTGATTGTGGCGGTTCTGTCGCTTCTGCCGATGGGCAGGCTGCTGGTTGAACTGGTCGCGCCACAAGGACAGCTTTCGACTTCGGCGCTGGTGGAAACACTTGGAAGTCAGTCGACCTGGGTGGCGACATGGCATTCGCTGCAGATCGGTATTGGCGGCACGTTTCTGGCGCTGGTGTTCGGCATTGTCGCGGCTTTGCTTGTTGGGCTGACGAATATGCGCGGGCGCAATGTCTTCGTGCTTTTCTATGTTACCCCGCTTTTGATCGCTCCACAGGTAACAGCGCTGGCTTGGCTCCAGCTTTTCGGACCGTCGAGCCAGTTTCTCAAGATCATCGGCATGGCTCCACCGCTTGGCAGCCGCAATCCGCTCTACTCCGTCTGGGGCATTATCTTTCTGCTCGGCGTGCAATATGGACCGCTGGTCTTTTTGATCGTGCGTGCTGGCCTGCGCAAACTGCCGCGCGAGTTGGTGGAAGCGGGCCTTAGCGCAGGTGCCGGCAAATGGACGGTGCTGCGCACCATCATTCTGCCGCTGATGACCCCATCGATCATCGGTGCGGCAGCGCTTGCCTTTGTCTCCTGCGTCGGCAATTTCGGCATTCCTGCCTTTCTGGGCATTCCGTCGAACTATCTCGTCCTGCCGACGCTGATCTATCAGCGTCTTGCGGGTGGAGGACCAGCCGTACTGTCCAGCGTTGCCGTGCTGTCGGTGCTGATCGGTCTGATCGCCATGGCAGGGATTGCTGCACAGGAATATGCGTCCCGCAGACGTGATTTCCGTATTGTTTCGACGTCTTTGCCAGCGGCTCCCTTTGCGCTTGGTCGCTGGCGTGTGACGGTGGAAGCGGCCGCCTGGCTGCTGATCGTTGTCGTGCTCTTCTTGCCGCTGATCGGGCTCACGCTTTCCGCTCTGGTTCCAGCCTATGGCGTGCCGCTGACGTTTGCGACGGCGACGGTCGAGAATTTCCGCTTCGTCCTTTTGGAACATGCCGGTGCTGCGCGCGCATTTGGCAATAGTGTGGTCCTGTCTTTGTCGGCAGCGTTGTTTGCTGTCCTGATCGCGGTCCCGCTTGCCTATATGCTGGCATGGCGCAAGCGTCGCTGGACGCCGGTGCTCAATTTCGCAGCCGAAATGCCTTATGCTCTGCCGGGCGTCGTGCTGGCCATTGCCTGCCTGCTGATGTTCCTCAAGCCGCTGCCGGTTGTCGGCGTCAGCCTCTACAATACGCTCTGGATCATCCTGTTCGCTTACCTCGCACGCTTCTTTGTACTGGCGCTGCGGCCGACGGTCGCCGGGCTGCATCAGATCGACCGTGCGATGGAGGAGGCCGCGCGTGTTGCGGGCGCGGGGCTTTTCTATCGGCTGCGTACGATTATATTTCCTCTTGTCGCACCGGCAACGCTTGCGGGCGGCGTGCTGATTTTCATGACCGCGTTCTGCGAGTTGACGGTTTCGGCGCTTCTCTGGGCGTCAGGATCGGAAACGCTGGGGGTGGTGATGTTTTCTTTCGAACAGGCGGGCGATTCCGCCTATGCTGCGGCCATATCCATTCTGGCCGTCGCGGTGACGTTCTTGCTGATGCTTGCAACCAATCTGTTTGCCCGGCGTCTTCCAAATGGAGTCCTGCCATGGCGCGACTGAAAATCGACCAGGTTTCCAAAACCTTCAATGAGTTTCAGGCCTTGTCCGAAGTGTCTCTCGATGTGAAGGATGGCGAGTTTGTTGCCATTCTCGGACCATCGGGTTGCGGCAAGACCACGCTTCTTCGTATGATCGCGGGATTTGAAGACGTCGACGGCGGAGAAATCCATATTGGCGAAACGCGTGTCTCCCATGTTGACGGCAGCGTGCCGCCCGAGAAACGGCAGGTCGGCATCGTCTTCCAGAATTATGCGCTCTGGCCGCATATGACGGTGGCGGAAAATGTCGGCTACAGCCTGCGGGTGGCAAAAGTTGCGAAGGCTGAGCGCGAACGCCGCGTGAAGGAAGCGCTGGCGCTGGTCGATCTTGAAGGTTTCGGTGACCGCCGTCCGGCCAATCTTTCCGGCGGGCAGCGTCAGCGCGTGGCACTTGCACGCTGTCTGGTGGCAGCGCCGTCGCTGGTTCTGTTCGATGAGCCGCTCGCCAATCTCGACGTGCATCTGCGCGCCTCGATGGAAGACGAGTTCGCCGCGTTTCACAAGCGCACCGGCACAACGATCATTTATATCACCCACGATCAGGCGGAAGCCATGGCGCTGGCCGACCGTATTGCGGTGCTGGACCATGGAAAGCTTCAGCAGTTCGACACGCCGCGCAAGCTCTATGAGGAACCGGCCAGCGAAATGGTCGCGTCCTTCATCGCGCATGGCATGGTGCTGCCTGCGGAAGTGGTGTCTTTTGCTCAAGCGGGACACTGCGAAGCGCTGGTGCTGGGAAGCCGCGCGCAAGTCCGGTGTTCGGGCACGGAAATGCCGCGCGCGAATGCGCAGCTCTGTGTGCGATCAGAAGATTTGAAACTTGTCGAAGCGGGCGGCATCCCCGTTCGGGTCAAACGCTCCGTCTATCGGGGCGGTAATTCGCGGATAGAGGCAGCGCCCCTCGCGAAGCCGGATGTTCACCTGCATTTTGAAGTGCGCGATCCCGTGCGGCTGGAAGAAGGCGACGAAGTTCGCATTGCCATCCACAATGGCTGGATCATTCCGACCGATGATATGCCGGTGCGTAAGGTGTCGACGGGCTTTCCGATCGGCAACAAGATCTAATCTAACTCCAACAAGCTGATCGTGAGCTTGGCTCAGCCCAGTCCCTCATCCTGAGGGGCTCCTTGAGCTTTGCGAAAGGAGCCGTCTCGAAGGAGAGGGGCGGTTTTGCGTTTTCCCTCGCCCTTCGACCCTTCGACAAGCTCAGGGTGAGGGCGAGGGGAAGCGTCCGGCTTACTTCTTCTTCATCGCTTCCAGCAAAGCAGCCCCGAAACCGCCGGTTGATGGCTGCTCCTGTTTGCGTTGCGGCGCGAAGTTTTTAGCGGGCCGTTGGTCGCGGTTTGCAGGGCCACGCGGCGCTGGAGCTTCGCCACCATCCTTGCGCATCGTAAGGCCGATGCGCTTGCGTGGCACATCCACTTCCGTCACGCGCACCTTCACCACATCGCCTGCTTTCACCACTTCATGCGGGTCCTTCACGAAACGGTCGGCAAGCTGTGAAACATGGACAAGTCCGTCCTGATGCACGCCGATATCCACGAAAGCGCCGAAGGCCGCAACATTGGTCACGGTTCCTTCCAGCATCATGCCGGGTTTCAGGTCCTTGATGTCGTCGATGCCGTCGGCAAAGGTCGCGGTCTTGAACTCCGGACGCGGATCGCGGCCTGGCTTGTCCAATTCGGCAATGATGTCGCGCACGGTCGGCAGGCCGAAACGTTCGTCCACGAAGACGCGCGGATCAAGGCTTTTGAGCGCCGCGCTATCGCCCATGAGGCTACGCACATCGCGTCCGCAAGCGGCAACGATCTTCTTCGCTACGCCATAGGCTTCCGGGTGAACGGCAGAAGCGTCCAGCGGCTCGGTGCCGTTTGCAATACGCAGGAAGCCTGCGCATTGTTCGAAAGCGCGGTTGCCGAGGCGCGCGACTTTCAAAAGCTCCTTGCGGTTCTTGAAGGCTCCGGCTTCATCGCGATGCGCAACGATTGCTTCGGCGAGAGATTTTCCAAGTCCCGAAACACGCGCCAGCAGCGAGGCGGAAGCCGTGTTGAGATCGACGCCGACAGCGTTCACCGCGTCTTCGACCACCGCATCCAGCGAACGCGCCAGGCGGGATTGATCGACGTCGTGCTGATACTGGCCGACGCCGATCGATTTCGGTTCGATCTTGACCAGTTCCGCGAGCGGGTCCTGCAGGCGGCGCGCGATGGAAACGGCGCCACGCAGCGATACGTCGAGCTGCGGGAATTCGGCGGCGGCGGTTTCGGACGCCGAATAGACCGAAGCGCCTGCTTCCGACACGATGACTTTGAGCGGTTTTGGAGCTGGCATGTCCGACAGCATGTCCACCACGAGACGTTCCGTCTCGCGGCTGCCGGTGCCGTTGCCAATCGCGATCAGTTCGATCTTGTGTTTGCGGACGAGGCTTGCGAGTTCGGCCTGCGTGCCGCGCACATCGTTCTTCGGCGGGAAAGGATAAACCGTCGTTGTGTCGAGCAGCTTGCCCGTGCCGTCAACCACCGCGACCTTGACGCCGGTGCGGATACCGGGGTCAAGTCCCATGGTGGCGCGCGAACCCGCAGGGGCTGCGAGCAGCAGATCCTTGAGGTTACGGGCGAAGACGTTGATGGCTTCTTCTTCGGCGCGCTCACGCAGGTCGCGCATCAGATCGAGCGACAGGGAAAGCGACAATTTCACGCGCCATGCCCAGCCTGCAACTTCCATCAGCCAACGGTCGCCCGGAAGTGTTGCGCCGATATTATAGGCGGCAGCGATCTTGCGTTCGACCGGCTTTATAGGCGAGGTGTCGTCGGCGTCGATTTCAATGTCGAGCGACAGGAAATCCTCATTGCGCCCGCGCAGCATGGCCAGCGCACGGTGGCCGGCCACGGTCGCCCAGCGCTCGGCATGATCGAAATAATCGGAGAATTTCGCGCCCGCCTCCTGCTTACCATCCACGACACGCGAGCGCAGAACGGCCTTCTCCTTCAGGTAATTACGCAGATTGCCGATCAGTTCGGCATTTTCCGCAAAACCTTCTGCGATAATGTCGCGCGCGCCATCCAGTGCAGCCTTCACATCGGCAACATCGGCGGTGATGTATTGCGTGGCGATTTCGGCTGGCACGAGGCTGCGGTCGGCAAGGATTGCCTCAGCAAGCGGCCCCAATCCACGCTCGCGGGCGATTTCCGCTTTGGTACGGCGCTTCGGCTTGTAGGGCAGATAAAGGTCTTCCAGCTCGGCCTTGGTTTCGACGCCTGCGATCTTGAATTCGAGTTCGGGCGTCAGTTTGCCCTGACCGCGGATCGATTCCAGGATCGATGCGCGGCGGGCCTCCAGTTCGCGCAGATAGGCGAGGCGTTCGGAAAGCTGGCGCAACTGCGTATCATCAAGGCCTCCGGTGACTTCCTTGCGGTAGCGCGCGACAAAGGGCACGGTCGCACCTTCATCCAGCAGGCTTATAGCCGCAATTGCCTGATCAGGTTTTGCGTTGATTTCTGCCGCGATGATCCCGGCAATGCGCTTGGTAATATCCGCCATATGCTTCCCAATTCTACACGATTACGGCGAACATAGTCGGATGCTTCTCGGGCGCAATCAAGGCAGGGGCGATGTTCCACAGGAAAGGCGGTTCACGGCGATGTGATTGGGATGCATCTTTATAAATCGGATTCAAGCAATACTTATATCGGGAAATGACGATATGCATCGGAAGATCAGCGAGGTGACTGCGATGTCGGATGTTCAGCCCATACCTCTGGACGAGATACTCAAGGCGCTCGCAAATCCGGTGCGCCTCGACATTTTGAGCTGGCTCAAGGAACCGGAGAACCATTTCTCCGGCCAGCACATGCCTCTGGAGATGGGCGTGTGCGCGGGCCAGTTCGAACGGTGCGGCCTCTCCCAGTCGTCCGTTTCAGCTCACTTGTCCGTGCTGACAAAGGCGGGGCTGATCAGGCCCCACCGTGTCGGCCAATGGACCTTCTACAAGCGCGATGAGGAAGCAATAGCAGCCTTCATCAAAGCTGTGTCCGATCTTTAATCCATCCTGCAACCGATCTTTCCCACTTGAAGGAAAAGTATCCATGGCCTCATTGTTCGATCCCGTTACCATAGGCGATCTCAAGCTCGCGAACCGCATTGTCATGGCGCCGCTGACGCGTAATCGCTCGCCGCGCGCCGTGCCAAATGATCTTAACGTCACCTATTACGAGCAGCGCGCCAGTGCGGGTCTCATTATTACCGAGGCAACGCCGATCAGCCATCAGGGACAGGGCTATGCCGATGTTCCGGGTCTTTATTCCGCTGAACAGCTCGCTGGCTGGAAGCGCGTGACCGATGCCGTGCACAGCGCAGGCGGCAAGATCGTCGTGCAGATGTGGCATGTGGGCCGCATTTCGCACACCACCTTGCAGCCGAATGGTGGTCAGCCGGTCGCGCCTTCCGCGATCACGGCGAAGTCGAAGACTTATCTGGTCCATCCGGACGGGACGGGCGAATTCGCGCCGACCTCGGAACCGCGTGCGCTGGACAAGAGCGAACTGCCGGAAATCGTCGCCACCTACGGCAAGGCTGCCAAGGATGCGGTTGAAGTGGCGGGGTTCGACGGCGTGGAAATCCATGCTGCAAACGGCTATCTGATCGACCAGTTCCTGCGTTCGGGCAGCAATCACCGCACCGATGAATATGGCGGCTCGATTGAAAATCGCGCCCGGTTCCTGTTCGAAGTCGTGGACGCCGTCACGAAGGCCGCCGGTGCCGGAAAGGTCGGCATTCGTCTGTCTCCGGTCACGCCCGCCAATGACGCTTCCGATCCCGATCCGCAACCGCTTTTCGACTATGTGATCGAGAGACTGGCAGGTTACGGGTTGGCCTATATCCACATCATCGAAGGTGCGACAGGCGGCCCGCGTGATTTCCAGCAGGGACCGCAGCCTTTTGATTATGCGCGTCTCAAGCAAGTCTATCGCGATGCGGGCGGCAAGGCTGCATGGATGGTCAATAACGGATATGACCGTGCACTGGCCGAAGTGGAAGTTGAAAGCGGCCGCGCTGACGTTGTTGCTTTCGGCAAGCCCTTCATCGCCAATCCCGATCTGGTACGCCGCCTGAAGGACAATGCGCCGCTGAACGAACTCGACCAGCAGCATATGTATGGCGGCGGCGCGAAGGGCTATACGGATTATCCGGTGCTTGCCTGATCATGAAATGCAAAACCCGGCACCAATGCCGGGTTTTGTAATCAGAGCCTTGCCCGCGTCGAGCGCGGCGTTGCCAGCAGGAGGTTGGTTTCGCTGGCCTTGATGCCCGGCACCAGCCGAATGCGGCGCAGCACCGCATCGAAATCGGTGAGTGTGGCAGCGCCCAGTTCCACCACCAGGTCGAAACGGCCATTGGTGGTGTGGACGGCTGAAACCTCCGAGAAGCCGCCGAGTGCCTTGACGACACGGTCGGCGACATTGCCTTCAATTTCGATCATCATGATGCCGCGCACCGGCAGATCGACAGCGTCAGAGCGCAGGATCACCGTATAACCGATGATGTCTCCAGACTGTTCGAGCCGCTCCATGCGTGAGCGCACAGTCGCGCGTGAAACGCCAAGATCGATTGCGATATCAGAGATGCTGCGTCGCCCGTTATGGCGCAAAAGCGTAATCAGCTTTTCGTCCAGATCGTCCATGTTTTCTCCATTTTGAAAAGCCAATCCGACATTCTGATAAACCAAACCGTTAAAATTGCCAATCCGGTTGGTTCACATCGCCAAGCATAAATGATGAATCTCGATACAGATGTTAGAAGGAATCCAATTTATGCATTGCAAGATTCTGGGACTGCCCGTTCAGGAAGGCACTGGCCGCGTGGGCTGCAATATGGGCCCCGATTCCTATCGGGCTGCTGGTATTGCGTCGGCTATCGAGGAACTTGGCCACTCGTTTACCGATCTGGGCAATCTGGCGTCTGCCGCGCAGCATCCGCAGGAGCACCCAAATCCTGCGATCAAGGCGCTTCCGCAGGCTGTCGCCTGGATCGAGGCCATCAGCGAGGCAGCCTATCGCGAAAGCGCGGACGGATTTCCGATCTTTCTTGGTGGCGACCACCTTCTGGCGGCAGGCACGGTTCCGGGAATCGCGCGCCGAGCGGCTGAAATGGGCCGCAAGCAATTCGTCCTGTGGCTCGATGCGCACACGGATTTCCACACACTGGATACGACGACGAGCGGCAACCTGCATGGCACGCCTGTCGCTTACTATACCGGCCAGAAGGGCTTTGAAGGCTACTTCCCGAAGCTCGCCGCACCAGTCGAGCCGCAAAATGTCTGCATGCTGGGCATTCGCAGCGTCGATCCTGCCGAACGCGAGGCAATCAAGAAAACGGAAGTTGCCGTCTATGACATGCGTCTGATCGATGAGCACGGCGTTGCCGCCCTGCTGCGCCGTTTCCTTGAGCGCGTGAAGGCCGAAAACGGACTTCTGCATGTCAGTCTCGACGTCGATTTCCTCGATCCTTCCATCGCGCCCGCCGTCGGCACCACGGTACCGGGTGGCGCAACCTTCCGCGAAGCGCATCTCATCATGGAGATGCTGCATGATAGCGGGCTGGTGACGAGCCTCGATCTGGTGGAACTCAATCCTTTTCTCGATGAGCGCGGGCGCACTGCCACCGTCATGGTGGACTTGATGGCGAGCCTTCTGGGCCGCAGCGTCATGGATCGCCCGACCATCAGTTACTGATGCAGCGCGTCTGGCTGCCAAATGCTCAAGGAGCAATGATGACCCAACCGAACCTCAATATCGTCCCCTTCGTCAGCGTCGATCACATGATGAAGCTGGTGCTTTCCGTCGGCGTCGAGACCTTCCTCAAGGAGCTCGCCGATTATGTCGAAGAAGATTTCCGCCGCTGGGAAAATTTCGACAAGACCCCGCGTGTGGCGTCGCACTCGAAGGAAGGCGTGATTGAGCTGATGCCGACGAGCGACGGCACGCTTTACGGCTTCAAATATGTCAACGGCCACCCGAAAAATACGCGTGAGGGGCTTCAGACCGTTACGGCTTTCGGCGTGCTTGCCGATGTCGGCAGCGGCTATCCAATGCTTTTGACCGAAATGACCATCCTGACCGCGCTGCGCACCGCCGCAACTTCGGCAGTTGCCGCAAAACATTTGGCACCGAAGAATGCCCGCACCATGGCGATTATCGGCAATGGCGCGCAGAGCGAATTTCAGGCGCTGGCGTTCAAGGCGATCCTGGGTGTGGACAAGCTGCGCCTTTACGATCTTGACGGAGAAGCGACTGCCAAGTGCATGCGCAACCTGCAGGGCGCCGGTTTCGACATCGTCGCCTGCAAGAGCGTGGAGGAAGCCGTCGAGGGAGCGGACATCATCACCACCGTTACCGCCGACAAAGCCAATGCGACGATCCTCACCGACAATATGGTCGGCGCCGGCGTGCACATCAACGCGGTCGGCGGCGATTGCCCCGGCAAGACCGAACTGCATGGCGACATCCTGCGCCGTTCCGATATTTTCGTTGAATATCCGCCGCAGACCCGCATCGAAGGCGAAATCCAGCAGTTGCCGGAAGATTATCCGGTCAATGAGCTTTGGGAAGTCATCACCGGCAAGACTGTGGGCCGCAAGGATGCCCGCCAGATAACGCTGTTCGATTCCGTCGGTTTCGCCACGGAAGATTTTTCGGCTCTGCGCTATGTGCGTGACAAGCTGAAGGACACCGGCCTTTACGAACAGCTGGATCTGCTGGCCGATCCGGACGAACCGCGCGATCTCTATGGCATGCTGCTCCGCCACGAGAAGCTGCTTGAGGGTGAAAAGACCAAGCCAGCGGCCTGATCTTCAGACTGCAGCCCTGCCGCGCCTGATGTGCGGCAGGACTACGCTTTCGCAAACGTTGCGATAAATCCTTGGTGCTGTGCACGATTTCCATTATGGCAGGATGGTACTTCTGTGATTAGGGATGCATCGGGCATGGATGACAGGGTGGAACACACGACATCCTTCGGGCAATCGGCAAATATCATGCGGCCTGCCGCCAGCCCTGTCGTTTTCTGCGATACGCTCGGGCTTTATGAGCGGCCCGCGGGGCAAGCCCTCGATACGGTTGTCCTGTTTGCAAGTCCCTGGGGGCTTGAGGAACTTTGCACGACGCGAAAGTTCTGGCGCATCATCGCTGACAGGCTTTCGGCGCGGGGCATAGGGTCCTTCCGTTTTGACTGGCCCGGCACCGGCGACGGACGCGACGATATCGATTTTTCAAAAGGTATGGACCTCTGGCGCGTTACGCTGGTCGAGGCCGCCCGGAAAGCGCGCGTCCTGTCAGGGGCAAGCCGCGTCGTTATCATCGGGCAAAGCCTTGGTGCGGCGGTTGCCGCCGAAACCGCAGCCCGGATCGACGGCATTGCGGCAGTGGCGCTTCTGGCTCCGGTTATTTCCGGACGGTTCTACACGCGCGAACTGGCTGTCTGGTCGAGCATGGTCGATGCCGATCTGGGGCTGACGGACGAGCAAAGAATCAAGAACAGCGTTTCCATCGCGTCTTTGACAATGCAGCCGGAGGTGGCTGCCGATGTGAAGAAGATCAATCTTCTGTCATTGGAAGTGGCGCCTGCACCGCAATGTCTTCTGCTGGCGCGGACAGATCGCCCGAACGATGCCGAACTCGCGGCGCATCTGGAAAAGCTCGGCGCGGATGTGACGGTTGAGGCTTTTGCCGATTACGACAAGCTGATTTCGAACCCCGTTATCTCGCGCCTGCCGCTGGAGGTCGCGGACCGGCTTGTCGATTGGGTGGCTGGTCTTGCAGGCTCCAAGCTCGCACAAAACAGGCCGGACGAAAACGCCCTCGGCGGCACCTTGACCGGCGATGGCTTTGTCGAGACGCCCGTTTCTTTCGGCTTGGGCAATCGTCTTTCCGGCGTTCTCTGCGCGCCTCAGGGCCAGCGTCAGGGCAGGACGGTCATGTTCCTGTCCTCCTCCTATGACCGGCGGATCGGGTGGGGCCGCACCACCGTCGATATGGCACGCAAGCTTGCGCGGGACGGGATAGCATCCCTGCGCTTCGATATTGCCAATGCTGGCGATAGCCCGCCCAATCCGGGCATGCCGGAACAGGTGCTCTACACCCAGGCTCCAGAGGCCGATGTTGCCGAAGCCCTTGATTATCTCGACGCTCTTGGCTGGGGGCGGCCCATCGTGGCAGGGCGGTGCAGCGGTGCGTTTATGGGATTCCATTGTGCCGTCAAGGATGAGCGCATTTCCGGCGCGGTTCTGGTCAATCCGGTTACGTTTTACTGGGCACCGGGACGTTCGGTCGACGATGCCGTTCGTGAAGGCAATCGCACGCTGGAGGATTATGGCAGCCGCGCACTCCGCGTCGAAACATTCCTGCGTCTGTTCCGCGGTGAACTGGATATCCGCGCCATCCTGCGCAATCTTGCGCGCGGGGTTGTCGGGCGTGTTCGCGGGCTGGCACGCAAGCTTCTGCGCAGCCGCTCGCCGGAAGGGAGGGCGGTTTATTCAGCCTTCAGCGAATTGAAGCAGCGCGAGGTGCCGCTGGCGCTGGTCTATGCTGAAAAGGATACCGGACGCGAACATTTCAATTTCTATTTCGATCAGGCTGGCAGCGGCGTGCGAGGCTTCGACAATGTGTCGGTAGCCATTGTTCCCGATGCCGATCATAATCTGACGCCGGAGCATTCGCGCAAAATATATATCGACGCGATCCGTTCCCTGTCCCTGAAATATCCTTGGCCTTGAAATAGTCAGAACCAGACGATCCGCGACGAACCAGCGATGCGAATTTCTCCCGTTGGCTTCTCCGGTGTTTCGATGCGCGGGATAAGGGCGACGCGTTTGGTTGCGTTGGGCGCAAGGTGAAACCAGTTCTCCGCTGCGCGCCAATCGCCCGCATCGATGCAGACGGATTGAGCCAGAACCGGCGCTGTGAGATCAAGGAACCAGTTGCCGTTTTCTTCGACAATGACGGCTTCGACAGCGGCGTCATGAAAGGCCTTTGTCCGCCCAAGCGGAAAGTGAAAGGCTTCGGCGATAGTAATATCATTACGTTTCAATCGCGCCACTGTCACGTCATGCGCCGGGGGGCCGAAGCGATAGGCGTAGGTGGTATCGAAGAACGCGCCGAACAGATCAGTTGCCGGGATGGTGATCGCTGAACGACCGCCAATCGAAATTTCACGACGGCCCGAAACCACCGGCTGCACACCAGCACGCAGACACGCTAATTCAAGCGAAAAGTCAGCGGTTTCTGCCCGTTCGTTCAGAATATGAATCGCAAGGCCGTTGACGCCTTCATCGGTGAAGGCGACCTGCTGCGGACGGAAGGCGCGCTTGAGGCCGTGCCACGAGGGCTTGGGCTCGCCGGTCGCATCGATCATGCCCCACCCGGCACCGGGCAGGAGGTCCTGAAACATCCAGACAAGCCCGCCGAAGCAGGTGCTTCCCGGACGCCTCCATTCGGCAAAGGTCGCTTCCATCACTTCCGCCGTAACGGCGCGGGAAAGATGGAGATATTGTTCCACATCCTCGCGTCGCAGCCGAGCCGGATCGTAACCGTATAACATCTCCAGATAGGCGTCGCGCACATCCTCGAAATCCCAGGACACGCCGCGATCACGTGGCACACGTGCTTTCCAGCGCGGATCGTGAACCGGCGGCACATCGAGATGGGTTTTCAGTGTGCGTGCTTCGGGCACATTGGCGAAGGCCAGACATTCGGTCGCAAATCGCACTTCGGCCCGCCGTGCATCTTCCAGCGGACGGCAATAGGCGCTGACGCCATAATAATGGCTGACACCTTCATTGCTGATGAAGGGCAGCGCGCCATCGCAGGGCGAATTCGGCACATAGGGGATATTCGGGCAAAGCGCGTTTGCGATACCGGGCAGGATTTCGTCGGAAAGCGGACCTTTCCAGGTTGCTTCCGGCAAGCCCATCATCGCGCCCTGCTGGTAAATTTCGCTGCCGCCGCAAAGAACCGTCAGCGATGGCGCATGTCCGATGGCGGTGAGAAGCTGACGCGCTTCGGCCTGTACGTTCCCGACAAATGCCTCGTCCTTCACCGGATAATCGAAATTGGCGAACATGAAGTCCTGCCAGACCATGATGCCCATTTCGTCGCAAAGTGCGTAGAAATCCGGTGTTTCATAGGCGGTGATGCCGCTCAATCGCAGCATGTTCATGCCCGCTTCCTGCGCGAGCTTCAGCCATGGTTCGTAGTCGCGGCGCGTACCGGGAAGGCGAACGATATCGGCTGAACTCCATACGGCACCGCGACAGAAGATCTTCTCGCCATTGATCCTGAGTGCAAAACCCTTGCCGTCCGCCCCCCGATCGACCTCGATGCGGCGAAAGCCGGTGCGCCCCAGCAGGCGTAGTTCGCCGTCGAGCGAAAGTTCGACATTGTGAAGCGCAGGATTGCCATGCGTGTGTGGCCACCATGGTTCAATATTGGAAAGCGTCAGTCTCGCAGTCCACTGATCGCCGTTCTGGTGTTCGCAAGTGGCCTGTTGCCCTGCGCAATGGAGGGTGAGTATTTCGGCCTTGCCGTTGTAGCTGAAACTGGCTTCAAATTCGCCATCGCCTGTTTCGCTCAATCTTGCCCGAATTGCGATACCGGATATGGTTTCAGCATCGGGACGGCTGATTGAAACCGGACGCCATGGACCCACGGCATGAACTTCCGGACACCAGCCCGGCATATAGCCAAGCGCGGTCGTGCGGACGAGACGCAAGCCCTGCGTGTTCATCAGCTGCGTGCGCCAGCGGGCCCGCGGGCCTTTCTGATTAAGACGGGGCGCGAGTGCACGAAAACAGAGCGCAAGTTCGTCCTTGCCGGTCAGCGTTACGGGCAGATCATGCTTGAGAAACATGCTGTCAGTTTGCAACAGCAATTCGCCGTTGAAAAAGACGTCGCAGATGGTGGCAAGCCCATCGAAATGGAGTGTGGCAGGACCGGATGTTTCCTCGATATCGAGGAAATACCAGGCGTCCTGATTGTCGAGGGGCGTGGGGTTTTTTCGGTCGAAACGTCCGACACTTTCCAAAGCCTCCGCGACCGTTCCGGGTACGGGAGCATCATTGATGCTGTCATCGGACTTGACGTGGTGCGGTGCTTGCGCCGCATCCAGGCCGCTGAGAACAAGCCGCCAGCCGGTCGAGAGCAGGCGGCGCGTCGGATTGAATTCAAGCGGCATCGCGGCCGAGTTCCGTGGCAAGCGCTGCCATCAGCCGATCCCAGGCATCTGCTGCGGGGTGAAGCGTGCCGGCCAATGCGTCGAACTTCTTGCGCATGACGGCACGGGCAAGCTGGAACTGAACGGCCTTTGCCGTTTCCGCGATTTGCAAGGCATCTGCGGAGGCTGTTGCAAAGCGCTTGCCTTGTCCGAGCCACTCAAGATGACTTGCCGCAAGTTCAAAATTGGCGCCGAGCTGGCGCAGCGTGTTGAATGCATATTTATGGAAGAAGCCGAACGGGCGTTCCGCGATTGCTTCCACCTGAGCGGGGAACGCGCTCGCAAAGGCGCGGATCGGGTTTTCCTTCGGCCTGCGGGCAAAATGGCGCGGCAGAAGGATTTCGGCAACGCGTCGCTGATGCGCTTCATCCGGCATATGCTTCGGAAACTTGGCGAATTCCGTATAGGGCAGGAAGGGGAGGTCAGCGTCAGTCAGATGACGCTGGAAGACCCCGTCGAAATCCTCGCCCTCAAGGTGATAGAAACCGCCATTATGGAAATAATCGAGCTGGCGATGTTCGACGTCCATGCGGTTGATGGCGATGGTGGTCTTGCCATGCTCGGTACGATAGCTGACGCCATGCGTATCCGGCATGAAGTAGCTATCCATCTCAACCATGCACAGCCGTCCGCGTGCGATCTGCTCGGCGACATGGCTTTCCACGTGGTCGAAAATCGCAAGCTCTGTCGCCCGTACGCCATAAAGGGCTTCGAGGTCTTCCAGCGGCACCTTGAAGAAGGTGAACTGGTCGCCCTCGAAATCCTGTGTCAGCGTGAAGCCGAGCATGGCTTCCGGGGCAACGCCCAAGGTCGCCAGCACTTCGATCCACAGATCCACATAGCAGTTGGTTTCCGGCCAGATACGCGTCTGGGCATGCAAAGCGTGCGGCGTGTAACGGTCGGGCGCGATGTTCGGAAAGACAGCCTGCATGAGTGCGATCAGCCCCACAATTCCTTGCGTATATTTTCCGGCCAGATTTCAACATCCAGACCGTGATGATGGAAGAGCGCCAGCGCGATGCGCTCCAGTCCGAACCCGACGCAAGCGGTGTGCGCCACAGAACCGTCATCGAGCGAGAGGCCCCATTTCAAGCCAAACTGATCCTGATGATAGTTGAAGCTCATGCAGGCGGTCGGCTTTTCGACGCTGGTGATCGGGATCAGCAGTTCGAACTTCAGGTTCTGGTCGCGCTGGTTGTTGACCAGCATCTTGCCAGCACGCCCGAAGAACGGATCGTTGGCGACGTCGATTTCAACCGGCAGCCCGACCTTCTTCATCATTTCCGTGCCACGGTCGATCCAGAGCTGGCGGAACGCCATCACATCGGCTTCCGTGCCCATGCGCACATATTCGCGCATGCGGAACAGCTGCTGGCGGGCAGGGTCGACCGATGGTTCGTGGCGGAAGCAATAGGATTGCAGGTCGTAAAGCCCGCCGCCCTGCGGCAGCGGCCCGCGCTTGGCGACGGTCGGATAGAGCGGATAGCAGGCGGCCGGCGTCAGAACGATGTCCGTTGCCTTCTGCTCCAGCGTCCAATCTTTGCCTTCATCCATGCATTTGATCAGGTTGATATGGTCAAGCTCGCAGCCGCAGAAGCTGTGCACGGTGCCAGCCAGCTGCGGGAAGCTTTTCATGTAGCCGCTTTTTTCAAAGAAAGCGCGGTTCATGCCGGGCGGGAAGCGGATCGCTTCGGCGCCGTCATTGCCTCCGGTGCGGTCGATCAGGCGTTCAAATGCCTGGATGACATCTTCGAACTGGCCGGAGCGTCCGTAAAGACCTTCCACGCCGGTGTCGATCAGGAGACCGGAATCGAAAAGCCGGTCGAGAAAGGATCTCTGAGCATCCATGGCAATTATCCCAAAAGGCTGGTGTTCTGTTTGTGGATGAGCAGCATGGTAGCCGTATTGCCGAGGATGCGCTCGTTTGAAATCATCAGCTGCGCGGAATGCGCGTCGCGCAGATGGCGTCCGAGGCTGAAAGGCGTACCGTTCTTGTAGCCCATGATGCCGCAGACCAGCATGGCGTGATTGATGATCTGAAGGATCGTCTGCGAAGCGGCAACCTTGAGATTGTTCATCGCAATCGCAAAGCCCATCGAGGCCAGCTTGTCGGGATCGTGCTTCGCCTCGCGATAAGTCTTGAGGCAGGCAACGATTTCGGACTTCAGCATCTGCAGCATGTTGGATGCTTCGGCAACGCGCAGAGCGCCTGGCTGTGGCGCACCCGGATTGCGCTTTGCGGCGGCACGTACGAATGCTTGCGCCCGGTTGACCGCATCAACGGCAATGCCATACCAGAGCGAGCTCCACAGCGTATGCGATTGTGCCAGCATGGACTGCGCGGCGATTTCCGCGAAAGGATGCGGCAGGATTTGTACTTTGTCGGCCTCGCCACGGAACACAAACCCTTCAGAGCAGGTGCCGCGCATGCCGAGCGTGTCCCAATCATGGGTCTTTTCGAGCGTGTACTGGTCTTTCGTAAACACCGTCATCACCTGATCCGACGATGCGGCATCCTTGTGGGAGCGCGATGTGATCAGAATGGCATCCGCGTGGGAGCCATAAGAGATGACCGTGGCGTTCTTTTCCAGACGGCACTTGTCGCCTTCGACTTCGACAGCGCAGATCGAATTGCGCAGATCGCCGCCAATGCCGCCTTCGGTGGTTGCCGAGGCCAGCAGCAGCTGATCCTTCGCGACCTTGTGCATGAAATCCCGGTGCCATCCAACCGTCTGGCCGTGCTCCACCAGGCTAGAAAGCTTGATATGGTGCATGGCGAAAATCATGGCGCTCGACGCGCAGGACTGGCCCAGAATGCAGCACAGTTCGGCAATCTGGTCGATCTCCGCGCTCTCGCCGCCGAGCTCGCTCGGCACCTGAATGCCAAGCAAACCTTCGGCTTTCATCGCATCGATTGCTTCGCGCGGGAAGCGGCCTTCCTTATCGACGCTATCGGAAAATTTACCCGCTATGGCCGCTACGCGGCCTGCGCGCTCCAAAAGACTGTTCCCCGCTCCGGCATTCATTATGCGGCCTCTTTGTCCTTGAGTATCTGGGTGACCGTCTGTTCAATGGCCTTGATGCTCGCGAAAGACTTGCGGTTGAGATACTGGTCCGGAAATTCGATATCGAACTTGTCTTCCAGCCCGAGCATGAGCTGAACCGAGGCAAAAGAGGACAGGCCTGCGCTGTAAAGATCTGCATCATCGGCAACGTCGGTTACGGGGCCAGGCAGACCACCGACCTTGGCCAAAAGTTCGCGAATGGATTCATTCATAATCTAACTCCCTGCTTATTCGCCCGAGCCGAAGGTTCGCGTGTGGGTTGATGCGGCGGTACGATCTCTCAAGCTTCTCAAAAAGCTGCGGCGACTGTTCGAAATTCTGTCTCTTTACGCAAGTGATAAGTTGTGAATGTTAGCAACATCGCAAACACATCAGGGTGCGTCCGGCTTTTTCTGCTCCCGCAAGCCTTTATTTTCTGTTGACGTAGGGACATTGCAGTCCTGCTATTCTGCAGACATGCTTATATAGTTAAATATTCGATGACAAGATATGCGATATTGCCCGCAAGAGTTGCGTGATCTTTTGGTTAAAGAGCACGTCGGGAATGCCGGGGCGCGGAGATCTGTCCCGTATTGGTGGCGATTGCCATTTCAAAACTGTCGGCAATGCGACGTGCCCTGTCGATGAAAATGACGGCAGCTTCCGGGGGAAAGAATTCGCGCGTGGTCTTTTCGAAAAGATCGAGCCAGCGGTCGAAATGTTCGTTCTTCAGTCCAAGTTTCAGATGCGGGGCCATGGGGCGGCCTTCATAATTGCCGGTCTTGAGAATAACCGACGACCAGAACGCGGTGATCTGCGCGATGTGATGATCCCAATCGTCGACCGCCTCGGCAAAAATCGGCCCGATGGCGGCATCTTCGCGCGCGCGTCCGTAGAAGGTTGTCACCAGCTTTTCAATAGAGGCTGGATCGATGGACGGGTGAGGCTGATTGATGAGAACGGTCATGATCGCTTGTCGAGTGCCTTTTGTCGGTAGGCGGATTTTGGTTTGGATATAATTGCAGGCTTGACCACAATCCAGTGAAGCGTTGCCGCATGGGTAGGATAACGGCAGAGGAGGGCTCGCGAACCGTGGTACGCTTCATGCCTTTGAGGACGGCAGGGAGCCATCCGCGCATGTCATGTGCTATTTTTATCTTGACGATAGCCAACCCCCTGCTGACATAGTCCGTAGGAGGGTGCTAAACAACCATCAGCTAATGAACAATGCGGCGGGAACTGAAGACATAAATGGAGCACTCTTCCAAGGGCGTTTACCTTTCAAACAAGGCATTGCCAGAAAATGATCGTACGGATTTCTGGCGGGAAGCGGTTTCCCCCCTTTATGACGCGCTGGAAGTTCCTTCTGAGGGTCCGGCTCATATTGACGCCGATATCCGTTCGCATCTCCTTGGCGAGCGGCTGATCGTGGGATCGGAATTTGGGCGGCATCGCAACGTACGAAACCAGGAATGGTTAAGGCGCCGCTCCATTGATTATTACTATATTCAGCTTTTCGTAAGCGGTGGGTCCCGGGGTGTGTTCGGTGGACGAGAAGATGTCGTCTCCGCTGGTGATATTCACATCACTTCGGTGATGACCGAGGTCAATGCTGTGTGCAGCAACTCTACGGCAACAATCTCGCTCATGCTCGCGAAGGAAGAGTTCGAATATATTTGCGGGAAGTCCCAAGTGGAGGACCTTATCATTCGGGCTCACACCGCAATGGGAAAGTTGATCGGGAGTTTGTTCGGCAGCGCCTATCGCGAGGCAGGCGGTTTTTCCTTCAATGACGGGGTTGCCTGCGGTGATGCGTTGCTGAATTTGCTTGCAGCGACGGTCAAGCACGATCACGACAATATCCATAGCGCTCCGTCGGAACAGCTCCGCAATCAGGTGCTGGATTTTATAATCCAGAACATCAACAATCCAAAATTGGACGTTAATCATATACTTGAGCGATTTGCCTTATCGCGCTCGCATCTTTATCGACTGCTGGAGCAGGATGGAGGTGCAGCCAGCCTGATCAGAAAGCAGCGGCTGCAACTGGCCCGAAACGATCTTATTCGCTACAAGGATAACCAACAGTTGCGGGTTAAGGAAATCGCCTTCAAATATGGCTTTTCAAATACGGGCCAGTTCGTAAAAAGCTTCCAGCAGGAGTTTTCCATCTCTCCGACCGAGCTACTGAAAAGGTCGTCCGAAGACGAAAGCAACGTGGGGCAACTATTCCAGCTTCAGCGCCATTTGCAGGAAACATGGAGTGCAAGCCGTTGACCGGCGTTCATGTGTGGCCGACCGCGATATATGGTCGGGCGCTGAAGCGTAGCTTGTCCTCATGAAACGGCTTTGACGGCGCCTTTGTGGCCAGCATGGAAACGGCAATCGTCACCCAGCCGACCGCCGCGCAGAAATCGCTTTGGCTACTCGCTTCCGAGGTCATTGGTACTCTGAAGGGCAATGATGAAATTCATTACCAGGCAAACGGTATCGCGATCAGGCGCTCATGGAATGAGAAGAAGGCTGAAACGCTTCTTGAGCGGTCCCTAAACACCCAATTAGAATTTCTGATTTGCTGCCAAACTGTGCGTCACGCTACAGCGAAAATCACAACGCCACCGTCATTAATGAGGATAAGGGGTTATGATGGTAGCGGAGGAGGGATTCGAACCCCCGACACAAGGATTATGATTCCTCTGCTCTAACCTACTGAGCTACTCCGCCACGCGTCGCTTTACAGAGACAACTTCATTATCGCCGTTTCCGGTGGGACAAATCATTGTTCCTGCAAGGAATGGCGGCGGTATATGTGCGGAATGAAAAGCTGTCAAGCACTCTTCGCATAGGTTTCGTCTTGTTTTCTATCATTTGCACCGATAAGGAACGTGGCATCAGCAAAGGCATAATTTTATGGCACCTCGTATTGCGGTTTTGGGTTGCGGCTATTGGGGCGGCAATCACATTCGTACCTTGAAGAGCCTCGGTGCCCTTCAGGCAGTCTCGGATTCAAGAGCAGAGCAGGCAGAGCGCTTCGCGGCCGAGTTCGGTGTTCCCAGCGTTCCCGTCGATGAATTGTTCACACGTCCGGATATTGACGGCATCGTTCTGGCGCTCCCAGCGCAGTTTCATTCACAATATGCCATCCAGGCAGTGAAGAACGGCAAGGACGTGCTGGTCGAAAAGCCGATCGCGCTCGACATTCCGGCTGCTGAAACTGAAGTGGAAGCCGCTCGCGAAAATGGCCGCGTGTTCATGGTCGGCCATGTGCTGCGTTTCCATCCGGCTTTTGAGAAACTTCTCGACATGGTGAAAAGCGGCGAGCTCGGCGACATCCGCTACGTTCATTCGCATCGCGTCGGGTTCGGCAAGTTCCACAACACGTTCGACGCCTTGTGGGATCTCGCGCCGCACGATCTGTCGATGATTCTCGCCATCACCGGAGAGGAACCGAGCGCGGTGCGCGGGGAGGGCGTTGCAACGCTCGATCACCTTACCGATATCGCGCATCTTCATCTCGATTTTCCGAACGGTATCCGTGGGCACCTGTTTGCCTCACGCCTCAATGCCTATCGCGAGCGCCGCCTGACCGTCACCGGCACAAAGGGCATGGCTGTATTCGACGACGGCGAGCCATGGGATCGCAAGCTTGCGCTCTACAGCCACGAGGTCTGGCGGGAAAATGACCAGTGGTCTTTCAAATCCGTCGAGCCTGTCTACATCCCGATTGAGGAAGGCATGCCGCTGACACGCGAATTGCAGCATTTCCTGCATTGCATCGAGACGCGCGAAAAGCCGCGGACCGACGGCAAGGAAGCAGTCAGCGTGCTGCGCATCCTGACGGAAGGTACTGTCAGGCACCCGCGGTAAAGGCGGGCCTGCGGTCCGGGTAATTTACGTCAAGCGGTGTTACAGGAATCGCAAAACTTTGAACGCTCTGGCCATAGCGGGGCAGGGCGCAAGCGAATAAACAGGTTGCCGAGGATTCGCATATCCACTTGTGCGGGCCAGATATATTGGAGCCAACATGCAGTTTATTGATCTTGGAGCGCAGCGCGCGCGTATCGAAGACCGTCTCAATGCCGCCATTTCCAAGGTTGTTGCGGAAGGCCGTTATATCCTTGGACCGGAAGTGGCCGAGTTTGAAAAGAAGCTGGGCGAATATCTGGGCGTGGAACACGTCATCGCCTGCGCCAACGGCACCGACGCCTTGCAGATGCCTCTGATGGCACGCGGCATCGGTCCGGGTGATGCGGTGTTCGTTCCGTCTTTCACTTTCGCTGCCACGGCGGAAGTTGTTGCGCTGGTCGGCGCCGAGCCTGTGTTCGTTGATGTGGATGCGGAAAGCTACAATCTGAATGTAGAACAGCTCGAAGCTGCCATCGCCGCCATCCGCAAGGAAGGCCGCTTGCAGCCGAAGGCGATCATCCCGGTCGACCTGTTCGGCCTAGCTGCGGATTATAATCGCATCAGCGCTATCGCTGACCGTGAAGGCCTGTTCGTGATCGAAGACGCCGCGCAGTCCATCGGCGGCAAGCGCGACAACGTCATGTGCGGTGCTTTCGGCCATGTCGGTGCAACGAGCTTCTATCCGGCCAAGCCGCTCGGCTGCTATGGCGACGGCGGCGCAATGTTCACCAACGATGCCGAACTGGCCGACACGCTGCGTTCGGTCCTGTTCCACGGCAAGGGCGAAACCCAGTACGACAACGTTCGTATCGGGCTCAATTCGCGTCTTGACACGATCCAGGCAGCCGTTCTTCTGGAAAAGCTTGCAATCCTCGAAGACGAAATGGAAGCACGTGACCGTATCGCCAAGCGCTACAATGAAGCGTTGAAGGATGTCGTCAAGGTTCCGGCACTGCCGGCTGGCAATCGTTCGGCTTGGGCACAGTATTCCATCGAGAGCGATAACCGTGACGGCTTGAAGGCGCATCTTCAAGCGGAAGGCGTTCCTTCGGTCGTCTATTATGTGAAGCCGCTGCATCAGCAGACGGCATATAAGCATTATCCGGTTGCGCCGGGCGGCCTCCCGGTTTCGGAAAGCCTGCCGAACCGCATTCTGAGCCTGCCGATGCACCCCTATTTGTCGGAAGCCGACCAGGACAAGATCATCGGCGCGATCCGTGGTTTCCACGGCAAGAAAGCCTGATCAAAATAGAGTCTACGAAAAGCCCGGCGAAAGCCGGGTTTTTTGTCAGGCTTGCAGGTTCAATTGCCAGGAAACGCCATATTTGTCCTTGATCCACGCGAAAAGCTTGCTGAAACCGTAGTTGTCGAGCGGCATCAGTGTCTCTCCGCCTTCTGACAGCTTTTCAAAAACGCTGGTCAGGCTTTCTTCGTCGTGAAAATCGACGAACAGCGATACGGATGGATTGAAATCGAACTGGTGCGGAATGGGGCTGTCGATCACGATCAGCCGGTGTTCGGCGAAGGTCACGCGCGCAATCTGCACCTTGCCGGGACTGCCGCTCGCTTCGTCATAGATTTTTATCGACTCGATCAGAAAGTCGGGAAAGATTGAGCGGTACGTTTCCAGTGCCGCGCCTGCACTGCCCTGAAACATGAGATGGGTGCAAACCTGTGTCATGGCAAAAGCCTAACATGCCTCCGCCGGTTCCGGCAATCAGGCTGCTACAGGTTCTTTTTTGCGCCCCCCTTGTTGATCCGCGCGGCGACAAAGCGGGCGATGGCCGGGCCTGCCAGAAGAACGATGAAGAAACGGCTTGTCTGCATTGCGATGATGAAAGGCAGATCGACATTGCTTGATGCTGCGATGATCGCAACCGTGTCGGCGCCGCCAGGACTGGTGGCGAGATAGGCCGTCAGCGGGTCGAGGCCCAGCAGGTGACCAAGTGCCATGCCGAACAGCCCGCAGACGGCAATGAGGAACAGCGTGGATGTCAGCACCGCCGGAAATGCCCTTGCGGCATGGGCAATGATGGCACGCGAGAAGCCGAGGCCGATGCGCCAGCCGATAAGCAGAAAGCTCGCCGCGAGCAGCCACGGGGGCAGGTTGATGGTGATGAAGCCTGTGTCCTGGAGCAAGGCGCCCAGTATCAGCGGCACGAGCATTGCGCCGGTCGGGATGCGAAGCACTTCCCCGAGGAACGAGCCGACGGCGATCAGAAGCAGTGTCGGGCCGAGAGTGAACCAATCGATGGATGGAAACCATATGATTTCAGCAGGCGCAACGATTTCCACGCCCGTGGTAAGGCGCAGGACAAGCGAAGCTGCTGTCGCAACCAGCACCACGCGCAGATATTGCATGAAGGCGACGAGACGGGCATCTGCTCCATGGGATTCGGCCATCAGCGTCATTGCCGTAGCGGCCCCCGGAGAAGAACCCCATACGGCGGTTGTTCCGGGCAAAATGCGAAATCGCGCCAGCAGATAGCCGATGAAGGTGCTGACAAAAAGCACATAGCCAATGGATAGTAAGATGACCGGCAGGTGCTGCCCCATGCTGGTGAAAAACTCTGCCGTGATCGAGCGGGCGATGAGGCAGCCGACGACGCCTTGTGCGGCGAGTGACAGCCAGCGGTGGACCCGCAACGTGCTTTCGCCCGCAGCCATCAGGATTGCGCCAAGCATGGCGCCCAGAAGCATGGCGGCAGGCAATTGCAGTTTTTCACCCGCAAAGATCAGGATCGCAGAAAACAGGAATAGCAAGACCCATTGGAGTGGCTTGGATCTCGTCTGGAAGCTGAACTTGCTTGGGGTCGATTTGGGCCGGGAAGGGGAGGTTTTCTGCATTGCCTTTTTTCACTACATCTGGTGATGCAGCGATGCAAATCCGATTTTATTCAGGCAACGTTGATTTCTAAATATCAATATATTGATAAAGAGCGAGGCTTGCAGCAAGCGGCAAGACGCCGCTTTTTTGACAAAAGCAGCGTCTTGAATTCGGTGGGCAGTTTTTCAGTCAGCCTATCATGGCGCGGCGCTGATTGACGGGCCGTTCGATCACCTCACGCGGGGCCTTGCCGTTATCCCGTTCTTCAAGCGCTTCGGCTTTCGTGAGTTCGGTTTCTGCAGCCGACAATTCGGCTTCGGCGGCTTCCTTCTGGGACATCAGGTCGCGAATCGATACGAAGAGGTTGTCGCGGCGCTGGCGTGCCGCCTTGGCGAAGGTCGGATAAGCGAAATGATTGATGTCAGTGATGCCAGCTTTTTTCTCTTCTGATAGAATCTGGGCGTCGAGTTCTCCGGCCATCCGTTCGAACTCGCCGATCATCAGGTCGAGCTGGCCCAGTTGACGGCGTTTTTCCTTCACCTGGAACAGTTTCAGCCTGACTAGGCTTTCACGTGGCTTCATACGCAATACTCCTTGAACACCAACCAGCTTCCGTGTGTTGGGGCGTTCCCCCCGACTTTATTAACAGGTGTGAACGAGCAAAACGCGCCCGGCCTGCACCCGAATCTCCTTGCGAATTCAAGCCCCTGAAGGGGAAATCATCGCAGCCGTTCTTCCGAAATGGCTCAACAAGCGAAACAAAAAGTTAAGAATTCGCTCGTTTGGTAACCATTCCTTTACCGGCGAAGTTAATCATACGCGTTAGGACTTAAGGCTCGGTAAACCTCGTGTGGTTTTTCGGCAACAGGCGAAAGCTAGAGTCAGATGAATCGTTTAGCGAAGATTCTTAATGCGATGCTTTAGAGTCGTGAGGAAGAGAATGTCTTTATGATTCAGGCGCGTAAGAGAATTTTCTAAACAGGGCAGAAATATGCTTGCCAAGCAGAATCATATTTTGTTAACCATTTGCTGGCACCTTCATGCAAAGGCAACGATAGTTCCGTGTGCTGCCGTGAGGGACATCGGGTCGGCTGCGGAAAGGGGATAAGAGATGCGCGTCCTTTTGATTGAAGACGACAGTGCTATCGCACAGAGCATCGAGTTGATGCTCAAGTCCGAGAGTTTCAATGTCTACACGACCGATCTGGGCGAAGAAGGCATCGATCTCGGCAAGCTATATGATTACGACATCATCCTGCTGGATTTGAATCTGCCGGATATGTCGGGTTACGAAGTTCTTCGCACCTTGCGTCTGTCCAAGGTGAAGACGCCGATCCTTATCCTTTCCGGCATGGCCGGCATCGAGGACAAGGTTCGCGGTCTGGGCTTCGGCGCCGACGACTACATGACCAAGCCGTTCCACAAGGACGAGCTGATCGCACGTATTCATGCGATCGTGCGCCGTTCGAAGGGACATGCACAGTCGGTCATCACGACGGGCGACCTTGTGGTCAACCTGGATGCGAAGACGGTGGAAGTCGCTGGCCAGCGCGTTCACCTGACCGGCAAGGAATACCAGATGCTGGAGCTTCTTTCGCTCCGCAAGGGGACGACACTCACCAAGGAAATGTTCCTCAACCATCTTTATGGTGGCATGGATGAGCCGGAATTGAAGATTATCGACGTCTTCATCTGCAAGCTGCGCAAGAAGCTCGATGCCGTTTCCGGTAGTCAGAGCTACATCGAGACGGTCTGGGGTCGCGGTTATGTGCTGCGTGAGCCGGATGCGGAAATGCGCGAAAGCGCCTGATCGGTTTCGTGATCTTGAATGTAAAAAGCTCCGCTTCGGCGGAGCTTTTGCTTTTTGGACATTGCTGCCAATTTCAGGCGGACAAAACGCCCGCAAACTGTTCGGTGAGATAGGCACGGTCAAATGGCTTGAGAATATAGCCGTTGGCGCCTGCGCGCTTTGCCCGCATGATGCGGGTGACGTCGAGTTCATAAAGACACAGGATGATGCGCGGCTGATCGCCGCCCGGCATGGAGCGCAATTCGGTTACGACTTCCAGCGCCGTCATGTCCGGCAGGTCGTAGTCGAGCAGAACGATGTCGGGCACGCGTGAAAAACAGGCTTCGAGCGCTTCCCGGCCTGTCGAGGCTTCAGCAAATTCTGCGATGGTTTCGGAGAGGATGCGGCGGGCGACCTTGCGAATGACCGATGAGTCATCCACCAGCAGGCAATAAGCTGCCATTGGTTCATCCACCATCCAGTCCCCCTTGCATATATGTGATGACAGTTGCCAGTGTGAGCGCGGGCTGACCCCGCGCTCAAGCGCGCTTATTCAGCAGAAAATACGATGTCTTCCGCAGTCGCGTGGATGGAAATCTTCATGCCGGCCTCTTCGGCGAGCAGAAGCGTATAATAAGGCTGGACGGAATGGGCGTCGATCGGCTCTTCAGGGGCAGCCCCTGAGTGAAGTTCAAGGAACTTCGGCGGAACACGCAGCATGCGGCCCTTCACAGTGATGACGAAACGCGGTTCTGTATCGCCGCCTTCAAGTCGCACTGCCAGCGAGCCGCCACGCGGTATGGCCGCATTGCCGATCAGAAGCATGTTCAAAAGCAGCTTGACCTTGTTCTTCGGCAGCAGGACGCGCGTGCCTTCCCAGGTGAATTCCGGCTTTTCATTCTTGAAATATTCCGTGGCAACGTTCTGCGCGTCGCCGGTGTCGATCTGCACGCCTGCCGAGCCTGCGGCGCCGAAAGCGATGCGGGCGAACTGAAGGCGGGCGGAGGCGTTGCGGGCGCTCGACTTGATGAGCGCCATAGCGTCTTCGTCGGCTCCGCCTTCTTCCAGCAGTTCCAGACCGTTGTTGATCGCGCCGACCGGCGAAATGATGTCATGACAGATCCTGCTGCACAGAAGCGCACCGAGGTCGAGTGCGGAAAGGGTAACGGGCATTGGCATGGCGTTTTCTCCGGAACGCGGATCGATCCCGTCAGCCGCGCATGTCGGATGACCGGACCGTTATCGGTTGACGAGACAGCCCGCAAAGCCAGGGTTTGCGTGCTGCATGAAGGTGGGCGAATCGCCTCGAATATCGGTTTAATTGGATACACGCGCCATCGGACCGCCGCAACAAAGCTCTCTTTTGTTCCGCTCCGCCCGAACATTCCCTCACAACAGCGTGAGAAAAGCCTGAAATAGCATGCCTTGGTAAAGCCAATTTCGCTGCTTAAAGGTTTGGACAATAAATTCAGGTCTAAAATAGGCCCGATTCGACCAAAATGTCCGGAAGAGACGTGGTCTGGCTTTTAACAGGGCCGTCAGACAGAGGAGCGGAGAGCCAAAAGGAATTTTACATGGCCATACAATCCCTGTCGCAAATCAGGTTCCGCAATGCGGCGTGCTTCGTTGCGTTTTTTGCGGCGCTGTTTGTTTCTTTCATCGCTCTGCCAAATCAGGCGAGAGCACAGAACACATACACTGCCGAGGAAATCGTCCAATCTGGTCACAGGTTCTTCGGGTCGACTTCAGGCGGCATCGCAAGTGCCGTCGAAAAGGCGTTCCAGAGTTTTGGTCTGCCCAACGGCTATATTCTTGGTGAAGAGGGCTCCGGCGCCTTCATTGGCGGCCTGACCTATGGCGAAGGGACGCTCTATACCAAGAACGCGGGCGATCATAAGACGTTCTGGCAGGGCCCCTCGCTTGGCTGGGATTTCGGCGGGCAGGGTTCTCGTGTGATGATGCTCGTTTATAATCTCGACGACATCCAGAACCTCTATGGCCGCTATGCCGGGGTTGCAGGCTCTGCCTATGCCATTGCAGGCGTGGGCTTCAACGTCCTCAAGCGCGAGAACATCATGCTGGTTCCGATCCGTACCGGCGTGGGTGCGCGGCTGGGCGTGAATATCGGCTATCTGAAGCTTTCCCCATCGCCGACGTGGAATCCATTCTAGCCTGATGGCGGTTGGCCATCTTTTCAGCCTGTGATTGTCCCGGCTGGAAAGATGGCTGGCTGCGCGCTAAGAATAGTCGATGCTTGTCTGAAACCGCCCGGGCCCATTTGAAACCGTGATCCAGTCCGCTCTCTTTTTCATATTCGGCGTTCTTGTGACGGTTTTCGTCGTGATTCTGCTTGGGCCTTCGGTCTGGCGACGCGCCTTCTTTCTGGCGCGGCGGCAGGTGCAGGCGGAATTGCCGATCAATCTGGCAGAGATACGAGCCGATCGTGATGGACTTCGGGCGGAATATGCCGTTGCAGTCAGCCGGTTGGAACAGTTGCTGAAGCTCGAGCGCCAGAAGACGGCGGAGCAGAAAGTAACGCTCGCCCGGCAATATGAGAAGCTGAAACGCATTCCACTGCTTGAGGAAAGCCAGGCGGATATTGAGAAACGGCTGGCAGAGCACGAGCGGGTGACGAAAGAGGCCGAAACGGCCCGTAATGCAGCACTGGAAAAGGCGCAAATCCTCCAGGCGGAACTGGAACGGATGCAAAGCCACTACAGCGCGCTTGAGGGATTAGCCGATACCTTGCGTATCGAAATAAGTGGAAGCGAGACGGAATACAGCCGTCTGACAAACGAGATGACTGAAATGCGTCGAGATCGCAAGGAAGCCACAGCGCGTTACAACGAAGTTTCGACCCAGCTGACCTCGGCGCAGACCGAACTGAAAAGCGAAAAGCGACGCAATAGCGAATTGCAGCAGAAGCTTGAAAAACTGATATCGGAACTTTCGGACGCGCAGGAAAAAATCGAGCGCCATAGCCGCAGCAATGCAGGCGCGAATGCAAGCGTTCAGCTAGCCGAGATTGAACGGGAAAACGCGGCGCTGCGCGAGGAAATGGCTGAGCTTGCCGCCCGCATGGTGGCTGCAACCGCTGCGAAAGAAGGGCCGGATTCGCCGATCCATTCCATTCTTGAGGCGGCGGAAAAATCCGGCGCGGGAAAAGGCAAGAAGGCCGGCCCCAAGAGTCTGGCGCGCCGCATCCGCGACCTGCAATAGATCGTCCGTCCGGCGATTATTCCTTGCCGAAAACATCCGCCCAGTCAGGGTGACGCATGGCCTGCGCGTGCATGAAGCTGCAGCGCGGGATGATTTTCCATCCGCTTCGGCGTGCGTCCAGAACCGCGTTCTTGGCGAGCGCCTGCGCGACGCCTTTGCCGCGCATCGCGTCGGGCACGAAAGTATGGTCGATGGATATCAGCGAGGGACCAAGCTTCGTATAGGTCATTTCGGCTTCGCTACCGTCGAGAACAGCCGCATAACGGCCGCCATCGGAGCTGTCTTCCTTGCGAATCTCGATCGTCCCGCTCATGTCATCCTCCTGAACATTGTGTGTCTGGATCAACACGCCAAGTTCACAACATAGGAACGGAATGTGCAAATAAAAACCGGCCACGTGGGCCGGTTTTCGATTTGTCGATCAATGACCCGTTCGCGGAGTTCCGCAGGAGCCCGATCCCGTCCTTCCAAAACCGGTCCCGGTTTTGTGGAGACGGCTTTAGTGACGATACTGTTGAATTCTGGTGGTCCTGAGGCCGGCGAGACCATGCTCATCGATTGAGGATTGCCAGGAAAGGAATTCCTCCACCGTCAATGTATAACGCTGGCATGCCTCCTCAAGGCTCAGAAGCCCGCCACGCACTGCGGCGACGACTTCAGCCTTGCGGCGAATGACCCAGCGCCTTGTATTGGCGGGGGGGAGGTCCGCGATGGTCAGCGGGCTGCCATCAGGACCGATAACATATTTTATACGCGGTCTTACCAGATCGGTCATTGTACTCTCTACACAACACTCAAGGACCTAATCGAGTGTGAGACTAGCGCGACAGCTTTAAAAATTACCTAAGCAGCTGGTAACGCTCTGGTAAGACTTGGAAAAATAATCGTTTTCGCCCTATTGCGGGCTTTTTCGAGGCATAAGGCCGGAAAATTCACGCGGAAGTGTGCGCTGGTGGCGCTAATCATGACAATGATTGTTAGCTTACCCTTGGCAAATTGCCGCAGTTTGGCCTATATAGGGCGCAGAAACCTAAATTTTGAGAAGCAGGGCGTTTGCCCGGAAGCTGGAATCAATCATGAGCCTGAACAGCCTCGATCTGCCGGGAAAGCCGGAAGACACGCGCGTTGTCGTCGCCATGTCGGGCGGCGTCGATTCATCTGTTGTGGCCGGGATTCTCAAACGTGAAGGTTACGATGTCGTTGGCGTGACGCTACAGCTTTACGATCATGGCGCTGCCGTTCATCGCGCCGGTTCCTGCTGTGCGGGACAGGACATCGAGGATGCCCGCCGCGTTTCGGAAAGTCTCGGTATTCCGCATTATGTTCTCGATTACGAAGCGCGCTTCCGCGAAGCCGTGATCGATCCTTTTGCAAACTCCTATGTGAGCGGCGAAACGCCGATTCCATGTGTTTCGTGCAATCAGACAGTCAAGTTCGCTGATCTTCTTCAGACCGCGCGCGATCTTGGCGCCGATGCACTGGCGACGGGTCACTATATCCGCAGCCGCGCCAATGGCGTGCATCGTGCGCTCTATCGCCCGGTCGATACGGATCGCGACCAGAGTTACTTCCTCTTTGCAACCACGCAGGAGCAGATCGACTATCTGCGCTTCCCGCTTGGCCATCTGCCAAAGGCGCAGGTGCGCGAAATTGCCGAGGAAATGGGCCTGACCGTCGCCAAGAAACAGGACAGCCAGGACATCTGCTTCGTGCCGCAGGGCAAATATTCGGACATTATCTCCAAATTGAAGCCGGAAGCGGCCAATCCCGGCGATATTGTTCATATTGATGGCCGCACGCTCGGCCGCCATGACGGCATTGTGCATTATACGGTCGGCCAGCGCCGCGGCATTGGCGTGGCTACGGGCGAGCCGCTTTATGTGGTTCATCTTGATGCCGCCAATGCGCGGGTTATCGTCGGCCCCCGCGAAGCTTTGGAAACGCACAAAGTCTTCCTGCGCGACATCAACTGGCTCGGCGATGCGCCGATCAATGATCTGCCGGAAGCCGGAATGGAAGTATTCGCCAAGGTCCGCTCGACCCGGCCGCCGCGTCCTGCCGTGCTGCGTCATGCCGACGGCCAGACGTGGGTTGAACTGGTTGATGGCGAAAGCGGCATCGCTCCGGGACAGGCTTGCGTGCTTTATTCCGATGAAAGCAACACTGCGCGCGTCTTCGGCGGCGGCTTCATCGGTCGTTCCGAGCGTGAACCGCAGGCAGAAGAAATGCTGCGGCGTCTTGTTGCCAACACAGCCAGTGTTTCCGCGGCTTGACCGTTTTTCTGATCAATGACTGAGAGGCGGGTGCGAAGAGCATCCGCTTTTTTGTATGCACCGGCACGGCGCTATCTCGGTTAGAGCATTTCCGGTTGCATTGATGCGCTGGAACCGCTCTATCTATTTGTTTTTTCCGGCATTATCCTGCGCAAAACCGTTTCCCGCCTTTGCAGGAATTACTCTGGAATTTGAAAGCAATAAACGGGAAGCCAATTGTACGCGCTGCATCTATGGATGGCCCTACACCAGCCTAAGTTGATAGTCAGCAGAACTTAAGCTTTGGCTTCAGAGGTTTTAAAGATGACGGCGCAGAAGATGATGGGATGGAAGGAATGGGTGATGCTCATTATTCTTTCCGTTCTTTGGGGTGGTTCGTTTTTCTTCAACGGTATTGCCGTTCGGGAGTTGCCACCTTTTACTATCGTCACGCTCCGGGTCGGGCTGGCTGCGCTGGCTTTGGTCATATTAATTCGAATGATGGGCCTATCATTGCCGAAAGATCGCCGCATATGGTTGGCGTTTTTCGGTATGGGCTTTCTCAACAATCTGCTGCCATTCTGTCTCATCGTCTGGGGGCAGACTCAGATCGCCAGTGGGTTGGCTTCCATCCTCAATGCCACGACGCCGCTCTTCGGCGTTATTGTCGCGCATTTTCTGACGGCGGACGAAAAGATCACCCCGAACAAGATTGCCGGTGTTTTGATAGGGTTTTTCGGGGTAGCAATCATGATCGGGCCCGATGCTATCGCCGGAATCAGAGGCAGCCTGTGGCCGCAGCTTGCGATTCTCTGTGCTGCATTCTCCTATTCGCTGGCCGGTATTTTTGGGCGTCGCTTCAAAGCGTTGGGAGTTGCGCCGCTGATAACAGCCACGGGCCAGGTAACGGCAGCAACGATCATGCTCATCCCGATAGCCCTGTTGGTGGATCATCCCTGGACGCTGGCTGGTCCGAGCGCTGCAGTCTGGGGAGCGCTGGCCGGTATCGCGCTGCTTTCGACGGCACTCGCTTACGTCCTTTTTTCCGCATCCTATCGACGGCGGGCGCGGTCAATCTCATGTTGGTGACGTTTCTCATTCCGGTCAGCGCTATCCTGCTTGGAGCGCTTTTTCTTGGCGAGACTTTGCAAACCAAACACGTGATCGGTATGGCGATGATTGCAACAGGATTGGCAGCCATCGACGGCCGATTGATAGCGGCGGCGTTATCATCGCCAGGAAAATGAGACGTCTACTGAAACTTGCTGAAGCGCGACAAGGCGATGCCGGTTGCGGTTGCTACATTCAGGCTGTCGAAGGCATCGGACATCGGAATCCTGGCCGTTTGCAGTTTATGAAGAAGGCGAGGCGGCAGTCCTTCACCTTCCGTACCAAGCAGAAGCGCGTGGCGGTCATGCTTGGCCGCATCATAGATGCTGAGCGGAGATGACGGGCTGAGCGCCAGCAGATTGAACCCGGCATCGCCCAGCGCGGCGACGATTTCATCGATGTTTCCGCCGTGGAAATAGGGAACCTTCAATGTGGCGCCGACCGATACGCGAATGGCCTTGCGGTAAAGCGGGTCGCAGCAGGTTTCGTCCATAAGCACGCAATCGGCTTCAAAAGCGGCGGCATTGCGAAAGATTGAGCCGACATTGTCGTGATTGGAAATGCCGCACAGGACCACAACGAGCGATTTTCCGGGCAGCGCTTCCAGCATTGCTCGCAGGCCCGGTTGCGGCTTGCGACGGCCAACGGCAAGAATGCCGCGATGGACGTGAAATCCCGCGACCGCGTCCATGACCGTCTGTGAAACAGAGTAAACAGGCACGTCTGGCGGCAACTGGCTGAGCTGCTCGCCAAGGCCACCAAGCCGGTTCTCCAGAACGAGCAGGGATTCTGTCTCGAAACGAGCAGAAGCCGAGAACAGGACGTTCAGGACCACCTTGCCTTCAGCGATAAACCGCTGCTGGCGCCCTACGAGATCTTTCTCGCGAATGCTGCGATAGGGGGAAAGGCGAATATCGTCTGGATCGTCAATCTTCCAGACGCAGCCGTGCGAATGAGAATTTTCGTTCATCGCACGGCTGAGACCTCATGATTTTATGCGTGAGCGACTGCCGCCAGATTGTGTCTGCGCGGTGTTGGACTCATATACAGACTCGAGAGTGTCGACAACATCAACTCGATATGCGGCGACGAAACCATGTAGTAGATGGTCTGCGCGTCGCGACGGGTTGAAACGAGGTCGAGAGCTCGTAGTTTTGCCAGGTGCTGAGACAAAGCGGATTGGCTAAGATCAATCGCCTTGGCAAGTGCGCCTACGGACATTTCATTATGGAGCAACTTACACAGAATTAGTAATCGCTTATTGTTGGCAAGTGCCGAAAGGAAATCGGCAGCCTGATCTACATTCTCAATCAAATCAAAAAAAGTATCTTGTCTACTCATTTGCCGTCATACCCCCGTAAGACTGGACAGAGTTAAAAATATACATGCAAACTTTCATAAGCATGCATATTGAAAATAATGCTAGATGCCGCTTTTGAAAAGCCCTTGCTTATATTCAATCCAGTATAAAGACCTGCAATTTCGTCCCAAAAAAAATGCGCTTTTGTTTCAGCGGGCTTTATTTTACCGTTTGGCCAAGGCTGCAACGGCTTCCCTTAGGGAATCAACACTCCGTGAAAATGCGTGACGCAGGACGATATCACCGCTGGAAATATCGGCGCCGTCCGGGTCCAGCCCTGTCACTTTGAATGGGCCCTTATTAGAGCCTGCTTTAAGAATCTTTTGAGCTATATACGCAATTTCCGGCCCATGGTTTTCGTTTAGTTCATCCAGCGCGCTTTGCTCGCCTTCGGCAAACTCCGCGCTGGTGGAAGCCGCGCACAGCATATCGTCCCGCGTCAGATTGAACGCCTTGCCAAAGCCGCCGTTCAGGCTGGCGCTTTCCAGCTCGAGCCTGAAAAACGCGAAATCTCCAAGATCCACATAGAGCGAACCTTTCGGATTATGGTTGAGATAGCGCCGGCGAATGCGCGGATAATCAGCAGCAGACCTCTCAACTTTTCGCGCCTGACAGTGCAGCGTGACGCGCGCATGGGCGAGGGGGTCTCCCTTGCCGACTTCGCCAAGCAGAAGCGAGCAGGACGGGTTGGCCAACAGCCCCGGCGTGTGGGCCGCCAGTCCGGAGACCAGGATCAGCGGTGTGCCATCCATGTCCGTCGCAACGGCAACACGGCTCGCCAGCGGTCTGCCGGTGGCCGGATCAAAAACAGCGACGGCACCATAGCGAGACGTCCGCAGCAGGGTCTTGGCAAGCTGAATGGCTTCGGGCGTGGTCGGGCGAATTGGATTGGTTTCGGGCATTATCGGTGAGACTCAAATATGACTCATATTATCCACTTATTAATTCGTCTTTGCCCAAAGCGCCAGTCAATTCGACTGCGAGTGTGATCGGCGCGAAATTGCGAGCATTTCCTGGTGGTTGTCTCCGCGTTGCGCCCGAGTCAGTGATGCGTAAGTTGCATTATTCCATGCAAAACGCGTGCGAATAATATTATAATTCGTTGTGCTTTAGCGCAATTTTCCGAATAATGGCCACTCCATAGAATAAAAATCTAATGATCCGGGCCATAATCGGTTGAGAATATGAACTGGTTCTAAAAATTGCGCTTGCAAAGTGGCGATCCACACGTTTCGATAAGCGCAAGCTGCGGGCAATGGGGTGCGCGCGGCATATTTTTCCGTGGAGGCGGACAATAATGAAATTCTACCAAAAACTTCTGGCAGCAACCGCGCTGGTGGCTCTGATGAGCGGTGCTGCATCGGCGAAGACCTTTGTGTATTGCTCGCCGGCTTCGCCTGAAGGCTTCGACCCGGCCGCCTATACCGGCGGCGATACGTTCGATGCCTCGGCTCATCCGGTCTATAACCGTCTTGCCGAATTCGAAAACGGGACGACGAAAGTTGTGCCGGGTCTGGCAGAAAGCTGGGATGTTACCGAAGACGGTCTGGAATACACCTTCCATCTGCGCAAGGGCGTCAAGTTCCATTCGAACGACTATTTCACGCCGACCCGCGATTTCAACGCTGACGACGTGATCTTCTCGTATGACCGCATGCGCAACAAGGACAATCCTTGGCACCAGTACACCGCTGGCATCACCTATGAATATTTCGACAGCATGGAGATGGGCGCTCTGATCAAGGATATCGTCAAGGTTGACGATTACACGGTCAAGTTTGTGCTGAACCGGCCGGAAGCGCCGTTCCTCGCCAATATCTCGATGCCTTTCGCTTCGATCATCTCGAAGGAATACACGGACAAGCTTGCCGCCGATGGCAAGAAGGACGATCTGAACCAGATTCCGGTCGGCACCGGCCCGTTCCAGTTCGTCGCCTATCAGAAGGACGCCGTCGTTCGCTTCAAGGCCAACGAAAACTATTGGGGTGGCAAGCCGAAGATCGACGATCTCGTCTTCGCGATCACGACCGATCCTGCTGTTCGCGCGCAGAAGCTCAAGGCTGGCGAGTGCCACCTGATGTCCTATCCGGCACCGGCTGACATCAAGGGCCTTCAGGCCGATTCCAACCTCAAGGTTGATGAGCAGGCAGGCCTCAACGTGGCTTACTTCGCGTACAACACGCTGAAGGCGCCTTATGACAAGCCGGAAGTCCGCAAGGCGCTGAACCAGGCAATCAACAAGCAGGCGATTGTCGATGCCGTGTATCAGGGCCAGGGCCAGGTGGCCAAGAACCCGATCCCGCCGACGATGTGGGGCTACAACGACAAGATCGAGGACGACAAGTACGATCCGGAAGCTGCCAAGAAGGCTCTCGAAGCCGCTGGCGTTAAGGATCTGAAGATGAAGCTGTGGGCTATGCCTGTCAGCCGTCCTTATATGCCGAATGGCCGCCGCACGGCTGAACTCATGCAGTCCGATCTGGCCAAGGTTGGTGTCAGTGCAGAGATCGTTTCGATGGAATGGGGCGAATACCTCAAGAAGTCGGGCGACAAGGACCGTGACGGTGCCGTGATCCTCGGCTGGACCGGTGACAACGGCGATCCGGACAACTTCATGGGCACGCTTCTCGGCTGCGCTGGCGTCGGTTCTAACAACCGCGCCCAGTGGTGCTACAAGCCGTTTGAAGACTTGATCCAGAAGGCCAAGGTCACGACCAGCCAGGAAGAGCGTACCAAGCTTTACGAAGAAGCGCAGGTGATCTTCAAGGACCAGGCTCCGTGGAACACCCTCGCTCACTCGACGGTCTTCGTGCCGATGTCGGCCAAGGTTACCGGCTTCAAGCAGAGCCCGCTTGGTGACTATCGCTTCGAAGAAGTTGATATTTCCGAGTAAAATCTGACAACACAAGCGGCCGGGTGTAGGGTGATCCCCTGCACCCGGTCGGAGTTTTTGTATGTTCCGTTTCATATTCAACAAACTCGTCTATCTGGTTCCGACCTTCATAGGCATTACAATCGTGGCATTTGCCTTCGTCCGGGTTCTTCCCGGCGACCCTGTGCTGCTGATGGCCGGCGAACGCGGCGTAAGCCCTGAGCGCCATGCCGAACTTATGGCACAGCTTGGGTTTGATCGCCCGATCTGGCAGCAATATCTCGACTATGTCTGGAACTTGCTGCACGGCGATTTCGGTCAGTCTCTGGTGACCAAAAAGCCTGTTCTCGTCGAGTTTTTCGCGCTGTTTCCCGCAACGGTAGAGTTGTCCATCTGCGCGATTATAGTGGCTATTCTCCTCGGCATTCCGGCTGGCGTCATCGCCGCCGTCAAGCGCGGCTCGTGGTTTGATCAGGGGCTGATGGGCGTGTCGCTGGTCGGATATTCGATGCCGATCTTCTGGTGGGCGCTCCTGCTCATCATCTTGTTCTCTGGCGTGCTGCAGTGGACGCCGGTCTCCGGCCGCATCTCGCTGCTCTATTTCTTCCCGCCCGTCACTGGTTTCATGCTGATCGACAGCCTGATGTCGGACCAAAAGGGGGCTTTCGTATCCGCAGCCTCGCATCTCATCCTGCCGACCATCGTTCTGGCGACCATTCCGCTGGCCGTTATCGCCCGCCAGACGCGCTCTGCGATGCTGGAAGTCCTGGGTGAAGACTATGTACGCACCGCGCGCGCCAAGGGCTTGCCGGTTCGTCGCGTTGTCGGCCTGCATGCACTGCGCAATGCGATGATCCCCGTCATCACGACGATCGGGCTTCAGGTCGGCGTTCTGATGGCTGGTGCGATCCTGACCGAAACGATCTTCTCATGGCCCGGTATCGGCAAATGGATGCTCGATTCCATTTTCCGTCGCGATTATCCGGTCGTGCAAAGCGGATTGCTGCTGATCGCATTCATCATCATGCTGGTGAATCTGGTCGTCGATCTGCTGTACGGTCTCATCAATCCGCGTATCCGGCACAAGTGAGGGTATCATGACACACTCAGCTATTCAGCCGGAAGCCGCGAACGACATTGGCAAGATGCGTGCGCTGAAGGACTTCTGGTTCTATTTCAGCGTCAATCGCGGCGCTGTGATCGGTCTTTTCGTATTTGTCGCGATCATTCTGATCGCAATCTTTGCTCCGCTTATTGCGCCGCATGATCCCACGGAACAGTTCCGTGAATTCGTGAAGGTCCCGCCATTCTGGGAAAACGGCGGCTCGACGCAGTTCCTTCTGGGAACGGATGCGGTCGGACGTGATATCCTGTCCCGCCTGATCTACGGCTCGCAATATTCGCTGCTCGTGGGCTTCGTCATTGTCATCATTTCGATGTGCCTTGGCATCACGATCGGTCTTATTACCGGCTATTTTGGTGGCGGTGTCGATACGGTGTTCATGCGCATCATGGACGTTATCCTGGCATTCCCGTCGCTGCTGCTGGCACTGGTTCTGGTGGCCATTCTGGGACCGGGCCTGATCAATGCGGTTCTGGCGATCACACTGGTTCTGCTGCCGCATTTTTCGCGTCTGACCCGCGCTGCCGTCATGGCGGAAAAGGAACGCGAATATGTGACCGCAGCCAAGCTTGCCGGTGCAAGCAAGTTGCGCCTGATGTTCAAGACCATTCTGCCGAATTGCCTTGCTCCGCTCGTGGTGCAGGCAACGATGTCGTTCTCCAATGCGATCCTCGACGTGGCAGCTCTGGGCTTCCTTGGCATGGGCGCACAGCCGCCAACGCCGGAATGGGGCACGATGCTTGCAGAAGCGCGTGAGTTCATCCTCAGCGCCTGGTGGATCGTGACGTTCCCCGGCCTTGCGATCCTGATTACTGTTCTCGCCATCAATCTGATCGGCGACGGTCTGCGCGATGCGCTTGACCCGAAGCTCAAAAGGAGCTGATCGATGGCGCTGTTAGAAATCAAGAATCTTACGGTTTCGTTCGACACCTCGACCGGCCCCTTCAAAGCGGTCGACGGGATCGATATCAAGGTCGACAAGGGTGAAGTGCTGGCGATTGTCGGCGAATCCGGTTCGGGCAAGTCAGTGGGGATGCTCGCCGTCATGGGGCTTCTCCCCAAGACCGCAACCGTTACCGCAGATGCCATGACCTTTGATGGCCAGGACTTGCGGACCATGTCCGACAAGGAGCGCCGGAAGATCATCGGACGTGATATTTCGATGATTTTCCAGGAACCTGTCGCTAGCCTCAATCCCTGCTTCACGGTCGGGTATCAGCTTGAGGAAGTTCTGAAGCAGCACATGGGCATGAACGGCTCGGCGAGCCGTGCGCGCGCCATCGAGCTTCTGGAACTGGTCGGCATTCGCGATGCGGCGGAACGCCTGAAAAGCTTCCCGCACCAGATGTCGGGCGGCCAGTGCCAGCGCGTCATGATCGCGATTGCGATTGCGTGCAATCCCAAGCTCCTTATCGCCGACGAACCGACGACGGCTCTCGACGTGACGATCCAGAAGCAGATTCTCGATCTGCTGATGCGGCTTCAGGTGGAGCATGGCATGGGTCTGATCATGATTACCCATGACATGGGTGTGGTTGCCGAAACGGCGGACCGCGTGATCGTGCAGTACAAGGGCCACAAGATGGAGGATGCCGACGTGCTGTCGCTGTTCTCCGCGCCCAAGCATCCTTACACCCGTGCGCTGCTGTCGGCCCTGCCGGAGAATGCGACCGGCGACCGTCTTCCGACGGTATCCGATTTCGTCTTTGAAAATAATGGTGCGGGAGAAGCGTGATGAGCGAGATCGTTCTCGAGGCGCGTGATATCAAGCGCGATTATCATGTCGGCGGTGGTCTGTTCGGCAAGGCAAAGGTGGTTCATGCCGTCAAGGGCGTGAGCTTCAAGGTGGAAAAGGGCAAGACGCTGGCGATTGTCGGTGAATCGGGTTGTGGCAAGTCCACGCTGGCCCGCATTCTCACCATGATCGATCCACAGACTTCCGGCGAGCTGAAGATCGGTGGCAAGGATGTGGACATCGCTCGCGATGGCCTGACGGCCGAAATGCGCCAGAAGGTGCAGATCGTGTTCCAGAACCCGTATGGTTCGCTCAATCCGCGCCAGAAGATCGGCGACGTGCTGGCGGAGCCTTTGCTGCTGAACACCGACATGACGGCGGAAGAACGGCGCGCCAAGGCGATGCAGATGCTGTTGAAGGTCGGCCTTGGCCGCGAGCACTTCAACCGCTATCCGCACATGTTTTCCGGCGGCCAGCGCCAGCGTATCGCCATTGCGCGTGCGTTGATGCTCAACCCGAAACTGCTCATTCTGGACGAGCCGGTTTCGGCACTCGACCTGTCGGTGCAGGCACAGGTTCTGAACCTGCTGGCCGACTTGCAGGAAGAGTTCGGCCTCACCTATGTCTTCATCAGCCATGATCTTTCGGTCGTGCGCTATATCGCCGACGAGGTGATGGTGATGTATTTCGGTGAGGTGGTGGAATACGGTTCGCGCGACGACGTGTTCAACAATCCGCAGCACGATTATACGAAGAAGCTCTTTGCTGCCACGCCGCGCGCAGATGTGGATGCCATCAAGGCACGCGTGGAAGCGCGCGCTGCTGCCAGACAGGCGGCACATAGCTGACACGCATCTTGGGCAGCCTGAAATTCGGAAAGCCGCACATGAGAATGTGCGGCTTTTTTGTTTGAAGCGTGTCGCATTTTCCAACGCAAAACCGTTTCACACTTTTGCTGGAAATGCTCTAGGAAGAGGTTCCGCGCTGCTGATGCCAGGCCAGCGCACGCACAATGTCGTCTGCTGCGATCTTGCCGACTACGGCGCCGTTCTCGACGATGCCGACATCGCCGCTGCTGTCCGCCACTGCATTCATCAAGTCGCGCACCAGCGTTTCGCGTCGTGCGGTGGCCGCAAAGGGGCGTGGCGCTGCATTGCGGTCGAAAGGCACCATGATGTCGCCCGCCCGGAGAACGCCGAGCGGGTTCATATGCGCAACGAAGTCGGCGACATATGCATCGGCGGGCTGCAGGAGAATTTCCTGCGGCGTGCCGCACTGAACGATACGTCCGCCTTCCATGATGGCGATGCGATTGCCGATTTTCATGGCTTCATCGAGATCGTGGCTGACGAAGACGATGGTCTTTTTCAGGCGTGACTGGAAAGCCAGCAATTCGTCCTGCAAGCGGGTGCGGATCAGCGGATCGAGGGCCGAGAACGGCTCGTCCATCAACAGGATCGGCGCGCCGGTTGCAAAGGCGCGGGCAAGCCCGACGCGCTGCTGCATGCCGCCGGAGAGTTCGCCGACCTTGCGCTTGGCCCAGTCCTGCAAGCCGACGAGTTCAAGCTGGCCGCGGGCCTTGGCGAGGCGTTCTTCCTTGCCCATGCCGGAAATTTCCAGCCCGAAGGCGACGTTTTCCTCGACCGTGCGCCATGGCAGCAGGCCGAACTGCTGGAACACCATGGAAACGAGTTCGGTGCGCAGATGGCGGAGCGTTCCCCGGTCCGCCTTGCCAACATCGATGGCCCGGCTGCCTTCACGCACGAGAACGCGGCCCCGCGAAATCGGATTGAGCCGGTTGATCGCGCGAAGAAGGGTGGATTTTCCGGAGCCGGACAGGCCCATGAGAACGAGGATTTCGCCTTCCTCGATATTGAGCGTGCAATTATGCACACCCAGCACGAGATTGGTTTCCGCCTGAATCTGCGAGCGGGTTGCGCCGCGATCTGCAAGCGCAAGCGCCCCATCGACATTGCTGCCGAAAATGATGCAGACGTCTTCGAGTGCGATGATGGTCATCCCGCTTCCTCCTGGTCTCTGTTTGAGCATGTTCTTATCCGAAAACCGGTTTCCACTTTTCGGATCATGCTATTTTTCCCTGCCGGCGCGGAAGATGCGGTCGAGCACGATGGCGACCACGACGATGATGAAGCCTGCTTCGAAGCCGAGCGAAATGTTGACGGAGTTCAGCCCGCGAACCACCGGTACGCCAAGCCCGTCAGCGCCAACAAGCGCGGCGATAACCACCATCGACAGCGAAAGCATGATCGTCTGGGTCAGGCCCGCGAGGATTTGCGGCATCGCATAGGGTAGCTCGACCTTCCAGAGAAGTTGCGAGCGCGACGCACCGAAAGCCTCGCCGGCTTCGATGAGAGAGGATGGTGTGGAGGAAATGCCGAGCTGGGTCAGGCGGACGGGGGCGGGGATTACGAAGATGACGGTGGCAAGCAAGCCCGGTACCATGCCGATGCCGAAGAAAACGATCGCCGGGATCAGGTAGACGAATGTCGGCAAGGTCTGCATCAGGTCGAGAACCGGACGCATCGCGGCATATAGGGCAGGGCGATGGGCCGCCGCAATGCCAAGCGGCACGCCGATAGCCATGCAGACAAAACACGATGACAGAACGAGTGTCAGTGTCTTCAGAGTCGGTTCCCAATAGCCCTGATTGATGATGAAAAGGAAACCCAGAACAGTGAGCAGGACGACGGAGATGCGACGCTGGATCAGCCATGCAATGATTGCGAAGATGGCGATCAGAAGCAGTGGATGGGGCAGTTGCAAAAGATACAACAGGCCGTCAATCAGGCCCTGCATGATCGCCGCCAAAGTGTCGAAGAAGAGCCCCAGATGGGTCGTCAGCCAGTCCACCACAGATTTGGCGGTTGGTCCGACAGGAATCTTGTAGTCCGTCAGCCAGTTCAACGATCAAGTCTCCTGCTGCGTGCTTGGGATGATGGTGCTGGAATGAGCCGGGCCGCGTCTATTGCAGCCCGGCAGCGTAGAAAATCAAAGGCCGAGCGCCGCCTTGACGGCCGGCAGGCCTTCCTTGCCGTCAACGGTCGTCACACCGGCAAGCCACTGGTCGAGAACGCCGGGATTGGCCTTGAGCCAGTCGTTTGCGGCTTTAGACGGTTCCTGGCCATCGTCGAGAATCTTGCCCATGATCTCGTTTTCGATATCGAGCTTGAATTCCAGATTGGTGAGGAACTTGCCGACATTCGGGCATTCCTGCGTGTAGCCGGTGCGGACATTGGTTTCGACCTTGGCGCCGCCGAGATTGGGGCCGAAGAAGTCGTCGCCGCCAGTGAGGTAGGCGATTTCAAAGCGCTTGTTCATGGGATGCGGCTCCCATGCCAGGAACACGACGGGGTCCTTGCTCTTGATGCTGCGGGCGACCTGCGCCAGCATTCCCTGCTCGGAGGATTCCGCCAGTTCGAACGACTTGAGGCCGAAGGCGTCCTTGCTGATCATGTCGAGGATCAGGCGGTTGCCGTCATTGCCCGGCTCGATGCCATAGATCTTGCCGCCAAGCTTGTCCTTGAACTTTGAGATATCCTTGAAGTCCTTGAGGCCTTCATCATAGGCGTATTTCGGCACGGCGAGGGTATATTTGGCGCCGGTCAGGTTGGTGCGCAGCGTCTCCACCGTCTTGTTGTCCAGATAGGGCTGGAGGTCGGCGGTCATGGACGGGTTCCAGTAGCCGAGGAAAACGTCGATGTCCTTCTTGCTGAGCGACGCATAGGTTACCGGCACGGAGAGAACCTTGATGTCGGTCTTGTAGCCGAGACCTTTGAGAATTTCCGTTGCCACCGCCGTCGTGGAGGTGATGTCGGTCCAGCCGACATCCGAAAAGCGGATGGTCGAGCAGCTTTCGGGTTCGGCGGCGAAACCGGTTGCTGGTGCGCCCAGCATTGCCGTGCCCGTGGCAAGCCCGCCCAAGGCAAGCGTCAGCATAAAGGTCGATACGGACTTCATTGTTCTCTCCATTTACCGGGCCGTTTTGACGGATTGATTTGTTTTTCCGGTTCCGACTTTAGCAAACACCAAAGATTTCGCCATTCAAGTACCACAGCGGCGAAAATGTTCTTGATTGCGACGTTGCCGCAGTTTCCGGCGGAAAACCGTTTCGCACCTGACTTGAAACTGCTGTCGCTCATCAATTTCCGGAACCGTCGGCCGAGGGGAAGCGGGCAGGATTGCCGCATGTCCGGCCGAAGCGGGTCGGCGCCATGTTACGGATCGGTCCCCGGGATTCAACCCTGTCAGCGGAAAATGACGGATAAAATCAGTCGGATGACCGTTCTATCTATTTGTTTTTACGCATTTCCACACGCAAAACCGGTTTCCACTTTGGCTCCAAATGCACTAGATTGCCGAAAAGATCGGCACACTCTATTTGTGGACGTGAAGCTTTTTCAGGCCGGGCGGCTTGCGAACGGGACTTGGGATACATAGGTCCGTTGGCGGCGCAAATCGGTGAGAAGCCCGGAATTTCGGGGCAAGGAAGGATTTATTACAGTGTGGAATGCAGTAAAGGGCGTTTTTTCCTTCCTGGGCCGTTTCATCGCGGCGCTCGCCCGTCTGATTGCCGTCCCTTTGGGCGCATTGTGGCGGCTTTTCCTGCGGCTTGGAATTTTGTGGAAAGTTGCCGTTGCGGTCGTCGTAATCGGACTTGGCGGGCTTTACCTCTATTTCATCTGGCAGACTCAGGCCTGGACGAATTTCGACCCGGATTATCCGGCCAAGTATGTCTATCAGAATGCGGCCACGCCCGGGGAAGAGGTGACGACGCAGGCTGCGCCTGAAACCAGCCAGACAGGTGATGCCGCACCTGCGAATCAGCCGGTTCAGGCAGTGCAGGTGCCGTCTTCCGCGCGCAAATGCTCGCGCTCGGCCATAGCCGAAGTCGCTGCCGATCTTACCGACTTCAACGTCAATCAGAATGCGTGGATTTCCTCCATGCTGCTTTACAAGATTGGCCTTTTCGGTCTGGACTGGGATCGCACGCCTTTCCTCGACAACAAGGCTTCGTTCCAGCGCGGCATCAATGCAGCCGTGCGCCGTACCGCGATTGAACTCGTGGATAATATCGGGCGCTTGCGCGGCACGTCGCAGATCGATGCGGATTTGCAGAAGGCGCGTGGAAATCTGCAATTTGCCGAGGATTCCTGGTATTTTGGCCTGAGCCCGTTCGGTCCGAAGACGCCGACGCCGAGCTATTACCGTTCTGCGATCAAGGACCTGCGCGCCTTCAACGGACGGCTTGAAAACTGTCAGGCAACGTTCGATGCCCGCGCCGACAATCTGATCCAGTTCGTGGACCGTATCGCGAGCGATCTCGGTTCCACCTCGGCCATTCTCAAGGATCGTGCGGAGAATTATCACGCGGGCTGGTTCGACACGCGTGCGGATGACCGTTTCTGGTTCGCCTATGGCCAGCTCTATGCCTATTACGGCCTGTTGCGTGCGGCACACTCGGATTTCAGGGGCGTTCTGGCCGAAAAGCACCTCGACGGTGTATGGGACGAAATGGAAAAGCAGATGCGCGCCGCGCTCGACATGCAGCCCTTCATCGTTTCCAACGGCAGCCCCGACGCCTGGTTCACGCCATCGCATCTGACGACGATGGGCTTCTACATCCTGCGTGTTCGTTCCAATCTGGTCGATGTGAAACAGGTTCTGGAGCGCTGACCGGCAATGGAACTGCCAGCTTCCTTGCGACAGGCGGTGGATGCCGCGCTTGAGGGCGTGGCCTTGGCCGACCTGAAGCGCGCATCCGAGATGCTTTCGCGCCGTTACCGCGCCGAGACGCGGGACGGCCGCATGCATATTTCCGACGATCTGGCGGCAAAAGCCTATCTGGCGGCGCGCCTGCCTGCGACTTATGCGGCGGTTCGCGCCAGTCTGGACAGCGCTGCCGAGGTCTGTCCCGATTTCGCGCCGCAATCCATGCTTGATGTGGGGGCAGGACCGGGAACGGCTCTTTGGGCGGCAAAGCAATGCTGGCCCATGCTTCAATCGGCAACCATGATCGAGGCCAGTCCTGCGATCCGGGCGGTGGGAAGCGCGCTTTCGCAAGATAGCGGATTGTCTGATCTCGACTGGCTGGCAGGGGATGTTGTTCGGGAAAAACTTGATTTTCCTGAAGCTGATCTCGTTACGATTGCTTATGTACTCGACGAACTTGCCCCCGAAAACAGGCAGAAACTTATCGAGCGCCTGTGGGCATCGGCAAGGCAGATGCTGGTGATCGTGGAGCCGGGCACACCGGCAGGCTGGCAGCGCATTCTCGATGCGCGCCGGGCACTTATCGCCGCAGGTGCGGTCATTGCAGCGCCCTGTCCGCACCAGCTCGAGTGCCCACTGATCGCCCCGGATTGGTGCCATTTTTCGCGCCGGGTTGCCCGCTCGCGCATTCATCGCCTGACCAAGGAAGCGGAAGTGCCTTGGGAGGATGAGAAGTTCATCTATCTTGCTGCGGTGCGCGAGACGGTTGAGGATGTGGAAGCGCGGGTCGTCGCGCCGACACGGGTTGGCGGCGGCAAAGTTTCGGTTAAACTGTGCAAGGATGACGGCAGGGCGGAAGAACGCCTGCTGACCAAGCGCGATGGAGATCTGTTCCGTTGGGCGCGTCGCGCCGACTGGGGCGATGCATTGATGAGAGATTGAGCCGTAACCAAAACGATGAAGATCAGTCTGGTCCAGTTACGTCTGCTTGAAGCTGTCGCGGAAACCGGCAGCGTGGGTGCTGCGGCGCGCCGCCTGCGCCTGACGCAATCGGGCGCAAGCCAGGCGATTGCGACACTGGAAAAGATACTCGGGGTCGAGGTGCTGGCGCGAAAGCGGGACGGGGCTGCACTGACGGCATTCGGACAATCGATCCTTGCCGATGCCAAGGCGGCGCTTCAGGCCATTGACCGGATAGAGCTGCAAGCACGGTGCCGCGCTTCCGGTACACCTGAACGGCTGCGCGTTGCGGCAATCCCGAGCCAGCTCCAATATATCTTGCCCGGCCTGCGAAAGACGTTTCAGCGGCTTTATCCCGGCATCGAGTTCAGCGCTTTCGAGGGCGGGCATGATGATGTCAGCCTGTGGGTGCGGGACGGCATTGCTGATCTCGGCATTACGTCCCTGCCGACGCCCGAGCTTGAGGCTCGCGAAGTTGGCCGCGAAGAACTGGTTGTGGTGGGCAGACGCGACGATCCCTTCATGCGCAGCGATACGGTTGCCGCAGAGGAACTGCGCAACCGCCAGCTTATCGCGGCTGCGGGCTGCGAAATGATCATCGACCGGATCATTCATGGCGAGGGCGACGGTGAAACGCGCAGCGAACAAGTGCGTACGCGAGACGTCGCCACGGTGCTGGAAATGGTGCGGCATGGCATCGGCACCACGCTGCTATCTGAAATCAGCCTGCCTGGGGCCGACCTGCATGGATTGCGCGCGCGCCGCCTCAATCCGCCGACGTTCCGCACCGTCTATATCGTCTTTCGGGCCGACAGCCCGGTCAGGCATCTGATCGATCGGTTTTGCGATGTGGCTCTGGAGGCCAGAAGAAAAGCGGCATAAGAAATTCTAATATCTCATATCTCGCTTATCCGTGGCGCTCGTCGCGGCCAGGAATGCAATAGTCCGGCGCTATTCCTTTTTTCCTGATGCGAGCGAAAATGACGGCCATCACCGACAACCATCCGACGACTTCGACTTCCAATACCATACGCGGTCTGGCCTGGGGGCTCTCCGGGGTTCTGGTATGGTCCGGTTCGTTTGTCCTGACGCGGTTCGGGTTCAAGACCGCCTTGACGCCTTTCGACATCATTGCCCTGCGCTTCGGCGTGGCAGGACTGGTGCTGCTGCCGGTCGTTCTGATGAAAGGTTTCGGCCTTCGCCAGCTTGGTCCGCTCGGCTTCGTGCTTCTGGCTTCAGGAGCTGGTGTTCCCTATGCGCTGCTGACCACCTGCGGCCTGCAATATGCCCCGGCGTCCCATGCGGCGGCGCTCATTCCGGGGCTGATGACGGCCATGGTTGCCATTCTGGGGGTGGTGCTCCTAAAGGAACATCTTGCGCCGTCACGGTGGTCCGGGGTCGTGCTGATCGTGATCGGGGCCATGCTGATCGCCGGTCTGTCGCAACTGGGCGGGCCTGAAATGCTCGGGCACCTGTTCTTTTTCGTCGCGGCACTGGTCTGGGCGATCTATGTCATGGTGTTTCGCAGGAAGGGAATGGACGGGCTGCACGCGACCGCCATCGCAGCCGTCACTTCGGCAATCGTCTATCTGCCGATCTACATGATCTTCCTGCCCAAGGGGATGGGCGCGACACCCTGGGGCGATATTGCCTTGCAGGGTTTTTATCAGGGTGTTCTCACCTCGGCCTTTGGTGTCTTTGCCTTCAATCGAGCCGTTGTCCTGCTGGGAACGGCGGCAGGGGCAGCGCTATCGGCGCTGATCCCCGTCATTACTCTGGTTCTGGCGCTTGTCCTGCTTGGCGAAGTGCCGGGCTGGACCGACACGCTCGCCGCCTTCCTGATCAGCCTCGGCGTGCTGGCGCTGAACAGGAAGGGCAAAAAAACTGCCGCCTCATGATGGCTGCAAGGCAGGCCTTGCGGCAGGGCGGTTGATGATGAACACCATGGCCGCAGCGGCAAAGCACATGGCACCGGCGAGGATCAGGGCAGGGGTGTAGCTGTCATAATCGGTGCGCACGAACCCGGCGAAGGCTGCTGCTGCGGCGGCCCCGATCTGATGGCCGGTGAACACCCAGCCGAAGACCAGACCGGCTTTTTCCGGGCCGAAGCGTTCGGCGGCAAGCTTGACGGTTGGCGGCACGGTCGCCACCCAGTCCAGCCCGTAAAAGACCGCGAACAACGCCAGTTCATAGACGGTGAAGTCGGTGAAGGTCAGGTAGATCAGCGACAGGCCGCGCAGCGCATAGAACCAGAACAGGAGCCAGCGGTTGTCGAACCGGTCGGAAAGCCAGCCGGACATGATCGTGCCGATCAGGTCGAATGCGCCAATGACGGCAAGGATGCCCGCAGCGCCGACGGGTGCGATGCCGAAATCGCCGCAAAGCGTGATCCAGTGCGTCTGGATCAGGCCATTGGTGGAAAAGCCGCAGACGAAGAAGGTCAGGAACAGGACCCAGAAGGTTGCGGTCGAGGAGGCTTCACGCAAGGTGACGAGTGGGGAGGCCAGCATGGCGCCAAAGCTCTTGCGAGGTTCAGGTGCTGGCAGCGGAGCGGTGCGGCCATAAGGCTTGAGGCCGATATCTGCGGGGTGGTCGCGCATCAGGGCAAGGACCAGCAGGAGCGCGGCAACAAGGAAACAGATGACGATGGTGAGCGATGTGCGCCAGCCGATGGTCTGGCTGACGCTGGCAAGGATCGGCATGAACACCAGCTGGCCGGTAGCGTTGCTGGCCGTCATCAGGCCGACGACGAGGCCGCGCCGCTTTTCGAACCAGCGTGCCGCGACGGTTGCGCCGAGCACAAGCGCCGTCATGCCGGTTCCAAGGCCGATCACGATGCCCCAGAGCCCCACCATCTGCCATTCCTCGGTCATGAAAATGGAACCGATCAGCCCGAGTGAAATCATGACGAGAGCTGTCGCCACGACGCGGCGCAGGCCGAACTGGTTCATGAAGGCAGCCGCGAACGGTCCCATAAGGCCGAACAGCACGAGGCGAAGCGCCATCGCGAAGGAGATATTCGCATTCGTCCAGCCGAATTCCCGCTGGAGCGGTTCGATCAGGATGCCCGCCGATCCCATCGCGGCAGCGGTCGCCAGCATGGTCAGGAAGGTGATGGCGGCGACGATCCATCCGTAATGGATGTTTCTCTGTGCAAGAAAGCCTGCAAGGCGGGCAGAAATCATCTTTGGCGCTTTCGGGTTCATGCTGGTTTGGGCCAGTCATGCTTTCGATGGAGAAACCGCTCGCTCCCTAGCGGGCACGCGGTTTCAGGTCATTGTTTCCAGTCAAAGGGCGTCTGATCAGCCAAGGCTGTTGAGCAGGATTTGAAGCTGCTCCACGCCGTCCTCTCCCAGCCGGCTTTCAATTTCGTCCTGCGCCTGATCCCAGAGCGGGCCGCCGCGTTCCACGAGATCGCGGCCATCTGCGGTCAGTGTCACGCTGGTCTCGCGATGGTCGTCGCTGGCGGTAGGCTCGATCAGTCCCATGCGCTGCAGAACCTTCACGTTGCGGCCCATGGTCGAACGGTCCAGCTCCGACAGATGTGCGAGTTCGGTCACCGAGATGGAGCCCGCGCGGCGGATTTTCCGCAGGGTGCTGAACTGGGCGACATTGATGCCAAGCGGAGCAAGAGCGTTGTCGTAGACGCTGGAAGTCTTGCGGGCAGCCTGACGCAGAAGAATGCAGAAACACGGATGTGACATATTGCGGGTATATACCCGTAAATGACCGCGTGCAAGATCGAAGTGCAAAATTGGGAGTTCGTTGCTGTCAGCCTGCTGACAGCAACGATGCTTCACGAAGGGCTTATTGCCAGCTCAGACGGCGATATAGGCGGTTTCCTTCACTTCCTCCATCACCGCATAGGTGTGCGATTCCCGCACGCCGGGCAGGGAAAGAAGGGCTTCCGAAAGGAAGCGACGATAGTGGTCCATGTCGGAAACGCGGGCTTTGACGAGATAATCGAAGCCGCCCGCAACCATATGGCATTCCAGAATGTCGGGATTGCTGCGGGTGAAAGTCGAAAAGGTTTCGAAAACTTCCGGCGTGGTGCGATCAAGCTTGATCTCGATGAAGACCAGCATGGCGCGGTCGAGCATCTTGGGCGAAAGCCGCGCCGAATAGCCGAGGATATACCCTTCGCGGGTCAGTCGCTTGACGCGTTCGGCGGTTGCTGTCTGCGAGAGATTTATGCGATCAGCCAGTTCGGTATTGGTCAGGCGCCCGTTCTCCTGAAGGGCGCGCAAAATACTCCTGTCCATCGCATCGAGATTCTTCATCGGTTGTCCCCAATGGCCGTTTTTTGTGACGGCTCTATTCTTGATTTTTGCATATGTGTTTGAGTTGCCACGGAAATGAATCCGAAATCGGTCCCCGACGCAAGATGAAACTTGTCGGACGGCCCTACAAATTTTTGAACTGTTTCGTTGAATTCCGCTTAAACGTAAGCATAGGCTCAAATAACAATCGCAGGTTGCAAATTCTGTGCGACCTGTGATAGAGATACTGTGCATATTAAAAGCTATATTGCACCTGTGAATTTTCGCATGGGGTAAGGGGGTGCACGGGACCGGATGGAATCGTCCTATTCCTTCCGTCTTGTTAATCCCGGTTTGTGAGGAAATCCGGACAGCCGCAAACTGTCCGGATTTTCTTTGCGAAACCTGGAGCGTGTCGTCCTGATGACGGCTTGTCCGGCAGATTTCGGCCGTTGAATTTTCCGGTTGCAAGCGGACAGATTGAAGGCTAACAGTACGTCCATGAACATTTCGCGCAATATCGTCATCAACGGTTGGTGGTGGGCCCGCTAATAGCGGCCACGCAGGCGTTTGTGCATTTGCGTTTGGAAAACAGGCCGCTGGGATTATCCGGGCGGCCTTTTTGTTTGGCTGTTTGAATAAGACCGGCGGGGAAACCGGGTTCTGGAAATATTCGGAAACAGCTAGATTTGGGATAGCCGATCATGAATGCGAAGATTGCGGATAGCGAGATATTCCGGCACGAAACGGCAGGCGGCATCGTCGTCGAGCGCGTGCGCCACCTCACCGCCTATAAGGGCGCGATCGAGACCTATATCGACGCGCTGAACGAACGGCGTGGCGCGGTGTTTTCGTCAAACTATGAATATCCGGGCCGCTATACGCGATGGGATACGGCTATCGTCGATCCGCCGGTGGTCATCACCTCGCGCGCCCGCACCATGCGCATCGAAGCGCTGAATGCGCGCGGCGTCATCCTGCTTCGTCCAATCCTGGACACGGTGAAGGCGCTTGCCGAGGTAACGGTCGACAAGGCCGGGGAAAGCCGCATCGAACTGACCATTGCCGAGCCGAGCGGAACCTTCACCGAGGAAGAGCGCTCGCGCATGCCTTCGGTCTTCACGGTCCTGCGTGCCATTGTCGGCCTGTTCTTCTCCGAGGAAGACGCCAATCTCGGTCTTTACGGTGCCTTCGGCTACGATCTGGCGTTCCAGTTCGATCCGATCCAGTACAAGCTGAAGCGCCCCGACGACCAGCGCGATCTGGTGCTGTTCATTCCGGACGAAATCTTCGTGGCCGACCACTATGCGGCGCGGGCCTGGGTGGATCGTTATGAATTTGCCTGCGGCGGTTCTTCCACGCATGGTCTCGCCCGCGCGACGCCAGTACAGCCCTTCAAGCCATCAGAGCGTGAGCTTGCGCGCGGCGATCACAATCCCGGCGAATATGCCAGTCTCGTCGAGCGCGCCAAGGAGAGCTTCAAGCGTGGCGACCTTTTCGAAGTGGTTCCGGGCCAGACCTTCTATGAGCGCTGTCACACGCCGCCGTCGGAGATTTTCCGCCGGTTGAAGACGATCAATCCGTCGCCCTATTCGTTCTTCATCAATCTGGGTGAAAACGAATATCTGGTCGGCGCATCGCCGGAAATGTTCGTGCGGGTCAACGGTCGGCGTATCGAAACCTGCCCGATTTCCGGCACGATAAAGCGCGGCGAGGATGCGATTTCGGATTCAGAACAGATTCTGAAGCTGCTCAATTCCAAGAAGGACGAATCCGAGCTGACCATGTGCTCGGATGTGGACCGCAACGACAAGAGCCGCGTCTGCGAGCCGGGTTCGGTGCGGGTCATCGGCCGTCGCCAGATCGAAATGTATTCGCGCCTGATCCATACGGTGGACCATATCGAGGGCCGCCTTCGTGACGGCATGGACGCCTTTGACGGCTTCCTCAGCCATGCATGGGCTGTGACGGTTACCGGCGCGCCAAAACTGTGGGCGATGCGCTTTCTGGAAGAAAACGAACGCAGCCCGCGTGCATGGTATGGTGGCGCCATCGGCATGATGCACTTCAATGGCGATATGAATACCGGCCTGACGCTGCGCACCATCCGCGTGAAGGACGGGGTGGCGGAAATCCGCGCCGGTGCAACGCTTCTGTTCGATTCCAACCCGGAAGAGGAAGAGGCCGAAACCGAATTGAAGGCATCGGCCATGATCGCGGCTGTGCGTGAGGCGCAGAAGAGCAATCAGGTGGCCGAGGAGCGCGTCGCGGCGAAAGTGGGCGAGGGGGTCTCGATCCTGCTCGTGGATCACGAAGATTCCTTCGTGCACACGCTCGCCAATTATTTCCGCCAGACGGGCGCGACGGTTTCCACCGTGCGCTCGCCGGTCGCCGAAGAGGTGTTCGACAGAATCAAGCCTGATCTCGTGGTCCTGTCGCCCGGACCGGGCACGCCGCAGGATTTCGATTGCAAGGCAACCATCGACAAGGCGCGCAAGCGCGCACTGCCGATTTTCGGCGTCTGTCTTGGCCTTCAGGCGCTCGCCGAAGCCTATGGCGGCACGCTGCGCCAGTTGCGCATTCCGATGCACGGCAAGCCGTCGCGTATTCGGGTCTCGAAGCCGGAGCGCATTTTCTCCGGCCTGCCGAAGGAAGTGACGGTCGGGCGTTATCATTCGATCTTCGCCGATCCGGAACGCCTGCCGGATGATTTTCTGGTGACGGCGGAAACGGAAGATGGCGTCATCATGGCTTTCGAGCACAAGCACGAGCCGGTCGCCGCCGTTCAGTTCCACCCGGAATCGATCATGACGCTCGGCCACAATGCAGGCATGCGCATGATCGAAAATGTGGTGACGCATCTGGCTGGCAAGAACAAGACGCGCCGGACCAATAGCTGATCGAACGCTTTTCGTTACGATTTCGAACCAGCCGCAGCCACACCCTGCGGCTGGTTTTTTTATGCTTTCCCTCTGCTTGCTCCGGCAACTCATTTGCAAGTTTAATGCCTTGCATTTGCAGGAGAAAATTAAATTTGGGAACTACAAAAACAGGGTACGAAATTCCGATATTCTAGGGTATAGAACAGCGGCGAATTGCTGCTGCGTATGCCAGATGCGTTAAGGATACGCCCCGCGTGCTGGAGCGCATCCCGAGAAGCTGGAAACGGTTTTGCGTTGGAAAAGGCGGCAAAACAAATAGTTAGAGCGGTTCCGGTTTTCGGGCCGATGCTCTAGCGAACGAATGAAGGGCTGTGCGTAGGCCCGTCCCGGTTTCGGGACAGATCAAGATAATCAAAGGTTCATCATGGACGCGAGTGCAAAGGTTCGGCGGCTTGCCGCTTGGTCTATTCCCATTGCTTTCGGTGTGATGGGACTGAAATATCTGGCCTATGGGCTGACCGGTTCCGTCGCACTTTATTCGGATGCGCTGGAGTCCATCGTCAATGTGATTGCAGCCATCGGTGCATGGTGGGCAATCCGCGTGAGCTACAAGCCCGCAGACGGCAATCATCCTTTCGGTCATTACAAGGCGGAATATATTTCGGCTGTCGTGGAAGGCGTGCTGATCACGGTTGCCGCGCTCTTGATCTTCCGTGAGGCCTGGTTTGCCATGCAGGCTCCGCGCCAGCTTGACGAACCGTGGCTTGGTCTTGCCATCAATACGGGCGCGGCGGTGATCAACGGCCTGTGGGCTACGCTGCTGATCCGCACGGGGCGCAGCCTGCGCTCTCCGGCGCTGGAAGCCGATGGCCAGCACATCATGACCGATGTTTTCACCTCGGCCGGTGTTCTGGTCGGGCTTGTGGGTGCCGTCCTGACCGGCTGGGCCGTGCTTGATCCGCTGCTCGCCATTCTGGTGGCCATCAACATTCTCTGGCAGGGGTGGGGCGTTATCAATTCTTCCATCCAAGGCCTGATGGACATTGGTGTCGAGCCCGCCGAGGAAATGCGCATTCGCGATGTCATTTCAGCCAATGCGGGCGGCGCCATCGAGGTGCACGACCTGAAAACGCGCATCGCCGGACGGGTGACATTCGTTGAGTTTCATCTTGTGGTGGCGGCGGAAATGAGTGTGGGTGAAGCCCATGTGATCTGTGACCGCATCGAGGATGCGCTTCAGGAGCAGATCAAGAGCGTGCGGGTGGTTATCCACGTCGAGCCGGAAGAGGAAGCGAAACTGCCGCTGGGCACCAGTTCCATTCCCTTCGCGTGAGCAAAATCGTCTTGCGCTCATCTGTCCGCCTGTGTAAAAGCTTTGAACATGACGACGATGAGCGCAACATTTCTGGAACATTCGGCAGCCGCCTTCGGCGCGCGCGTGAATGTCTGCGTTCTAAACTCGCTTCTTACCCTCGGCCTTAGCGGCGATCGCCGGGCTCGTTGAAGGAGCGTCCGGCGGTCGATTACGGTCCCGCCGACTTTAGCTCCTTACACACTATTTCCATCAGATTTATCATCAGGAAACCGTGCTTGACGGCTTGAGGGCCGGTGTGAAGCCGGGAGGAAACCGAAATGAACCAGACTGTCGCCGCGTCGCAAACCGAAACCCGCACCGCCGGACGCAAGGGCATGCCCACTGCCGGCACCAAATATTCGCCATTTCCCGCTCCCCGGCTCGATGACCGCACCTGGCCGTCCAGGCGCATTGAAAAGGCGCCGATCTGGTGCTCGGTCGACCTGCGTGACGGCAACCAGGCCCTGATCGACCCGATGGGACACGACCGCAAGGAGCGCATGTTCCGCCTGCTGGTCGATATGGGTTTCCCGGAAATCGAAATCGGCTTTCCGTCCGCCTCGCAGACGGACTTCGACTTCTGCCGCTGGGCCATCGAACAGGGCAATGTGCCTGACGAAGTGGATTTGCAGGTTCTGGTGCAGTGCCGCCCGGAACTGATCACGCGGACTTTCGAAGCGCTGGAAGGCGCGAAAACGCCGATCATCCATTTCTACAATTCCACCAGCGAATTGCAGCGCCGCGTGGTTTTCGCCAAGGATGTGGCCGGCATCAAGCAGATCGCAACCGACGCCGCCAAGATGATCATGGATATGGCCGCGAAAGCGGGCGGCGGCTATCGCTTCCAGTATTCGCCGGAAAGCTTCACCGGCACCGAACTGGAAGTGGCGCTGGAAATCTGCAACGCGGTCACCGAGATCGTGAAGCCGACCGCGGACAACAAGCTCATTGTCAACCTGCCCTCGACGGTCGAGATGAACACGCCGAACGTCTATGCCGACCAGATCGAATGGATGTGCCGCAATCTCGACAATCGCGAAAACCTGATCATCTCGCTGCATCCGCATAATGATCGCGGCACGGGAATTGCCGCAACCGAGCTGGGCCTGATGGCGGGCGCCGACCGTGTTGAAGGCACGCTGTTCGGCAATGGCGAGCGCACCGGCAACGTCGATATCGTAACGCTGGCGCTTAACATGTACACGCAGGGCGTGGACCCTGAGCTGGACTGCACCGACATCAACCGGATGAAGGAAGTCTATGAATATTCGAACCAGTTGAAGATTGCCGAACGTCACCCTTACGTCGGTGAACTGGTCTATACGGCTTTCTCCGGATCGCATCAGGATGCGATCAACAAGGGCATGAAGGCGCGCCGTTCGACCAATTCGCCGGTCTGGGAAGTCCCTTATCTGCCGATCGACCCGCAGGATGTGGGCCGCTCCTACGAAGCGATCATCCGCATCAATTCGCAGTCGGGGAAGGGCGGCATCGCCTATATCCTGCAAGCCGATTACGGCCTCAACCTGCCGCGCAACCTGCAAGTCGAGTTCCGCGAGATCATCCAGAACATTACGGATGAAGAAGGCAAGGAACTGCCATCGAAGCGCATTCACGACGAGTTCCAGCAGCTTTACGTGACGCAGCCCGGCGCCCGCATCAAGTTTGTCGATCATCACACCATCCCGGACCCCGAGCAGAAGGGCCGCCGTATTCTGACCGCTGAAATCACCGATAACGGCGTGACAAAGAATATCGAGGGCAAGGGAACGGGGCCAATCGACGGTTTCGTCGATGCACTGTCCAAATATCTCGGTGTGAAGATGTCGGTCGTCGATTATTCCGAACATTCGCTACAGCAGGGTTCGGACGCTTCGGCCATATCCTATGTCGAGATGGCTCATCCGGGCGGCAAGCTGTTCGGCGCGGGTATCAACGACAATATCGTCAGCGCTTCGCTGGAAGCCATTGTTTCAGCGGCCAACCGGGTGATTGGCAAGTAAGTGAAAACAGAGAACGGCGCTTCGGCGCCGTTTTTGTTTTGAAATCAATAAAGAACGCGCTCGTTGAGCTTGGTTATTTTCTCGCTGGCATCGGAAACGCCGTGTTCTTCCATGAGGCAGGACCAGCCGCCTTCAGGCCGCTTGTCGATATTGAATATGTTATAACGAGCAGCGGGTTTGTGGCCGCCAAAATTCTGGCTCGCAGATGGCACGCTGATGACGGGAACCTTGCCGTTCGGACCGTCGATTTCGTAATGCGTGATCAGATGTGTATGGCCGTGGAGAACAAGTTCCGCGCCATGTTTTCGTATGATCTTCTGGAAGCGGCGAATGCCATAAAGACGCTTGTGCGCAGGCGTCGCGCCATGGATCGGCGGGTGATGGATCATGACGATGCGAAAGAGCCCGCGTGCGCCGGCCTCGTCCAGCATTGCCGCCAGACGCTTGCCCTGCGCTGAACGGAAATCACCGCTGGCCATGAAGGGAGCCGTCGCGCGCGCTGAGGAAACACCGATCAGCGCAACCGGGCCGCGCACGCGCATATAGGGGAATTGCGGGCGGTTGCCGTGGTTGTCGATGCCATCGCCGCGCATCCACGGTTCCCATTTCCGGCAGGACTTGTCGAGCGCGCCGGGCACATAGGCGTCATGATTGCCGGGAACGACCGAAACATCGTGCGAATTGCCCAGTCTGGAGAGCCAGTCTTGGGCGATGTCGATTTCCAGATTGAGCGCCAGATTGACGAGATCGCCCGTCACCGCGATGTGATTGGGAAATTGCGCCTGCATGTCGGAAATGAGACTGTCGAGAACGGTTCCGTGCATCGCATTTTTACGATTGCGCAGCCAGTTTATGTAACCGGTAATACGCTTCGACGCCAGTTCACGGTATCGAACCCGAGGCAATGGCGAGAGGTGAATGTCGGATATATGGGCAAGACGGAACATAAGGCTCAGGACCTGCTAATTTGATAGAAATGGTGTGAGGCCATCCGTTTGGATACGAGGAGAAGATGCGAAGGAAATGTGGTTCATTTTCGAGCCTCTTCGACGAAGTAGCCGGGCGGATGGACCACATCCTTCGGACACCGAAAGGACTGGCGATCTGCTGCGTCGAACCGCTTGACCGGGGAAACCACCCCGTTCTTCGCGTCTCTCCTAGCAGCTCTTGTCATTTCGGGTGCCATTTCCAGCAAATTAACAGGTCCTGAGCCTATGCCCCATTTACTGGATAATGTTTAAAATCAAAACCTGTTTAGCGACTTTTTGTTGATGACATTGATGCATTAATACGAAGTAGATTGCTTCGCGGAGAGACGGCATGCGCTTTCGACATTTTATATTTCATACATATTTTTTAATGCGGCGCCCCATGACATTAGGAGTAAGGGCCATAGTATTCGATGAAAAGGCGAATTCAGTTTTTCTGGTAAGGCATACCTATGTACCCGGATGGCAATTGCCGGGCGGCGGCGTCGAGCGCGGTGAGACATTTATGGAGACGTTGGAAAAGGAACTGCGCGAGGAATGCAATATTGTGCTGAAAGGCTCCCCCCAGCTTTTCGCGCTTTACAAGAACGCCCATGCGTCGCCGCGCGATCATGTGGCGCTCTATGTGTGCAGGCAATTCGAGCAGACGGAGCCGCGCTTGCCGGATCGAGAAATCGCCGAAAGCGGTTTTTTTCCGCTCGACAATCTGCCGGAGGGAACCACGCCCTCGACGAAGCGGCGGTTGCAGGAAGCGCTTAGCGATCTGGAGCCGCTGCCGCTCTGGTGAAGGCACGCGGTCGCGCCTTCACCGGTTCATGGGCTATATCAGAAGCGATAGGTGACGCCTGTACCGATCAGCCACGGATTAAGCTTGGCCTTGCCGCTGACCTCGGTGCCGCCAACCAGGGTGGCATCGAATTTCGGCTCCAGGAACAGCTTCTTGAGGTCGAAGTTCACGCCCCAATGTTCGTTGAGCATGTAGTCGAAGCCGATCTGCAGCGCGCCGCCGAATGTGTTCTTGACCTTCAGATATTCGACGCCGGTCGCATCCTGATTGTAGAACATGGTGTAGTTCACGCCCGCACCGACATAAGGCTTGAAGGCGCCGAAATTGGTGAAGTGATATTGCAGCGTCAGCGTGGGGGGCAGAATCCAGGCCTTGCCGATCTTGCCCAGCCCGTCGATGGAACCGGCGCCATTGATATTGGCATAGGTCGTGCCGAGAATGAGTTCGGCGGCGAAATTGTCGGTGAAGTAATAGGTGATATCGAGTTCAGGCGTGATCGATTTGGAATAATCGAGATCCGAACCCGAAACGCCGTTCACATAGCCGGAATTTTCCGCGATGACCCCGAGTGCACGCACGCGGATCTGCCATGGTGACAGGGCTTCCGGCACGGCCTGAATTTCAGATGCAGGCTGGGCGACGATGGCGTCTGCGGCAAATGCTGCCGGTGTGGCGAAGGCCAGCGCGGTTGCGGCCAGCAGTCTCCTGGTGAAGCAGTTCATCTCTCTCTCCTTAAGTCGTGGTCAGTCTTGAAGTCTTGGGGGAGGTAGTAGTGATGCGTGCAATCTGGACCGCGCAACGAAACGCCCCATTGATCGAAATCAATGGGGCGCAAGAGATTTGAGAAAGTGCTGATGTTCTAAAAACAGTGTTGCAGGAAGAACGCAGTCCGGTCAGGCTTTGGAGCGTTTCCGGTCATGCGGCGCAGAGAAGTCGATTTCCGGTCCAAGCGGCACTACGCCGGTCGGGTTGATCGTCTTGTGGCTGCGATAATAATGGCCCTTGATATGTTCCATGTTCACCGTCGAGGCGACGCCCGGCACCTGATAGAGCTCGCGCGTGTAGTTCCACAGGTTCGGGTAGTCAGCAATTCGGCGCAGATTGCACTTGAAATGGCCGACATAGACCGGATCGAAGCGCAACAGCGTCGTAAACAGCCGCCAGTCGGCTTCGGTCAGGCGGTCACCGGTCAGATAGCGCTGGCGGGAAAGGCGGTCTTCGAGCGAATCGAGCGCTGCAAACAACTGTCCGAACGCTTCCTCATAGGCTTCCTGCGTGGTGGCGAAACCGGCGCGATAAACCCCGTTGTTGATATTGGGATAGATGAAATCGTTGAGCGCATCGATTTCGCCGCGCAAATCTTCTGGATAGAAGTCGAGCGAGGCATCGCCGAACGCATTGAAGGCGGTGTTCAGCATGCGGATGATTTCCGACGATTCGTTGGAGACGATCGTCTGGCGCTCTTTGTCCCACAGAACCGGAACGGTGACGCGGCCGGAATAATTCGGATCGGCGCGGGTGTAGATTTCATGCAGGCGCTTTGAACCGTAGAGCGCATCGCCGGTGCTGCCGGTCGTGCCGTAGAAGGTCCAGCCTTCTTCCGCCATCAGATAATCCACGACCGAGACGGAAATTACATCTTCCAAGCCTTTCAGCGCGCGGAAGATCAGCGTGCGATGTGCCCACGGACAGGCGTAGGAAACATAGAGATGATAGCGGCCCGGCTCGGCCTTGAAGCCGCCTTCGCCGGTTGGGCCGGGGCTGCCGTCAGCGGTTACCCAGTTGCGGAATTGCGATTTTGACCGTTCAAAACGGCCTTTCGTGCTTTCGGTGTCGTACCAGACATCGTGCCACTTGCCATCGACCAAAAGTCCCATGAGATTTCTCCTTTTGGAAAGAGAATAGGCCGAGGAGCGCCATTTTGCAGGATCGCAAGCCGTGAACAGTGCGTAACGCTGCCAAAAAGAACAGTCATTTCCGCCATTTTGAAAAAACAGGCTTGATCTCTGTCCATTTTGGTGTAATTCACCTTCCAGATTGCGGTCGTCATGCCGCCTGGGAGAACGCTGTAATGGAAATGCTTTTCATCCGACGATGAAACTTGGACCGTGCCACAACGCACGGAACGCATTCCATTGACCTGATGGTCCCCGACTTCTCCTATTGCGATCTTAAGCCCATGCAGCAGCTTGAACTGACCTATGCGCAGGAATGCCCGGCGCACGACATTGAAATTGAAGCCATTAATGCGGAAGCCTTCGGACCGGGACGGTTTACGCGCGCCGCGCATTTCATCCGCGAGGGCGGTCCGCACGATCTCAACCTTTCCTTCGTGGCGCTGATGGGCGGCATCGTCGTCGGCTCGGTGCGGCAGACGCCGGTTATCATCGGCGAGACGCCCGCGCTTTTGCTCGGACCGCTTGCCGTCAGGCCGGAATGGAAGAAGCGCGGCATCGGCGGCAGGCTTATGCGCATGTCGCTGGAAGCAGCCGGAAAGGCAGGCCACAAGCTCGTCATCCTCGTCGGAGACGAGCCTTATTACGGGCCGTTCGGCTTCAAGATGGTGGCGCCGGGTTCGATGGTCATGCCAGCACCCGTCGATCCGCGCCGGATGCTCGCCTGCGAACTCGCGCCGGGCGCGGTCAATGGCGTCGGCGGCATCGTGCGCCACGCGAACCGGGCGAAATAGAGCATGTCTCCCGAAAGCGGGAACCGGTTTCGGGATAAATGGCTCGGCTTCAACCGGAACCGCTGCAGTTAAAAAGAGGGGAAAGCGAGGGGCGGTTTACCGCCCTTCGCGATACCACATGCTGCCGAAGACCATGAGCAGGGCAGACAGCGCCAGGAAGCCGGAGAAAAGCGGCAGGCGGTTGACGCTTTTCAGTTGCGTATCCGAAGTTTCACGCAAGCCCATCCAGTCGTTGCCGCTGGCGGCGCGGTTGCCGCTGATGGCGGTGATCGCGGGCACTCGGACTGCACTGTTCCCGCTTGCATGCACGCGATGGACCGAGCCGCCGGTCGCCTCGGCAAGCGGTTTCAGGCGATCTGCCGTCGAAATGCTGTCGGCAAATTCCGGCGCATCGATGGGCCCCACATGGGCCAGCGCTTCCAGATCGCCATTCTTCACCCGGAAAATCCCGATCTCGTCCGTCTGCAACGCGCCTTCGAACAGGCCCGGCTTGCTTTGCGCCAGATTGACCTGCAATTCCTTGCCGGAAGGTGTGGTAACGCTTGCTGCACCCGGATTGTCGCCCATGGTCTGGCGACGGATGGAAAGCGTGCGGCCATTGCCGGAAGCGGTCAGCGCCTCTTCTTCCAGCTCCGGCTCCTGCATCAGCCAGTGGGCGATGCGGCGGTAGAGCGAAGCATAGGGGCCACCGCCCTCAAAGCCACGCGCCCAGAGCCAGCCCTGATCGGAGAGGAACATGCCGACGCGGCCTTTTCCGACGCGGCTCAACACCAGCAGCGGCTTGTTGTCGGCGCCGCTCATCACCGTTTCGCCCTGCGGCGCAGTGATGTCGATGGTGCGGAACCAGCGGCTCCAGTGCGGCGGCTCCTGTTCGCTGCCATCGAGGCCGCGCGTGACCGGGTGGCGCTTGCCGAGATCGGTCAAGCGCGGATAGAAGGCCTTTTCGGTCACCGCGCCGGTCGGCATGGCGGGCAGGGCGCTATAGAGCGGCGTGCGGGCAATCGACATTTCGCCCGCATATTCCGGCCCGGCTGCGACCAGCAGCGCACCGCCATTTTCCACATATTGCGCGATGTAATCGTAATAGAGGAGCGGCAGCACATCGCGGTGCTGGTAGCGGTCGAGAATGATGAGGTCGAATTCGTTGACCTTGTCCACGAAGAGTTCACGCGTCGGGAAAGCGATCAGCGACAATTCGTTGATCGGCGTGCCGTCCTGCTTTTCCGGCGGACGCAGAATGGTGAAGTGGACGAGATCGACGGCGGCGTCGGATTTCAGCAGATTGCGCCATGTGCGCTCGCCATTATGCGGCTCGCCGGAGACGAGCAGCACGCGCAGGTTTTCGCGAACGCCGTCCACGGTCGCGACAGCGCGATTGTTGGCGTCTGTCACTTCACCGGGAAGCGCTGGCGTGGCGATTTCGACAATGTTTACGCCGGCGCGCGGCAAGGTGATTGTGACAGGCGTTTCCTGCCCGATCCGCGCTTCTTCCTCGCTGACGGTCTCGCCATTGACGCGGACCTGAACCGGCGCGGGACTGCCGAGGCTCTTGCCTTCATCGATCACCGTGAACGACATTTCCAGCGGCTTGCCGCTGATGCCGTAGCGCGGCGCCTTGTTGAAGCGGATGCGGCGGTCGAATTCGTCCGGCTTGCCGGTCACAAGCCCATGCAGCGGCGCATCGAAGCCGAGCGCATTCTTGTTGGCCGGAATATCGTGCACCTGACCGTCGGTAATCAGGATCGCGCCCGCGACACGGGAAGGCGGAACATCGAGAAGCGAACGCGCCAGTGGGCCGAAAAGCCTCGTCGCATAACCGTCTTCGGTTTCGCCGGGCTTGCCCGCTTCCACCACGCGGGTCTCAAACTGCGGCATGGTGGCAAGCTGGTCCTGCACCGCTTTCAGGGCAGCATCCGTGTCAGCCCGGCGGCTGCCCAGTTCCTGGCTCTGGCTGCGATCCACGACTACCGAGACCACGCTTTTCAGCGGCTCGCGTTCTTCATTGATGACGACCGGATTGAAAAGAGCGAGCGCAAGCGCGGCAGCGGCCAGAAAGCGGATCAGCCCGCCGCGCATACGCAGGAAAATGGTGGCAAGCACCAACAGCGCCAGCGGCACGAGCACCGCAATCAGCCATGGCGTGGAGAGGAAAGGTTCGAATTCGATATTCATGCCCGCCTCCTAACGCCGTAGGTTGCCATCTTTACGGACCGCAACGCCTCCCGCTCATCCTGAGCTGCGGAGCGAAGCGAAGCCTCGAAGGACGAGGGCAGGCGCGCCGTGCGTTTTTCCCTCGTCCTTCGATCCTTCGGCAAGCTCGGGATGAGGGGAAAAGGGAACCCGGATCTGCTGACGGCTTCGTTAAAAAACATCATGCTAGTTCCCCAGCCGTTCAAGGAGGGCGGGAACGTGCACCTGATCGGACTTGTAGTTGCCGGTCAGCATATACATGACAATGTTCACGCCGCCGCGAATGGCATAGATGCGCTGCATCGGGTCGTTCGGCACGGTCGGCAGCAGCGGGTTGCCCTGCTCATCCACGGCCCATGCACCGGCCAGATCATTGGCCGTGATCATGATCGGCGTCACGCCGTCACCGGTGCGAACAGGGCGGTCCTGCGGCGAAGCGTTGGGCGTGGTGGCCTCGACCCAGAGCGGACTTCCTTCATAGCGGCCCGGAAAATCCGGCATGATGAAGAAGGATTTGGTCAGCACATGATCGTCCGGCACCGGTTCTAGCGGCGGCACATTCATGCCGTCGAGAATGGCGCGCAGGCGCTGGTTGGCCGGTGAGGCGGACGGGTCGAGGCTGGCGCCTGCCTGCAACTGGTCGCGCGTGTCGAAAAGAACCGTGCCGCCCTGCTGCATATAGGCATCGACCTTGGCAATTGCTTCCGGGCTTGGCATCGGCGCGTTGGGGTCGATAGGCCAGTAGATCAGCGGATAAAAGGCCAGTTCATCCTTGGCAGGATCGACGCCGATAGGGTCGCCCGGTTCAAGGGCGGTCTTGTCCATCAGCGCGAAGCTTAAACCGCGCAGCCCGGCCTTGCTGACGTCGTCGGTCTCAGCGCTGCCGGTGATGACATAGGCAAGATGCGTCTGCGAGACCGAATTGACGATCGCTTCGTCTCCCGGCTTGCTGTCATCGTGCACTTGCGGTTGCGGTTGCGGCTGGGTCTGGGCCTGAGCTTCGCCTGTTCCGGACGGAACAAGATTGAACGCAAGCGAACCTGCCAGCAGAACAGCGATGCCTGCCGCCTTGGCGCGCACTTTCATGCGGCGGCGGAAGGCCCCGCGCAGCCACAGCATCAAAAGCGTATCGAGCGCCAGAAGCATCGCGGCGGCAGCGAAGAACGGTCCCGCCAGTGAAACCGACTGGTCTGATGTGTAGGAGGCGGGCGTTATTCCGACGGAAAATGCAGGCTGGGCAATCGGTTGCAGCTTGATATTGGTACCTTCAAAAATGTTGAGCGCTTTCAGGCCATCCTCATTGCCGTAGAAGCCGGGCGGCGTGTTGATGCTGACGTTGGCCTGCCTGTTCTTTTCGACGATCAGCGGTTTGGCCTCCGATGTCGGCGGGGTCAGCGCGCCGGAAGCCGAAAGAAGCTGGTAGGGCGGCAGCGAGACCGAAGCCTGATTGTCCTGCGCGCCGGTTCTCTGTGAAAGCGACACGATGCGGCGCAGCATTTCCACGAATGAACCCGAAATCGGCAGGCTCGACCAGCTTGCATCGGGTGAAATGTGGAACAGGACGATATTGCCGCGCCCGCGCTGTTGGCCGGTTACAAGTGGCGTTCCGTCCTGAAGAACGGCATAAGCCTTGTCGTTGAGATCGAATGAAGGCTCGGCAAGAACCTGCCTTGTAACGGTCACATCATCGGGGACGGACAGTCCTGCAAAAGGCCCCTTGTCCGGGAAAGCGCGCAATTTCTGCGGCTCCGACCAGGACAGCGTGCCGCCAAGCGCGCGTTCGCCCTTGCGCAGTTTCACCGGCAAAAGCGGATCATTGTCGCTGGCGCCGGCAAGGCGCGGGCCTGCGAAGCGCACCAGCGTTCCGCCATCTTCTATCCACCGGGAAAGCTGTTCGGCGACAGGCTGCGGCAGCGTGCCGATATCGGCCATGATGAGGATCGACGGCTTTGCATCCAGCACTTCCGGCACGGATTGCATGAGATCGGCGGAGCGCGGTTCGATCAGATTGACATAGGGCGAAAGCGCCCGGGAAATATAGTGCAGCGGCGAAAGCAGCGGCTGCGCCAGATCGCCGTCACCGCTGGCGATAAGGCCGACGGTGCGCCGTTCCGACCCTGCATCGATCAGCCTCGTCGCGCCTGCCTGTTCGATGCCATCGACACGGATCTGGCGGAAATCGTTGCGAAGCTCCACCGGCAGGTTGAACCGCGCCATGCCTTCGGCGCTTCCAAGCGCGAAGGAAAGCGGCGCTTCGGCGATGCGGCGTCCCTTGTCGTCGTAAGCGGCGGCGGTGAGCGTGCGCGGCGCCGATACGCCTTCCGGGCGGATGGCGACGGCTTCCAGACTGTCAGCCTTGTTGTCGATGCCGGTCAGCGCGAAGGTGCGGCTGAGGCTCGCGCCATACCAGAGAACGGAGGCGAGATGGCCCGATTTGTCCAATTCCGCAAAGGTTTGCGCATCATTTATCGCAGCCAGCCCGTCGCTCATGAAGGCAAGGCGGACCTTGGCACCGGCTGGCAAAGCGGAGGAAAGCCGCTCCATAGCGGCCTTGCGGTCGACCGGGATCGGGCGCGGCTCCAACGCTTGCAGGCGCTCGGCGGCGCGCTTGCCGTCATAGGGGCCGATTTCGGCATTGCCCGGTTCCGCCGTGCCTGCGAGATAGATCGGTGCGCCGGTGCCTTCCGCATCGGCAATGAGCTTTTCGGCGGCGTTGACCCGCTGCTGCCAATCCTCGGCGGAAGCCCAGCCATTATCGATGACGATGGCGAGCGGCTCGTTTCCGGCAAGCGCCACCGGGCGCGGATTCCAGACCGGCGAGGCAAGTGCCAGAATGACGAGCGCGGCGATGAGCAGCCGCAGCAGCGTCATCCACCATGGGCTTTTCGACGGCACTTCCTCGCGCTTGAAGACCTGCGCCAGAATGCGGAGCGGCGGAAAGGTTTCCTCCTGCGGGCGCGGCGGCGTCATGCGCAATAGCCACCAGATGATCGGCAGGGCGATCAATCCTGTAAGGATCAGCGGCGAACCGAAGGCGAGCGGCAGAAAGTTCATGCGCCTGCTCCCGTCGCGCTCAGCGCACCATGCAGGCGCGCCAGCGCTTCCGCCGTCGGCCTGTCGGTGCGGTGAACCGTGTAGCTCCAGCCAAGCCGCTTGCAGAAATCAATGAGGGTTTCACGCCGGGCGGTGTAGAGGCGGCGATAGTCGTCCGCATAGGTTTCGGCCCGACCGGCGACAAGCGTTGCGCCGGTTTCGGGATCGCGGAACTCGGTGCGGCCGGAATAGGGGAATGTTTCCTCCGCCGGATCGGCAACTTCCACCAGATGCGCACGAACGCCGCGCTTTGCCAGACGGTCGAGAAGATCGGTCAATTCATCGAACGGATGCAGGAAATCCGATACGAGGACGACTTCGGAAAAGCGGCGGATCTGCCCGATATCCGGCAATGCGGCGGCTGGCGCTTCGTGCATCAGCGCTGCCGCCAGGCGTTCCGCTCCGTTGCGCGCCGAAAAGGGCTGGATCAACGACGGAAAGGCAATGCGTTCGCCCGAGCGCGACAGAAGTTCGGCAAGAGCAAGCGTCAGCACCAGCGAACGCGCTTCCTTGGAAACCGGCGCCAATTGCGAGCGATAGAGCATCGAGGGCGAAAAATCGCACCAGAGCCAGACGGTATGCGCGGATTCCCATTCGCGGTCGCGAACATAGGTGTGGTCGTCGCGGGCAGAGCGCCGCCAGTCGATGCGGGCAAGCGATTCACCTTCCACATAGGGGCGGAACTGCCAGAAGTTTTCGCCGGGGCCGCGTTTGCGCCGTCCGTGCCAGCCGTTCATGATTGTATTGACCACGCGCTGCGCTTCGACCAGCAGATCGGGGATGGCGGCTGCCCGCGCGCGGGCGCGGGCAAGTGTCTCCTTGCGATCTGCGGTGGAAACTTCTGCGCCGATGACCATCAGACAGCAGCCTTGACCAGATTGGCGATGACGTCGCGAATATGCATGCCATCGGCGCGCGCGGCGAAGTTGAGCGCCATGCGGTGCTGCAGGACGGGCTCGGCCAGCGCCTTCACGTCATCCACCGAAGGCGCGAGACGGCCTTCATAAAGCGCGCGCGCCCTTGCGCAGAGCATCAGCGCCTGGCTGGCGCGCGGGCCGGGACCCCAGGCGATATGTTTCTTCGCATGGTCGTTATCGGCGTCGGGGCGCGCAGAACGCACGAGTTTCAGGATTGCTTCAACGACGCTTTCCGACACGGGCATGCGTCGCACCAGTGTCTGCATTTCGATCAGTCGCTCGGCGTTGATGATTTCATAGGCCTTGGCCTCGGAAACGCCGGTTGTTTCCAGGAGAATGCGGCGTTCCGCATCGAGTTCCGGGTAAAGAATGTCGATCTGCATCAGGAAGCGGTCGAGCTGGGCTTCCGGCAGCGGATAGGTGCCTTCCTGTTCCAGCGGGTTCTGCGTTGCAAGGACATGGAACGGTGCGGGCAGGTCGTAGCGCTGGCCCGCGACCGTCACATGATATTCCTGCATCGCCTGCAAAAGCGCAGACTGGGTGCGGGGGCTGGCGCGGTTGATCTCGTCGGCCATCAGGAGCTGCGCGAAGATCGGGCCTTTCAGATAGCGGAAGGAGCGGCGTCCGTCGGCATCCTGTTCCATGACTTCCGAGCCGATGATGTCGGAGGGCATCAGGTCGGGGGTGAACTGGATGCGCTGGCCGGAAAGGCCAAGCACGGTTCCAAGCGTTTCGACCAGCTTGGTCTTGGCAAGGCCCGGCACGCCGACGAGAAGCGCGTGGCCACCGGCAAGCACGGCGACGAGGGTGCGCTCGATCACGTTTTCCTGACCGAAGATAACGGTGCCGACGCTTGCCTTGATGCGGGCAATATCTGCGAGCGCCCGTTCGGCCTCCGCGATTATCTGTTCGGGATTGGCGGTTTCAGGCGTGACGGCAACGCTCATATGGACCTCGCAATATGTGACCGCTCTGGCGGAAGCGCCCTATAATTCGCATATAGTGCTGACAAGCCGCGAAACGGTGACTATTTCATGACTTCCAGCATATTAAACACATTCGAGCAGGAATAACCGAGTCGGATGATAAAAAGCACCCCTGAAGGCAAAGACACGCCGCAAGATTCGATACGGAACGCTGAGACGACCGGCGGGCTGGAAGCGCTGATCGCGCGCGCCCATGCCGATGCGCAAAGCGGACCGGCGACGAAAGAGCGGGGGATTCCGCCGGTTGAGCGGTGGAATCCGGACTTTTGCGGCGATCTCGACATGGAAATCAAGGCGGATGGCACATGGTTCTACATGGGCACGCCGATTGGCCGCAAACAGCTCGTGCGGCTGTTTTCGACCGTGCTGCGCAAGGATGAGGACGGCAAGACCTATCTGGTGACGCCGGTGGAAAAAGTCGGCATCCGGGTGGAAGACGCGCATTTCATTGCCGTCGAGATGGATGTTTCCGGCGAAGGCGAGACGCAGGCGCTGACCTTCCGCACCAATGTGGGTGACGTGGTGACAGCCGATGCCGAGCATCCGCTCCGCTTCGTGGTCGAGCGGGAAAGCGGTGGCCTCAAGCCTTATGTGCTGGTGCGCGGACGGCTGGAGGCGTTGATCGGGCGTTCTGTCATGTATGATCTTGTGGCGCTGGGCGAGGAAATCGAAATCGACGGCGTGCCGACATTTGCCGTCCGCTCCGGCGGCGCGGTGTTTCCGATCATGGCGTCCGACGCGCTGGAGGCGGCACTGCAATGAATGCATTCCCTGACTTTTCAGCCGGTGACTTTGCCGAGCGGGTCCGGCAATGGCGTCCCGATCACGATGCGGTAACCGGCGATCATTCGCTCAATCCCGATTTCACGCAGGCCATGGTGACCGCGAAGATGCGTGATGCAGCCGTGCTGGTGCCGGTGGTGGATCGGGGGGCGGAAGCCACGCTGCTTCTGACGCAGCGCACCGACACATTGCGCAAGCATTCCGGCCAGATCGCCTTTCCGGGCGGTGCAATCGACCCGGAGGACGGCACGGCGGAACGGGCGGCACTGCGCGAGGCCAATGAAGAAATCGGGCTTGCGGCGGATCGCGCCGAGATTATCGGCAATCTGCCGCGCTATCTGACCGGCAGCGGCTTTTCGATCACGCCCATTCTGGCAGTGGTGAAGACGCCGTTCGACCTGCATCCCAACCCCGACGAAGTAGCCGATATTTTCGAAGTGCCGCTTTCCTTCCTGATGAACCCGGTGAATCATCGGCGTGAAAGCAGGATGTTCAACGGCAAGGAACGCTTTTATTACGCCATGCCCTATCATGAGCGATTCATCTGGGGGGCAACCGCTGGCATCATTCGCGGACTTTATGAAAGGCTCTACGTTTGAGTATCAATATTTCCGGCAAGGCGGACTGGCTGAAGGCAAAGCCGTTGCAGGCCCTGTTCAATGCGCTGAACCGCGATGGCGGCGAGGCACGCGTGGTTGGCGGTGCAGTGCGCAACACGCTGCTTGGCAGCAAGGTCAGCGATGTCGATCTGGCGACGACGCATCTGCCGCAGGAGACAGTCAGACTTGCGAAGGAGGCGGGTTTCAAGCCGGTGCCGACCGGCATCGAGCATGGCACGATCACGGTCGTCGTGCAGGGGCATCCGTTCGAGGTAACGACGTTGCGGCAGGATGTGGAGACGGATGGCCGTCATGCGAAAGTGGCTTTCGGGACCGACTGGAAAGCGGACGCGGAGCGGCGCGACTTCACCATCAACGCGCTTTATGCGACCGCTGATGGCACGATTATCGACGACGTTGGCGGTCTTGCCGATATTGAAAGCCGAACTTTGCGCTTCATCGGCGATGCGGAACAGCGCATTCGCGAGGACTATCTTCGCATTCTGCGCTTCTTCCGCTTCTTCGCCTGGTACGGTTCGGGACGGCCCGAGGCTGACGGCTTGCGGGCCAGCGCGCGGCTGAAAGACGGCCTTGCGCAGCTTTCCGCCGAACGGGTCTGGGCGGAACTGAAGAAGCTGCTGTCCGCGCCCGATCCGTCGCGCGCGCTTTTGTGGATGCGTCAGGGCGGAGTGCTGAATCTGATCCTGCCGGAAAGCGAGAAATGGGGTATCGACGCCATTCATGGGCTGGTGCGAACCGAAGCCGACCTTGGCTGGCAGGCTGATCCGCTTTTGCGGCTTGCAAGCATTGTTCCGCCCGATAGCGTGCGGATGGAAGAAATGGGCAAGCGGCTCAAAATGTCCAATGCGGAACGGGCGCGTCTGGAAGCCTGGGCGCGCGCCGATGCCGTCAAGCCGGAGCTTTCCGAACAGGCATTGAAGAAGGCCATCTATCGCGGCAGCAAGCAGGCCGTGCTGGATCGCATTCGTCTCGCCTATGCCGGGGCGCGGGCCGATGCCGCAGGCAGCGACGATGCCATGATCCGCGCCGGTGGTTTCGCGCGTCTTCTGGATGCTGCCGAACACTACGACGCGCCGGTCTTTCCCGTCACCGGGAGTGATCTTCTGGCGCTGGGCATCGAGAAGGGGCCGGGTCTGGGCGAGGCCTTGCGGTCCCTTGAAACTTTCTGGATAGACTCCGGTTTTAGCCTTGACCGTGCCGCGCTTCTGGACAAACTTGATCGTGATAAATTGAATAACTAGTGGCTTGCTTGCAAATTTCAGCCGTAGTTTCATCCTGTTAAAGCTGAAAACTTTTTAGCGCGCGTTTTGAAAGAGCATGAGATGTCCAATCCCGATACATCGATACAAGACAAGACAGCGACCGATCCGAAGCAGAAGTTTGGCACCGAAGGCATCGCCGCGATGGACCGGCCAAGCCGGATCACCCGTTTTTTCATGGGGATCGTATCCTGGGCCGAAGGTCTCAACCTGAAATATGCCAAGCTCGGCAATCCGCCGGTCTATGACAACGCAACCTTCCCATGGGCGGCGGAAATCGAGAAGGAATGGCCGGCCATCCGCAAGGAACTGGACAGGGTTCTCCTGCGCCAGAGCGAACTGCCTTCCTTTCAGGATATTTCGACCGATGTGAAGACGATCTCGACCGACAATCGCTGGAAGACATTCTTCCTGCTCGGTTTTGGTGTGAAGTCGGAACAGAACATCAAGTCCTGCCCGGAAACCTGGCGGATCGTCAACAAGATCCCCGGTCTGACCACGGCCATGTTCTCCATCTTCGAGCCGGGCAAGCATCTGCCGCCGCATCGCGGACCCTATAATGGCGTGCTGCGCCTGCATCTTGGCCTCATCGTGCCGGAGCCGAACGACAAGCTTGCCATCCGCGTGGACAAACAGGTCTGCCATTGGCAGGAAGGCAAGGTGTTGATTTTCGACGATGCCTATGAGCACGAGGCGTGGAACCACACCGACAAGACGCGGGTGGTCCTTTTCGTCGATTTCGTGAAGCCGCTGAAGTTTCCGGCCCGTCTGGTCAACTGGTGCCTGATGAACCTCGCCATCTTCACGCCCTTCATCAAGGAAGGGCTGGACAATCACAATGAGTGGGAAAAGAAGTTCTACGCGGAAGCCGAAAAGCTGCGTAACCAGCCGAAATCCTGAACGGTTTGACACCGGGATTCCGTGCTTGTAAAGGAGCAGGAGGGTTATCGCCCTCCTGTTTTTGACCTCTGACCGAGGAATTGTTGATGCTGGAGATTGTAGGAAGCCTTTGAGCGTTCCGGACGAAACTGCGAATGACGGGTGCTGAGAGCGCCTGACAGGCAGGTCCAGGGACGGAAACGGCATTGGCCGTGGACGGTGCAGACTGTCCGCGAAGGCTGATGCTTGTCATGGTTTCCATCCAGGCATGAACGACAATGAATATCTCACGCATGGAACAGCGCGTGTTGCACGTGCTGGCGCAGGGCGGTTACATCCGTCATCTGCGCGAAGGCGGGCGTATCTGCGAAATCGAATGCTATACCCGCGAAGGCTATCTGCTTTCCGATTGCACGATGGCGATTTTCCAGCAATTGCGCCGCAAGCGGCTCATCGAATCCCGCATGGGCAGTCCCTATCGCATTTCGTTGAAGGGGCGTGAAAATGTCCGCGCCCAGGCGAACAACCGGTGAAGGAGGGCATCATGCATATTCGCAAGGAGACGCCGCAAGATGCCGCCGAAATCCGTCGCCTGACGGATGAGGCATTTTGCACCGTGGCCTACAGCAACCAGAAGGAGGGGGAGATCGTCGATGCGCTTCGCGCCGCAAAGGCGCTCTCCCTGTCGCTGGTTGCCGAAGAGGATGGGCAGGTTCTGGGCCATGTCGCTTTCTCGCCGGTTCAGATCGGCGATGAGGATAAAGGCTGGTACGGGCTTGGTCCCGTTTCGGTCCGCCCGGACTGGCAGGGCGAGGGGATAGGCGGCAAGCTTATCCGCGAAGGTCTCGCGCAATTGCGCAAGGCTGGAGCCAAAGGCTGCGTTCTTCTCGGTGATCCCGGCTATTACGGGCGCTTCGGCTTCAAGGCCGATCCGCGTCTGAAACTGCCGGGCGTGCCCCCGCAATATTTCCAGTGTCTGGCCTTCGGGGCGGATGTTCCGGAAGGCGACGTCGCCTATCATTCCGCTTTCGCCATATGAGGGAAGGGCCGGGAAACCGGCCCTTTCTCAATGTTTTACGGCCATTTCACCACGGGTGGCATGGACGACAGGATGGAATTCACATTGCCGCCTGTCTTGAGACCGAAGATCGTGCCGCGATCGTAAAGCAGGTTGAACTCGACATAGCGGCCACGGCGGATGAGCTGCTCGTTGCGGTCCGCGTCGGTCCAGTCCTTGTTGAAGTTCTGGCGCACCAGGTGCGGATAGACGACGGAGAAGCCGCGTCCCACATCGCGCGTATAGGCAAAATCCGCATCCCAGCCGCCTTTTTCTTCCGGCGAGTGCAGCCAGTCATAGAAAATGCCGCCGATGCCGCGCGGCTCGTTGCGATGCGGCAGGAAGAAATATTCGTCGCACCAGTCCTTCACGCGCTGGTAGTCGACAATATCCTTGTGCTTCTCGCAGATGAAACGGAAAGCCTTGTGGAAGGCCAGCGTGTCGGGATCGTCCTGCGTGCGGCGCCGATCAAGCACCGGCGTGAGGTCGGCGCCGCCGCCGAACCACTGGCGCGTCGTCACGACCATGCGCGTATTCATATGAACCGCTGGCACGTTCGGGTTCTGCGGATGCGCGATCAGCGAAATGCCGCTCGCCCAATAGCGCGGGTCTTCCTCGGCTCCGGGAATCTGCTTGCGGAATTCCGGCGAGAACTCGCCGTGGACCGTCGAGACATGCACGCCGACCTTTTCGAAGACGCGGCCATGCATGATCGACATCACGCCGCCGCCGCCCTTGCCGTCATCCTTCTGCCAGGGCGTGCGGACGAAGCGTCCGGGTTCGCGATCCGAAAGCGGCCCCTGCAATTCATCTTCAAGTTGTTCGTAGCTTGCGCAGATGCGATCGCGCAGTTCCTCGAACCAGCGCTGCGCCGCCTGCTTCTTCTCTTCGATGTCTGCCGGGATGATGGCCGGAATCTCTTCGCGTTGCATTCTCGTGTCCTTCCGGCGCGGTCTGGCGGTGTCGCCGGTCTCGCGCAACCAAGGTTGGAGCGCATCCCGAAAAGTGTGAAACGGTTTTCGGATAGATGCGCGGTTCAAAATATATATTTAGAGCGTCGGTCTGATCCAAGCAGATCGACGCTCTAAATGGATGAACTATTCTTGTCAGGCTTATCAAAAGTCGGGCATCGGCGCAAAGCGCGAAGCGCGCTGTCGCAAGCCCTTATAGATCCTCTCCCCAAGAAAAGACTCGTCTTTGCGAACCTGCTCACCTATCTTTCTCTGCTCAGGGTTTTGAGGCAAAGGCATGGCAGCAACACCGCCCCGTCCACCGCTTGAAGGACTGCGCAGGCAACTTGAGAAAAGCCGCGCCCAGAAAAGCGTGAAGAAAAGCGCGAAAAGCCGGATGCCGCGCGATGGCTTCGTGCGCGAGACATTCACGCTGCCGAGGCTGGCGGCGCGCGAAAAGGCGCGTGAATGGTTCGAGACATTCCCGAAAGCAGCCTACTGGACCGAGATTGAAAGCTGGTGCGAGCGGCCGGACGATGTGATCGAGTTTACCATGCGCCGTCTGGCGACTGCGGATTGAGCAGTGCTTTAATCGCGATGGCCAAGGCTTTGAAATGCGATTCACATTAGCAGGCAGAAAAGGCACCCCGCGGGGTGCCTTCGCTTTTTGAATCGTTATTCCATTACAGGCTTATTGCGCTGCGGTCTGCGGGGCCTTCTCCCATGCCTTCCAGTTCTGGATGATGCTTTCGGCATAGGCCTTGCCGACGCGATAGGCGTTGGTCGTGGCGAGCGGGAAGCCGCCGGAATTCGCGGCAAGCGATTGAGCCGCCGTCTGGTCCTTGCCCTGACGGTCGAAGTTCGAGGCGGTGCGCAGCAGCGCGATGCGATCGAAATCGAGCTTGCCAGCTTCGGCGGCGCGCTTCAGCGACGTCAGCGTGGCATTGTCTTCCATCTGCGAGGTGCAATAGTCGGCCTTGCCGTCGGTCAGGAGCTTCGACCATTCGGCCATGGCTTCGCCGAGCTTCGCGCCGTGCCAGTAAGTGTCGCCGGAAGCCGTGTCGCAGATCGTCACCTTCGGCGCGCCGGTTGCCGCTTCGTCAGTATAGTGCTTGCGATATTCCTTCGCCGCGTCGCTATCGAGAAGTTCGACGCCCTTGGTCGTTGCCAGCGCGTAATCGGCAAGCTTGCCGTTCAGCTCGAAGACTTCCGTGCCAGCGGCCCATTTCGGCTTTTCGCCGGGCTTTGCCGCGCCAAGGCCGAAGAAGTCCGTGGGCCAGCCTTCCGGCGCTTCACGAATGTCGATGCGATGGTTCAGATTGGCGTCGATGGCATATTTTGCCCAATGTGCGGAACCGAGCGTTCCGTGCTCCGGGTCGACGCCGGCAATGCCTGCGATCAGGAAATAGGTATGGCTGAGATCGAGCCTGCCGCTCAGCGCCATCGCGGAAACCGAGCTTGCCGCATTGGCGAAGCCCATGGCCGTCGTCATGTGGCAAAGCCCATCGGCGGTGCAATCGATTTCCGGATATTCGAGATTGAGGCCCGGCAGCTTGATCTTCTGCGTGAACTTCTCGCCTTCAAGCCATGGCTTGGCTTCTTCCCCGAACATGGTGATGACCATCACCTTCGGCTTGATGGTTTCGGGTTCCTTGGCGAAAGCCGGGGCGGTTGCCAGCAGGGAAGCGGCAGAAGCGGCGAGAGCGACGGTGCGCATGGACAGGTTCATGGGAGAAGCGGGCCTTTCAGACCGGAAGGGAGATGCTGCGCTTCGCGAATCCGGTCATTTCGCGAGGCTTTTCCTTTGCCTGAGAGCTTCGCCCGTCGTCATCGCAACCGAAATCGCAAGATTTAGCGAGCGCGCGCCGGGCATCATCGGGATCAGAAGCCGCGCATCGGCGGCATCGTGCACAGTGTCGGGGACGCCCGACGACTCGCGCCCGAAGAGCAGAATGTCATTTTCCTGAAACTGGTATTCCGTATAGGGAACCGCCGCCTTGGTGGACAGCAGCACGATGCGGCGGCCTGCCTGCCGGCGCCAGTTCTCGAAATGCTGCCAGTCCGCATGGCGGGTGAGGGCTGCCTGTTCCAGATAGTCCATTCCGGCGCGCTTCAGGGAGCGGTCGGAGACGTCGAATCCGGCGGGCTCGATCAGGTCCACCGCGAAGCCGAGGCAGGCGGCCATTCGCAGGATGGTTCCCGTATTGCCGGGAATGTCGGGCTGGTAAAGTGCGACGCGCAGTTCCATATGATGCGGGTAGCTTACAAATCGGATGGCTGCAAGCGTTGAGCGTGCTTGGGTCTCCGGCGTCAACACATCAGTAAGCGGAAATAGTATCGGCAAGAAAAAATTGTTCTCGCATCACGAAAATATTCCTGTTTTGTTCCTGTTCCATCTTGGAAATTTTGCAAGGTGCCCGTAAAAGGATCGCCATGTTCAGATGGTTTGAAAAACGACTCGAAGCTTATCCCGAAGAACCGCCGCGCGAACCCCCGCGCGGACTGGTAGCCTTTTGCCTTTATTATACCCGTGGCGCATGGCCGTGGATCATCGGCATGGCGATCTTCACGACGCTGATCGCGGTGATCGAAGTGTCGCTCTTTGCCTTCATGGGCAATATCGTCGACTGGCTGTCGCATCAGTCGCGCGAGACTTTCCTCAGCAATGAAGGCTGGCGACTCACCTTGATCGCGGGCGTCGTCCTGATCGGCCTGCCGGGCGTGGTGCTGATCCATTCGCTGCTCATCCACCAGACATTGCTCGGCAATTATCCGATGCGCGTGCGCTGGCTGATGCACCGTTACCTGATCCGCCAGTCGATGTCGTTCTTCCAGGACGAGTTCGCCGGACGCATCTCCACCAAGCTGATGCAGACCGCTCTCGCCGTTCGTGAAACGGTGATGAAGCTCCTGGACGTGCTCAATTATGTCATCGTCTATTTCGCGGGCACGCTGTTCATTGCGGCGTCTGCGGATCTGGTGCTGATGATTCCGTTTGCCGTCTGGCTTGTCGTCTATATCCTGTTGCTGCGTTTCTTCATCCCGCGCCTGCGGGTGATTTCGGAACAGCAGGCCGATGCCCGCTCCCTGATGACGGGGCGCATCGTAGACAGCTATACCAATATCGCGACGGTCAAGCTCTTCTCGCATTCAAGCCGCGAGGAATCCTACGTGCGCGAAAGCCTCGACGGCTTCCTCGGCACCGTGCACCGGCAGATGCGTCTCATCACGATGTTCCATTTCACCCTCTACATGGCGAACTGCATCCTGCTGTTTGCGGTGGGTGCAATCGGCATCCAGCTCTGGATGAACGAAGCGATTACCGTGGGCGCCGTTGCGGTCGGCATCGGCCTGGTGCTGCGCCTCAACGGCATGTCGCAGTGGATCATGTGGGAAATGTCGGCGCTGTTCGAGAATATTGGCACGGTGGAAGACGGCATCACCACGATTGCGCGCTCCCATGAGGTCGTGGACGTTCCCGATGCACCGGCATTGCAGGTGACCAAAGGCGAGCTCGACTTCGACGGGATCGGCTTCCACTACGGCAAGGGCAACGGGGTTATCGAAAACCTCACGCTCGCCATCAAGCCGGGCCAGAAAGTGGGATTGGTCGGGCGTTCCGGTGCTGGTAAATCTACGCTGGTCAATCTGCTGCTGCGTTTCTACGATCTGGAGAAGGGCCGCATCCTGATCGACGGGCAGGACATTTCCAGGGTCACGCAGGATTCGCTGCGCGCCAATATCGGCATGGTCACGCAGGATACCTCGCTTCTGCATCGTTCGGTCCGCGAGAACATCATGTATGGGCGACCGGATGCGACCGAGGAAATGTTGCAGCAGGCAATCCGGCTGGCGCAGGCGGACCAGTTCATTCCGCTGCTGACCGACCCGAAGGGACGGCAGGGGCTGGATGCGCATGTCGGCGAACGCGGCGTCAAGCTTTCGGGCGGGCAGCGCCAGCGCATCGCCATCGCGCGCGTGATGCTGAAGGATGCGCCGATCCTCGTTCTGGACGAGGCCACCTCGGCGCTCGATTCGGAAGTGGAGGCGGCCATTCAGGACAGCCTCAACACGCTGATGGAAGGCAAGACCGTGATCGCCATCGCGCACCGCCTTTCCACCATCGCGGCGCTTGATCGCCTCGTGGTGATGGACAAGGGGCGTATCGTCGAGGACGGCACGCATGAGGAACTTGTGGCGCTCGGCGGCATTTATGCAAGTCTATGGGCGCGCCAGTCCGGCGGTTTCCTCGGCTTCGATGAAAATACCGAGGATATGCTTATAAAATAAGGACAAAAGCCATTGATGAAAGCGGTTTACAGCCTGTTCGAACGTTGGGTCGATCCCTTTCGTGAACCGGACAGGCTGAGACCGCCTTCAACGACGTTCGGCTTTCTGTGGCATTATGCGCGACAGGCCAAATGGCCGCTGGCGGTGTCCCTTGTCGTCGGCGGCTTGCTGCCGCTGGTCGAGGCGGGCCTGTTCTATTTTACCGGCAGGCTGGTCGATATTCTCGATCAGGCGGGCAGGGGCGGCGTCGAGCGAAGCTGGTCGGCGCTTTTGCAGGCGGCAGGCCCGGAACTGCTTTTCATGGGATTCACTGTCCTTGCGGTCCGCCTCGTCGTGACGGCGGCCAACACGCTGCTTGAAGAGCAGGTGATGGGCCCCAGTTTTTATAACCTGATCCGGTGGCAGGCCAATTCATATGTGCTGCAGCAATCCTACGGGTTTTTCCAGAATGATTTTGCGGGGCGCATAGCAACGAAGGTCTGGCAGGCCGGCCAGGCAGCGGGCGATTTCATCCAGAGCCTCATCCAGGTCGTCTGGTTCATGCTCATATACAGCATCAGCACATTGTTCCTGATCGGACGGCTGGATTGGACGCTGGCGGCGGTCGTGCTGGCATGGATTGCTGTCTTCGTGTTGATTGCCCGCCATTACCTTCCACAGATCCGCCGTCAGGCCGAGGCTTCCGCCGAAGCGGGGTCGCTGATAAACGGGCGTCTGGTCGACAGCTATTCCAACATCCAGACGATCAAGCTCAACACCGTCAATGACGACGTTCAGTATTTGCGCGACGGGTTCAAAGGATACATAGCAGCGCTTCTTCCGTTCATGCGCTCGCTCACCGGCGTTCGCGTGTCGCTCACGACACTGTCCGGCCTGATGATCGTGACGGTTGCCGCGATTGCCATCGATCTGTGGACACGCAATGCCATCACGGTCGGGCAGGTGTCGTTCACGCTCGGGCTCGTGCTGCGCCTCAACATGCTGCTCGGGCGGCTCATGATGCAGATGAACGCCATGCTGCGCCAGCTCGGACTGATCGAAAATTCCATGCGGCTCGTTTCCGCGCCGCTCGGTTTGGAGGATCGTCCCGGCGCGAAACCCTTGCAGGTGACGGAAGCGCGTATCGATATCCGCAATGTCACCTTCCATTACGGCAAGGCTGAGGGTGTTCTCGACAATATCAACCTGACGGTTCGCGGCGGCGAGCGCATCGGGCTTGTCGGCCATTCCGGCGCGGGCAAGTCCACGCTGGTGAATCTGATCCTGCGTCTCTACGACGTCGAGAAAGGCTCTATCCTTATCGACGGACAGGATGTTCGCGATGTCACCCAGACGTCGTTGCGCCGGGCCGTTGCGGTCGTCAGTCAGGAAACGGCCTTGCTGCACAGGTCGCTGCGCGACAACATCATGCTGGCGCGGGACGATGCCACCGACGAGGATTTGCTGCGGGCGGCCCAAAAGGCGGAGGCGGACGGGTTCATTGCCAATCTCGAGGATTTTCAGGAGCGGCGCTCCTTCGACGCCTTTGTGGGCGAGCGCGGCGTCAAGCTTTCCGGCGGGCAGCGGCAGCGCATCGCCATCGCGCGCGCCATCTTGAAGGACGCCCCCATCCTGATCCTCGATGAGGCCACATCCGCACTCGATTCGGAGGTGGAAGCCGCCATTCAGGAGAACCTGAAACGCCTGATGGAAGGAAAGACGGTCATTGCGATCGCTCATCGCCTTTCCACCATCGCGGCGCTCGACCGTCTTGTCGTGATGGATCAGGGACGTATCGTGGAGGAGGGCACGCATGACGAACTTGTTGCCCGCGGCGGCCTCTATGCGGGACTTTGGGCCCGGCAGTCAGGCGGTTTCATCGGCGGGAATACCGAAAGTTGACGGCTTTCCGCTGTCCGTAGTTCATTATCGATCTGCCGCGCATTCCTTGAATTGGGCAGGTAAATTCGCCTGCGACATCGTGCCGTCATAAGGGCTTGGTGTCTGGACAAGCGATTTTTACACGCATAAACCGAATAGTGAAATGGAGGGAATTTCGTCCTGTGAGCATTTGCGGGACTACTTTTGCGCAAGTGCAAAAGAGGACGAGGGGAGAGTTCAATTGAACATGCAGGTTGAAAAGGAATTGGCACGTGAGCGCACACGACACGGCTGAGCCGACACGGCGTGATTTTTTGTATATTGCGACGGGGATGGCCGGTGTCGTCGGAGCTGGCGGACTGGCCTGGCCGTTTATCGACCAGATGCGTCCAGACGCTTCGACACTCGCGGCTGCGTCCATCGAGGTTGATGTTTCGTCCCTGGCGGAAGGAGCATCGCTAACTGTTAAATGGCGCGGCAAACCGGTTTTCATCCGTAACCGCTCCGCCAAGGAAGTCGAGGATGCCAAGGCGACCGCTCTGGGCGATCTCAAGGACCCGAACGCGCGCAATGCCAACCTCGCTTCGGACGCGCAGGCGACCGATCTCGCCCGCTCGGCAGGCGAAGGCAAGGAAAACTGGCTGGTGATGATCGGCGTATGCACCCATCTGGGTTGCGTACCGCTCGGCGAAGCCGGCTCTTTCGGCGGCTGGTTCTGCCCATGTCATGGTTCGACTTATGACACCGCCGGCCGTATCCGCAGCGGTCCGGCGCCGGAAAACATGCACATTCCGCAATATGCGTTCGCTTCCGATACGGTCATCAGGATCGGCTAACAGGTCTTGGGGAGAGAAGACATGAGTGGTGGACACTCCACATACACGCCGAAGACCGGCATCGAAAAATGGGTGGACGAACGGCTTCCCTTGCCGCGTCTCGTCTATGATTCCTTCGTGGCCTATCCGACGCCGCGTAACCTGAACTACATGTACACTTTTGGCGGCATTTTGAGCTTCATGCTCATTGCGCAGATCCTGACCGGCATCGTGCTGGCAATGCATTATGCAGCGGATACGGGCCTTGCGTTCAATTCCGTCGAAAAGATCATGCGCGACGTCAATTCCGGCTGGCTGCTGCGCTACATGCACGCCAACGGCGCATCCTTCTTCTTCATCGCCGTCTATCTCCATATTGCCCGCGGCCTCTATTACGGTTCCTATAAGGCACCGCGCGAGCTCTTGTGGATTCTGGGCGTGGTGATCTTCCTTCTCATGATGGCAACCGCCTTCATGGGCTACGTGCTGCCATGGGGCCAGATGTCCTTCTGGGGCGCGACGGTCATCACCGGCTTCTTCACGGCTTTCCCGATCATCGGCGAGCCGATCCAGCAGCTTCTGCTGGGCGGGTTTGCGGTCGACAATCCGACCCTCAACCGCTTCTTCTCGCTGCATTATCTGCTGCCGTTCATGATTGCAGGCGTCGTTATCCTGCACGTCTGGGCGCTGCATGTGACGGGCCAAACCAACCCGACCGGCATTGAAGTCAAGTCCAAGACCGATACGCTGCCGTTCACGCCCTATGCGACCATCAAGGACGCTTTCGGCGCGCTCGTCTTCTTCGTGTTCTTCGCCTATTTCATCTTCTACATGCCGAACTTCCTCGGCCATCCGGATAACTATATCCCGGCCGATTCGCTGAAGACGCCTGCTCACATCGTTCCGGAATGGTACTTCCTGCCATTCTACGCGATGCTGCGCGCCATCACCTTCAACATCGGCCCGATCGATTCGAAGCTCGGCGGCGTTCTGACCATGTTCGGTTCGATCGCAATCCTCTTCGTCGTGCCGTGGCTCGATACGTCGAAGGTTCGCTCGGCGGTTTATCGTCCGTGGTTCAAGCTGTTCTTCTGGCTGTTCGTGGTCAACGCCATCTTCCTCGGCTGGCTCGGTTCGCGTCCAGCGGAAGGTTCCTACGTCTTCATGGCGCAGCTGGGCACGCTTTACTACTTTGCCTTCTTCATCGTCATCATGCCGGTCATCGGCCTGATCGAAACGCCGAAGCGTTTGCCGAACTCGATCACCGAGGCGGTTCTGGAGAAGAGCGGCAAGGGCGAGATTACCCCGGTGGAAATCCCTGTTGAAACTCGGGGCTAAGCAGCGAGAGAGATGAAGGACGTAACAATGAAAAACATCCTCAAGAATTTCGCTGCCTTCGGTATCGCTCCGCTGGTTGCGCTTGGGATAGCCATGGGTGGCGCTTCGGCTGAGGAAAGCGGCAATGCCGCAGAGCCGGAACATTTTCCGATCCACCATCCGAAACAGGAAAAGTGGAGCTTTGCCGGCCCGTTCGGAACCTATGACAAGGGCCAGCTTCAACGCGGCCTGAAGGTCTACAAGGAAGTCTGCTCGGCTTGCCATTCGATGAACCTGGTGGCCTTCCGCACGCTGGAAGATCTTGGTTACTCGCCGGAACAGGTCAAGGCTTTCGCCGCCGAATACGAAGTGCAGGACGGCCCGAATGCGGATGGCGAAATGTTCACCCGCAAGGCGCTTCCGACCGACCACTTCCCGTCGCCATATCCGAACGCGGCTGCGGCCGCGGCGGCAAACAATGGCGCGGCTCCGCCGGACTTCTCGCTGATCGCCAAGGCGCGCGCAGTGGAACGTGGGTTCCCGCAGTTCATCTTCGATATATTCACGCAATATGCCGAAGGTGGCCCGGATTATATCCATTCTCTGCTGACCGGTTTCGACGAACAGCCGCCGGCAGGCATGCAGATTGCCGAAGGAACGCATTACAACCCATACTTCATTTCGGCTAAGGCGCTCGCCATGGCGAAGCCGCTCAGCGACGACCAGGTCACCTATGACGATGGTTCGCCGCAGACGGTCGATCAGTATGCGCGCGACGTTTCGGCTTTCCTGATGTGGGCCGCTGAGCCGCATCTGGAAGATCGCAAGCGGACCGGTTTCCGGGTCATCATATTCCTGATCCTCTTCGCCGGTCTGGTCTATGTCGCCAAGCGTTCGATCTGGTCGGATGTGAAGCACTGACACCGGACCAAACCTGAGTTAAAAGATGGGCGCCGTGAGCGCCCATTTTTGTTGGTGAAGACGAACCGCAGCCACTGCCACAAATAAGCCATAAAAAGAACGGTCCTTCGCCGTAATGTTTGTGGCGGAAACGGGCGGTTTCTTTTGCAATTGACCCGTTCGAAGGTGTAAAGGGGCTTTGCCCCAACTTTGCCTTGATTAGTTTGACCGGCCCGCGAGCCGCCTGAAAGGATGGAAAATGGAATCCGGATTTAAAGCCAGCTTAAAGGATGCGATCCGCACCATTCCGGATTATCCGAAGCCGGGCGTCCAGTTCCGCGACGTGACCACGCTCATGGGCGATGCGCAGGCGTTCCGCCGCTCCGTCGATGAACTGGTCTATCCTTATGCAGGCAACAAGGTCGACAAGGTCGCCGGTATCGAGGCGCGCGGGTTCATTCTGGGCGGCGCAATCGCGCATCAGCTTTCCGCCGGTTTTGTGCCGATCCGCAAGAAGGGCAAGCTGCCGCGCGATACGGTGCGTATCGCCTACAGCCTAGAATACGGCATTGATGAAATGGAAATGCACCGCGACGCGATTGAAAAGGGCGAGCGGATCATTCTGGTGGACGACCTGATCGCCACGGGCGGAACGGCGGAAGCGGCGGCGAAGCTTCTGCTTCAAATGGGCGCGGAAATCGTCGCGGCCTGCTTCATCATTGACCTGCCGGACCTTGGCGGACGCAAGAAGCTCGAAGCGCTGGGCGTTCCGGTCCGCACACTCGTCGCCTTCGAAGGCGATTGAGGAAACAAAAAGCCCGGATCGCTCCGGGCTTTATTATTTCAGGGATCGGCCTTTGGCGGCAGCTTCACCATCGCCGCATTGTCGAAGGACAGCACCTCTTCGCCATTCTGGTTGTGGGCGTTCGTCGTCATGGTCAGCATTGACCAGCCGGGCCGGGAGGCCAGCGGCCTGATCGCATGGACCACGCGCTTGTAGGTGATCGTATCCCCGGCATAGACCGGCTTCGGCCATTTGAGGTTTTCAAAGCCGGGTGAGGGGCCGAATGTCGGCGGCGTCTCGCCACGTTTCAGAGCGTCCTTCGTTGCCTTCACAATGGAGGCGACATTGAGCTTCATGAACACCGCCGTGGTGTGCCAACCGGAAGCGCAAAGCCCGCCGAAGACGCTCTTCTTTGCTGCTTCGGCATCCAGATGGAACGGCTGCGGATCGTATTTCCGCGCGAAATCGATGATTTCCTCAGGCGTGAACGTATAGCTGCCGATAACGACGGTCTGCCCGAGATTGTCTTCCAGAAAACTCATGATGCATCTCCCGCAGCCGCATCGTAGTCACGGCGCAGCATCATGCATGGGTGCTGCATTTCGCAGACGCTTTCGCCGCGCTGATTGAACAGTTCGTGATGGAATGTCACCAGCCCGATTGCCGGGCGCGATCTGGAAATGCGCTTGTCCTTGATGGTCGTCACGCCGTTCAGCGTATCGCCCGCCAGAACGGGACGCTTCCACCGCGTGAATTCCACGCCGGGACCGCCTTGCGAGGTGGAGTCGGTCAGATAGGCATCGCAAACCAGCCGCATGATGAGGGAAACGGTGTGCCATCCCGATGCGGCCAAGCCGCCCAGCACGCTGGCCTTGCCCGCTTCCTCATCCAGATGGAAGGACTGCGGATCGAACGCGCTGGCAAATTCGATGATTTCTTCCTTGCTGATCGTACGAGGACCGAAGGGAAGGGTCATTCCCGGTTCCATATCCTCATAGGCATATTTCGGCAGAGGCTTGCTCACCCTGGGTCTCCTCGCTGTCCACTACGATAGCCCCTCATCCTGAGGAGGCTCCCGAGCTTGCGAGGGAGCCGTCTCGAAGGGCGAGGGCAGGCACTGTGCGTTTTCCCCGACCCTTCGATCCTTCGACAAGCTCAGGATAATGCGCCGTTTCCAACGGCTCCTCAGGGTGAGGGAAAAGAAAAGCGTCGAGAGAATAGGCGACTCCTCCCGGAATCAAAACTCTCCAGAGCAATTCCGGTTAACGGGGAATCGCAGAAACACCTTATCTGTTTGCTTATACGCTTTATCCAGACTCGAAATCAGTTCAAAATGTTGGAATATCTGCTTCAGGTATTGAAGCGGAACAGCATCACATCGCCGTCATGGACGATATATTCCTTGCCTTCGTCTCGTGCCTTGCCAGCTTCCTTGGCGCCGACTTCGCCGTTGTATTTGACGTAGTCCTCATAGGCGATGGTCTGGGCGCGGATGAAGCCGCGCTCGAAATCGGTGTGGATGACACCGGCGGCGGCCGGAGCCTTGGTGCCGCGCTTGATGGTCCAGGCGCGGGTTTCCTTCGGTCCAGCGGTGAAATAGGTGATGAGATCGAGAAGCTTGTAACCGGCGCGGATCAGGCGGTCGAGGCCCGGTTCCTCAAGGTCCATGCTTTCCAGATATTCCTTGGCTTCTTCGTCGGGAAGTTGCGCGACTTCGGCTTCGATGGCAGCCGAAATGATGACCGTCTGCGCGCCCTGTTCCTCAGCCATCTTGTCGACGGCAGCACTAAATTCGTTGCCCTTGGCCGCATCGCCTTCGGCGACGTTGCAGACATAGAGCACAGGCTTCGAGGTCAGAAGGTTCAGGCCCTTGAGCGTCAGCAGGTCTTCCGGCGAAATGTCCTTCAGCATCAGGCGGACAGGCTGGCCGTTCTGGAGCAGTTCGAGTGCTGCTTCCATGACCGGCAGAATGGTCAGCGCTTCCTTGTCCTTGCCCGTCGCGCGCTTGCGGATCTGCACGATGCGGCGCTCGATGCTTTCGAGGTCTGACAGCATCAGTTCCGTTTCAACGGTCTGGGCGTCCGATACGGGATCGATGCGGCCCTCGACATGGGTGATGTCATCGTCCTCGAAGCAGCGCAGAACATGCACGATGGCATCGACTTCGCGGATATTGGCAAGGAACTGGTTGCCGAGGCCTTCGCCCTTCGAAGCGCCGCGCACGAGGCCGGCAATGTCCACGAAGTTGATGCGGGTCGGGATGATTTCCTTCGAACCGGCAATCCGGGCAATATCGTTCTGGCGCGGATCGGGAACCGCCACTTCGCCGGTGTTCGGCTCGATGGTGCAGAACGGATAGTTTGCAGCCTGTGCGGCGGCCGTTTTGGTCAGCGCGTTGAAAAGCGTCGACTTGCCAACGTTTGGCAGGCCAACGATGCCGCATTTGAAACCCATGATCGTACCTATCAGACTAGAATTTTCTTGGTGTGGCTATGCGTCATAGGACGGCACAGCGTCAATCCTTTTTCCCGAAAAGCCGCTTGAGCATGTCGGCCATCGGGCCGCTTTCGGGAATATTCGGCTTTTTCTGGTTTGGCCGCGCCTGACGGATATGGCTCTGCGCCTTGGCCTTTGCTTCAGGCGGGGCCTTTTCCAGTTGTGCGGGATCGGCCTTGAAACCGTTGGGTCGCTGATTGCCGTCGCCCATGGCGAGCGCGACGCGGTTCATGAAGCTGTTGTCCTCGCCCTTGGCGAGCATGGCGACATTATCGGCGACAGCGCCCAGAAGCGTATCCAGCCATTCATTGTCGACCTTGGCGAAATCGCCGAGAACATAATTATGCACGAGTTCCTTCGCGCCGGGGTGGCCGATGCCAAGCCGCATGCGGCGATAATTCTGCCCGCCGGGGAAGGATTGCATATGCGCGTCGATGGACTTGATGCCGTTATGGCCGCCGGAGCCGCCGCCGGTCTTGATGCGCAGCTTGCCGGGAACGAGATCGAGTTCGTCATAGATCACGACGAGGTTGGCAGGCGTCAGCTTGTAGAAGCGCATGGCCTCGCCGACAGACTGGCCGGAAAGGTTCATGAAGGTCTGCGGCTTGATCAGCAGCACCTTTTCGCCATCGATCACGCCATCGGCGATCTCGGCCTGAAACTTCTTCTGCCAGTTGGAAAAGCGATGGCGGCGGAATATTTCATCCGCCGCCATGAAACCGATATTATGCCGGTTATGCGCATATTTGGGGCCCGGATTGCCAAGACCTGCGATGAGCAGCATGGTTTGAGCCCCTAAATAATTACTCGGCGTCCTTGGCTTCTTCAGCCGCGCCTTCCGAGGCAGCTTCTTCCGACTTCAGGCCGGCAGGAGCAGCGATGGTGGCGATGGTGAAGTCGCGATCCTGAATGGCAGGCGTCACGCCCTTCGGCAGCTTGATTGCCGAAATGTGAACCGAGTCACCGATTTCGAGGCCGGTCAGGTCGAATTCAAGGGCTTCCGGGATTGCATTGGCCGGAACGATCAGTTCAACGTCGTGACGAACGATGTTGAGAACGCCGCCGCGCTTGATGCCGGGAGCTGCTTCTTCGTTCTTGAAGTGAACCGGAACATTCACGTGGACGACCGACTTCGCGGAAACGCGCAGGAAGTCGACATGCTGCGGGAAGTCGCGGACCGGGTCCAGCTGGTAGTCCTTCGGGAGGACCTGAATCTTCTTGCCGTCCACTTCGATCGTGGCAACAGTGGTCTTGAAGCCACCGCCATGGATCTTGTAGAAAATCTCCTTGTAGGAGACGGCGATTGCGAGGGGCTCCTGCTTGTCGCCATAGATGACTGCAGGAATCTGGCCGTTGCGACGCAGTTCGCGGGAGGACCCCTTACCAACCCGGGTACGCAGATCGGCCTTGAGCACGTAAGTCTCGCTCATGGCATTTCCTTTCGATGTTACTGGAGTGTCGCCTGCTTTTCGCGCATGATCTTGTCCGAAAATCGGTTCGGGATCATGCTTCAACAAACGACATGAAACAGCCCGTATTGTCTGTCACAGAGTGAAAGACCGGACCGCTCCATTCCGCGTTGCCTCCAAGGGTGTCTACGCGGATGGCGGTGGCTATAGACCATAGCGTGCGGCGGCGCAAGTTTTTTGGGTTTGCCCGTTCAGATGGCAGGCCACAGTTGATAAAGTGTACCCGATGGCCTATATTCGGATCGGTAGCTGAAGCGTGAACTCCAGCTACCGTGTACTCAGATAAAGAATTGTACCCGCACTGTAGCTCGCCAGCTGGTGCGGGTTTTCTTTATTCTAACACTACATTGCAAATTCGTCAGGCCGTGGCGAAAAGAGTGATTTTCGAGTACCGGAGCGCAATGTACTTTTGGGTACATGAGCACCGGAACGCAGATAAATTGCTCTTTGCAGCCCGGCATCACGAAGAATGCAATTGTAGTGTTAAGCGTGAATCTGATGGGTATTCACCACATAGAATTCACCTCCGAATAGAGGGCAGGCCTTTGCCTCGGTCGGAGCGGCTCAGAGCCTGTTCCAAAAGTCGCCTTGTGTGGCTGCAAATGGCAATTTGTCTGCGTTCCGGTGCTCACGTACCTTTAAGTACGCTCCGCTCCGGTACTCGAAAATCACCATTTTCGCGCACACATGCCGCTTTTTGAATCAGGCTCGCATCCTCCCCGACGCGCCCGCTGGCTGGACGCTTGCTGCTTTTGCCCCCTGACAGAATTGCTATCAAAACTTCAGGTTGAAATCTACTGCCCGGCACCTGTGGGCATTTGTCTTAAAGCGTGTCACCTTTTTTCGCCGTCATATGACACGCTTTAAGTTTTTGTTTTCATGCATGTCTTTATCCCAAAACCGGTTCCCACTTTTGGGAGACATGCATTAACGGGTGGCAATGACAGCCGCAAAAGTGTTAAGCGAATGCCTGATCGACTGGCGGTGAGGCCGCGCGAGTCGTCTGTTCCTGAAATGTTGAAACAAGGAGGCGAGATGCAGGTCGGTATCGACATGGGTTCCGTCACTGGTAGCGGTTCTGCCTCGGCAGCGGCGCTTGGCGGTGGCAAGCAGGCCATGCTTGATCTTGAGGAGCTTCTCGCCACGCGCCTGCTCGTGCAGGGCAATTCCGGCTCCGGCAAGTCGCATCTTCTGCGCCGCCTGCTGGAACAGAGCGCGCAATGGGTGCAGCAGTGCATCGTCGATCCCGAAGGGGATTTCGTCACGCTGGCCGATCTTTACGGCCATGTGGTCGTTGATGCTGCTCGCACCGAAGCCGAACTGACCCGCATTGCCGGACGCATTCGCCAGCATCGTGTTTCGGTGGTGCTCAATCTGGAAGGGCTGGACGTCGAGCAGCAGATGCGCTCGGCTGCGGCTTTTCTTGGCGGTCTTTTCGATGCCGAACGCGATTATTGGTATCCGATGCTCGTCGTCGTGGATGAAGCGCAGCTTTTTGCGCCTGCTGCCGCCGGTGAGGTGTCGGACGAAGCGCGCAAGCTTTCGCTAGGCGCCATGACCAACCTCATGTGCCGCGGACGCAAGCGCGGTCTTGCCGGGGTTATCGCCACGCAGCGGCTGGCGAAGCTTGCCAAGAACGTTGCTGCTGAAGCTTCGAACTTTCTGATGGGGCGCACCTTCCTCGATATTGACATGGCGCGCGCCGCCGATCTTCTCGGCATGGAGCGCAAACAGGCTGAAATGTTCCGCGATTTGCAGCGCGGGCATTTCGTGGCGCTCGGACCAGCCTTGTCGCGTCGCCCATTGCCGATCAAGATCGGCAAGGTCGAAACATCGGCACGTTCGTCGTCGCCGAAGCTGATGCCGCTTCCCGATGCACCCGAAGATGCGCTCGATCTTATCTTCACGCCAGCGCCGCAGGAAATTCGTACGGCAGTGCGCCGCACGCCGCCACCTCCGCCGCCGCCATCGACAGCGGAAATTCTGGCGCAGGTGGCAAAGCCAAAGCCTGAAGCGGAGCCGGTAGAAGCGCCGCTTTTCCCCGGTATCGTGGAAGCCGAACGCGAAGAGCTTCTGGAAAAGGTGATGCGCGAGATCGTGGACGACCCCGAAGCCTCGTTCCGCTCGGTTGCCGTTCTTTATCAGGATTTTCTGGTGCGTTGCCGCATTCATCGCGTTCCGGGCGAACCGCTGGCTCTGCCAGCTTTCCGCCGCAGGCTGGCGGTGGCGCAGGCCAGCATTGAAAGCGATGTGGCCAATGGCGAGACATGGCAGCAGGCGTTGTCCTTGTCGGAAAGCCTTACCGACGATGTGCAGGGCGTGTTCCTGATTGTGGCGCAGGCAGCGGTGACAGGTGCGCCTTGCCCCTCCGATGCGGCATTGGCGCGCGCCTATGGCACGCATTCGTTCAGCCGGGCCCGGCGTTTGCTGACCTATTTCGAAGAGCGCGGGCTTCTGGTGGTCCGCAATGATTTCAAGGGAATGCGCATCGTCAATTTCCCTGATCTCGGCTGCGAGACCGCGCCGGGCGACCCGAATGCGCCGGACGATTTTGCCGAAGAAGGTGCCGCCGCCGAGTAAGCCTGTGAAAACCGTCATGAACCTGCAATGATTGTCAGCAAGAGCTTGGTCGGATCATTCAGGATGACAGCGTGACACAGCCAATAAAGCAGCCGGATTTCAAAGAACTCTTCACGACCTTCGGCAAGATCGGACTTCTGTCCTTTGGCGGTCCGGCGGCGCAGATCGCCATGCTGCAGCGCGTTCTCGTGGATGAAAAGAAATGGATGGATCAGGAGCGGCTGATCCATGCGCTCAATTTCTGCATGTTGCTGCCGGGGCCGGAAGCCATGCAGCTCGCGACCTATTCCGGCTGGGCGGTGAAAGGCTGGCGCGGCGGCCTGCTGGCGGGCCTGCTGTTCGTGCTGCCCGGTGCGGCGGTCATGCTTGCATTGTCGGCAATCTATATTGCCTTCGGACATGTGGACGTGGTGGCCGGGCTGTTGTTCGGCCTGAAGGCTGCGGTTCTGGCCGTGGTTTTCGAAGCGCTGTACCGGATGGGGAAGCGCACGCTCGCTTCCGGCTTTTCCTATTGCGTAGCCGTTGTGGCATTCATTGCGATAGCGCTTTTGAAATTGCCGTTTCCGCTTGTCGTTCTGCTCGCGGCTGTTGCCGGTGGCCTGCGGCACGTGGTTCAGGGGAATGGTGCAGCAACAGTTCTGGGCGAGGCGACGCCCGGTGCCTTGCGCGAATTTACGCAGCAGGCGCTGATCTGGGGCGGGCTGTGGCTTTTGCCTTTGCTCGGGCTGTTCTTGGCTTTTGGTGGCACGCATGTCTTCGTGCAGGAAGCGGCTTTCTTCTCAAAGCTTGCCGCAGTGACATTTGGCGGCGCCTATGCAGCGCTTTCCTATACGGCGCAGCAGGCGGTCGAGCATTTCGGCTGGATGAAGCCGGGAGAAATGCTGACCGGGCTTGGGCTGGCCGAAACCACGCCGGGACCGCTGATCCTCGTGCTGGTCTTTGTCGGTTTTGTGGGGGCTGCGAACCTGTCCGGCCTGCCGCCGCTTCCGGGCGGCTTTTTCGGCGGGTTGATCGCGCTGTGGTTTACCTTCGTGCCGTGTTTCCTCTGGATACTGGCGGGCGCGCCTTTCGTGGAGCGGCTGCGTCAGGTGCGCTGGCTGTCGGCGATGCTGGGCGGGATTACGGCTGCGGTCGTCGGCGTGATTGCCAATCTGGCGCTGTGGTTCTCGCTGCATGTCCTGTTTGCGCAGGTGGTGGAGAAGGCCGTCGGGCCTTTCACATTGCCGCTGCCGGTCTGGAGCACAATAGACAATGCCGCCGTCCTGATCGCAGGCGCGGCGGCATTGTTGCTTGTCGTCTTCAGGATGAACATGCCGCTCGTGCTGTTGCTGGCGGCATGTCTCGGGATTTTCTTTCGACTGTTGTTTTAGTCGAACAGGCTCGAAACGGATTCTTCCGCTGCCGTGCGGGCGATGGCTTCGCCGATGAGGTCCGAGATCGACAGCACGCGGATATTCGGCGCGTCGTTGATGGCGGTGGTCGGCTGGATGGAATCGGTGATGACCAGTTCCTTCAGCTTCGATGAGGCGATACGGGCAACCGCGCCGCCGGACAGAACGCCATGCGTGATATAGGCGGTGACGCTATTCGCGCCCTTGTTGAGCAGGGCTTCGGCCGCGTTGCAGAGCGTGCCGCCGGAATCGACGATATCGTCGAACAGCAGGCAGTCCTTGCCGGAAACATCGCCGATGACGTTCATGACTTCCGATTCACCTGGACGTTCGCGGCGCTTGTCGACGATGGCGAGCTGCGCATCGATGCGCTTTGCCAGCGAGCGGGCGCGCACCACGCCGCCGACGTCCGGCGAGACGACCATGCAATTGCCGGTGGCATAGTTGGCCTTCACGTCGCGGGCGATGACCGGAACGGCATAGAGATTGTCGGTCGGGATATCGAAGAAGCCCTGGATCTGACCGGCGTGAAGGTCAAGCGTCAGAACGCGGTTGGCACCGGCTTCGGTGATGAGGTTGGCGACGAGCTTGGCCGAGATCGGCGTGCGCGGGCCGGGCTTGCGGTCCTGACGGGCATAGCCGAAATAGGGCAGGACGGCGGTGATGCGACGGGCCGAGGACCGGCGGAAGGCGTCGATCATGATGAGCAGTTCCATCAGGTGATCGTTTGCCGGATAGGAGGTCGATTGCAGAACGAATACGTCTTCGCCGCGCACGTTTTCCTGAATCTCTACGAAGATTTCCTGATCGGCGAAGCGGCGCACGCTGGCCTTGCCAAGTGGAATGTTGAGATATTGAGCAACGGATTCGGCAAGAACCCGGTTGGAGTTGCCTGCGAAAAGTTTCATTCTTTTGCCTCTGACGCCGATGCGGTCGCGGTTTGCAGTCTGGTTGTCGCAAAAGTCCGCCGGAACGGACAATCTCAAAAATTTTAAAGCTGCGTACTTATCTGACGGGATCAAGTACAGCAGCTTGCAAGGTTCTTTCGGATGCCGGGGCTATTGCAAAGAGTCACAGTTATTGCAAGGCCCGAAGGGACACAATTGCTGCAAAAAGGCCAGTATTGCGGCTTTCCCACAATGTGCAAAACCGATTCAGCAAAAGATTTCAGCCTTTTGCCGCAAAAGGCCCGCTTCATGCGCGATTTGCCGCAAGCCAGGTGGAGTATTCCTGCATGGTGCGGTCGGCGATTGCCTGCATGGCGGAAGCCGGAACGACGCTCCATGAGTCTGCGGCTGCGCCCTGAACTTTCTCCTGGCCCTGTATCCGGTGAAGACGGTTGCCGGACGCATCCAGCACGTCCCAGACATAGAGAACCGTCGTCTGGTTATCTTCGGCAAGAACGGAGAAATACCCCTTCATGACATAGGCGGCACTTGGGTCGTTATTGCCTGCAAGCTCGATGCCCTTCGCCTTGGCGTCATCGTTGATGCGATGCGTGAGCGGGGTCACTACATTGACCGGCGCGCCGACGATGGGCGCAATATGCAGCTTGCCGGGCTTCAGCGCCGCGCTGCGCTGCGGGGCCGCCGGTGCGGCTGCTGGCGTGGTCGCAGTCGGGGCCGCAGCCGGAGTGGCGGGTGCTGCCGTGGTTGGCTGACCGGCAGTCTGATTGCTGCCCTGTACGTTCAAAGCGGATTCAGTGCTGTTGCAGGCGGCAAGTAACCCGGTAAGCAACAGCAGCGACGAAAGATGTGCCTTGTTCATGTTCGGCTTCATGCTCCTGAAGGCGCAGGTTCTCTGCGATAGGGCATTTACAATTCACTCTGTCGACTTTTGCCGACGTGCCGTTTTATCGCCGATTACGCCTCATTTGACAATCATATCAAGAGAATGGCGGGATAATGGCTCTGCCGCGCCATTTGTTGTGAGATATGTCTGGCCAAGGGTCATGGCGGTCTGCGTGTCGGAATCCATGATGATCATATGGGCGAAAAGCGTCATGTCCGGCTGGATGCTTTCCGGGTTTCCGGCATAGAACATCTGCGGGTCCATCCATGATGGCGTGAAGCGCGCGCCCACCGAATAACCGCAGGCATTGAGCCGGTGGCGGGTGAGGCCGTGCGCTTCCATGGTCCGCGCATGGGCGTCGAACACGTCGCCGAATGTCGAGGCGGGGGTCATCGCCGCTTCCACGGCTTCCAGCGCCTCGCGCGCGGCAGCATAAAGCTCCAGATGATGCGCGGTCGGCTTGCCGACGATCAACGTGCGCATCATCGGCGCATGATAATGCCGGAACACGCCCGACCATTCGAGCGTGAGCTGGTCGTTCTTGTTCAGCTTGCGCCGGCCGGATTTATAGCGGCAGAGCAGGGCGTCGTCGCCCGAGCCGATGATATATTCATTCGCCGGATAATCGCCGTCGCCCGCGAAATTGGCGCTCATCATCGCAGCCAGAATATCGGCTTCGCTCGCGCCGCCCTTGGTCAGCTTGATCGCCGCATCCAGCGCGTCGTCGCTCAGTTCCGCAGCGCGCTTGGCATAGGCGATTTCGGCAGGGCTTTTGAGAAGGCGCAGGCGGTCCACCATGCCGGACGCATCGTAAAGCTTGGCGAAACTCTGCAATTGCTCGTCCAGCTTGCGCGCATTGGCGCCGGTGAGGCCATGCGTCTGGTATTCGATGCCGATCCGCGTGCCGAGCAGGTCAAGGTCCGTCAGGATATTGCGCAGGTCCGCGGCCGGATTGGCATTGTCGCGGTCGGTCCAGACGACGATGTTCTCGATATTCGACGTATGGCGCGCCTGCCGAAGATCGGCGGAGCGCGTCATCAGCACCATCGATCCGTCGGCCTTCACCACGAGGCACTGGAAAAAGCAGAAGCCGAATGTGTCATAGCCGGTCAGCCAGTACATGCTCTCCTGCGCGAACAGCAGAAGTGCATCCAGCTTCTCCTCCTCCATCTTCAAGATCAGTCGGTCGCGACGTGCGGCGAATTCTTCCGGCTCGAAGTGAAGGGCCATGCGGTTCTCCTAATCTTCTATGATGGCGATCGCTGCAATCTGACGCCCGTAATCGGGTTCGTTGCGATGGGTGGTGCGCCGGTAGGAATAGAACTGTTCCTCATCGGCATAGGTGCACTGGCGCAGGGATTCGGCCTTTACGCCAGCTTTCGTCAGACGGTCGGTGATGAATGTCCACAGGTCGAACAGCTTGTGGTCTGCCTTGTCCGATGGACGGAAATAGGCGGTGTAAGCCGGGTCCCTGCCGATGAACTCGGCATAGAATTCCGGTCCTACCTCATAGTTTTCCGGCCCGATGGTCGGTCCCAGAACAGCGACGATATTTTCGCGCTTCGCGCCAAGCCCGATCATGGCCTCGATGGTGTTCTCAAGAACGCCGCCAAAAGCGCCGCGCCATCCGGCATGGGCGGAACCGATGATTCCCGCTTCATGATCGGCAAAAAGCACCGGGCCGCAATCGGCGGAAAGCGCGCCGATGGCGATGCCGGGAACATTGGTCACCATGGCGTCGGCCTTGGGGCGCGGGCTGCCGAAAGGTTCGGTGACGTGGACAACATCGGGCGAATGGACCTGATGCACGGTCATGAGATGATCGGGCGCAACGCCGAGGCTTTCCGCCACACGACGGCGATTCTCCGCGACCTTTTCCGGCACATCGTTCGATCCGCTGCCGACATTGAGGCCCGTATAGATGCCATCGGAAACGCCGCCCTTGCGGGTGAAGAAGCCATGCGCGATCCGCTTCCCGTTCTGTGCCACGGGCTTTTCAAGGAGAGGCGAACGGAGCGGTTGCGGGGTGTCTGTCATGGCAATCTCGTTTCAAACGGCGGGATGGTGGGGGAGCAGGGTCGGCTTGTCAATTAAGAGCCTGCTCCAAAAGTCGCTCTGTGTGGCTGCAAATGGCACTTTTTTGCGTTCCGGTGCTCACGTACCTTTTGTACGCTCCGCTCCGGTACTCAAAAATTACCATTTTCGCACACACATACCGCTTTTTGATTCAGGCTCCCATGCTTTTTCATTCAGGCTCCCGCGCTTTTTGAAAGGCTTCAGGCCGGTTCAAAAGGATAAAGACGTGTCTGCCTGTCGCTCAATGCGAGAACCTTGAACAAGGTTCCCATTTGATCGGGCGCGGCCAGTCTTTCAACGTCCTGCCGGATTTTCTCCTGAAACGCCGCATCCTTGCCCGCGCCGAGCCGCCCGGCGCGATCAGCTAAGCCCATTGCAAGCAAAAACTCGCCCTGCGTCATGGTTCCGGTCTTGCAGCCGCAGGCTTTTGCGGTCTTCTCCAGACTATCGAAATCGACATGGCTGGTGAGATCGGCTTCACCCGGATGGGCGAACACATCGTCAAAGCTGTGTTTCAGCATGGCTTGCAGCGTGTCGCCAAAGCCGGATTCCAGATGGCCGTAATCGATGTTGAGCGCCGCGCCGCGCGTTGTCGCGATACGGCTCGCGATTTCCTGCATCAAGGCCGTGCGCGCCGGGGCTGCTTCAAAGATAGCTCCGTCTTCTGCGTCTGCGTGACCTTGCGGCAGGAGAGCCGGATCGATGCCGCCCAGACCGCTGACGAAGTGAAACTCTCCCCTGTCGTCGAGCGCGATCATCCGTTCGACAAAGCGGCCATTGGCCTTGACGAACTGCCGGAACGGGAGCGCATCGAACAGCTCATTGGTAACGAGGATCAAGGGGCCGTCGGGAATATCGGCGAAACGTTCGAACCAGTCGATCTTCGCGCCTGCATCGGCCAGCTTTTCCTTCTGTCTTTCGACAAGGCGCGGGCTGGTTTCGACCATGGCAACATGCGCATGGGCCAGCATTTGCGGGGCAAGCTTGCCGATGGTGCGCAGCATGTCGCTCATCAGCGTGCCGCGACCGGGGCCGATCTCGCACAGCACCACATTATCCGGGCGTCCCAGCGCATCCCATTCGCTGACGCACCAGATGCCGATCAGTTCGCCGAACATCTGGCTGACTTCCGGCGCGGTGATGAAATCGCCGTCGCGTCCGAAAGGCTCGCGCGTGGTGTAATAGCCAGCCTCGCGGTCGCCGAGGCAGGCGGCCATGTAATCGGCAACGCTGATGGGCCCGGAGGCGGCGATCAGGCGTTTCAGCCGGTCTTTCAGCGAGAGATCAGGCATCCTTTGCCGCGGCCCGGTTTGCGCGCCACATGGCCCAAAGCCCGATCAGCACCATAGGCACCGAAAGCACCATGCCCATGGTGAGCCAGCCGCCGAGGAGATAGCCGAGCTGTGCATCCGGCTCGCGGAAGAATTCGACCACGATGCGGCTGAGGCCGTAGCCGGTGACGAATGCGCCTGCGATGAAGCCGGGTTTCTTCAGCTTGCGCCCGATCCAGACGAGCAGGAACAGCACGAAGAACAGCACAAGCCCTTCAAGAAAGGCTTCGTAAATCTGGCTCGGATGGCGCGGCAGCGGACCGCCATTGGGGAAATAGACCGCCCAGGGCATATCGCTGACGCGGCCCCAGAGTTCCGAATTGATGAAATTGGCGACGCGCACCACGCCAAGCCCGACCGGAACACCGGCGGCGATCGTGTCGAACATGCTCCACACCCTGATGCCGCGTGAGCGGGCAAACAGGAACATGGCGAGCGTCGTGCCCAGAATGCCGCCGTGGAACGACATACCGCCATCCCACACTGCCGGAATGGCGAGCGGGTTGGAGATATAATAGGAGAAATTATAGAAGAGCACGTAGCCGATGCGCCCGCCCAGCACGACGCCGAGCGCGGCCCAGATGACGAAATCGTCAAGCGCTTCCGGCGCCATCGGCGGCTGGTTGTTCGCCCACAGGCGGTGGCTTCGCAGGAGCTTCTTGCCATACCACCAGGCGAACATGATGCCGACGACATAGCCGAGGCCGTACCAGTGCACTGCCAGCGGCCCGATCCTGAAAATCACCGGATCGATATTGGGGAAGGCGAGCGCCGATACGGGCAGCAACGTCTCAATCATGAAATCACTCCGTTTTGTGAGGGAACATGCTGGACCAACCCTTGATGGTCAAGCGGTTCCCGTCTGCCGCGAATGGCGTTTTATGCGCTTCCGGTGCTTGTGTACGCTTAAGGTATCCTTAAGTACATTCGCCTTGTTCCTCAGGAGCTTATGGTTTTTGCTGACGCCGGGCGCGATCACTTTCTATAGCCAAGCTTGCATCGGACCCGAGACGGCCCTATTTCAAATTTATGTTTTCAACAGGTCTCTCTTGGAAAAAAGGAATGATTGCCATGACCAGCGGACAGAACCGGGTTCTCGATGAACTCGCCAAGCTTGTGACGGATGCGGCAGGCGCTGCGCAGGGCGTGCGCCGCGAAGTGGAAACGGCGCTGCGTTCGCAAGGCGAACGCGTGCTGAACACGCTCGATGTCGTGCAGCGCGAAGACTTCGAAGCCGTTCGCGAAATGGCGATCAAGGCGCGTGCGGAAAACAGCGCCTTGCTGGCAAGAATCGAAGCACTCGAAGCACGTCTTGCGAAATTCGAAGTCGATTCTGATGCCAAAACGGCAAAATCGGCTTCAACTTCGGCTAAATCCAAAAATAATCCCTGAATATTTATTAACAGGCCGCAAGTGGCAAAAACCCTTGTCTTAGAGTCGGTTAAGGCAAGGGTCGCGGCCCGCCCCCCGTATATTTCCACATGCTTTCATGTCTCTTTTTTGAAAAGGGGCTGGCGTTCAGATTCAGCATCAATAGACTGAAAACACTACATGATTCGTAACGCGGTCATGTAGGCGGCGGCGAGGGGCTGAGTGTCAGGTTTCGCGTCTTTCAGGCTGCTTTCCAGTATCAGTTGCGTATGTGCGTGTGCCATTGGGGCGCTTGCATGCCGTCGTGCATGCCGGTTCCTCGACCGATCAATTCGTGCCTGTTTTCCTGCGCTTGTTCTTGCGCGGCGGCGGGTGCGGGCGGGCAGTTACCTGCACGCCGGGAATTAGGAAACATCTGGGGGCAGATGGTTCCCAGAACAGGAAACGGACATGAGCCTTCTTGAGCTTGAATTCGCACGTGAGGCGCATCCGGTGGATGTGATCGAACAGGTCGCGCATTCAAACGACTGGACGTTCGAGCGGACTGGCGACGACGAAATCGCAATCTCGGTTGCGGGCAACTGGACTGACTATCACATCTCGTTTTCCTGGATGGAGGATTTCGAGGCACTGCATCTGGCCTGCGCGTTCGACATCAAGGTGGCCGAGCCGCGCGTCAACGAAGTGATGCGCCTGCTTTCACTCATCAACGAAAAACTGCTGATGGGCCATTTCGATCTCTGGCAGCAGGAAGGCGCGATCATGTATCGCCAGTCGCTGCTGCTGGCAGGCGGCGCGGAACCGACGAGCCGTCAGGTGGAAGTGCTGCTTTCGGCGGCGCTGGAAGCTTGCGAAGCCTATTTCCAGGCTTTCCAGTTCGTGGTCTGGTCGGGTGTCACGGCGCGCGAGGCGCTGGAATGTGTGGTGTTCGAGACAGTCGGTCGCGCCTGACTATCCAATAACTGAGTTTTGACCCGGCGTTCGCGCCGGGTTTTCTGCGAGGCGGGGAGTAAGAAAATGAGTGAAGCAACCACCATAAGCTGGGCGGATTTCGAAAAGGTCGATATCCGTAGCGGAACCATCGTGGAAGCCGTGCCATTTCCGGAAGCGCGCAAGCCCGCCTACAAGCTGAAGATCGATTTCGGCGAAAAGATCGGCATCAAGAAGTCGTCCGCCCAGATCACCAAGCGCTATACGGCGGAAGAACTGGTCGGCAAGCAGGTCATGGCTGTGGTGAATTTTCCGCCTCGCCAGATCGGCCCTTTCATGTCGGAGGTGCTGACGCTCGGCATGCCGGATGAAAACGGTGAAGTGGTTCTCGCGGCCATCGACAAGCCAGTGCCGAACGGCGGCAAGCTTTATTAAGAGCGTGATGATTTCGCGTTGAGCAACCGCGTCGACCCCTCATCCTGAGGAGGCTTCTGAGCTTGCGAAGGAGCCGTCTCGAAGGACGAGGGCAGGCACTGTGGCAGGCATTGGGCGTTTTCCCTCAGCCCTTCGATCCTTCGACAAGCTCAGGATGATGCGCCGTTTTCAACGGCTCCTCAGGATGAGGGAAAAGAAGCGTGAAAACTCCTGCTTATCGCTCTGCTCTGAAGTTTATTTCCCCAGCCCCAAGCCAGAACGCCTGGAGAATTTCCATCAAAAGTGTGAAACGGTTTTTCTGTTAGAACAGGAACCGCTCTAAGCCGGAATATGGATGATGGCGCGGAGGCCGCCCAGCGGCGAATCCTCCAGCGAAATGTCGCCGCCGTGGCTGCGCGCGATGTCGCGCGCAATGGCAAGCCCCAGCCCCCCTGTGCCGCCGGAATCCTGCGTTCGCGCCTCATCCAGCCGGACGAATGGCTTGAACACATCTTCCCGCCGGTCTTCCGGGATGCCCGGCCCGTCATCGTCCACGACGACTTTCAGCCAGCCTTCGACATGCGAAATGGAAAGCTCGACATTTTGCGCATGACGAAAGGCGTTTGAAACCAGATTGCTGACCAGACGCGAGAAGGCATTGGGGCGCACATGGACCTCGCTGTCGCCTTCGATGCGGTATTTGAAGCCGCGTTCGCGCAGGCGCGCCTCGCTCTCCAGCTTCTCGCACAGCTTGGTGACATCATAGCTTGCCGTTTCTTCCGAACCTTCGCCGCGCGCGAAGGCGAGATAGCCTTCCAGCATGGTCTGCATGTCGGCGATGTCCTGATTGAGCGGCTCGGTGTCGATGGAATGGCCAGCCAGCGCCAGTTGCAGCTTGAAGCGGGTGAGGATGGTGCGCAGGTCGTGGCTGACGCCCGACAGCATGGCCGTGCGCTGCTCGATCTGGCGTTCGATGCGCGAGCGCATCTGGATGAAGGCAATGCCGGCGCGCCGCACTTCCTCCGCGCCGCGCGGGTGAAAACCTTCCGGCATGGGGCGCCCCTTGCCGAAACTTTCCGCCGCCTCGGCAAGCTGCTGGATCGGCTTGATCTGGTTGCGCAGGAAAGCGATGGCGATGATGAGGAGAACAAGCGCGGTGCCCACCATCCAGGTCAGGAAGATGCCCGTATTGGACGCATAGGCCTGACTGCGCCGCGCGAAGACGCGCAACACCTTGTCCTCAAGCTTGATGCGGATTTCGATGAGATCGGAATCGCCCACCGTATCCACCCAGAAAGGCCGGTTGATCTGGCGGGTGATTTCTTCGCTGAGGAAGTAATCGAGAATGGCGAAGAACGGCTTCGGTCCGGGCGGCGGCAGCGGATCGGGCGGCAGAATCGAGATATTCAGCGCCAGCCGCTGCTGCGAGATGCGGATCAGATTGTCGTAGCCCGGTTCTTGCGGGTAGGTTTCCAGAATATCGATGATGCCTGCAATATCGCGCACGACCGCAGTCGACAGCCGTTCGGTCACCATCTGCCAGTGACGCTCCATGAACACATAGGCGATCACGGATTGCAGCAGCACCATCGGCGCGATGATGATGATGAGCGACCGCGCATAAAGCCCTTTCGGCATGATGCGGGCCAACCAGCGGGAGAATTTTCTCAAGGGCGATTTCATCGTGTCAGGCCCACACCAGCTTCGCTGCAAGAACGATATTCGCGGTTTGCGAATGGTGTTTCCCACGCCCGCCATCGCTGGTGCAGCTTTTGTGCACCGCGCTTCGCGTTATGAGAAAACACCATTTTCTGGTTGCCGGTTGTTGCTATTCGATGCTCAGCTTGTAGCCGATGCCGCGCACGGTCTGGAGCCAGACCGGATTGGCCGGGTCCTGCTCGATCTTGCGGCGAAGGCGATTGATCTGGACGTCAATCGTGCGCTCGCCGACATCGCCGTCCTGACCGGTCAGCTCGTGACGCGGGATCGTTTCACCGGCGCGCTCGGCGAAGATCGCCATGATGTCCTGCTCGCGATCGGTCAGCTTGATCGTTTCGGAACCCTTTTTCAGCTCGCGACGCGGGATGAAGAATGTATAGGGGCCGAACACGATCTGTTCGATCTTGGGCTGCGCCGGAGGCGCGCCGCGCCGCAGGATATTGTTGATGCGAAGCGTCAGCTCGCGGGGATCGAAGGGCTTCGGCAGATAATCGTCGGCGCCAGCGGCGAGCCCGTCGATGCGGTTGTCGGTTTCCGACAATGCCGTCAGCATGAGAATGGGGACATTCTTCTGCTCGCGCAGCGAGCGCGTCAGCGAAACGCCAGTTTCGCCCGGCATCATGACGTCCAGGATCAGCAGGTCGAAGTCGATGCCTTCCAGCTTGCGGCGCGCTTCAGCGGCGCTGCCGGCCATGGTGACACGGAATCCGCTATTGGTCAGATATTGTGAAAGAAGGCTGCGGATGCGCGTATCGTCATCAACGACGAGGAGATGCGGGGCGTCATCCGAGAGCGTCTTTTCTTCTTCTGCTGCCATGGCGTCTTTCGATCCCGTTCCGTTCCAATTCGACTACATCGGCCCAAAAATCGGAATCGATCTTTTGGAAAGCACGATGCGTAGATTCAATAAGTTAGAGCAACCTTTGTGCGTCCGAATGGACGCACGGCGCTCTATGACGCAACATGCGTCGCCCGACATAATACTCATTGGAATGCGGCACGTCCATTCACTGCCTGAAGGGGCGCATTTTTATACAAGCACTTAGTGCAACCTTGCGTAACACTTCATCTTGACCCGTCAGCCGGAGGGGTCGTCGGCGGAAAATTCGTCGATCTGGGCCCGCCGTTCGGGGTTGACCATATTATAGAGGAAGCGCTCGATCACCGCGCGGTCCTGTGGGCCACAATCCTCCAACGCGCGCGCGATGCGCCGCGACTGCGGAAGGGCAAGCGCAAGCGTCAGCTCACGGCCGCTCCGGGTTGGATAAAGCTTGCGGTGGCGGCGGTCATGCAGGCCGGTGGCCTGAACGACATGGCCGGTATCGATGAGCTGCTTGAGCACACGCGACAGGCTTTGCTTCGTTATGCGCAGAACCTCCAGCAGCTCCGCAACCGTCATGCCGGGCTTGCGGTTGATGAAGTAGAGGACGCGGTGATGCGCCCGCCCGAATCCGATCTTTTCCAGAATGAGATCAGGGTCGGCGGTGAAATCGCGATAGGAAAAAAACAGAAGTTCGATCACGTTGAGGTCGGCCGCCTCCTCAGCCGTCAACGGATTGCTTATATAATTCAGATCGTTCGTCGAATTCACATCGGTGCTCCGTTCTGTTGCGTTAAATATGTCAGCATTATTGACATAATTCAATCGCCCAGATAATTTTCGATAAGCGTGAGCTGGCTTTTTTGGAATAATGTTTGCGCTGACGCATGCATGGAGGAGGAATAATTGCGCTGACCCGTTTTCGCCGCGTCTGTTGAATGCGGATGGTGGAAATGGTTGCCGCAATATTCGATCCCTGTGGAGGATTTATTTTCTTGTCATGCATGCTCCGGCTGGATTTCGCGCAATATGTTTGCGCGACCTCAAAGCATTTTGAACAAAAAGGCCAGCAATTACGCAGAAAAAGGTGGCCGTCTCACCATTTATATCGATTTAAATGGGGAAGACGGGTCGCGGAGAAGTTTGTCCGGTCTGAAATCGGCCTGAAACCGTGTCGAGACAGCGCCGCGAGGAAAGTCAAGGAGCAAGAAAATGGCTGCGATTCCATTCGATCAACGGGACGGATCTATCTGGCTGGACGGGAAATTCGTCGACTGGAAGGATGCGAAAATTCATGTGCTGACCCATGGCCTGCATTATGCGAGCGCCGTGTTTGAAGGCGAGCGCGCCTATGGCGGCGAGATATTCAAGCTCAATGAGCATACCGAACGCCTGCACGAATCTGCGCGCATTCTCGGTTTCGAGATTCCTTTCAGCGTTGAAGAGATCAACGATGCCTGCCGCGAGCTCCTCAAGAAGCAGGGATTTGAGGACGCCTATGTGCGCCCGATCGCCTGGCGCGGCTCGGATTCGCTGGGCGTGTCGGCGCAGAACAACCGCATTCATCTGGCCATCGCCATCTGGCAGTGGCCGAGCTATTTCTCGCCGGAAGAAAAAATGAAGGGCATCCGGCTCGATATTGCCGAATATTGCCGCCCGGACCCGCGCACCGCGCCGTCGCGCTCGAAAGCGTCCGGTCTCTACATGATCTGCACGATTTCCAAACATGCCGCCGAAGCCAAGGGCTACGCGGATGCGCTGATGCTCGACTGGCGCGGGCAGGTTGCGGAAGCAACCGGCGCCAATGTGTTCTTCGTGAAGGATGGGGCGCTGCACACGCCGAAGCCCGACTGCTTCCTCGACGGCATTACGCGCCGCACGGTCATTGATCTTGCCAAGCGCCGGGGCATTGAAGTCATTGAGCGGGCAATCATGCCGGAAGAACTTGCCGGCTTCTCCGAATGCTTCCTGTGCGGCACGGCAGCGGAAGTGACGCCGGTTTCCGAGATCGGCCAATACCGGTTCAAGCCTTCCGAAATTACCAACCTTCTGATGAATGACTATTTTGCAGAAGTTCAGCCCAAGCGCGCTGCGGCGGAGTAACTGGGTTTTAAACAGAAAAAGAGCGGTCTTCGGGCCGCTTTTTTGTTTTTCCGTCGCTTATTGTTTGACATTGCCAAGTTTCGGCACATGATTTTTTTGCCGGAGTCGCGCTATTCCGGTTTAAAACTCAGATGGGGTGACGATTATGGAAGCTCTACTACCTCTCATTCTTCAGCTGGTCGCTGGTGCCGTTGGCGGCAACATCGCAGGAGCGGTCAAGAATATCAGTCTGGGAACCACGGGTAACACGGTGGCGGGCGGCATCGGTGGTGTCATCCTGGGGCAGCTGCTCCCGATGCTATCCGGCGGCGGCCTCGATTCCGTGCTCAACGGCGTTGTCGGGCAGCTGGCTGGCGGCGGCGTTGGCGGTATCGTACTCACGGCCATTGTCGGCCTGATCAAGAACGCGATGGCCGCCAAGGCCTGATGCATCGCAGAACGTAAGGTTGTGGGGACAACCGGCTAGAGCATCGGCCCGAAAATCGGAATCGATTTTCGGAAAGCACGAGGCCTAGATTCAATAGGTAGAGCGACCTTTGTGCGTCCGTAAGGACGCACGGCGCTCTAGACGAACTGTCGGGGCGCAACCCGAAAACCGTGAAGCGGTTTTCGGAGGGGCGGTCTGGACATTCCGGAGAGGGAAAACGGGCGGCGTCCAGCCGCCCGTTTCTATTTAGAGCATTTCCAGATTAAGTTGGATCGTTGGAAGGCGCTTCGCACTTTTGACTCGAAAATGCTTTTGAGCTTCACGTGAGGGGCCGGGCACACTATCTGTGTGGCAGAAGCGCTGCTGTTTATTTTGAGTGGAGTAACACTATGGGGCAATTGCAGGCCATTATCGTTCCCGTCACGCCTTTCCAGCAGAATTGCACCATTCTGTTCGACAGCGAGAGCAAGAAGGGCGTGGTGATCGATCCGGGCGGCGACCTCGACCGCATTCTGGATGCGATTGGATCCCAAGGGGTCGAGGTCGAGGCAATCTGGATCACGCATGGCCATATCGATCACGCTGCGGCTGCGCTCGACCTCAAGGAAGCGCTGGACGTGGATATCATCGGCCCGCACAAGGATGACAAATTCCTGCTCGACAATCTGGCAACGACCGGCCTGAAATACGGCCTCACCGAAGGCGTGCGCAACGTGACGCCGGACCGCTGGCTGAACGAGGGCGACAAGGTTTCCGTTGCCGGTCACGAATTCGAGGTCTTCCACACGCCGGGCCACGCGCCGGGGCATGTCGTGTTCTTCAATCCGGAAGCGCGATTCGCGATTGTGGGTGACGTGCTGTTCAACGGCTCGGTCGGGCGCACCGACCTGCCGGGCGGTGACCACGCGGCGCTGATTCGCTCCATCAAGGAAAAGCTGCTGCCGCTCGGCGACGATATCGGCTTTATCTGCGGGCATGGTCCCGGCGGGCGGTTCGGCGAAGAGCGGCGCTCCAATCCGTTTTTGAACGACATCGGATATGCATGAATAGAAAAAGCCGCCGGAAGGGCGGCTTTTTGCTGAGTGCCTAGAGCGGTTCCGGTTAAAACGGAGCCGCTCTATCTATCTGTTTTTCCGCTATCTCAGTTGGCGGAGCAGAAGTGGTCGCGTCCGTCATAACCGCGATACGTGCCGGTATTCGGATTGAATGACCGGTAGCGGTCGGAACAATACTGATACCAGCCACGGCTCCATGGCTCATAGCTTGCGCGGTAATAGGTTACCTGACGCGCCGGGGCAGCCGGATAATAGGCTGGCGGCGGCGGAGGCGGCGCATAGACCGGAGCAGGCTGCACATAGGTTGGCTGCGATGGCTGGCTGAGTGCGCTGCCAAGGAGGGCGCCTGCGGCGAGGCCGATCACACCGGCGGCGACAGCGTCGCTATGGTCGCGATGCCGCTCGCGGTAGTAAGGACGGTCCCAGCCGCCGCGATCCCAACCATGGCGACCCCAGGAATCTGCGGATGCCGTTGCAAGCGGCGCGGCAACTGCCGCGAGGGATGCCGCTGCCATAATGGCTATTTTCGCAAATCGGTTCATTGTTCGCTCCTTCAGAAGCTCGACTGCAATGTCTGCGATACGTTGGCCGAAAAGGGGCACGTATCGTTTGTGAATAAGTGATTAACTCTTTCGACATGAATGGAGGCTGAACAATGGTGAAAGGCGGCGGAAAGCGGCCAGTTCCCGGTAAATTACGCGCAGTATCTGTAATATTTCGCGCTTGGAGACGTGCTGGCAACCAAGGGGATCGAGTGCCGAAAGGCAATAAAAAACCCCGGCAGAAGCCGGGGCAAGTGGTAGGTTCTTTTATGAACGATCAGCCGGTAACGGTGATGTTCACGGCCTTCGGGCCCTTGCCGCGACGATCCGGTTCCGTCTCGTAGGAAACCTTCTGATTGTCTGCGAGGCCAGTGAGGCCAGAAGCCTGTACTGCGGAGATGTGTACGAAGATATCTGCGCCACCATCGTCCGGCTTGATGAAACCGAAGCCTTTTTCGGTATTGAAGAATTTGACCTGTCCGGTCTGTGCCATGGGATCCGTTCCTTTTCCTTGGCGCCACCGCTCTTGTGGAGACGGTGGTATTACAAATTCTGCCAAGCGCACCACACACCCGGCAGAGGGTTATGCAGGCAGTTCTCGACATTGGGAAGGAACCGATCATTGCCGAAGGGGAGCCTTCGACCCGGAACTTATAGCGGCCCCGGCACGCCGTTCTTCCAGTCTTCCATTTGTTCGCTAAATGCCCGAACAGATGGAGACTGATCTATGAAGCGGTATTTGGCAAGCAAATTCTTTGGGATCGACATGATTGGTTATCTTCGAACCGGTATCGTTCAATTTTTGTACGATTGTTTCAAGAAAATCATCACCTCAATCCCAAAACAGAACAGGCTATCCCTAATATATCGCTGTTTTAGCAGGTACTGACCGTGTTTTTCTCACCGGTTGCGTAAAACTATGCATGCGCCGCCTGCTGCGCGCAGCTTCGCACAGATGCCGTCGGCTTCCCCGCGGCTGTCGGCGCCGATACGCACCGCATAGATGCCGCGGCGTCCCATTGGCGTGCGTATCCGGCTGACGACGGGATCATGGCCTGCAAGCACGGCGCCGAATTGCCTGCGCAGGCGCGCCCATTGATTGACGGCAGCGCTGCGGCGGAAATTGCCCGCAACCTGTATGCCCCAAGGCTTCGGCTTGACGCGCGACATCGGAATGGTGGCGCTGCGGATGATCGGCAGGCGCTTGCAGGCATCATCAAAGGCAAGCTTGGGATCGAGCGGACGGTTCACGATCTCCTTGCCAGCCGCGAAGTCGTCGGCAGGCGCGCCAGTAATATCCAGTACATAATTTTCGGTCTCAAGCGGCAGAAAACCGCCCGACCGCATCCAGCTGGAAACGCGCCCCGCGCCTGCATTATAGGCGGCGGCTGCAAGGCCCCAATTGCCGAAAGCGCCTTTCAGGTCGCGCAGGAAGCTCGCCGAGGCGGGAATGGCCTGCTCGATATCGAAGGGATCGGCCAGCCCGCGCTCCTTCGCGGTGTAGGGCATGAATTGCGCAATGCCTTCGGCGCCGACCGGGCTCACCGCCCTGTGGTCGAACCGGCTTTCCTTCCAGATCAATCGGGCGAAGAAATCACGCGGAATGCCGTGGGCGTCGGCATTGGCGCCAATAAGCTGGCAGATGCGGCCGACGGTCGGCGTCTTCTTCTCCGGCGGCAAGGGTGGGGCATAGACCGGCGGGGTGGGTTCGCTCGCCGCATAGGATGCTCCGACACCGAAAGGCAGGCTGAAAAGCTGCGAAACAAGGATAACCGCTATGCTGTGCCTGTAACGATTCATGCTGCCTGTTCCGCCCCTCAACTTTGGCCAAGGTAACCTATATGGGCGGGTTGTCGATATGGTGCGCGAGGTTTTGCACTTTTGCGAAAGGACTTGCCCTTATTGAAGGCTGCGCCATTTAAAGAGCCTGTTCCAAAAGTCGCCATGCCGGTCTGTAAATGGCAATTTTCTGCGTTCCGGTGCTCATGTAGCTTTCTCAGACGCATAGTCTTATCCGAAAAGTCTGCAACTTTTCGGGACTATGCTTGGAAGTACACTGCGCTCCGGTACTCGGAAATCGCCATTTTCGCCTCGGCCTGCCGCTTTTTGATTCAGGCCCTAAGTTTCGGGACAAATGGAGAGGAAAATGCAATTTCATCGTTTTAAACAATTGGCCGTGCTTGCGGGCGCGCTGCTTCTTGCCGGTTGCGTTGCGGAAGGCGGGGTGGATCATCGTCCACCGCTGAGGCCCGGACCGTCGCAGCCGCAAATGTGCCCGATGATCTACGCGCCTGTCTGCGCCACGCGGGGCTCTTCGCGCAAGACCTTCGGCAATTCGTGCCAGGCGAGGGCAGAAGGCTATCGGGTCGTTTCAAGCGGTGAATGCTCGTCGCGGCCTGGCTCCGGCTGGGGCGGACCGGGTGTCGGTCCGGTACGACCGCCGCATCAGGGCAACAGGCCCGGCAGACCGGGCGCAGGCGCTTGCACCCGCGAATATATGCCGGTTTGCGCGCGACGCGGCAATGACAGGCGCACTTTCCCCAACCGTTGCGAAGCCGACCGTGCAGGCTATCGAATCATGAACGGCGGGCAGTGCCGGTGAGGATGGCGCAATGAAGGGCGGCAAATGTCGCCCTTTTCATGCCCGCCTCATGAACAGACGGAGATGCATTCTTCACCGGTTTTCCGAAACAGTCGATATTAGCATCGCCCCATCCTTCGATGCGAGCAGGTCGGCTTGATGCTGCGACTGAGCGGAGAAAGACGGTATTCCACCTTCGGCGGTACCTGCGTATGAACCTTACGCTCAATAAGCCCGTCTTCTTCAAGTTCGCGCAGCTGGTGGATCAACATGCGCTGCATCACGTTGGGTATCGGCCGTCTGATTTCATTGAACCGAAGCGTGCCGCTCAGAAGATCGAAGAGTACGACGCTTTTCCATTTAACTTGACGAGGCTGATCGCTGCCTTTGTGAATTAGCCTATAAACATATTTGCTGACCAAGACTGTAACTAACGATTGAAGTATAATGTGTTATTAACAAATAAACTGTAGCCATCATAAAAATATTGGTATTTTCTTAAAGGCGAGGGCAAGCAATGGAAAATGAGAAAACACTAAATCTTTATCCGATCGACTATCCCTTTGAAACACTAGTTTCACGCGTTAATTCTGGCAAATTGGTACTTAATCCAGATTTTCAGCGGGCATATAAGTGGGACAAGGAGGGTTGGGAGAGGTCGTCCAAATTTATCGAATCTTGTCTGATGCGAATACCGCTCCCATCTTGCTACTTCGCGGAGGATGAAAAGGCTCGCCATATAGTAATTGATGGCGTTCAGAGAATAACAACTATTAAAAAGTTTTTCGCCGATGAATTTGCATTGGAGAACATGACTACCTTCAAAGAACTTGAAGGAAAAAAATTTTCGGAAATTGGCGGCTATCAGTCTGATTTAGAATCGACAACAATAAGATGTATTGTTCTAAGAAAAGAAAATCCTACACGTCTAGTCCGAGAAATATTCTCCCGGCTTAATCAAGGAGCAGTAAAGCTTTCTGACCAAGAAATCCGCCATGCGCTCTATCCAGGTCGCCTCGACGAGTTATTAGGTGAACTTTCTGAACTGCCCGAAATAAGGAATTTTGGTAGCGTAACCAATGGCAATTCTAAGAAAGATAGCAGAGAATCCGAAGAACAGGTTCTAAGATTCTTTGCTTTTAAGGAGAATATCGGTGAATATAGAAACAATCTAAAAGAGTTTCTAGATTCGTATATGGAAGATAATGCGAATATCAATAAGGCTGAATATGAGCTAAAAAAGAAGCAATTTAATAGCGCTCTCGAAAATTGCAAAGCTATTTTTGGTTCAGATTTATTTGTTGACATGAATAAATCCAGGCCCCGGCAGGGTATGGTTTACTATGATTTGTTAATGCAAACAATTGGCCTGCGAAACAAAAGAGAGCTTATCCCTCACAAAAAATCCATTCTAGATGCGTATAAAATGCTGTGTTCTTCACCGGAATTTAAGAAAACCACGGCAGGTGGTCTCCAGATGAAGACGTCTATCGCGAAACGGACAGAGCTGTGGAACGACCTATTAAGTAAAGCGCTTTCCGATGGCTTCTGAAATCCTTGATCTCTACGTTAAACAGCTGGAAAAGCTAGATTTCATAATTCTAGAGACGGAGAAAAGAATACTCAGCGACTCTCCCGACGTTCTGTTCACGGATAATGTCAACTTCTACACGAGGTCTTATCTTATCAATCTCTGTGCTATATCGGAAGCATGCTTAAAGGATGTTGCAATGAATGTCGTTCGGACGATGTCTAAGCGACTTCTTTCAGCTCAAGTTTCGCACAATATCGTTGCGTGGAGTTTATTCAAAGAAAATTTTGACGAAAAAAAACATTCAAAATTTTCTAACTTTGAACTCGGAATAGATGAGAAGGTTATTAGTGATAAGCTTTCTGCAAATCCGTGGAAAGCGATGAAACTATTCGAACTACTTGGGTGCAAAGTGCAGGAAAATAAGGACTTTGATTCCGTAAAAAACGTGGTCGGTTCTGTTGTTGATAAAAGAAATAACATTGTTCATCATAACGATGATGCGAATGATATATCTCTAAGCGACGTTCGATCATTCATAGTTTTTTTCAAGCGGTACATCGAAAGTGTCTTCGTTGTTTCTTTAAGTATGCTTACTCCGAATAGCCCGTAGTTTGCCATATCGCTTTACCGCCCCGGTCGGCCTGTCTTGCCGGGGCGGCGCTTCTTGCGCGCTGTTTCTGCCGGGTCTTCGTAAGAGCCGATGCCCGCGCGCTCACGGCGGATCGCCGCATCGTTGCCGCCGCTCGGCACTTCCGTCCGCTTGACCGTCATTTCGTCCAGCGTGTTCTTGCGGAACAACGGTTTCGCCATGTCCGTGCCCGGCCCCATATCGTCAAGCGACGGCTTCTGGAACAGCGACGGCTTGCCAAGCGGGCGCGTCGTATCCGCACCCATTTCATCCAGCGTCGGCTTGCGGAAGCGCGAATTGCCGGTCGGCTTGCCCTTGTTGCGGCTGGCTCCCGCATCGCCCGCCTCGAACTCGCGCGCCAGCGGATCGTCGGCAATGGCCAATTCCGTCTCGCGCAGGCGCTTGATCTCGTCGCGCAGCCGCGCGGCCTTCTCGAAGTCGAGATCGGCAGCGGCGTCGCGCATCTGTTTTTCCAGATGTTCCAGATGGGCGGCAAGATTGTTGCCCATCATCGCGCCTTCTTCCGCAAAGCCCGAAATATCCGCGCGGACATGATCGCGCTCGTAAACAGAGCCGAGAATATCCGAGATATTCTTCTTCACCGAAGCTGGCGTGATGCCGTGCTCTTCATTATAGGCGACCTGCTTTTCGCGGCGGCGGCTGGTTTCATCCATCGCGCGCTGCATCGAGCCGGTGATGTTGTCGGCGTAGAGAATGACCTTGCCGTCAACGTTACGCGCCGCACGGCCAATGGTCTGGATAAGCGAGGTTTCCGAACGCAGGAAGCCTTCCTTGTCGGCGTCGAGAATGGCGACGAAGCCGCATTCGGGAATGTCGAGCCCTTCGCGCAGCAGGTTGATGCCGACCAGCACGTCGAAGGCGCCAAGCCGCAGGTCACGGATAATCTCGATGCGCTCCAGCGTGTCGATATCCGAGTGCATGTAGCGCACGCGCACGCCCTGCTCATGCAGATATTCGGTCAGGTCTTCTGCCATGCGCTTGGTCAGCACCGTGACCAGTGTGCGATAGCCCTTTGCCGCCGTATCGCGAATTTCGCCCAGCACGTCGTCGACCTGCGTCTTGGCGGGGCGAATTTCGACCGGCGGGTCGATCAGCCCGGTCGGGCGGATGACCTGTTCCGCGAACACGCCGCCCGCTTCTTCCATTTCCCAGCCGCCCGGCGTTGCCGAAACGGCGATGGTCTGCGGGCGCATGGCATCCCACTCCTCGAAGCGGAGCGGGCGGTTGTCCATGCAGGAGGGCAGGCGGAAGCCATATTCGGCAAGCGTTGCCTTGCGGCGGAAGTCGCCGCGATACATGCCGCCGATCTGTGGGACGGTGACGTGGCTTTCATCGATGAAAACCAGCGCATTGTCGGGAATATATTCGAACAGGGTCGGCGGCGGCTCGCCGGGGTTGCGCCCGGTCAGGTAGCGCGAATAGTTTTCGATGCCGGCGCAGGAGCCGGTCGCTTCCAGCATTTCGAGGTCGAATGTCGTGCGCTGGTCGAGGCGCTGCGCTTCCAGCAGGCGACCGGCGCGGGTCAATTCGTCAAGCCGGTGCTTCAGCTCTTCCTTGATCGACTTGATCGCCTGATTGAGCGTCGGGCGCGGCGTCACATAGTGCGAGTTCGCGTAGATCTTCACCGATTTCAGCTCGCCGGTCTTCTGGCCGGTCAGCGGGTCGAACTCGGTGATGGATTCGATCTCGTCACCGAAAAGCGAAATGCGCCAGGCGCGATCTTCCAAGTGGGCCGGGAACAGTTCGATCGTGTCGCCGCGCACACGGAACGAGCCGCGCACGAAATTGATGTCCTGACGCTTGTATTGCTGCGCCACCAGATCGGCGAGAAGCTGGCGCTGGTCGAGCCGGTCGCCGATCTTCATTTCGAAGGTCATGGCCGTATAGGTTTCGACCGAACCGATACCGTAGATGCACGACACGGAGGCGACGATGATGACGTCGTCGCGCTCAAGCAGCGCACGGGTGGCCGAGTGGCGCATCCGGTCGATCTGCTCGTTGATGGACGATTCCTTCTCGATATAGGTGTCCGAGCGCGGCACATAGGCTTCCGGCTGGTAGTAATCGTAGTAGGAAACGAAATATTCGACGGCGTTGTTCGGGAAGAAGTTCTTGAACTCGCCATAAAGCTGCGCGGCCAAGGTCTTGTTGGGCGCGAGGATCAGGGCAGGGCGCTGCGTCTGCTGGATGACCTGCGCCATGGTGAAGGTCTTGCCGGAGCCGGTGACGCCGAGCAGAACCTGCGTGCGGTCATTGTTCTCCAACCCTTCCACCAGATCGCGAATGGCCGTCGGCTGGTCGCCGGACGGCTCGAACTCGGTTTCCATGCGGATCGGGACGCCGCCTTCGGATTTCTCCGGGCGCACGGGGCGGTGCGGCGTCCACAACTCGCCATTCTTGAACAGAGGGTTGCCGGAAGCGATCAGGTCGGACAGGGCCTGAACCGTGGCCGTTGCGCCGGAGGGGTTCAGACCTGCGGCGTCTTCAAGGCTGATGTCGAGACCGGCAACGGGATTGAGGCCAGCCGCCGCGCGTTCCTTGGCGGAAGCCGCGCCGCCCATCGACGTGCCGCGGCCTGTGCGCGACGCTTCCTTGCTGCGCTCGGGAATCTTCTTGGGTGCTTTTTTTGCGCTCACGCCGCCGCCGCTATGCGGCTCGCTCCGCCCCTCATTTTTTTGCGCGCCTTTGGCGTCGCGGGGAGACGCGCCATCTGGCGCGACAGGCGGTCGCCCTTGCCGCGCTTCGCGCGGTTGGCTGGTTTTGGTCGCCTCGTCACCGATTTCCTTTGCCCAATCAGCAATAGACCCGGATAGGGGCGCGCCTGAAAACCCGGCCTGTGGCGCTTCACCGAAGCCGCCAGCCTTGTCGTGCGAATCCTGGGAGTGTTTGTCTTTTGAGGAAGCCATGACCCTATAATGTTACCGCATGTCTTAAGCGGAACCGGTTTCCACTTTCCGCGTCATGCTTCCAATATGGAATTTCAACGCCCAAATGAAAAGGGCGCGAAGGTGAAATCCTTCGCGCCCTCAACATATCCGGCGATGCTCCTGACAGAAGGCTGTCAGGAGCAGGCCTTTTTACCGCCTGCCGAAACGACGCGGGCCCGGCCCGAAATCGTGATGATAGCCCGGATGATCGTTCCAGCCCGGACGGTCTACCCAATGCGGGCGCGGCGGGCCCCAGTTCGACTGGCAATTGCGGCCAACGCAGCCATTGACGATGGTCGGGCCGCGACCCCAGCCGCCGCGATAGTAAGGGTCGTAATAGCGGGGTCCGCTATTGGCGACCGCCGCGCCTATGGCCATGCCCGCGATCAGCGGTATGCCGACAGCGGCGGCAGTGGAGCCGAAATTGTCGTTGGTCGTGTAGCCGTTGCCCGTCTGGATGGCGATATAGCTCGATGCCGCCCAGCCGGTCATGCCGCCGTAAGTCACCTGACACCAGCCATAGCCGCTGGTGCAGCCCGCGACTGTAACTCCAACGCCATTCGGGATCGCCCCGATGGTTCCATACTGGGTGCCGGGGCCGGTGCGCAGATTAACTGTCGAGGTGACGATTGCCGATGATGCATAAGCATTTGCTGAAACAAGGAATGCTAATGTAAATATGGAAGCCTTCATCGATAGGTTCATTTATCGTTCCTCTAATATACTTTCCATCATTACTTATAGCATGGAGATTATTATATGGATGCATCACGGATCATCAATTTCAATTCATGATTAATTATTGCCAACCTTTTGGGTTCAGCCTGATTTTAACGGTTAAAGCGCATTGCGCGGCACTTTTCTTCGGCGCGGCCATGTCTCATATTGGCAGGCGACTCTCTCAAGCACTCAAGGACTGACAGTCATGACTATTGACAATGAGCCGAACGGCACGCTGACCATCCGCGTTTCCGCCATGCCCAAGGATGCCAATTCGGCCTATGATATTTTCGGCGGCTGGGTGATGGCGCAGATGGACATGGCTGCCGGGATTCGCTCCGCCGAGCGCGCCAAGGGGCGCACGGTCACGGCGGCGGTGCGCGAAATGGCGTTCGCCCGGCCGGTGAAGATCGGCGACACGCTCTGCGTCTATACGGATATTACGCGGGTGGGCCGCACCTCGATCACGCTGCGGGTCGAGGCGTGGGCGAAGCGCTATCTCAGCGACCGGCGCGACCTCGTTACCCATGCCGAATTTGTCATGGTTTCGCTGGACGAGAACGGCAAGCCGACGCCGGTTCCGCCGGAAGAATGAACCGATGATGAAAGGAAACCCGGCGCAGGCCATGCCTGTAAGAGCCTGTTCCAAAAGTCGCCATTTTCGCCTCGGCCTGCCGCTTTTTGATTCAGGCTCTAAGGCCGGGCTTCTTCTATTTGCAGGCGCGATAGCCGCTGCGGCGCTGCATCAGGTCGAAATGGAAATGGTCGGCATGTTCCGGGTTGTAGCCGGGGCCGAGAACCGTCGTGAAATAACCGCAAGCATCGGAGCGCACGCTGTTGAGCAGGCCTTTTTCGCGAAAGGCGAAGAAGCCCGGCTTGCGCACCATGATGTTCTTGCCGTTGTTCAGCACGATCTTGGTGACGTCGATGGCGTTGCCGCGTGAATGTTCCGACATTTTCGCGCCGCGACGGTGGTTCATCGTGCGGCAGGAATAGCCTCCGGCATTATAGATCGTGCTGACGCCGGACAGATAGCGCAGCCGCGAGGCGGGTTGCAGGTCGCCCTTGATCCAACGGGCGAAGGCCTCCGTCACCTGACAGTTCAGCGTCGCCGCCGGCTTGAACGCGATGGAGCCGCTGTTGAAGCCCGACACTTCGATCGGGTTCTCGATATGGCAGGAACTGCTGCGATAGATGGTCGGCTTTTCCTTGAAGACGACGCCGAGCCGTTTGAGGCGCGTGCGGCAGGCGGCTTCCGCATTGGACATCGTGTAGATGTTTTCGGCAGCCGTCACCGGGTTCTGAATGGGGGGCGTGAAGCCGTAGTCGCCCGAATATTGCGGACGGCTCTGCGGCGTGGATTGGGCGACGTGGTTTTCTTCCTCTTCGGCGAGCCCGACGACGCGTTCTTCCTGCGGTTCCTGCATGACGGGCGGGGGTGCGACCGGTGCCGTTCTCGCCACCGGGGCCTCGGGGACCATCACATCGGAATTGCCGACACTGGCCTGCGGGCGCGGGGCGCTTTCGCCGGAACAGCCAGCGAGGATGGCCAGCAACACGATAGACAGAGAAGGGGCCAGACCTCGCAACCGGGGGCGCTGGCGGCTGACTGGAGCGGTGGCGGACAACGCGGAACTCATGTCCATACCTTTCTTCAGGAGACCAGACCGATGGCGTTCCCTGAATATTAGCCTGCAAGCGTAAAGGAAGAGTCAGCGCCCGCGTTAAGGGCTGTGGCGTAATGGGGGCAACAGCGTGCAGGATTGGCAAATTGCCGCCGTTGTTCTATCACCGTGCGGCGGTTTCGGGCCATGCCGCAGACAACATCCTCCCGGTCCCTGAAGTCATTTCCATGTCAGCACTGATTTCGCCAAGCGTCCTGCCGATCCTGCTTCTCATCGGCTCCAACGTTTTCATGACATTCGCCTGGTACGGGCATCTGAAATTCACCAGCACACCGCTGGTCGCCGTCATTTTCATCAGCTGGGGTATCGCGCTGATCGAATATTGTCTCGCAGTTCCGGCCAACCGCATCGGGCATGAGGTCTATTCGGCGGCGCAGCTCAAGACCATTCAGGAGGTCATCACACTGGCGATCTTCAGCCTGTTCTCGGTCTTCTATCTCAAGGAAGCCTTTACCTGGCACCACCTGCTGGGCTTTGCGCTCATTGCGGGCGGCGCGGCTTTGATCTTCAAGGCCTGATGGAAATCACTCGGCGGCGGCAAGCTCCGGCTTGCGTTTCCAGAACATGGGAATGAGTTCGACGGCCATCATGGCGGAGAAGATCAGCCCGCAGCCGATGAGGCCGGTGAAGGTCACGCGTTCGCCGAGGAAGATTGCGCCGAACAGGGCCGCGAAGAGCGCCTCCGATGCCAGGAAGATCGCGGCCTGCGCGGAGGTGGTATAGCGCTGCCCGATGGCCTGCAGGGTGAAGGCGACGCCGGACGAGAAAACGCCGGTGAAGAGGATTTCCTTCCAGGTCAGCGTGATGGCGGTCCAGTTGAAATCTTCAACCATGGAAGCGATGGCAAGACCGGCGACGGCGCTGGTCGCAAACTGGACGCAGCTCAGCGTTATCGGTCGCGCGGCGCGGTTTGCACGGCTGATCAGGACCACCTGCAATGCCCAGAACACAGCGCCGCCGATGACCAGCAGGTCGCCCTGCTTGAGCGCGGTCAGCGTGCCGCCGGAGAGCAGGAAGATGCCTGCAAGGCAAGCCGCCGCACTGGGCCAGACCACCGGGTGCGGCCATGTGCGAAACAGGATGACGCCAAGCACCGGCACCATCACCACATAAAGCCCGGTCAGAAAACCGGCATTGGTGACGGATGTGGTGATGAGCCCGATCTGCTGGAGAACAAGCCCGATGAACAGGCTCAGGCCGATGACCATGAAGAAGAGATAGTCCGACCGGCGGAGGCCTATCTTCGCGCGGCGTCCTTCCGCCACGGCCCATGGCAGGACGGTGAGCGAGGCGATTGCCGAGCGGATGCCGATGAATACAAATGGCCCGATACTGGCCATCGCCGTCGATTGCGCGACGAAGCCCATGCCCCAGATGGCGCCCGCCAGAAGCAGCAGCATGTTGGCCTGTACGCGCGTCATTCTTACCTCGGCTCGATCTTTCCAGCCGTCATGCTATAGGCAATATTGCAGGCAGGCGGCAAGGGAACTTCCGATTCTGCGACATTTCTGCGTGTTGGCCGCTGCGAAGGTGATTTCTTGCTGACGGAGTGTTTTATGCTCTCTTTGAATAACAAGCCCATTGCAGTGACATCGATTGCCGCGGCGATGCTGTTTGTGGCGGGTGGGGAATCGCAGGCGGCTTTCAAGAAGGTTCGCGACACGCAGGTCCTGTGCGATTTCGCGCAGAACTGCACATTGACCCTGACGCCGGTCGCAGGCGATGGCGCGCCCGAACCCGGTATAGGAATAGGTATCTTTCGCAGCAGCCAGCCGGGGGCGAAGCCGGTCTTGCGGCTTTCCTATGTCGATCAATCCCGGAAAACCGGCAAGCTGGAGATTTCCGTCGACGGCCAGCCGCTGCTTGACGTCGACGTCTCAGCCTTGAAGGCGCAGGACGACCAGCTGGATTATGCGGGCGATGTTGCCAAAGCGCTTGAAGGGATGAAGAACGGCCAGAAGTTGCAGCTGAAACTGGCCGGAAAGACTTCGACCTATTCGCTTTCGGGGCTTGTCGGCGGGCTGATCTATGTGGATGAGCAACAATCGCGCGATGGAACCGTCGAGGCGTTGCAGGTCAAGGGCAGCAAGCCGGCGCCCGTTCCGCCCGTACTCAAGCTGATTGAGACGGTCGAACAGATACCGGCTGAAATCCGCAAGGATTTTTCCGATGAAGCCGCGATTTGCGGCGGCGCCAGCCCGGAAACGTTCCGCAATGCGGGCGGCTTCGAGACAAGGATTGCCGATGGTCTCGATCTCGTCGGCCTGCCGTGCGGCTCGCCGGGCGCCTATAATCAGCCTTATGCTTTCTATAGCCGCTATGAAAACAAGATCGTGCCGATCTCCCTGCCGACCATTTCCGACGACGGCCCGACAGTGACCGACACGGCATGGAACATCGACTGGAACCAGAAATCCCTGACGCTGACGGCTTTCTTCAAGGGCAGGGGGCTTGGTGACTGCGGCATTTACGATGTCTGGAAAGCCACAGACAGCGGAGAGGGCCGGGTGCGTTTCGTGCTGGTTCAGGAGCGCTCAAAAGGCGATTGCGATGGCAATTATGCGGGGGGCCCGGAGAAATGGCCCGCGAACTGGCCAGTCAAGCCAAAATAACCGGCGCGAGAAAACGTCGCTTTTGCAGAGAGTTGACAGGAACATATTTTTCCACGTGAAATGATGGATGGAAATGCTATAGTTCTGTGAATGGCTATTCGAACGGTTCCGAAACGGATGTTTCGGTGACCGTTTTCTTTTTGTGTCTCGGAGGCAGGAAAGCCTTCGAAAAGCGCCTCGCACTATCCAAGCATTGCGCGAGGTGAGGCGGGCAAATCAAACTGCCGGTGCGTGCAGGGCCTCGGGGAGAGGCGAAGCGCCGGATGAAGGAAAGGACTGGGTATGGAAAAGTTCCCTATGACCCCTGGCGGTTTCGAAAAGCTCAAGGAAGAGCTGCGCTGGCGCCAGCAATCGGAGCGCCCTCGGATTATTGAGGCAATTGCTGAAGCGCGTGCGCATGGCGACCTGTCCGAAAACGCCGAATATCACGCTGCGAAAGAAGCCCAGAGCCTGAATGAAGGCCGTATCAACGAGCTGGAAGATCTGGTTGCGCGCGCGGAAGTCATCGACGTTTCCAAGCTGTCGGGCGACCGCATCAAGTTCGGCGCGACCGTCACCATGATCGATGAAGATACGGAAGAAGAGAAAATCTACCAGATCGTCGGCGATCAGGAAGCCGATGTGAAGCAGGGCCGCATCTCCATTTCATCGCCGATAGCGCGCGCGCTGATCGGCAAGGGCGAAGGCGACACGATTGAAGTCAACGCACCCGGCGGTTCGCGTTCCTACGAAATCGTCGGCTTGAAGTTCGTCTGATTTCCATGAAAGTCCCGGTTCAGGATGTCGCGGTGGTGGCGCCGAATTTCAAGCGCCGCCTCTCCGGGGTTACATCGACGATCGTTCAGCTTATCCCATTGCAGCGCGCAAAGGGCCTGAACATCGCGACGATGGGGCCGGGCCTGCCCGATACGCTCCCGCATCTGGGATGGGGCGCATCGCTGTCCTTCTGGTCGAAGCCGCGAACGAAGCCGTTCCGCATCTGGCACGCGCGGCGCAATATCGAAATGCTCGCCGGTATTTTCATGCGCGATGTGTTGCGCATGAAACTGAGGCTGATCTTTACTTCCGCTGCGCAGCGCCACCACAAGCCCTTCACCAAATGGCTGATCCGCCGCATGAATGCGGTGATTGCAACGAGCGGCCGCTCGGGAAGCTTTCTTGAAGTGCCGCACGATGTCATCATGCATGGCGTGGATTTGCAGCGGTTTCATCCGCCGGTTGGCGAAGAGGACAGTTTCGCGGCGTCCGGCCTGGCGGGAAAATATGCCGTCGGCTGTTTCGGTCGTGTGCGCTCCTCCAAGGGAACGGACCTTTTTGTCGATGCGATGGTTGCGCTCCTGCCGAAGTATCCGGACTGGACGGCGATCATTACCGGCCGCACGACTGCCGAACACCAGTCTTTTGAAGATGGATTGAAGGCGAAGATCGCGGCTGCGGGCTTGCAGGATCGCATTCTTATTCTGGGCGAAGTGTCCGATATCCGCGTCTGGTATCGACGCCTGACGCTCTATGTTGCGCCTTCGCGCAATGAAGGTTTCGGGCTGACGCCGCTTGAAGCCATGGCATCGCAAACGGCGGTTGTTGCCAGCGATGCGGGCGCCTATGCGGAAATGATCGTGGAAGGCACCGGAACATCCGTTGCGGCTGGTGACGGGGAAGCGCTGCGCAAGGCTATCGAGCCATATCTGGCCGATCCGGCGCTGGCCGAGCGCGACGGCGAAAATGCGCTCAGGCATGTTCGCGCCACGTTTCCGCTCGAAAAGGAAGCGGCTGCGATCAGCGGTGTTTACGAGCGCGTGTTCGCCGGGAAATAATCTCGAGCCTGTTCCAAAAGTGGTCCTGTGTGGCTGTAAATGGCGCTTTTCTGCGTTCCGGTGCTCGAAAATGACCATTTTCGCACACACATGCCGCTTTTTGTTTCAGGCATTTAGAGCGGTTCCTGTTCTAACAGAATCGCCGGAATCGCTCTAACTATTTGTTTTATCGCATTATCCAACGCATCGAAGCGGGATAAGAAATCAGTCCAGTGAACTGATTTCCCCGCGTAGACGTTTCACGCTTTTGGCTCGAAAATGCTTTAGAGAATCATCAGCGGTTCGTCCTTGACCGGACGAATGGTCAGCGCAGTGCGCACGGAATCCACGTTGGGAGCCGCGGTCAGTTCCTCGATCACGAAGGTCTGGAACGTATTGAGATCACGCGCGACGCAATGGAGCAGGAAGTCGGATTCGCCCGAGACCATCCAGGCGCGGCGTACCAGCGGCCATTGCTTGGTTTTCTCCGCGAAAGCCTTGAGGTCCGCATCCGCCTGACGATGCAGGCCGACCGAGCAGAACGCAACGAGGTCCTGTCCGAGCGAATTGCCGTTCAAAATGGCGCGATAACCGCGGATGACGCCGCTTTCTTCCAGTTTGCGCACGCGGCGAAGGCAGGGCGGGGCCGAAATGCCGACGCGTTCGGCCAGCTCGACATTGGTGATGCGCCCGTTATTCTGGAGCTCCCGAAGGATTTTCCAATCGATTTCATCCAGATCGGCCTTGATCGGCATGCGTAACTCCGCGCGCAAGGAAATTTCATTCCGGGGTAATTATAGAACATTCGTCGCCATCGTGGCGCAATCTAATCCTGCTCTTATCAAATGAAACAGGCGGATGTAAACTGCATAAAGCGTGTCGCGTTTTATCGTAGTCACATGACACGCTTCGGGTTTTGTTTTCATGCATGTCTTTGTCCCAAAACCGGTTCCCACTTTTGGGAGACATGCATCAACACTCTGTCAGCGCACCCAAAACGCGCGAGTGAACAGGATATACACCGTAACAAGCTCCAGACGCCCGACCAGCATCAGGAACGAAAGCACCCACAAGGCGGGGTCGTGAATGGTGGAAAAGTTGCCGACGGGACCAATCGTGTCGCCAAAACCGGGGCCGACATTGGAAAGCGCCGTCAGCGCGCCGGTGAAGGCTGACACGAAATCGAGACCCAGCGAGGCCAGCAGGACCGCGCCGATGACAAGCGATGCGCAATAGAGAAACAGGTACAAAAGCACGTTCTGCGCAATTTCTCCGGAGATTTCCGAGCTGCCGTAGCGGATCTTGATGACGGCATGCGGCATGATGAGACGGGCGAGATTGGCCTGCGTGAGGTTCCACAGGATAATGAGGCGGTTCATCTTGACGCCGCCGGAGGTGGAACCGGCGCAGCCGCCAAGAAACGAAGCGAGAAAGAAAATTCCAATCGCGGGCGGTCCCCACAGCGAATAGTCTTCGGTCGCATAGCCTGTCGTGGTCATGACCGACACGAAATGAAACGAGGCGGAAATCAGCGCGTCGCCAAAAGGCACATCGGAGCCGAGCCGCAGCACCACGGCGAGCGCAAAGCTGAACCCGATCGCGATGGCGAAGAACAGTTTTACCTGCGGATCGGCGAGCGATTCCATGCGGCGCGGCATGAAGGCCTTGATGTAAAGCACGAAGGGGAGCGCGGAAAGCGCCATGAAGATCGTGGACACGACCAGCAGCAGGCGGTTTCCCGCATAGAAGCCGATTGAGCTGTCATGGGTGGAGAAGCCCGCCGTTGCCACAGTGGTCAGGCCATGATTGATGGCGTCGAAAACACTCATGCCGACGGCAAAATAGGCGACGATGCAGGCGGCGGTCAGGCTGAGATAAGCAAGCACGATGCCGAGCGCGATCTGGTTCATGCGCGGCAGGATTTTCTCCGATTTGTCGGAGTTCTCCATATGAAAGAGCGCAAGCCCGCCCGCCCGCAGCGATGGCAGCATCAGGAGCGCCAGGCCGATAAAGCCGACGCCGCCGATCCAGCAAAGAAGCGAACGCCACAAGAGAATGCCGCGCTGCATGTTGTCGAGCCCGGTGAGGGCGGTCGCGCCGGTGGATGTGACGCCGGACATGGCCTCGAAGAACGCCGTGGCGTAGCTGATTGGTAGATGCGAAAAATAAAGCGGGATCGAGCCGAGAAAGCCTGCGGTGAGCCACAGGCAGGCTGTCAGCAGAAAACCGAGGCGCGGCGTGAAGCGCATTGTCTGGTTTTGCGTGGCCAGCAGAAACAGCGCAGAAAGCGCGCCTGTCGCCGCAGCCGAGCGCACGAAGATAAGCCAATCGTCGCTGCCGTCGCGCAGGTCGATTGCCGCGGGCAGAAGCATGGCTGCCGCCATGATGAGGCCGAAGCGCGCGCAGATATTGGCGACTGTCTTGTAAATGGCGGTCGGCTCCGGGGTTGGCGGATTATTCCACGTATCAAGCCTTGTTTAGCGTGAGATCGATCCACCCGCAACGTACTGGCGCGCAAGGCTTTGCTCAAATGGCCACAAGCTGTGGCTAAAGCGCAGCAAATCCCTGTGGAACCTTGCAAACCATCAGGGGCGGACCTACCTTGGCCATAATATCGGGGCATTGGCCGAACAGGATGCGAAAGCGATTCTGGCGGACTGGAACCCGCCGCTTTAAATCGATTTTAATGTGTGCCGGATTGTGAATGGTTCGAGGCGCACGTGAAAGCCAACATGTGGGGCGCTGACAGGGCTTGAGCAGGCCGAAGCGCTCCGGGACCGGAGAAAACTTCATGTCACAGCGTCATGCGCCAGTCATTGTCATCGGCTCGGGTCCTGCTGGTTATACTGCGGCGATTTATGCTGCGCGCGCCCTGCTGAAGCCCATCGTGATTGCCGGGCTGCAGCAGGGCGGTCAGCTGATGATCACGACTGACGTGGAAAACTATCCGGGCTATGCCGAGCCGGTGCAGGGACCATGGATGATGGACCAGATGGCGACGCAGGCGCAAAATGTCGGCGCTGAAATCGTCCACGACATCATCACCGAGGTTGAAACGACGGTGCGCCCCTTCCGCCTGAAAGGTGATTCCGGCACGATCTATACCTGCGATGCCCTGATTATCGCCACGGGCGCACAGGCCAAGTGGCTTGGCCTCGACAGCGAGCAGACCTTCATGGGCGGCGGCGTTTCGGCCTGCGCCACCTGCGACGGTTTCTTCTATCGCGGCAAGGATGTGGTCGTGGTCGGCGGCGGCAATACCGCTGTCGAGGAAGCGCTTTACCTGTCGCATCTTGCCAAGAGCGTGACGGTCGTGCATCGCCGCGACGGTTTCCGCGCAGAGAAGATCATGCAGGATCGCCTGCTTTCGCGCCAGAACGTCTCGGTCGTCTGGAACAGCGTGATCGACGAAATCCTCGGCACTGAGGCAAAGCCGCCGATGGGCGCGACCGTGACTGGCGTGCGCCTCAAGAATGTCGTGACGGGCGAGACGCAGGAACTCGATACGCATGGCGTTTTTGTCGCTATCGGCCACGCGCCTGCGGTTTCTTTGTTCGAGGGCAAACTCAAGCAGAAGCCGAACGGTTATCTATGGACCGCGCCCGATTCGACGGCTACCGATGTTCCGGGCATTTTCGCCGCGGGCGACGTCACGGACGACATCTATCGTCAGGCCGTGACTGCTGCCGGTATGGGCTGCATGGCCGCCCTTGAGGCCGAGCGCTGGCTTGCCGCACAGGAACCGCTGCACGAAGCTGCGGAGTAATGAGAGGGGAATACCGTGGTCGCACCGCTCGACTGGGATAAACTGCGCATTTTTCATGCGGCGGCTGAGGCTGGGTCGTTCACCCACGCCGCCCAGACATTGCATCTGTCGCAATCGGCTATTTCGCGTCAGGTAAGCGCGTTGGAGCAGGATGTCGGCGTCCCGCTGTTTCATCGTCATGCGCGCGGTCTCATCCTGACCGAGCAGGGCGAAACGCTCTATCGCACCGCACATGACGTGCTGATGAAGCTTGAAAATGTTCGGTCGAGACTGGCCGAGAGCAAGGAAAAGCCAACGGGCCGCCTGCGCGTCACGACGACCGTCGGTCTCGGTTCCGGCTGGCTGATCGAGCGCATTCAGGAATTTGTCGAGCTTTATCCCGATATCCAGCTTCAGCTGATCCTCGACAATGAGGAGCTGGACCTGACGATGCGCCATGCGGATTGCGCCATCCGGTTGCGGCAGCCGCAGCAGCCCGACCTGATCCAGCGCCGTCTGTTCACGGTGCATATGCATGTCTATGCGTCGGCGGGTTATGTCTCGAAATATGGCAAGCTCAACTCGATAGACGAGATCGACCAGCACCGCGTCGTGACCTTCGGTGAACCGGCGCCGAGTTATCTGACCGGCCTGAACTGGCTGGAGATCGCCGGACGCACCGATGGCAGCTCGCGCATCCCGGCATTGCAGGTCAACAATCTCCTGTCGATCCGCCGCGCCGTGCAGCGCGGCGTCGGTATCGCCGTCCTGCCCGACTATATGGCGGACAAGGAATCCGGCCTGGTGCAGCTTCTGCCGGAACTGGAGGAAATACCGTCCTTCGATACGTTCTTCTGCTATCCGGAAGCCTTGAAGAATTCCGCGAAACTGCACGCCTTCCGCGACTTCCTGTTCTCGAAGGCCCGCAACTGGACCTATTGATCGCATGCCGTGATTGAAAAAAGGCCGCGCTGGCAATCAGCGCGGCCTTTTTGTTTTTGGTGATGGCTGACTACTTGCGTGGCAGCAGGCGCTGGACTTCCCTGGAGGCATCGGCAAGGGCGTCTTCCGGGGTGGCGGACTGCTCGACGACGCGCGAAAGATTGTCCACGATAGTCTGCGTCACCTTCACGCCGTTGGAACCGGGGAAGGCATACCACGGGATCATCAGCGACATCTGGCTGAGACCAGCCTTGAAGAGCGGATTTTCCTCATAGAACTTGCCGAGATATTCGTCGGACTTCGCGGCCAGTTCGTTGTTCGGCACATAGCCGGTGCCCGGAACGACAACGGAAGCGCCGTATGGCCCGGCGGCGAATTTGGCGAATTTCCATGCCGCATCAAGCTTGGCCTGATCTTCGGTCAGGATGACGACCGCGTTGCCGCCGGTTGGAAGACGACCCTTTTCAGCATTGATGAGCGGGATTTTCGCCGTGCGAAGATCGAACTTGTCGCCGACATTCTTGATCGTGTTGCGCAGCGCACCGGTCGTCTGGAACGAGAAGCCGACCTTCCCGGCAGCAAAAGCCTGCTCGCCAGCCGCCTTGGTCAGAACCGGCATGCCGCCTTCCTTCACCATGCGGTCGATGAGCTTGAAAGCTTCAAGCCCCTCCGGTCCGTTGAAGGCGACCTTCTTCTCGTCTTCGGTCAGCATGGTGCCGCCCGCGCCGAACAGAAGTGCTGAAAACATCCAGTCGTCGCCCTGCCAGCGGAAATCGATGCCCTCATTGCCGTTGCCGAGCGCCTTGATCTTGCCGCCCAGTTCAATCACTTCGTCCCAGCTGGTCGGCGGATTGTCCGGATTGCCGCCTGCCGCCTTCAGGAGATCGGCATTGTAATACATGATCGGGTTGGAGGTTGCGAAAGCAAGACCGACCTGACGGTCGCCGACGCGGGCGAGGCTGAGCAGGTGATCGGTGAAGCCCTGCGCTTCCATGTCGGTTTCTTTTTCGACGAGCGGCTTCATGTCGACGCCGATATTGCGCTCCGCCAGCACGCGCAGGCGGTTCAGACCGGTGAAGGTGATATCCGGCATTTCCGACGTTCCGGCCTGACGCATGATCGTCTGGATGCCTTCTTCGTAGGTTGCGGACGGGCTGACGAAGTTGATCTTGATGTCCGGATTTTCTTCCATGAACTTCTTGGAGATGTCGGCCATGACATCCTTGAAGAAACCCGGCATCGGGTAGTGCACGTTCAGCGTCGTGTCGGCAAGGGCGGGCGAGCCGAAGGCCGTTGCCATGGCCAGAGCAGCAAGGGCGCCGGAAAAGCGTTTCATGTTTGAACTCCTGTGGAGGATGGGAGGGACGAATTCAGCCCTTGAGGCCGGTGAGGGTGATGCCTTCGATGAAGCGGCGCTGGGCGGCCAGAAATGCCAGCAACAGCGGCAGGGTGATGATGAGGGTTGCCGCCATCAGCGCGCCGTAATCATCGCCTGCTTCGGCGGCGCGGAAATAAAGGAGGCCGAGCGGCGGCGTGGCGCGTTCCATGCCGTTGACGACGATCAGCGGCCAGAACAGGTCGTTCCAGTGCGCGACAACCGAGAAAATCGAGAAGGCGGTAATCGCAGGCCAGGCATTCGGCACGATCACCCGCATGACGATGCCCGCTTCCGACATGCCATCGAGACGCGCGGCGCTGATGAGATCATCCGGCATGGCGCGGAAGAATTGCAGGAACAGGAATATGCCGAAGACCGAGATGAAGAACGGGGCGCTGAGGGCAAAGTAGCTGTTGAGTACGCCGAGCTGATTGAAGCCGACATAGAAGGGCAGTGCCGTGGCGTGGATCGGCACCAGCAGGCCGAGCATGACCATCATCATCATGATGCGCTGGCCGCGGAAGTTGAGCTTTGCCATGGCGTAGGCGCAGGGAATGGCGACCACGACCTGGATGACCAGGACGAGCGCGCAGACGACCACGCCGTTGAACAGCAAAAGCCCCATCGGTACGCGGCTCATCGCCTTGGTGATGTTTTCCCAAAGCGCCCAGTTGTGTGGGATCAGCGACAGGGAGGAGGAGAATATGTCCTGCTGCGATTTTGCTGCCGTCGACAGCATGAAGATATAGGGCGCGAGGAAAAGCAGGGCACCCAGCGACAGAAGTCCAAGACGGAAAGAACGAGCCAATGTCATCCGGATATCCTCAATAATGGGTGCGGCGATCCAGCACGCGGAATTGCAGCATCATCAGGATCACAAGAACCGCGAGAAAGATTACCGTCATTGCCGAGGCATAGCCGACGCGCAGATAGACGAAGCCTTCCTGATAGATGGTCCAGAGCAGGACTTCCGAAGCCTTGTTCGGACCGCCTTCGGTCAGCGTCTTGACCGTTTCGAAGACTTTCACGGCGTTGATGATGCTGATCGTCGTGACGAAAAGCGTGGTCGGGCCGAGCAGGGGCCAAGTGACCAGCCGGAAGCGCTCCCAGCCGTTTTTCACGCCGTCCACTTCGGCAGCGGAATAGAGTTCTCGCGGAATGGCGGTGAGACCGGCCAGAAACAGCACCATGTTGAAGCCGACACTCTGCCAGACGCCGATCAGTGCGAGGCTGAACAGCACGGTGTCGCTGGAGCCAAGCCAGTTGGGACCGGCAATGCCGATCATGCCCAGCATGGCGTTGACGGGGCCAAGGGTCGGGTGCAGCAGATATTGCCAGACGGTGGCCATGGCGACGAGGAGCGAAGCCACCGGCAGGAAGTAAACCGTGCGGAAGAAGGATTTGCCGCAAACTTCGCCTTCGATAAGGAGGGCCACGCCGAGACCGAGAAAGACGGAAGCGGGCGCGACGATGGCGGTATAGATGGCGGTGTTCTTCAGCGAGACGAGGAAAGTGCGGTCGCTGAACAATTCGGCATAGTTTTCCAGCCCGATGAATTCGAAACCGTCATAACCGAGCTCGAAATTGGTCAGGCTCCAGAAAATGACGGCGGCTGTCGGAAGAAGAATCAGCAGCACCGTCAGGATGATGGCCGGAGCCGCCAGCTTCCAGGCAAGCCGTTCCTCGCGGCGGCGGGCTTCCTCAGCCGCTGTGCGCGCGCCGGTGGCCGCAGAGCCGGTTAACGTTATATCAGACATGAGCGGCGGCCTTTGCCGGCGATGCGGTTTTGACGATATTCCCGGCGGGCTGGCGCAGGCGCAGGCCGTCTTCCCCGAAGAGATAGGCGTGGCCGGCATCGAAATGCAGGCCGACGGGGAGGCCGACAACGATATCTCGGGCTTCTTCCGGGGCAAGCTTCACGGTGAGATCCTGCGCTGCACCGGGAGCCTTGAGATAGACGAGCACTTCCGAGCCCAGAAACTCAATCCGCGAGACCGTGCCCGCAATGCCCGTCTTGTCGTGCGGCTTGAGCTTAAAATGTTCGGGACGAATGCCGATGCGGATATTGGTGCCGGAATGGGCAGCGACACCCTGCAAGATGGCGCGACCGGCAAAATGCACCATGCCGTTATCGCTGACCAATGCTTCCAGAATATTGATGCGCGGTGTGCCGATGAACTGTGCGACCTCGATATGGCGCGGATCGTTATAGATCGCGGTCGGCGTGTCGATCTGCAGCAGCTTGCCGCCCATCATCACCGCAACGCGGTCGGCCATGCTGAGCGCTTCGGCCTGATCGTGGGTCACGTAGATGGTGGGAACACCGGCGCGGCGATGCAGTTCGACGATTTCCGCACGGGTGTGAACGCGCAGATTGGCATCGAGGTTCGACAGCGGCTCATCCATCAGGAATGCGCCCGGCTGACGTACGAGCGCACGGGCAAGCGCCACGCGCTGGCGCTGGCCGCCCGACATCTGGCCCGGCTTGCGGTCAAGCAAATGGTCGATCTTGAGGCTGGTTGCGGTGGCCTTGACCTGTTTCTGGATGGTGGCGCGTTTGCCGCGCTGGCCCGGAACGAAAGCGCCGATCATTGGCAGGCGTTCCACGGCGGTCAGATCGCGCATCGCAAGCGGCACGGCAATGTTCTGCGCCGCCGTCAGGTGGGGATAGAGCGCATAGGACTGGAACACCATGGCGATGTTGCGATCGGCAGGGTGCGCGCCGGTTATATTGCGCCCTGCAAGCTCGACGCTTCCTTCATCCGCATGGTCGAGACCGGCGAGAATGCGTAAAAGCGTGCTCTTGCCGCATCCTGACGGGCCGACAAGGGCGATGAATTCGCCTTCCGCGGCTTCGATGGAAATGCCATCGAGAATGCGGTTTCCCCCGTAGGATTTGCCGATGTCGCGGAGGACGAGCGTGCTCACTGGCTTGCCTCCTCGATAACCTTCTCGCCATCGCCGGTGTGGTGCGGATAAACTTCATGCACCACATCGTCGATGACATAGGGCGTCAGCGCATCGATGCGCACGATGCTGCTTGTGGCAACTTCATCGAGATCGTGAACGACCGCGCCCAGAATGCGCTCGCCGGGGAGATCGCGTTCCATCGGCCCGACGATGAAGGCTGCGGCAGGCGCCCAGACATAGTTCGTGCCGAAGGCATCGCCCGACCATGCGCGGTGCAGATGGCCGCTGGCGTGAAGCCGCACATTATACCGGGCGAAAAGATCATAAAGACGCTGGCGCGGGGCAGGGCGAATGCCCCAGTAACCGCTGTCGCCCTCGTCCGGATCGTCTACGAAAAGCGGCTTGTGTGCGAAGACGGCGACCGGCTTGCCGTCGCTGTGCTTCAATTCATCTTCGAGCCACTGGAACTGTTCGGCTTCTTCGGCTTCACCGGAGCCGATGACGAGGCTGTTGAGGCCGATAATGCGCCAGTCGCCGAAGTTTTCCGCCCAGCGGTCCGGGCCGATATGACGGCGCCAGCGCATCAGGCGCTGCGGATTGACGGGCTGGTGGCTTTCGGGAAGATGACCAATATCGTGATTGCCCGGAAGGGTAAGAACGCGGGCGGGAAGTTCGTTCAGGCAGGCGCGGCAGAACAGAAGGTCGGCCTCCACGTCGGCGCCATCGACCGTCAGGTCGCCGGTGTGGATGATGAGATCGGGCTTCTGCTGGTCGATCCAGGCAACGAGCGGCTCCCAGTTGCGGTTGAAGTGCGGCTTGATTGGGCTGAGGTGGGTGTCTGTAATCTGAACGATCCGCACGGGTACGCTCCTTCTCGGGTCTGTCTGTGGGCAGCACTTTTCACGCACCGCACATGCGCCGGGCGCATCATGCGCGGCGTCTTGCCGGGGCTTTTAGGCGCGTTGTGTGACAGGCCCGCTGCATTGCAGTGACAGTTGCGTGACATCTGCCCTGGGCGACTCAAAAAGGGTGATTTGCCAAATTTGCGGGCATGGTTTTGTTGTCGATGCCCATGCTTTAGGCGGTCGATCTGCTCATTATAATATTACGAAGTAATTTTTTTCGGCCTAACCAGATGATTTTAAATGATTTTCATGTCTGGCATAGTCATGCGTAAAACGCATAGCTGCATTGCGCTAAAGTCGCATTGCAAAAACAATGGGCAACAGGCATATAAAGATCATCTCAGCGCTGCGTTTCCTCCTCCCATTTGCGCAGGCTGAGTGTTCCCCTCTGGAGGTTTGCCTCGAAGGCACCTTCAAAACTCAAAGCCAGACATTTGTCTGGCTTTTTTTTTGGCTTTTCGCCGGGCAGGGCGACGCATTGCAACGATAGCCAGATGTTTTTCGCGCTCAACTGTCTCTTTTGACAGGTCCGGGAAGCCGGACACACCAGCCCCGGCATGTCTCAAATTGCAGATATGAAAAAGGGGCCTTTCGGCCCCTTGGTATTCTTTGCTCTGACTATTTCACGCTGTTGCTGGAAATGCCCTAGCGCAGGCTGGCGCAGAAGCGCTGGATGCGGGTGCAGGCTTCTTCAAGCAGCGCATCCGACGTCGCATAGGAAATGCGGAAGTTCGGTCCGAGGCCGAATGCCGAACCATGAACGACGGCAACGCCTTCGGCTTCCAGCAGTTCGGTGACGAAATCTTCGTCGGTTTCGATGACCTTGCCAGCTTCCGTCTTCTTGCCGATCAGGTCAGCGCAGGACGGGTAGACATAGAACGCACCTTCCGGCGTCGGGCACTGGATGCCCTTGGCCTGGTTGAGCATCGAGACCACCAGATCGCGACGGGCCTGGAAGATCTTCTTGTTTTCCGGGATGAAATCCTGGGTGCCGTTCAGCGCCTCGACCGCAGCCCATTGTGCGATGGAGCAGGCGCCCGAGGTCTGCTGGCCCTGAACCATATCCATGGCCTTGATGAGCTGCAGCGGTCCTGCGGCATAGCCGATACGCCAGCCGGTCATGGCATAGGCCTTCGACACGCCGTTCATGGTGAGCGTGCGGTCATAGAGCGAAGGCTCGACCTGAGCAGGCGTCGTGAAGACGAAATCGCCATAGACCAGATGCTCATACATGTCGTCGGTCAGAATCCAGACATGCGGATGACGAACCAGAACTTCGGTCAGGGACTTGAGTTCTGCTTCCGTGTAAGCCGCGCCGGTCGGGTTCGACGGCGAGTTGAAGATCAGCCACTTGGTCTTCGGCGTGATGGCCTTTTCCAGATCGGCGGCGGTCAGCTTGAAATTGTCCTCGATCTTGGTGTTGATGAAGACCGGGTTGCCGCCATTGATCGCCACCATTTCAGGATAGCTCACCCAGTAAGGGGCAGGGATGATGACTTCATCGCCGGGGTTCAGCGTCGCCATGAAGGCGTTGAACAGGATCTGCTTGCCGCCGGTGCCGACGATGGTCTGTTCCGGCTTGTAGTCGAGACCGTTTTCGCGCTTGAACTTGGCAACGATGGCCTGACGCAGCTCGGGAATGCCGGAGATGGGCGTGTACTTCGTTTCGCCGCGATTGATCGCGTCGATAGCCGCCTGCTTGATATTGTCCGGCGTGTCAAAGTCGGGCTCGCCCGCACCGAGACCAATCACGTCCTTGCCCTTGGCTTTCAGTTCACGTGCTTTCTGGCTGACCGCGATGGTCGCAGAGGGCTTTACACGGGAAAGGGCGTCGGCGAGAAATGCCATGATAGATCTCCATAGATGGCAGGCTCTGTTAACCGGCACCGGGCGCGGTCCGGTTTTGCGAATTTTCTATGTCCCATCGGCGCGGGAAGCGCAACAGAAGGATTGGGAATTCGTCGGCAATTGCGGGATTTCGCGCCAATGTGTTGCCAAAACGAACAGATCCATCAGCAATGCTGACATATTAACGCAAAGAAACTGATTGGACAGGATGCCGACGGGCAGGAATATTGCGGCAAAAGAGGAGACGATCATGCTGACGCTTTATGAACAAGTCGATTCCGGCAATTGCTACAAACCTCGCCTGCTTCTGGCGAAGATCGGCAGGCCCTTTCGCCACGTCGCGGTTTCCTCGCTTGATGGATCGACGCGCACGCCGGAATATCTGGCCAAGAACCCGAACGGCAAGGTTCCGCTGCTGGAACTGGAAGACGGGCGTTTCCTCGCGGAATCGAACGCCATTCTCCTGCATCTGGCCGAAGGGACGCCCCTGTTGCCGAAAGACGCTTACGAGCGCGCTCTGGTCTATCAGTGGCTGTTCTTCGAACAATATAGCCACGAGCCTTACATCGCAGTACGCCGTGCGTTGAAGGTCTATCCGGAGCGGTCGCGCGACGCGACGCCGGAGCGTCTGGCTTCCACGCTGGCTGGCGGCGAAAAGGCGCTGGCGGTGATGGAAACCCAGCTGAAGAAGACGCTGTTCATCGCCGGAGATAATTATACGGTGGCCGATATCGCGCTCTATGCCTACACGCATGAGGCCCATCTTGGCGGTTTCGACATGCAGCAATATCCCGCCGTGGGCGAATGGTTGCAGCGTGTCGCCAGCGACGAGGGGCATGTGCCGATCGACTGGCTGCCGTAACCTTCTGTCCTGCGCCGATGCTTGCACAAGCGCGATGGCGCTGAAACGGTGAGAAAAGCGGACAAACAAAAAGGCGGGCCCGAAGACCCGCCTTTTCTATGCCTTGCGGCAAAAATTACGCTGCGACGAGGTTGTCGGCAGACGAACGGCCCGAACGGCGGTCCTGAACGATTTCGTAAGAAACCTTCTGACCTTCGTCGAGCGTGGCAAGGCCAGCGCGCTGAACGGCGGAGATGTGAACGAAAACGTCCGTGCCACCCTGGTCAGGCTGGATGAAGCCGAAGCCCTTGGTCGTGTTGAACCACTTAACTGTTCCCGTAGCCATGGGAAATTCCTTTGTAACATTAGTAGTAGAGTAGTCCGTATGCTTCGCACACGTCCCTGTGGATCGAATTTATGGACAGGAGATCGTCAGGAAGCACGGCTGGCCGCACGGGTCGCAAAGTCACTCGACCGAAAAATCGATGCGCTAATTATATGCGACAAAGTTGACCAACACAAGACAGCTCGCATACGAGCTAGAAACTGATTTTACTCAGGCTTTTCGCCATCCCGAGTCCCAGACGGTTTTGAGCGCTCCATTGGTCGAGCCAGAACAGCCTGAACAGAATCGGAGCGCTTCCATCACATGGCGACATTTCATGGTGATCCCAGGTTTCAGGCATCGCCGTGTTCAATTTCAAATGGAAACAATGGCGGCGGTGCAGCTCCGTACTGCCTTTTTCCGGATAGTCGTAATCGACGGTTTCGAGATGGGTCATGCCATCGCCGTGAAGAAGCCCCGTTTCTTCGGCGAATTCGCGATAGGCGGCGGCGAGAATGTCTTCTCCTGCATCGACCGTGCCGCCCGGAACCTGAAGCGGCGTTTCGGGAAAATCCGGTTCTTCAAAGACGAGCAGGCGGTGGTTCCACGTCGCATAAATGAGGACCTTGTCGATAGGCTTGATTGTGATGGCCATGGAATTTTCCGGCAAGCTTCGGGTTCCGGCCATGATTGCATCGAACGGTTTTCGACTAAACCCGCATATTGTTGTGGGTCACTACAGCTGGTTTGCACGAAAAGCGTGCTGATCTCCTATCTTTGACTTCCGCGTGACGTACATAATGCGCATGTTGCGAATAGATCTGCAAAATTGAACGGCGGGTGGGCAGCGAGGCAGAACATGACGTCTGAACCGGACAAGGACAAGACGAAGCAGGGCGCACCCAAAAAAGGCCGTCCCCGCAAGAGGGTGAGGCGCAGCGTCACGGAACGCCTGCGCAAAAGTTCAGCGAAGCTGATAGGCGGCACTCCGTCACGCGATGGAACCGATCTTTTTTCACAGGTCTCGATGATGGTGGGCGCATTTCTGGTTTCGCCAGTGCGCAACACGCTGATCGCGCTGGGGACCGGCATTTTCGTGCTTGTCGTGCTGATCGCCATCGGGCAGGTCGCAATCAATCGCTGGAATGAGCCGTTTTACGATGCGCTTGCCCGCCGGGATTTACAGGCTTTCTTCCATCAGTTGATGGTCTTCTTCGGGATCGCAGGCGCTCTTCTGCTGCTCAACGTATCGCAGACCTGGCTCAACCAGATGTTCAAGCTGAAGATGCGCGAGGGGCTGGCCCGCGATCTGGTGGGGCAATGGCTGGTGCCGGGACGCGCCTTTCGGCTGGCCAATGCGGGCGAGATTGGCATCAACCCGGACCAGCGCCTGCATGAAGACGCCCGCCATCTGGCCGAAACCTCCTGCGATCTGGGGATCAACCTGCTCCAGTCGACCGTTATTCTGGTGAGTTTCGTCGGGGTCTTGTGGTCGCTGTCGAGCGGCTTCGTGTTTCACGTCGCGGGTTACAGTTTCTCGATCCCCGGCTACATGGTCTGGGCCGTTATCATCTATGCGGCCTCCGCGTCATGGCTCACATGGATCGTCGGGCGCAGCCTGGTCAATATCAATGCCAATCGCTATGCGCGCGAGGCGGATTTTCGCGCGTCGCTGATGCGTGTCAACGAGCACCTCGACGCCATTACCCTGTCCCGTGGGGAAGGAGATGAAAGACGCCGCCTTGATCTGGATATCGATGCGGTTCTGGGCGCAATCCGCAAGATCGTCTATGCGACCACCCGGCTGACATGGGTGACGGCCGGTTATGGCTGGCTGACGATCGTGGCGCCGATCCTCGTGGCGGCTCCGGTCTATTTCGGCGGCGGGCTGACATTCGGGGGGCTGATGATGGCCGTCGGCGCATTCACGCAGGTGCATAACGCGCTGCGCTGGTTCGTGGATAATTTCGGGGCGATTGCCGACTGGCGGGCGACGCTGCTTCGCGTCGCGAGCTTTCGTCAGGCGGTGCTGCACATGGATGCGCTTGGCCGTCTGGACCGGCAGATCGATCTTGCCGTCAATGACGGCGATGTGCTGACGCTCGACGGCGTTTCCATCGCGGCGCCGGAGCAGTGCCTGAAGCTTTCTCGCGAGACCCTCGCCGTGAAGGCCGGAGAACGCGTGCTCGTCACTGGCGGGACGGAAACGCAGCGCACATTGCTGTTTCGTGCGCTGGGCGGCTTGTGGTCCTGGGGGCAGGGGCGGATCGGCATGCCGGTCGGTGATGGCGTCGCCTTCATGCCGCGTGCACCTTATTTCCCGCCGGGAAATCTCCGTGGCGTCATCGCTTACCCGCTCGACATCAAGCAGTTTTCCGACGAAGCGCTGGAAAAGCTTCTTCAACGGGCCGGGTTGGGGCGGCTTTCGGCCAGCCTTGACAACGTCGCACGATGGGATCGGGTGCTGACCGATGATGAAAGGCAATGTCTTGCCTTTGCCCGTCTTATCCTCCAGCAGCCGAAATGGATCGTCATCGATGGCGCGCTCGATGGCCTCGATACGGAGGCCTATCAGCGGATACGCGACATGCTGGACAGTGAGCTGAAAGACGCAGCCGTCATTCATCTGGGCAAGCCGCATCTGCACGAGGGGCTCTTCACCAAGCAGGTTCATCTGGAAGATGATCCCGACAACAAGCCCCTGGAATTACCGGCGCTGAAGACGGCATGAAAAAACCGCCGGAATGACCGGCGGCTCAATAGGGTCATCGTGACAGATGATCAGCGGAAGTAATCCTGAAGCGGACGCACTTCCAGCGAACCGGCCTTGAGCGCGGCGATGGCTTCGGCGGCGGCTTCCGCTCCGGCCATGGTCGTGTAGTAAGGCAGCTTCTGCATCAGCGTTGCGCGGCGGATCGACTTGCTGTCGGAAACAGCGCTTGCGCTATCGGTCGTGTTGAAGACCAGATGAATCTGGCGATTGCGGATCGCATCTTCCACATGCGGACGGCCTTCGATGACCTTGTTGATCTTGGTCGATTCGACGCCATTGGCTTCGAGGAACTTCTGCGTGCCGCCGGTCGCCATGACCTTGAAGCCAATGCTGGCCAGCAGGCGAACCGGGCCGAGAACGCGTTCCTTGTCCTCATCGCGGACGGATACGAACACCGTGCCTTCACGTGGCAATTCCACGCCCGCGCCAAGCTGCGCCTTTGCGAAGGCCAGAGCATAGTCGTAGTCGAGGCCCATGACTTCGCCGGTCGAGCGCATTTCCGGTCCGAGCAGCGTATCGACGCCGGGGAAACGGGCAAACGGGAACACCGCTTCCTTGACCGCGATATGCGGGCGGGAAGGCGTCTTCGGCGTGCCGCCATAAGCGCCGAGTGCGGCTTCGAGGCTTTCACCGGCCATGATGCGGGCTGCGACCTTGGCAATCGGCGTGCCGACCGTCTTTGCCACGAATGGCACGGTGCGCGATGCACGCGGATTGACTTCGAGAATGAAGATTTCGCCGTCCTTGATGGCGAACTGAACATTCATCAACCCGCCGACATGAAGCGCCTTGGCGAGCGCTGCCGTCTGGCGTTCCAGTTCTGCGACGATTTCCGGCGAAAGCGTGTGCACCGGCAGCGAGCAGGCCGAGTCGCCCGAGTGGATACCGGCTTCCTCGATATGTTCCATGATGCCGGCGACGAAGCTGTCCTTGCCGTCGCACAGGCAATCGACATCCACTTCGATGGCTTCGGTCAGATAGGTATCGAACAGAAGCGGGTTCTTGCCCAAGAGCGTGTTGATCTGGCCGGTCTTGTCGTTCGGATACTTTGCCTTGATGTCTTCCGGCACCAGTTCCGGCACGGTGTCGAGCAGATAGTTCTGCAACGACCGTTCATCGTGAATGATCTGCATGGCGCGGCCACCCAGAACATAGGACGGACGCACGACCAGCGGGAAGCCGAGATCGGCGGCGACGAGGCGCGCCTGTTCGACCGAATAGGCGATGCCGTTTTTCGGCTGGTTGAGGTCGAGCTTGATGAGAAGCTTCTGGAAACGGTCGCGATCTTCGGCAAGGTCGATGGCGTCCGGCGAGGTGCCGAGGATCGGAATGCCTGCCTTTTCAAGCGCATTGGCGAGCTTCAGCGGGGTCTGGCCGCCGAACTGCACGATGACGCCGTGCAGCGTGCCCTTTTCCTGTTCCACGCGCAGGATTTCCAGCACGTCTTCTGCGGTCAGCGGTTCGAAATAAAGACGATCCGACGTGTCGTAGTCGGTCGAAACCGTTTCCGGGTTGCAGTTGACCATGATGGCTTCATAGTCGGCATCGCCGAGCGCGAAGGCCGCATGGCAGCAGCAATAGTCGAACTCGATGCCCTGGCCGATACGGTTCGGACCGCCGCCGAGAATGACGACCTTCTTGCGATCCGACACTTCCGCTTCCGAGCGTGGCTCACCGACGAAAGGCGTTTCGTAGGTCGAGTACATATAGGCGGTCGGCGAGGCGAATTCGGCGGCGCAGGTGTCGATGCGCTTATAGACCGGATGCACATCGAGATCGGCGCGCAGCTTCGCCACGTCTTCGGCGTCCTTGCCGGTCAGGCTGGCGAGACGCGCATCGGAGAAGCCCATGGCTTTCAGCATGCGCAGATTTTCGGCGTCCTGCGGCAGACCATGTTCGCGAATGCGCTCTTCGGTCTTCACGATGGCTTCGATCTGCTCGAGGAACCACGGATCGATCTTCGATGCGTCGTGGACCTGCTCGGTGGTCAGGCCAAGGCGCATTGCCTGCGCAACCATGCGCAGACGATCCGGCGTCGGCGTGCCGATAGCAGCGCGGATGGCGTTCTTCTCGTCGCCTTCCTCGATGTTGGGGATGGCGATTTCATCAAGGCCCGTCAGGCCGGTTTCGAGACCGCGCAGCGCCTTCTGCAAGCTTTCCTGGAACGTGCGGCCAATGGCCATCACTTCGCCGACCGACTTCATCGCGGTGGTGAGGATCGGCGAGGAGCCGGGGAATTTCTCGAATGCAAAGCGCGGGATCTTGGTGACGACATAGTCGATCGACGGTTCGAACGAGGCAGGCGTCGCGCCGCCGGTAATGTCGTTGTCGAGTTCATCCAGCGTGTAGCCGACCGCAAGCTTGGCTGCGACCTTGGCAATCGGGAAGCCGGTTGCCTTGGAAGCGAGCGCCGACGAACGCGACACGCGCGGGTTCATTTCGATGACGATCATGCGGCCATTGGCCGGGTTGATCGCGAACTGCACGTTGGAACCGCCGGTTTCGACACCGATCTCGCGCAGCACCGCAATCGAGGCGTTGCGCATGATCTGGTATTCCTTGTCGGTCAAGGTCAGGGCAGGCGCAACCGTGATCGAGTCGCCCGTGTGGACGCCCATCGGGTCGAGGTTTTCAATCGAGCAGATGATGATGCAGTTGTCCGCCTTGTCGCGGACGACTTCCATTTCATATTCTTTCCAGCCCAGAACCGACTCTTCGATCAGAACTTCCGTCGTCGGCGAGGCGTCGAGGCCGCGTTCGATGATCTCGAAGAATTCCTGACGGTTATAGGCAATGCCGCCGCCGGTGCCGCCGAGCGTGAAGCTTGGGCGAATGATTGCCGGAAGGCCGACCACGTCGAGCGCCTGCGCTGCCTTGGCGAGCGCGTGGCTCATATAGCGCTGCTTGCGCTCCACTTCGCCGAGCTGCCATTCGGTTTCAAGCTTGTCGAGCGCCTTGTCGAGGTCGTCGCCGGAGAACTGCGCCTTCACTTCGGCGCGCTTGGCTTCGTGGCGCTTGCGGTCCTCGTCCTTGATTTCGGTCGCGTTGGCGAGCATCGAGCCCGGCGTGTCGAGGCCGATCTTCTGCATCGCCTCGCGGAAGAGCGCGCGATCTTCCGCCTTGTCGATGGCTTCCGCATTGGCGCCAATCATCTCGACGTTATAACGTTCAAGCACACCCATGCGGCGGAGCGACAATGCGGTGTTGAGCGCGGTCTGGCCGCCCATGGTGGGCAGGATCGCGTCCGGGCGTTCCTTGGCGATGATCTTGGCCACGACTTCCGGCGTGATCGGCTCGATATAGGTCGCATCGGCCAGGTCGGGATCGGTCATGATCGTGGCAGGGTTGGAGTTGACGAGGATGATGCGGTAGCCTTCCTCTTTCAACGCCTTGCAGGCCTGCGTGCCGGAATAGTCGAACTCGCAAGCCTGGCCGATGACAATGGGGCCCGCGCCGATAATCAGGATCGATTTGATATCTGTACGTTTCGGCATGAGCTCATCCTATCTTCTTCGCGCGCATGATCTTGTCCCGAAACCGGTTCCCACTTTCGAGAGACATGCTTCTTAGCCTGCCAGAAAAGCCCGCACGGTTTTCCGGCGGGTTGGCAGCGTATGAATTCTGTGGGCTAAGCGGGCCTTATAGGCAATCATTTCGATAAGCGGAACCCCACAAATCGTTTTATTTCAAAGAAAGTGGGGGCATTCACGAAAATTCTGCTTTCTCGAAAGATGTTATAACCGAACCAAAGCGTTTACGGGCCGTTCAGGCTTCCGCCTGAGCGACCTTCAGCGATGGTTGGTTGCGCCTGGCGAGCATCTGGCCGAGCCTGTTAGACGGCTGTTCAATCAGGCGATACGAAATCTTTGCCGCGATTATCGCAGCGACCACGATGGCTGCCATGCCGGCGATTTCAGTAGCAGGGCCGAGGTTCAATTTGCGCAGCACCGCCCAGCCGAAACCGACCACGAACATGTGCGTCAGGTAAAGCGAATAGGAAATCGCGCCGAGATCGACGAAGAAATTGTCTCGCAGGTCGCCAAGCCAGCGCTCCACGCCCAATGCGCCAGCGACCAGCAGGGCAGCCGCACCGCACATGATGAGATATGTCGGGAAATTGTTGAATGCGGCCAGCGGGGTGGAGAAGGTGCCGTAAAGCGCGGCTGCGGCGAGGATGCCGATTCCCGCCAGTGTTGCCGGGGACATCCTTTCCCACAGGCGATGTTTTTCCGCTTCCGCCAGCCACATGCCGCACATGAAAGTCAGCAGGTTCTTGTGCAGATAGAACGCGGCGACACTTGCCGACGGCTCGACAAAGAAGCTTCCGATAACGCAGGCACCGAAGACCATGGTCAGGAGGACCGTGCGCTGCAAGGCGCTTTGGCACCACCAGAACAGGGCGAAGACCGCATAGAAAAACAGTTCGTAGTTGAGCGACCAGCCGAGCTTGAAGATCGGGCGCCAGTCACTCGGGTCGCCCGGCGTGGCGGCAGGAATGAAGAAGAGCGACTTGATGAAATAGCCGACATCCGCGACCGTGGTTTTGAACAGGGACGGCAGATAGAGCGCGCAGAAGAAAACCGTGATCGTGCATAGCCAGTAAAGCGGTACGATGCGGAAAATGCGCCTTGTCAGGAAGTCGCCGGGCCGGAACGGACCATCGGCGTTGACATAGGCGATGATAAAGCCGCTGATGACGAAAAACAGTTGAACACCGAAAACGCCCAGCATCGTGATGGCATTGTTGGTTTCAGCGCGTGGATGCTCGATCGTATGAGCGATCAGGACGGCAGTTGCGGCGAGACCGCGCAAGATCTGGATCGAGTAAAGTTGCTTTCGGTTCTGCATTTCTCACGCCCCCATTGACGAACATGCTGTAGCGAGTGCCGTGTATTTCCGCAATTATTAACGTGAAAATTGAGTAAGAACTAATATAAGTTCCCTAGAGATTTAACGAACCGAAGCGTTCACGGGCTGATTTCTGGCTCGCGCGGCTGACGGGCAGCCTTGTGCCGTCCTTCGTCAGCAGGCTCAAACCGCCATTGGTTCTGCGCAATTCGGCGACATGCCCGTCGGCGATCCAGTGCGAGCGATGAATCCGAAGACCGCTCGTATTGCCGACTTCCTTCACTGCGTCGGAAAAGCGGAGAAGAAGGAGTTCCTGTCCGTGACTAGTGACGATCCGCGTGTAGTGATCCTCCGCGGAAAGGCGCAGAATTGCGCCGCGATTGCCGGGTTTTAACCGGGCGAGCAATGGCGGTGGCGTATCAGGAACATTTCTCGGTACGGCTTCCAGCTCACGGCGCAACGTCATGTAAGCGAGAACGCAAAAAAGGGCGCTGAGAGGCAGGGCGACAGCGGCGTTGGCGAGAACCGCACTCGTCGTTGGCGTTCTGCCCGTAAAGCTCCAGTTGATGAAGGCGATCCAGAGCCCGATCGGCAGCGCAGCCACAATCGCACCGGTCATCATGCGGGCGAAGGCATGCTTGGTAAAACGTTCGAGCACAATATCAGCCAGAACGGAGAAAACGATTGCCGTGCACCATCCGGCAAACTGCACCGAGAGCCAGTAAAAGAAGCGGACCGCCACCGGCATCGACAGATCGGTCCCGAAAGGGCCGGTGATGGTGAAGATCAGGACGACGATAAGGAATGTGGCCCACAGGCGCGGCGCGCGAACAATGGTCGACAATTCACGAAGCGCGAATTGCTGCAAGTCTCCGGTCACGTAGTTTTCCCGCATTTGACGCCGTTTCGGTTGAGCTGAAAGCAGTCTTGTTGAAAGCGATGTGAAATTCAACAGGAACCCTGCCATGAACTTCGAACCGCTTCTCAACGCACCGCTTGCCATTCAAATCCATGTTGCGACCGTCATACCTGCCGCGATTATCGGTCTGGTCATTTTCTTGCAGCGCAAGGGCACGAGACTGCACAAGGCGCTTGGGCGGCTTTGGGCGATGCTGATGATCGCCACCGCGATATCGAGTTTCTTCATTCACCAGATCAATCTTGTTGGCGGTTTCAGCCCGATACATGGTCTTTCGATACTGGTGCTGCTGGGATGTGCACGCGCTATCGCGGCAGCCAGAAACGGTGAGATCGGAGTTCATCGCAGAATCATCAAGCGTGTCTATCTCGGCGGCATTCTCGGGGCGGGGGCCTTCGCCTTCATGCCGGGACGTATCATGCATGAGATCGCATTTCCCCATGGATGGCGGTCGCCATTTCTCGCGGTCTGCCTTCTGCTGGCGTTTGTGGCGGCCGGTTTTGTCTGTCGACGCAGGATAAACTTTCTTGTGCCCAAACTGTTGCGAAAGAGTCTTCGTTTGTGATTGACGCTGCCATTTACTTTTTATGTTGCCGTGCCAACTCTTTATGCGACAATTACGGGTATATTTTTGGTGGCGCTTCTTTGGGAGCGGCACGGTGCAGGGGAGTTGGTCAATGCGCTGGCAAGGCCGTAGGCAAAGCGACAATGTTGAAGATCTGCGCGGAGAGCAGGGCGGTGGTATGGGCGGCGGCTTCGGTCGCGGCGGGGGGCTTGGCGGCGGTTTTGGCGGGCCGGGCTTCCGAATCGTTCGCGGCGGCGGCATTTCCGGCATTCTCATTCTGGTGGTGATGTTCTTCGTGCTGCGCGCCGTTGGCATCGATCCACTGCCGATCCTGTTCGGCGATGGCAGCATGGGACCGAGCGTAACCCAGCAAGCCGGGCAATCCGGACGCACGGTTGCCGAGGGCGGCACTGTTTCCAATGACGAGACGACGCAATTTGCCCGCACGGTGCTGGCCGAGACGGAAGACGTGTGGAAAGGCATTTTCCAGTCGCGCGGCCAGACCTATACGCCCCCGACGATGGTGCTTTTTTCCGGGCAGGTCCGTTCAGCTTGCGGCTTTGCTTCGGCGGCATCCGGGCCATTTTACTGCCCCGGCGACCGCAAGCTCTACATCGACCTGAGTTTCTACAAGGAACTGGCAAACCGCTTCGGCGCTTCCGGCGATTTCGCGCAGGCCTATGTTCTGGCGCATGAGGTGGGCCATCATGTCCAGAATCTTCTGGGCATCCTGCCCAAATTCAATCAGATGCGTCAGCAGCTGAGTGAAGCGCAGGCCAATCAGATGTCGGTGCGTGTGGAATTGCAGGCCGATTGCTTTGCCGGTGTGTGGGGATACTACACGGAACAGAAGGGCATTTTGGAAACGGGCGACCTTGAGGAAGCGCTGAATGCCGCGCATCAGATCGGCGATGACACGTTGCAGCGCCGCAGCCAGGGTTATGTCGTGCCAGAAAGCTTCAATCACGGCACCTCGGCTCAACGCGCCAAATGGTTCCAGCGCGGCTTCGATAGTGGAAAGCTGGAATCCTGCGATACGTTCAGCGGCGACGTCTGATCTTTTTTTCACTGCTTATTAGGCGGCTTCGGCCGCCTTTTTCAGTTCTGGCAGGACTGCTGCTGACATTCTGCAATACGGTCTTGTCGTGAAATAATTTTCCAGATAAATGCTTTGGCACCGGCGCGGCCTTTTTTCCGATTTACAAGCGTGACGTTCAGTTTTGAGCGACGATGGCGCGCGAGTTCTACAATCAACACAATTTATGACTGTTCCACCGTGTCCATCGTGGAGCATATTTCAGGTGTCCCATGCATGATCCCCAGTTTGTACGGCGGGGCTTGTTACTCGTCTTTATGACGCTTTTTCTCGACATTATCGGCATTGCGATCATCATGCCGGTTCTGCCGACTTTTCTTGAAGAACTGACCGGCGCGGATATCAGCACAGCTGCCGTCGATGGCGGCTGGCTTTTGCTGGTTTATGCCGGGATGCAGTTCCTGTTCGCACCGATGATCGGCAATCTGAGCGACCGTTTCGGGCGGCGCCCGGTGCTGCTCGCCTCGATCTTCACTTTCGCGCTCGACAATCTGATCTGCGCGCTTGCAGCTTCCTACTGGATGCTCTTTGTCGGTCGTGTGCTGGCGGGTATCAGTGGCGCGAGCTTCGCGACGGCTTCGGCCTACATTGCCGATGTCAGCGATGACAGCAACCGTGCGCGTAATTTCGGCCTGATCGGCATTGCCTTCGGTGTCGGCTTTGCGCTTGGTCCGGTGCTGGGCGGCTTGCTGGGTGAGTTCGGCCCGCGCGTTCCGTTTTACGGTGCGGCGTTCCTGTCCTTCATCAACTTCATTCTGGCCTATTTCCTGTTGCCGGAAACGTTGAAGCGCGAAAACCGGCGTGCGTTCCAGATCGGCCGGGCCAATCCGCTGGGTGCGCTCAAGCAGATGCGGAGCTATCCGGGCATCGGCTGGGTCGTGCTGGTCTTCTTCCTGTTCTGGCTGGCGCACGCGGTCTACCCATCGGTCTGGTCTTTCGTGGGCGCCTATCGCTACAACTGGAGCGAGGCGGAGATCGGTCTGTCGCTGGGCCTGTTCGGCGTCGGTGCGGCCTTCGTGATGGCGGTGGTTCTGCCACGGGTTCTGCCGATACTTGGTGAAAGACGCACGGCGATCACCGGCGTGTTGTTCTCCTGTCTCGGGCTCATCGGCTACGCCATCGCATGGGAGGGATGGATGGTCTATGCCGTCATCTTCCTGACGGCGCTGGAAGGTCTGGCCGATCCGCCGCTGCGAAGCATTGCGGCGGGTAAGGTTCCGCCTTCGGCGCAAGGCGAATTGCAGGGCGCGCTGACCAGCGTGTCGAGCATTACCACCATTATCGGCCCGCTTATCTTCACGCAGCTCTTTGCGGTTTTCACCGGCGCAAATGCACCATTCGTCTTTGCGGGCATGCCCTATGCCGTCGGGGGAGGCCTGGTGTTTCTGGCGCTGGTCATCGTGGTGGCGCGGGTGCGGCCCGCGCCTGCGGCCAAGCTGTCAGAGGTTTGACGGATGTGAAAACGGAAAGGCCGGAGTTTTTCGCTCCGGCCTTTTCCTTTGATAAATCGCGGCGGGTTTACGCTGCCTGTTCGCGTTCGGGAAGCAGCGCTTCGCCCTTCTTTTCGCGGATCAGATTGATGAAGCGGCGGAACAGATAGTGCGAATCCTGCGGGCCGGGCGATGCTTCCGGGTGATGCTGCACCGAGAAGACCGGCTTGCCGACCACGCGCAGGCCGCAATTGGTGCCGTCGAAGAGCGACACATGCGTTTCCTCGACATTTTCCGGCAGCGAATCTGAATCCACCGCGAAGCCGTGGTTCATCGACACGATCTCCACCTTGCCGGTCGTGTAGTCCTTGACCGGATGGTTGGCGCCGTGGTGGCCCTGATGCATCTTCTCGGTGCGTCCGCCGAGCGCCAGCGCCAGCATCTGGTGGCCGAGGCAAATGCCGAATACCGGAAGGCCGGTTTCGACAAGCTTCTTGATGGTCGGAACGGCATATTCGCCGGTCGCCGCCGGGTCGCCGGGGCCGTTGGACAGGAAGATGCCGTCCGGGTTGTAGGCCAGTACATCCTCAGCCGTTGCTGTTGCAGGCAACACGGTGACTTTTGCGCCAAGGCCGGTGAGCAGGCGCAGGATGTTGCGCTTCGCGCCGAAATCGAGCGCCACCACGTGATATTCCGGGGCTTCCTGTTCGCCATAGCTGTTGGCGAGCGTCCACGGCGTTTCCTTCCACGTAAGGCTCTGGCCGATGGTGACGTCCTTGGCGAGATCGAGGTTTTCAAGGCCGCTCCATGCGGCGGCGCGTGCCTTGAGCGCATCGAGGTCGAACTTGCCGCTCGGATCATGGGCGATGACCGCGTTCTGCGCGCCGCGTTCGCGGATGAGCGCGGTCAGCGCGCGGGTATCGATACCGGCGAGCGCAATGATGCCGCGATGCTTCAGCCAGGTGTCCAGATCTTCCGTAGCGCGGAAATTCGACGGCGACGTGATGTCGGCCTTGAAGATCGCGCCGACCGCGCCGTGGCGATTGGCCGGCGTCAGGTCTTCAATGTCTTCGGCATTGGCGCCGACATTGCCGATATGCGGGAAGGTGAAGGTGACGATCTGCCCGGCATAGGACGGATCGGTCAGGATTTCTTCGTAGCCGGTCAGCGCCGTGTTGAACACGACTTCGGCTTCGATGGCACCGATTGCGCCGAGGCCCTTGCCTTCGATCACTGTTCCATCGGCAAGTACGAGGATGGCGGTTCGCTTCTCCACAGTCCAGGGTGCTGTTTTCGGTGTGGTGTCGGTCATGGTCTGCACTCCTGCTTGTTAGCGCACGCCAGCGTGTGCTGTTATTTCGTTACCAGTCTTCATGCATGCCGCTGTCCCAAAACCGGTTTCCGCTTTTGGGCGGCATGCATCATGCGGCACGCGTTCGTGTTTCAACCCGCCACCGGTAAGGTAGCTTGAAAGATGAAGCGTCAAGGGGCATATATGCGCCAAAAGGCAGCGGGGATTTCAAACCTCCCACTGCCAGCACGTGCCGATGTCCTGCTAAGCCTTGAGCAATAGAGAAACTTGAAGGCCGGGTCAATCGTCCGGGATCATGCTTTCCTGAAAAATGGCGATAATCGCCGTAATATTATTTTGCGGGATGGCGGTTCGGACAGCTCGGCGGATCTATTCGCTTGCTGTATAGATGCAGGAAACGAACAACACAGAACAAACACCGTCAGGAGAGACGTTATGCTTCGCCAGGAGATTTCCCAGGCCCTCACAACCGCGCTGAAAGCACAGGACAAGCGCCGCATGTCGACGCTGCGCCTCGTTCTGGCTGCGGTCAAGGACCGTGATATCGCCAACCGCACCGCTGGCAAGGACCCGGTCGGGGACGAAGAATTGTTGGGCATCCTCGGCAAGATGGTCAAGCAGCGAGAAGAATCCGCACGTATCTATGAAGAGGGCAGCCGCCTTGAGCTGGCCGAGGCCGAGCGCGAGGAAATCACGATCATTTCCGAGTTTTTGCCGCAGCAGATGACCGATGATGAGATCAAGCAGGCCTGTGCTGATGTGATTGCCGAAATTGGCGCTCAGGGTCTGCGCGACATGGGAAAATGCATGGCCGTTCTTAAAGAGCGCCATGCAGGCAAGATGGATTTCACCAAGGCCAGCGCCATCGTGAAATCGCTTTTGCAGTGAAAGCGTGAGGCCTGAAGGCTTCGACTTTGTTCAGCCCTCGCCCTGGCGAGGGCTTTTGTTTGTGCTATGCATGGCGAAAGCCCAACAATCACCGGATGCTGACTGATGAAAACAGCTTTGCTTGTCATAGACGTTCAAAATGACATCGTGGCCGGAATGGGTGCGCCGGAACGGCAGCCTGCTATCGACCGGGCCCTTGATGAGATCGTTGTGCGGCTGCGCGACTTGCAGGAGAAGGCGCGTGAGGCTGGAATTCCGGTCATCATGGTGCAGCATGACGGCGGCCCCGGTGACGAGTTGGAAAAAGGCACAGCAGGATGGGAAGTCCGCGAGGAGCTTGCCTTGAAACCGGGTGACGTTCTCGTTGAAAAGCGAAGCTGCGATTCTTTCCATGAAACGGACCTGCAAGCCGTTCTGGACCAGCAGAATATCTCGCACCTCATTATTGGTGGCTGCCAGACGCAATATTGCGTCGACACCACAGTGCGGCGCGCTGTTTCTCTTGGTTACGATGTTACGTTGATCGGGGACGCGCACACGACCGGCGACACCGCCAGCCTGCAATTTGCGGATATCGTTGCGCATCACAATGAAACATTGAATGGTTTCAAGGCTGGAAATGCCCGCGTGCGGGTGCGTCCCGCCGCGGATATTTCGTTTTAAGATTTGGCGCCATGCGGCAGCAGGTATCGGCCTGCCGTCGCGGGGCCCGATTGTCAGCTCTGCTTGGCGGCCTTGAGGCGCGTGTCGCTGAGCAGGCCCTGTTCCTCAAGCACGGGGTAGGCCATTGAGGCCAGAAGCGAATTGATCTGCTTGAGGTCGCGGATCGTGTCGAGATGGATTGAGCTTGTCTCGATACTGCGGGTGGCGCCTTCGCGCAGGCGCGTGAAATGGCGCATGCTCGTCTGCTTTTCCAGTTCGCGCAGCTGGTCCTTTTCCTGCACAAGCTGGCGCGCCGTGCGGCCATCGCGCGAAACAATCACGTTGAACGCCATATGCGCATTGGCCAGAACCATGGCGTGGAAATGGCTGAGTTCCTTCCAGCCTTCCTCGGTAAATTCGAGGTTGTGATCCATCTTCTTTTGAACATGCACCAGCATGTTGCGCACGATGATATCGCCCACCTGCTCGAGCTTGACGCAGGCACCGAGCAATTCCTGCATGCGCAGTGACTCAAAATCGGTCAGGTTCTGCGTGGCGAGCCTGGTGAGATAGAGTTTGATCGCGGCGTGTTTCTTGTCCACCCGGTCGTCCAGCGCTGCCAGTTCGTCAATGCGTGCCTGATCGGGCTTTTCATAAAGCTCGATGATGCGGCGCAGCATGACTTCGATCGTGTCGCAGACACCGACCACTTCGCGGGTCGCATTGGCGAGTGCCTGCGAAGGCCGGTCGAGCACGGCGGTATCGAGCGCGCTATATTCCTCGACCGCCAGGGGCTGCGCGGATGCATTCTTGTCGGCGTTGAGATGCACCAGCGTTTCAGTGGTGCGCAACACGAGGCTGGAAAGCGGAATGCCGGCAATCATCACGACGACATTGAACAGGATATGCGCGTTGACCACCTGCGAGACCGGATCGGCGCCGAGGAAGGCGACCGACGGTTTGAAGGTCTGGTAAAGCACCAGCATGATGAGCGATCCCGCGCCGCGCATCAACAGATTGCCGAGCGGCACGACACGGGTTTCAGGCGGCGCATGGCGGGTCAGGATCGGGGCGATGATCGACGAACCCAGATTGACGCCAAGCACCATCACCACCGCCAGTTCCGGCTGAATCAGGCCGCGTGAGGCGAAAGTGGTGAGCAGGATGACGGCGGCGACGCTGGAATGAAACAGCCATGTCATCAGGGCCGCGAGCAGATAGGCGGTGACCGGGTCGCCCGACAGATAGTCAACGATGACCGGCAGCAATTCGCTTTGCCGCAACGGTTCTGTGGCCTGTCCGGTCATTTCCAGCGACATGATGAGAAGGCCGACACCGACCACGATGCGCCCGATCTGGCGCCAGTCGCGCCGCTCGGTCGTCATGAAGATGCCCGTGCCGATGACAAGGCAGAGCGGCACCAGAAGCGTGAGATCGTAGCTCAAAATCTTGACGACGAGGGCGGAGCCAAGTTCGCCGCCGCGCACGGCCATGAGGCCCGCGATGCCGCCTACAATGCCTGAACCGACAAAGGAGCCGACGAGAAGCGTGACCGCTGTCGAGCTTTGCAGGGCGACGGCGAGGGCGAGGCCGAAGGCGACGGAAAGCAGCGGATTCTGCATCTGGCTGCGCAGGCGTCGGCGCAACCGGTCGCCATAGGCACGCTCCACCCCGGTCCGAACCATGCGTGTCGCCCAAAGCAAAAGAGCAACTGCACCGGCCAGATGCAAAAGGACCAAAGAACCATTCACGGCAAAATCCCTTCGGGTTGGAGGTGGGGTGAAACCAACATTGGTTGAGCTAACGCAACAAATGAAGAAAAAATATGTTCCGGCTAATCAAATATCCAGGAGATATGGGCTTATTCGCAATAAATTGCAATCTCCTCCTATAGTGTCGTGACGAATATATGACAGTTTTGTGACAATCCGCTTGTTTGGCAGCGACATGTGATTAGCGGGGAGGGACATGCGGGCGCGATGGACTGTCAAGGCGGGCGAGCCTATATAGGCTATGGACTATCATCTGCCTGCTGCTTGATCCGAAAGTGAAATCTGTAATGCGTTTTCCGCCATCCTTTCTCGATGAGATCAGAGACCGCGTCCCGATCTCGACGCTGATAGGAACGCGCGCATCGTTCGACCGCAAGAAGAGCAATCCGCCAAAGGGCGATTTCTGGGCCTGCTGTCCGTTTCACGGCGAGAAGACGCCGAGCTTTCATTGTGAGGATCGCAAAGGCCGCTATCATTGTTTCGGTTGCGGCGTGACCGGCGACCACTTCAAGTTTCTGACCGATCTTGAAGGTCTGAGTTTCCCGGAAGCGGTGGAACGTGTTGCCGACATGGCAGGCGTTCCGATGCCTGCGCGTGACCCGGAAATGGAAAAGCGCGAGGCGCAACGCGCCACGCTCTACGATGTCATGGAACTGGCGGCGCAATTTTTTGAGAGCCAGTTGCAAAGCGCAGTCGGCGCCAAGGCACGCGCCTATCTGCGCGACCGCGGCCTTTCGACCGCGACACAGCAGACGTTCCGCATCGGTTATGCGCCGGAATCGCGCAACGCATTGAAGGAATTTCTGGCAGGCAAGGGCGTGTCGCGCGAGCAGATCGAGGCGTGCGGCCTTGTCGTGCACGGCGAGGGCATTGCCGTTTCCTATGACCGTTTTCGCGATCGCGTCATGTTCCCGATCGAGGATCTGCGCGGGCGCATCATCGCTTTTGGGGGGCGGGCGCTTTCTGCCGATGCGCCTGCCAAATATCTGAACTCGCCGGAAACCGAACTGTTTCACAAGGGCCGTGTGCTCTACAACGGCTTGCGGGCGCGCAAGGCCTGCCAGCCGCAAGGCGGCGAACCGGCCAAATCCATCATCGCCGTCGAGGGCTATATGGATGTGATTGCGCTGGCGCAGGCCGGTATCCATCAGGCCGTGGCTCCTCTGGGCACAGCACTGACGGAAGAACAGCTTGAACTTCTCTGGCGCATCAGCCCGGAGCCCGTTCTGTGCTTCGATGGCGACGGGGCGGGGCTTCGTGCCGCCTATCGCGCCGTCGATCTGGGATTGCCCGCCTTGCAGCCCGGCAAGTCGCTGCGTTTCGCGCTTCTGCCGGAGGGGCAGGACCCGGACGATCTCGTCAAGGCGGAAGGCCCGGCTGCGTTCCATGCGGTCCTGCGCGATGCCAGGCCGCTGGTCGACATGGTGTGGACGCGGGAAACGACGGGCGGTGTCTTCGATACGCCGGAACGCCGTGCCGAGCTTGAAGCGCGGCTGCGCGAGATTACCAGCCGCATCGCCAATGAGGATATTCGTCGCCATTACAGCCAGGATATGCGCGACCGGGCGCAGGCTTTCTTCGGACAGGGACGACTGGGGTATCAGGGCGGAGGGCAGCGCAATTCGTCTTTCAACCGCAGGAACGATGGCGGACGCGGGCGCGGCGGACCGGCCGGTGGCAGCGGCCGTCTTGCGATTTCCGACAGTCTGGTGCGTTCCACGCTGGTAAAGGGCGGCAGGCCGGGGGCGGGATCGCATGCGCCTTTGCGCGAAACCGCAATCGTGCTGACGCTTCTCAACCATCCGCGCCTGATCGAAGAAGATTTCGAGACGGTGGCAGCGCTCGATCTGGGGCATGAAGCGTTGAAGTCGCTGCATCTGGCCATGCTGGATGTGCTGGCCGCCGGTCATATGGAAGATGGTCATGCGATGCGGCGAGCGCTGGTCAATGCCGGGCATGGCGAGCAGATCGAAATGCTCGAACTTGTGGTGAAGGGCGCGAAGCTCTGGACCGCGACGGCACTGGCCGCGGAAGACGATGCGCGGGAAGCGCTTCGGCAGGCGCTTCACTTGCATCAGCGGGCGCGCACACTACATAAGGAGCTGCGAGCCGTTGAAGCCGCGCTTGAAACCGATGAAACGGGCGAGTTGTTCGCGCGTCTCAGGGATATACAAAATCAGATTTTGAAAGCTGACGCGACAGAAGCCCTGATCGACGGTTTCGGCCTGTCTTCGGGACGTCCGCCCGGCGGCTTCTGATTCGGTTTCACGAATCAGACTTGCCAGAACAGCCGGAAATGCGGGGTTGCGATCCCAAAATCGTGCTCTATCTGGCCGACGGAGAGGCCGTGACAACAAAATGATTCGCTTTTTAAGCGCGAATCAGGTGAGTCGCTCTTGACGTATGGCGTAAATGACGGAATCACGACAGTTCGAACAAGGAAAAGAACAGAAACCGGTGATATCCGAGGCTGCAAGGCAGCAAGCTGGGTACGGGCCGGGAAGTGGCCCGGAAAAGCGGCCCGGAAAATCGGTATTGTCCGGTTGACCGCCCGATCTGCCCACAAGAAATCGGAGATGAAGAAGCCCGATACCGAAGGCAAGGTTAATCCGCCATTAACAGGAAATCGGCTACTCGCAGAATCAACTGACGGATTGCGGCCTCGCAAAACTGTCCGAGAACTCTATATATCTTAGAAGCGACCGGGGTCGCCTGGAGAAGAACATATGGCAACGAAGGTTAAGGAAAACGAAGAAGCCGAAGTCGAGCGCGAAGGTGCTGCCGACGGTCCGCTTCTCGACCTTTCTGACGATGCTGTCAAGAAGATGATCAAACTCGCGAAGAAGCGCGGCTACGTCACGATGGACGAGCTGAACGCCGTGCTGCCTTCCGAGGAAGTGACATCCGAACAGATCGAAGACACGATGTCGATGCTGTCAGACATGGGCATCAACGTCGTTGAAGACGACGAGCAGGACAACGACCGCGAAGACAACAGCGACGACGACTCGGAAGAGGGCGGCGATCTGGTCGAATCCGGCGGCACGGCTGTTGCCACCACCACGACCAAGAAAGAGCCGACCGACCGTACCGACGATCCGGTGCGCATGTATCTGCGCGAAATGGGATCGGTCGAGCTTCTGTCGCGTGAAGGTGAAATCGCGATTGCAAAGCGCATCGAGGCCGGTCGTGAAACCATGATCGCCGGGCTTTGCGAAAGCCCGCTGACCTTCCAGGCGATCATCATCTGGCGCGACCAGCTGAATGATTCCAACATCCTGCTGCGCGAAATCATTGACCTCGAAACCACCTATGCCGGTCCGGAAGCCAAGCAGGCTCCGGTGATCGAGCGCGTGGAAGAGGACAAGTCCCGCGATGACAAGCCTCAGCGCCGCTCGCGTGACGACGACGACATTACCAATGTCGGCGGCGACATGCCGGTTGAAGAGGAAGAAGAAGACGAGGACGAAGCCAACCTGTCGCTGGCGGCCATGGAAGCCGAACTGCGTCCGCAGGTCATGGAAACGCTCGATCTCATCGCCGACACCTACAAGAAGCTGCGCAAGCTGCAGGATCAGCAGGTCGAGGGCCGTCTGGCCGCGACCGGCGAACTGTCTTCAAGCCAGGAGCGCCGCTACAAGGAACTCAAGGATCAGCTCATCAAGGCGGTGAAATCGCTGTCGCTGAACCAGAACCGTATCGAACAGCTCGTCGAACAGCTTTACGACATCAACAAGCGTCTGGTGCAGAACGAAGGCAAGCTGCTGCGTCTGGCCGAATCCTTCGGCGTGCGCCGCGAGGAGTTCCTGAAGGAATATCAGGGTCACGAACTGGATCCGAAATGGGTCGAGCGCGTCAGCACGCTTTCGGCGCGCGGCTGGAAGGAATTCGCAGCCAAGGAAGAGCGCACCATCGACCGCTTGCGTTCGGAAATTCAGATGCTGGCGACCGAAACCGCGATCTCCATCGGTGAATTCCGCCGCATCGTCAATCAGGTGCAGAAGGGCGAACGCGAAGCAACCATCGCCAAGAAGGAAATGGTGGAAGCCAACCTTCGCCTCGTCATCTCGATTGCCAAGAAGTACACGAACCGTGGCTTGCAGTTCCTCGATCTCATTCAGGAAGGCAATATCGGCCTGATGAAGGCTGTCGACAAGTTCGAGTATCGCCGCGGCTACAAGTTCTCGACCTATGCGACCTGGTGGATTCGTCAGGCGATCACCCGCTCGATTGCCGATCAGGCGCGTACCATCCGCATTCCGGTGCACATGATCGAAACGATCAACAAGATCGTTCGTACATCGCGCCAGATGCTGCATGAAATCGGTCGTGAGCCGACGCCGGAAGAACTGGCCGAAAAGCTCGCCATGCCGCTTGAAAAAGTGCGCAAGGTGCTGAAAATCGCCAAGGAACCGATCTCGCTCGAAACGCCGGTCGGCGACGAGGAAGATTCACATCTGGGCGATTTCATCGAGGACAAGAACGCGCTTCTGCCGATCGATGCCGCCATTCAGGCCAATTTGCGCGATACGACGACCCGTGTTCTGGCTTCGCTGACCCCGCGTGAAGAACGTGTTCTGCGCATGCGTTTCGGCATCGGGATGAACACCGACCACACGCTGGAAGAAGTCGGCCAGCAGTTCTCGGTCACCCGCGAACGTATCCGCCAGATCGAAGCCAAGGCACTGCGCAAGCTGAAGCATCCGAGCCGTTCGCGTAAGCTGCGTTCGTTCCTGGATAGCTAGGCCTGGATACTGGGCCTGGACAGCTAAACGATACGGGAAGGGGAGGCGATATGTCCTTTTTGAAGCGTCTTTTTGGTGGAGGCTCCGCCTCCGAAACGCCAGCGGAGCCGAAAGAGGCTGGTCGCCTTGAGCACAAGGACTTTCTGATCATTGCCACGCCCTATAGCGAGGGCGGGCAGTATCAGGTCTGTGGCGTCATTTCCAAGGCAATCGATGGCGAAGTGAAGGAATATCGCTTTGTCCGTGCCGATCGTTGCCCCGGTATCGAAGATGCCGCCAGCATCGCGCTGAACAAGGGACGGCAGATCGTGGATGAGCAAGGCGAAGCTATTTTTCGCTGACCGCCTGCAAGAAGATCAAAAAAGCCGCGCACGTAAAATGCGCGGCTTTTTTGTTTCAAGTTCAGTGCGAGTGGCACACGATGGCGACCAGTCTGCGCACGATGGGCAGAATGGCGAGGAGCACCGGAAAAGCCACCACCCAGGAAAGGCCCCAGGCGCCCATCCAGCTCGATGCGAGGTCGGGATGGGTAAGACCAAGGCTCTTGGCAGTCGCGATCAGCGACACGATGAATGTCATCATGATCGAGAGGATGAAGGGCATCACAATGGATGCATAGCGCGCGGGCAGCTTTCTGCGGCGTGCGCATTCAAACTGAGACATGTATAATCCTGATTATTATGCCGGGAAGGCGCAACGAAACATCAATGCGAATTGCCGTTCCCGGCGGGATTGATGCGTTGCCTGACGTAAGACGCTTACGGTCATGATGATGACGCCGGATGAGTAACCTAATCAGGAACCGATTTCAACTGTTCTGAATGGCGGCGATTTGTCCATGCCATTCCCGACACAATTCCATTATACGCTGCATCATGAACAACAAACCATTCTGGCGCACCAAGACCCTGAACCAGCTTACCCGCAGCGAGTGGGAGAGCCTGTGTGACGGTTGCGGCCAATGCTGCCTGCATAAATTGCAGGACGAGGACACCGACGAGATTTATTGGACGAGCGTCGCCTGTACGCTGCTCAATGCCGAAACGTGCCAGTGCCGCGACTATCCCAACCGCAAGAAGACAGTGCCGGACTGCGTGTTCCTGACGCCCGAAATCGTTGATGAGGTGGACTGGCTGCCCGTGACCTGCGCCTATCGCCTGGTTGCGGAAGGCTCGGACCTATACTGGTGGCATCCGCTTGTGTCGGGATCGCCCGATACTGTGCATGAAGCAGGTGTCTCGGTTCGCGGCAAGGTGACGGCCTTTGATCACGATATGGAAGACGACGACGATTATCTCGACCATATGGTGATGCCGGGCGAGCGGTGACGGCTGGCTTGCGTTTTTCAAACATTGCGTAAATTTAATCCGCGACCGGGACAGAGCGGTGCGGTTTTTGTATTGCCATAACCTATTGAATTTATTTGTTTTATAGAGGTGCTGTTCCGATGCACCTTCCGCTTCACGTAAGCTGAACGGCACATGAATGATGGTTTTTCATTCTGTTCATCTATTGCGGGCTACTTCTCGGGTGCCTCAGGCAAGACCTGGAAACAAATCGAAAGAGGTTCAAAGATGTCTGCTATTTCGCTCAAGTCGTTCGTCGTAACCGCCGCTCTTGGTGTTGCTGCCATCTTCACGACGGCAGCTACGGCCAGCGCTGCGTCGCCGGTTGCCGTTCCCGCTGTCAGCACGTCGGCAGGCTCCGCCATCGTGAACGTCGACTACCGTGGTCATCGCCACGGCCGCCCGGTTTATCGCGGTCCTGCCTGCTCGGTTGAAGGCGCCAAGATGAAGGCCAACCGCATGGGCATCCGCAATGCGCGCGTGGTTTATCGCGGCAAGTCGGTCCAGGTTCGCGGCTTCCGCCATGGTCGCCCCGCCGGTGTCGTATTCGCAAATGTGCGCGGCTGCCCGATCATTCGCTAAATCTGGTTTGAGTTTGAAAAGCCCCGGCCTGAGCAATCAGGCCGGGGCTTTTCTTTGCCGACAGGTAAAGAAAAGGGGCGCTGGTGCGCCCCTTTGCTCTTGCCAGATGAGTTGTCGTTATTCCTTGATTTCGAAAACGACGTTGACCGAAACATTATAGCTGTTCTCGCCTGCTGCAACAGGCACGGCATCTTCCGGCGCTGCGCTGGCCATGGTTTTGAACTGGGCACGAGCAATCGGCATCGGCATTGGCGGACGGGTCTGCTCGTTGATTTCGACAACGCGGCCGATACCTACACCGGCAGCATCGGCAAGCGCCTTCGCCTTGGCGATAGCGTCCGCAACGGCCCGCTTGCGCGCTTCATTGATCGTGGCGGACGGGTTGTCGTTGACGAAGCTCAGATCGCCGCCCTGATTGACGCCGAGCGTGACGGATTCATCGAGCACGTTGCCGACCTTGGCCAGATCGCGGACGCGCACCGTCAGGCTGTTCGAAACCGTATAGCCGGTGATGCTCGGTTCCTTCAGGCCGTTCTTGTCGTCCGGGTAGACATAGCGCGGCTGGATGTTGATGCCGCCGGTCTGAAGATCGCGGTCTTCAATACCGGCTTTCTTCATGGCTGCGAGTACTTTCGCCATGGCTTCGTTGTTGGCGGTCATGGCTTCGCGAGCGGTCTTCGCCTCGCGCAGCACGGAGAGATTGAGAATGGCCATGTCGGGCGAGGCGGTCATGGTGCCTTCGCCGGTGACGGCGATACGCGCAGGCTGCTTCGTCATCTGATTCTCCTGTGCCAGAGCCGGCAGCGTTAGCGCGCCTGCGAGCATGATTGCAGAAAAGGAGGTTGCAAGAAGAGTGGTAGCGCGGTTGTTCATAAAATCTCCTGTAGAGAAAGTTGAGGCAGCTTTGGCAGAGCAGGCCGTGCCGGAAGGGCTGGCCGCTTTATCTTTGAAATCATTTATTTCTTAAGTTCCCTCTCATGCGTGGAGCCGACGATATCAGATTCGAATTGCGCGCCAAATGCAACCTCCGGTTAAAATAGCGGAAGTGCTAGGAGCCGCTCTAAGTATTTGTTTCGTCGCATGTCTTTATCCCGAACCCGGTTCCCACTTTCGGGAGACATGCTCCCGGTTGCATGCTTCGCAACTGAATATGTGCGCATTAGGGCAACTGATGCATTTGACAGCTTGTGTCCCGGCTTTCTTTAGGGTAGGGCAAGGATGCGTGGGGCCTGTAGCTCAATTGGTTAGAGCCGGCGGCTCATAACCGCTTGGTTGGGGGTTCGAGTCCCTCCGGGCCCACCATTTTCCTTTCAGCAGTTTTGTCGTGCGGGCCTTGCCAATAATCGCACCCACGCGCGCCGTTTTCCTTTTGCTGATTGACGTTCCGGTTCTCCCCGCAAACTTTCAACAAATTTTAGCAGTTCGTTAAGGAAATAGTAACGCAATGAAACAATTTTTTAAGTGACGTGAACTGGCAACAAAATGGAGGTTTTGAGCGATGAGAAAAAATGCAACCACCGTTGCGCTGGCATTGGCAGGGTTGGTGGCGAGTTCTCTCGCGGCTTCAGCGAAGACGAGTTATTTGGGTGAATTCCGCGATTGGGGCGTTTACCAGAACACCGAACTTGCGGGCAACAAGTGCTATGCTTTGACAGTCCCGGTCAATTTTCACCCGGCGGGAGTGCGGCACGGCGATAATTTTGTGATTATTTCCAAGGCGGACGGTCAATACAGCCCTCAACTTGTGATGGGGTATGAGCTGAAAGCCGATAGTGCGGTCAACGTGATGGTGGATGGCGCACGCTTTCCATTTTTCAGCGAGGGCAACCGTGCCTGGGCGGAAAATGTTGCCGACGAGGCAAAGCTGATGCGTGCCATGCGTGCTGGCAAGACGCTCAATGTGCATGCGACATCAGCACGTGGTACGCAGACACGCTATACGTTTTCCCTGATGGGGTTGTCGGCGTCCCTGCAGCGCGTGGATAGCTGCCGATAAGAATGCAAAAATCAAAAGCCCTGCCGTGCGGCAGGGCTCTTCGTGAAGAATGCAGCTTTATGAAAGCCAGGTCTGACGATTGTACCAATCGTCCAGTTCGGAACGCACGCGGTCTTTCTCAATGCCGTAGCGTTCCTGGATTTTACCTTCCAACTGCTCGCGCCGGCCGTTGATTTGATCAAGATCGTCATCGGTGAGTTTGCCCCACTGTTCCTTGATCTTGCCCTTGGCCTGTTTCCAGTTTCCTTCAACGCGATTCCAGTCCATTGGTCGTTCCTCCGTTCTGGGTTGGTTATGGTTAACTAACGCAACGGACCAAAAATGGTTCAGCAAAAAATTGCGGAAACCGCTCAGAGACCGAGAAACTGGAAGGGTTCGCTTTCCTTGAAACTGTCGTTGACGACACCGTTGAAAGTGTTGGTTTGATTGACGCCGAGGTCTAGTTTCCTCACCTTGCCGGTCTCGGCTGAAAAGTCGATTTTCTTCAGGTCGACCCAGAAGACATTGGGTGTCAAAGCTGACTCAAAGAAGTAAAGCTTGCGCTTCTGGTCGGCCACCGTTCGCCAGCGCGTCGAGGAAATGTTCGGCTGGTCTGGTGTCGTGAGGCCAAAAGGAACCGATGTGTTTCGAATGACGCTGAACACGCTGGCAATCGACTTGACCGGATCTTCGGTTTTCGGAACGGCGTTTACGTAGAATGATGCGCGCGCAAAACGGTCGGCAGCGCGATTTGTGCCCGGCAGCATGACAGTGCCGCCGATCTGGGTCCAGTAGGCGTTGAGCGCCAGCTGCTCGTCATAAGTCGGCGAGTTGGTCATTACCTGATATTGCCTGCCGTGATGGATCACCTGCTTGCCATCGATATATTCGATGACCGCGCTGTCGCCGCTGGAATCGGATATGGCCAGATGCAGCGTTGCCAGTCTGTCTTCGCCGGGCACCTTGTCCGTCACGATCGTAAATGGATCGGTGCGCAGGTTCTTGACCGCCTCATCGACGGTAGCGAAATTATCGAGCACATATTGCGCCCATGCCGCGATGCTGAGGCCGGGCGTGGTGCCGTCATATTTGGGATATTCGGATTCGACCAGCCACAGCGCGCCAACGGAAAGGCCTGCTTCGTTCAGGCCGTCGGTTGTGGAGATGTCATAACCGGAGGCGATGACGCTGCCATATTTGGACGTCCACCGCAGCGAATTCTTGCCTGCCTCGCCGGAGCGTTTCATGCCGCGTGGAAAGATCCAGAGATTGGTCGCAACATCCACTTTCCAATCCATGGATCGGGCGGTCATCACCTGATCGCTCGCCCCATGATAAACGAAACGCGTACAGGCTTCGGCAATTGGTGCGGCGAGCATGCTGCCTGCCAGAAGCGCTGTGATGCAGATGCTGGAAAATGACCACTTCGAAATCGGCATGGATAGTCCCCCTCGGTGATGCCCGGCAATCAAGGCAGGATGCCCGTTGGCTATCGAGCGAATGTCCCGTAACGCAATATAAGGCAGTGGTTACAGGAAAGACAGGCTGACCGGCTCTAGCGTTCGCCCATATATCCGCGCTGCTTCCATTGTCGGAGCGGCATGATGTCCGGTGGCCCGCCACCTTCCTCGTACCAGGAATCGACCGCCCAGCGCTGGCCCTGCCGGTCTTCGATAACAGCAGTCCAGTGCGGATAACGGCCGTCAATGAAAGCGCCACGCGATGTGCGCCGGGCGACAGTGTGATGCTTCAACCACCCGCGTGATTGCAGATAATGCAGGAAGTTGTCGGTATTGGTCGATTCATCGATGCAATCCATCTGGCCCCTTATCCGGGCTTTGCCGAACTGCATTCTAGGCTTGTCACGAACGCCGATAGTCGCGGTGCTGCGCTGTTCGAAAATCGCCACCGCCGCCCGCAATGCCTTTCGTTCGTTATCGGCGCTTCGATTGCCGGTTTGCAGAAGGCTGCGGATGCGCTGCTCTTCCTTCGGAGTCAGCGTAACCTTGGTTCGGTAATGGCATTCGTAACCGTGGCAGACGCTGAAGGTCTGTGCCGAAGCCGGTAGAACCGGGAAGGTCAAACCAATGAGGACGCCTGCACCCAGCAGTTTTATCAAATCGCTGCTCCGTATTCGATTGACCGAATTTCCGTGCAATTTCAGTAAGATATAATAGACAGAATCTCCCGCTATTCTAGCGCTGCTTATGGCTGGTGAAAAGCAGGGACGGTTCCAGGCGCTCCAGCCCCTGATAGGGATTGGCATGTATTGCCAGAATCCACAGACAGAACGAGGCGGTCAGCGAATAGATGACGAGCGCTTTCACGCCAGCCCGCACGCGATCGGCGTGGGTTGCGGCGATGGTTATCGCCGTCAGAAATGTCAGCGAAAGCACCAGATACCATTTGTAGTAGTCGATTGAGGTCGATCCGACAGCCAGACGGGTATTGCGGGCGTCCTGCAATTCATCGAAGTCGTTGATAAGCTGGGAGATTACGGGCGCGGGGACATCGGTGCGCGCCAGATTGATGATTTCGCGCCTTATGTCCTGCAACGCGGTTTCGACGGAGCTTGCCGGCTCGACATTGATCTTGTCGCGCCATTCATCGTCGATCACCGCGCGGCGATAGCCGGTGAGGGCGGTAGTAAGGGCAGGCGCGGCCAATATCTCCGCTTTGGAGGTTCCAATCAGACGGGAAATCGCCGAACGTTCTTCACTGACAGCCTGATCGGCCCGGGAATTGACGCTCCAGATATCGGCTGCGACAAAGCCGAGTGATAAAGCCCAGGCCGTTGCTATGGTGCCGATGAAGGCACCGATCGGAATAGACAAAGCGTCGCTGGCTGCGTGTTTTGACAGCATGTCCAGTGCGAAGCGCCCGACCGCGTAGAAGACGATTCCGAGTATGACGAAGGCCGCAAATGACAGGTAAATCGGCAGCTCGAAGATAAAGGCCATTCTTCCCCCACTTGGAGCGCTTCCAGTCAATCGGACCCGCTCCAACTCATTTCTGGCGGATATCGTTCCCGAAAGCTGCTTTCCGCTGCGCTCTGATATCCGGCATAGTACCAGCTAATATTAGGGAGAAGTGGTTGAATTTTACTTAGAGCCGCTCCTGTTTTAACCAGATCGTTGGGCCTGCTCTATCTGCTTGTTTTTTTCCGCATTTCAGTCTGACGAGCTGTCGATCCGGAGCCTGATCATTTTCCATTCTCGGCAGCAATGTTGCGCCAATTGAAGCGGGGCAAATAGCAAAACCCGCCGGTTGAGCCGGCGGGTCGAACGGGTGAGACCAAATCTATCGCGATCAGAACGAGACGGAAAGGCCGATGACGGGCCCATGCTGGGTCACGTCATACTTGAACTTCGAAACCGTATCGTTGTCCTTGTAATCCTGATAGAGCGCACGGTAACCGACGCGGAATGTCGTCGGCACATCGAAAACCAGCGTGCGATAGCCGAGATAGATCTGGCCGTTGGCGCTGAGCTTGGTTCCGGCCCCGAAACCGCCAATGTCGGCTTCCGCGAAAATGTTCCAGCGGTCATTGATATCGTAGAAGACGCGGGTACCAATGAACGGGTCGGTCCATTCCACCTTGCGCGAACCGCTGAAGCGCTCGACTTCCAGTCCCGCTTCGAGCTTTGTCCAGCGCACGCCGATTGTCGGTTCAATCGCGAAAACACGCTGGCCTCCGAAAAGCGTCGTTCCTTCGAGCTGCTGTTCATAAATGCGGTAAAATGCGCCGCCCGACAGGCTTGTCGTTTTGATGTCCAGCGAGAGTTCGTTATCGCGGAGGCTTTCATCCTGGCTGGTCTTGACGTACTGCCCGTCGATGTAGAAGCCGAATGTGCCGTTGTTGACTTCGACATTGCCCATGAAGCTCATGTCGAGATTTTCGAATATCTCGCGAAACGGCATGTTCACATCGGTGCTGCGGCCGAACAGGCCGGCGCTGCCGTTCAAGGATGCGCCCCAGACATAGGGGCTGAAGATAACGCGCCAGCGCTGCTGGTCCTGAATTTCTGGTTGTGGCGCCACGGCATCGGCGGCAAGCGATGCCATTGATGAACCTATTAAAACAGTTGATGCTAATATACTGTCTCTAAAAAGTTTTAACAGTAAATTCCCGTTCTGGTTACGTGATCTTCCGTCTTTCACTGTGAAAACCCCCTCATTTTATGTATTAGCATTTTTGGTAATACATCGGAATCAAATCTTTTACCCTATATATGTTAATCGTTTTGGGAAATAAACAGAAAACAGATACTTGTATTGGGGGGTGCCCTGCTGTTTTCAGTGGTTTTTTCTCTGGCTGGAGTGTGCTCAAAGCCAAGTATCCGTTTGATCAAGAGACCGACGCTGCCCATTGGCAGCTCTCCCCCGGCAGGGCGGATACTCTCAATCGGAACCGTTCTATTGATGGCTGGAATTGCCGCCCTTTTTACCTGCCCCGCTGATGATGGCTTCGAGCAGCCAGGGCTTGCGGTCGATGATATCGGAAAGCTCACGCAGGCCAATATCCGACCCGGCTTCCCTTAACAGCTGGCCGGCGAGAGCGGCAGAACCATTTTTGCCGTCCTGCGTCATGCGGTGGGCTCTCCGGATAAGAAGTTCCGGCTGTGAGAAACTGCTTTCGGCAAGTCTTTTCTCTATTCGACGCTGTAGCTCTTCCGGAGCAATCATCTGCTGAATTTCCTCATTCCTGAAACGGGCGTAGCCGAGAGAGGCATGCGGCCCATATTATGAATCTATGTTGAGACGACGTTTTTGCTACGTGACAATTCGTACAAATCGGATGTTTTGGGAATTTTACTGTGTGGAGAAGTGCTTGGGATTGGGGTTTAGTAACGGCCCCCGGTAACGAAATGTTTCAACACATCAAATCCGCAAAATTGCCAATTTATTGCCACGCTTTCTCTTGTTTGCATCTGGCCGCCTACTTACATAGCCGATACGCCTTGGCGGGAAGAGCAGTGGTCAGGCAGAACGTATGCGGGAAGCGGATTTCGCTTCGCGGGTCCGTTGTGCGGTGCCCGCTGCCTGTTTCCGTTTGATAACAATAATAATCCGATGGTTTGCAATGGCCACTCTTCGTTATTTCATCTGGCCCATGGTTTTCACCGTATTGGGTCTCGCAGGTGCCGTCTGGCTCGGCTATGAATTGACCGGCACCTTTGGGGGAATGGTCTCCGTCTTCATCATCTGTGCGGTTTTGAGCGTTCTGGAAATCTCACTTTCCTTCGATAACGCCATCGTCAATGCCCGCATCCTGCGCGACATGACGCCGGAATGGCAGCACCGCTTCCTGACCTGGGGCATCATCATCGCCGTTTTCGGCATGCGCATCATCTTCCCGCTGGCCATCGTCGCGGTTGCCATGTGGACCGATCCGATCTCCGCGCTGAAACTCGCCATCTGGCAGCCTGATGAATATGCCCGCGTGATTGCGGATTCGCATACGGGTATCGCGGCCTTTGGCGGTACATTCCTGCTGATGGTCGGCATGAAGTATTTCTTCGATGTCGAGAAGGACGTGCACTGGATCAAGGCCATCGAAAGCCGCATGTCGAAGTTCGCTTCGGTGCAAGGGGTGGAGATCGGCGTCGCAATCGCTCTCATCATCTTCTTCTCCTACCAGCTCGATGCCGAGCATTCGCATACGTTCCTGATCGCTGCCCTGTTCGGTCTGCTGACCTTCCTGGCTGTCGAAGGGCTGGGCGAGGTGCTGGACGCGACGCAGGAGCAGATGGACATGGTGCATCGCGGCGGTCTTGGCGCTTTCATTTATCTGGAAGTGCTGGATGCCAGCTTCTCGTTCGACGGGGTTATCGGTGCGTTCGCGCTGACCACGAACCTGTTCATCATCGCCATCGGTCTTGGCATCGGCGCTTTCTATGTGCGCTCGCTGACCATCATGCTTGTCGAGCGCAAGACGCTCGGACAGTATCGCTATCTCGAACATGGCGCTTTCTACGCGATCCTCGTTCTGGCGGTCATCATGTATGTCCAGACGCTGGTGCATATCCCGGAAGTCATCACCGGCCTTATCGGTGCGGCTTTGATCGGTCTCTCCTTCATGTCGTCGCTACGCTATAACCGGCTCAATCCGAACTGGCAGGAAGACGCAGAAGAAGCCACGGGGCACTAAATCTGCCTTCTGCTGTAAGATTGAAAAGGGCAGCTTCGGCTGCCCCTTTTTGTTGCCCTTGACCGAATCGCCGCAGTTGAGGACCATCACCGAATGCGAGCGACATCGTTTTCGGTGCGCTGCGATCAATTCGGGGGAAGGGGATTTCCATGGTAGTAACACGGTTGAGCAAAACAGCCCTTGTGGCGGCGATTGCCTTTTTCGCAACGCTGGTTTCGTTCGGCAACATCACAGACTACGACACCAATTTCGGATTTGTGCAGCACGTCCTTATGATGGACACGATCTTTCCAGATGCTACGATCAAGTATCGTGCCATCGATAATCCGATGCTGCATAATGCCGCCTATATTCTCATCATCGCGGCGGAAACACTGACGGCAATCCTGTGCTGGATCGGGGCTTTTGCCATGCTCGGCCGGTTGAGCGACCGCGCGGTGAGCTTCAATCGTTCCAAGAAATGGGCCATTGCCGGTCTGTCGCTCGGCTTTCTGGTCTGGCAGGTGGGCTTCATGTCCGTTGGCGGAGAATGGTTCGGCATGTGGATGTCGCAAACCTGGAACGGGATCGAATCCGCGTTCCGGTTCTTCATCACCATCATCGCCGTGCTTATCTTCGTGGCGATGCCGGACGGCGAGCTAGAGTAAGTGCGATGCTGAAACAGGCTCGTCGATCAGTTCGACGCCGGCCTGTTTCATCTTTTGCAGCATGATGTCCATGGAGCCGTTGAGATCGATGCCGCGACAGGCATCGAGACGGACGCGTACCTGAAAGCCCTGTGCCATGGCATCGAGCGCTGAATAGGCGACGCAGAAATCGGTGGCCAGCCCCACGAGCGTGAGCGAGCCGATATTGCGTTCGCGCAAATATCCGCCAAGGCCGGTTGGTGTTTTATGGTCGTTTTCGAAGAATGCGGAATAGCTGTCTATGCCGATGCGGAAGCCCTTGCGGATGACAAGCTGTGCCCGCGTCCATTGCAGGTCGGGGTGGAAATCCGCGCCGTGGCTGCCTTGCACGCAATGGTCGGGCCAGAGCGTTTGCAGGCCATAGGCCATTTCGATCGTATCGAAAGGCCTGGCGCGGGGGTGGGTGGAGGCGAAGCTTGAATGGTTGGCCGGGTGCCAGTCCTGCGTGAGAATGACGTTCTCGCTTTCCTCGATCAGCCGGTTGACGGTGGGAATGATTTCATCGCCGCGATCAACCGCCAGCGAACCGCCCGGGCAGAAATCGTTCTGGACGTCGATAACCACAAGTGCATGACCGATCATAATGCGCTCCGCTTCGCTGGTGTTTGGCGGACTATACCCACGCGATTTCCGCGAAACCAGCAAATATGCGTGTTCTGGTATAACATCGGCAAGAGTGCTACGGACGGCTCAAACGACAACCAGACAGGAGCCCATCATGACAGATGTAATCGTCCGCGACAGCAATGGCACTCAATTGAATGACGGCGATTCCGTCACGCTCATCAAGGACCTGAAGGTCAAGGGAACCTCCACGACATTGAAGCGCGGAACGCTGGTCAAGGGCATTCGCCTTACCGGAAACCCGGCGGAAGTCGATTGCAGCACCAAGCAGGTCAAGGGACTAGTGCTGCGGACCGAGTTTCTGAAAAAAGCCTAAGCCTCTTCCAGAACTCGTGCTGTGACTGCAAGGTCAGGCATCGATCTCCACGCGGCCGCGCGGGCGGCTGCAGCAGGCGAGGATATAGCCTTCCGCGATCTCGTCATCGCGGATGCCGCCATTGTGGTTCATTTCGGTTTCACCGCCGAGACACTTCACCTTGCAGGTGCCGCAGATGCCGAACTCGCAGGCGCTTGGAATCTTGAGCCCGCCATTGCGGGCGGCAAGCAGGATCGTATCGTTTTCGGTGCATTCGACTTCGACACCTGAAAGGCTGAAGACGACGCTGGCGGAAGCTACCGCCGGGGTGGCAGGTGCTGGTGAAGCCGCCTCGGAAAGCGTGGAAGGCACTGGAACCGACGAAATCTCGCTCGCCGGATTAAAGCTTTCCTGATGATAGTTGGCCATGTTGAAGCCGGCATCTTCCAGCAGGCCGCGCACGCCGTTCATGAACGGCTCCGGCCCGCAGCAGAACACCGTGCGATGCAGGAAATCAGGCGCCAGAAGTTCCAGCCGGGCGCGGTCGATGCGCCCGTGCAGGCCGGGCCAGACATGGCGCGCCGATGATTGCTCAACGATAAAGGCCAGCCGCATGGCTTCCATGCGTCCGGAAAGCAGTTCCAGCTCCCGGCGGAAAATGATGTCGTCTGGCGTGCGCGCGCAGTTGATAAATGCGACGTCGGTTGCCGGGACGCAGTCGAAAAGCCAGCGGGTCATGGAGACCATCGGCGTGATGCCGGAACCGGCAGAGACGAAGAGATATTTTTCGCCCGGATGGTTGGCGAGCGAGAAATCGCCATTCGGCCCGTAAGCCTTGATTTTCATCGGCGGGCGCAGATTGTCGAGCATCCAGCGCGTGCCGATGCTGCCCTTCTGCGCCTTGACCGTGACGGAGATGTGATAGGGACGGGAAGGCGTCGAGGACAGCGTATAAGTCCGCAGCACCGGCCCCAGGCCATCGGCCCGTTCAATCGGCAGTTCGAGGGTGACGAACTGGCCGGGCGTATAGCGGAACCAGTTGTCCTCGGCAGTCTTGAAGGAGAAGGTCATGACGTCTGGCGCTTCTTCGATGGCCGAGATGCATTCGAGCATCTGCAACCTGTCGTTCCACGGCAGCATCTCATCCAGATATTTCAGAGGCTGCATGGCCTTCTCACTTCTCGATTCATATTACAGTATCAGGCGACCCGGCTGAGCTTTGCCGCTTCGCCACGCAGACGCGGCGTCATGGTGTTGGTGTACCATTCAAGGAACTGCATCACGCCGCCTTCATGTTCGACCGAGTAAGGGCCGGGCTGATAGGCGGGCGAGCGGATGCCGACGGCATTTTCCTCCACGATCTGCCGGTCCTGATCATTGGTCTGTATCCAGACATGGGTCAGTTCGTCGAGATCGTAATCCACGCCTTCGACCGCATCCTTGTGAACGAGCCATTTGGTGGTGACGAGCGTTTCCTCGGCGCTGATCGGCAGAACGCGGAAGGAAATCGCGTGGTCGGCCATCAGATGGTTCCAGGTCGACGGATAGTTGAACAGCAGCATGGCGCCGATATTCGTGCCGCCAGCCACCTGATCGCTCAGCGGCTTCTTCACCGCTGCCTTGCCGGACATGGTGTAGCTCACCGCGTCGCGCAGAAGCGGAATGCGGGTGATGCGGTAACGACCGTCTTCCGACATGTTGAATTGTGCAGGCAGGCCGACGCTGGCGCAATTCTTCCAGAGCTGGTTGATCTCGGGGTCTTCCATGACGCCCTGCACGCCGGTTGCCGATGGCGCTTCCGGATAGGTGCGGCAGAGTTCGGGATGGTTGGCGGCGCAGTGATAGCACTCGCGGTTGTTTTCCCAGACCAGCTTCCAGTTGCCCTTTTCGACGATCGACATTTCGAAGGCGACCTTGGCATCCTTGATGTTGTGCGGCGCGAGATAAGGTTCGACCAGATTGCGGAAGGCAGCGAAATCGGGCGCTTCATCGGCGACGCAGATATAGATATAGCCCGCCACGGTTTCGCAATGCACCGGCTTGAGGCCGTATTCGGCAGGCTTGAAGTCGGGGCCGACCTGACGCGCGAAGAGCAGGCGTCCGTCCAGTTCGTAAGTCCACTGGTGATAAGGGCAGACGAGCTTTGCGGCAGTGCCCTTTTCGGCGGCGCAAATGCGCGAGCCGCGATGACGGCAGGAATTGTGGAAAGCACGAATGCCGCCCTGTGCGTCGCGAACGATGACGACGGGATAAGCGCCGATCTGCACGGTCATGTAGGAACCGGTCTTCGGCAGCTCGCAGTCGTGGCCGACAAACAGCCAGTCCTTGTAGAAAATGTTCTCCAGATCCTGCTTGTAGTATTCAGGATCGGTGTAGAATTTCTGCTCCAGGCTGAAATTGGGGTCGCGCCCGGTCAACAGCCCCAGCATTTCGTTGCGAACGTCCATAGCCTCGAACCCTTGCTTTCCATCTTGGACCGGCCTTCTGCTGTTCTCCCAGCGACTATGGCGCGATCCGGTGTTCCCTTTGTCTTCCGGAAGCACGGCTTGTCCCGTTATCTCAATGGCTTGCCCACATCTCCCGAGGTTTGCGGACTGGCTTCCGTTATCCTGATTCAATCACTGAACTATTCTAAACGCGCATTGGGATGCGACATGGTTTTCGCGTAAAGACGACACGTCAAAAATCGAGTTCACGACGTTTCCGGGATTGCAAATTGGTTTAAAAGCCAGTTACCACGTCAACCATATCCCAATCTGTTTCATTCCATGGGAGGTCGGTGGCCATGAAACGTTCTGAAATCAACGAGATCATTCGCGAAAGCGACGCATTCATTCGCTCTTTCGGCTACGTCATGCCGCCATTCGCCTATTGGTCGCCTGAGGAATTGAAGGCGCGCACCTCGTCCGATGCGCGTGCAATCCGCGACGCGCGCCTTGGCTGGGATATTACGGACTATGGACAGGGGAAGTTTGCCGATCTCGGACTGTTTCTCTTCACCACGCGCAACGGCAATGCCGAGGACCTCAAGCGCGGCGGCGGCATGCTCTATGCCGAAAAGATCATGATTTCGCGTGAAAACCAGCTTTCGCCGATGCATCGCCATGTGGTGAAGGCGGAAGACATTATCAATCGCGGCGGCGGCACGCTGGTGCTGGAACTGTTCAACTCGCTGCCGGACGGCAGCGTGGACGAGGAAACCGATGTGACGGTCGCGACCGATGGTCGCCTTGTGACGCAGAAGGCCGGCGCGCATCTGAAGCTGCAACCGGGTGAAAGCGTGACCCTGTTGCCCGGCAACTGGCACGCCTTCTGGGGCGAGGGCGGCGATGTGCTGATCGGTGAAGTTTCGACCGTCAACGATGACCTGACAGACAATATTTTCCGCGAGCCGATCGGCCGCTTTTCGAACATCGAAGAAAATGAGAAGCCGCTGCATTTGCTGGTGTCGGACTACGACAAATGGTTGTGAGCCTACCGAGATTTCGGTTCTGGCAGCCTGAAAATTGCGTGGTATGACGCTTCCGGTCCGCATGTAACTTTAAGTGAACGATGCTCCGGTTCTCTAACGCCTCCATTTCCGGCAAACCGGAGCCGGAATCTCAATCAGGCTCTCGTGAAGGCAAACTGAAGGACTGAACATATGAAGCTGGCGATGATCGGAACGGGCTATGTAGGGCTGGTTTCGGGTGTGTGTTTTGCCGAATTCGGCTTTCACGTCACCTGCGTCGACAAGAATCCGTCGATCATCGAACGGCTGAAGGCCGGCAAGGTCACCATCTTCGAGCCGGGGCTCGATGAGTTGATGACCCGCAACATTCGCGATGGCCGGTTGGAATTCAGCACCGATCTTCCAGCAAGCGTAGCGGATGCCGATGTCATCTTCATAGCGGTCGGCACGCCGTCGCGTCGCGGTGATGGCGAGGCAGACCTGCAATATATCGAGGCGGCTGCGGATGAAATCGCTGCCGCCATGAAGCCCGGTGCCGTGGTCGTCATCAAGTCGACGGTCGTGGTTGGCACCAATGCGCGCATACGCGACCGTATCAAGGCTGCCAATCCGGGCGTGCCGTTCTCGATGGTGTCCAATCCGGAGTTTTTGCGGGAAGGTTCGGCAATCGAGGACTTCATGCGGCCTGACCGCGTGGTTGTCGGCGTGGAGGACGAGCGCGGCAAGGGCGCAATGCAGCGCCTCTATCGTCCGCTTTACCTGCGTGAAACGCCGATGGTCGTCACGTCGCTCGAAAATGCGGAAATCATCAAATATGCGGCCAATGCCTTTCTGGCCATGAAAGTGACTTTCATCAACGAGGTTGCCGACCTTTGCGAAAAGACCGGCGGCAATGTGCAGGAAGTGGCCCGCGCCATCGGCATGGATAACCGCATTGGTTCCAAGTTCCTGCATGCAGGACCGGGCTTTGGCGGATCGTGCTTCCCGAAAGACACGCGCGCATTTGCTGCAACTGGCAAGAAATATGACGCGCGGCAGTCGCTGATTGAGCAGGTGATTGCGGTCAATGAAACGCGCAAGCAGTCCATGGCCGAGCGGATCGTGACCGCCGCCAAGGAAAGCGGCGCGGATACGGTCGCGGTTCTGGGCGTCGCCTTCAAGCCGAACACCGATGATATTCGCGAGTCTCCTGCGCTCGACATTATCGCGGCTATTCAGACAGCCGGGATCAAGGTGCAGGCGCACGATCCGGAAGCCATGGATGCAGCCAAGGTGGCGCTGCCCGATGTTGTCTGGTGCAATTCAGCCTATGAAGCGGCAGAGGGTGCGGGTGTCGTGGCTCTGCTGACCGAATGGAACGCCTATCGTGCGCTCGATCTGAAACGGATAGCCAGCGCCATGGCCGGAAATGTGCTGATTGACCTGCGCAATGTCTATAAGGCCGAAGATATTGCAGGCACCGGACTTGATTACCGTTCGGTGGGGCGCACGCTTCCAATCTGAATGAAATACCGGGGAGTTTACTCCCCGGCTGTCAGCCGCTTTTTCTCGTTGGCGATGAGCCATAGATTGCGGATATAGACGATCAGGCCAAGCGCTTGCCCTGCAATGAAGACAGGGTCCTTGCGCTGGATTGCATAGATCAGCAGCAAAGCGCCGCCAAACAGCGAGAAGAACCAGAAGGCGACCGGCATGACGCTGCGCTTCGCCTTTTCGGACGCAAGCCACTGCACGACGAAGCGCATGGTGAAGCAAGCCTGCGCGACGAAGCCCAGCACGATCCAGCCGTCCCACTGCGCCACGAAAACATCGTGCAGCCATTGTGACAGGCTGTTGAAAATATCAGTCATGGGTGATCTCTCTTACGCGAGGAACGACCTTGCGGCGCTTGCGCAGCCACCAGACGCCATAGAGGTCCAGAATGCCGCGCATTCCACGGTCCAGAATGCCGTAATTGGATTTGCCGTGGCGGCGTTCGCGGTCGACCACATCCACATGCACCACGTCGTAGCCTTCACGCAGCGCCAGTGCGGGCAAATAGCGATGCCAGCCGTCGAAGAAAGGCAGTTGCCGGAACAGGTCGGTGTGCAGCGCTTTCAGGCCGCAGCCGGAGTCACGCGTCTTGTCCTTGAGGATCGCGCCGCGCAGATTATTGGCAAAGCGGGAAGACAACTGCTTGAGTTTCGTATCGGTGCGCTTGAGGCGCTGTCCGGCAGCAATGCCGTAATCAGGCCCCGCCTTCATCAAGGCGTCAGCCAGCACCGGGAGATAGGCGGGGTTGTTCTGCCCGTCGCCATCCATGGTCACGACGATCTTGCCGCGCGCTGCAAAAACACCGGAGCGCACAGCCGCACTCTGGCCCGACGAGCGGTCATGGCGCAGATGGCGCAGCGGCTTGCCCGCATGGATGCGGCCTGCGAGCACATCGCTGGTGGAGTCTGTCGAACCGTCGTCGACGACGATGACTTCATATGCGCGGCCCTGCATGGCGGCATCGACTTCATCCAGCAGAAAGGCAAGATTGTCGGCTTCATTGCGGCAGGGGATAACCACAGAAATCGTCGGTGTGTCCAAGCGGGGTGTTCCTTTGTTCCTCGCGCTATCTGCTTAAGCCCGGCTTTTGGGCGGGAAACCCGATAGTGCGCAAGGCGCGCTGCATAGCATTGATTGCATGGCAAAGCCAAGACGGTTCAAGTAATCGTGAGCTTTGGCCCAATAGCTCGATTAATCGGTTGACCGCCGTTTTAGCCGGACATTGGCGGATACGGAAGAGCTTGCCCCAGCCAATCCAGAAAATTCTGCGTCACCTGATCCCGGTTGATCTCGTTGAGGCTTTCGTGGCGGGTGCCGGGCAGGATCGTGCAATCGACACGCTTGAAGCCCATCTTCCGCATTCTCTCCGCCAGCCTGCGCACTGCCGCACCGTTTGCCGTTGCCGGGTCTTCCGCGCCGCCAACCAGATTGAACGGCAGGTCTCGCGGAACCTTTGAGAAGTTGCGGTCGTCGGCGCCGCGCCGGATCATCCGGAAAATGTCGATCCACAGCGCCACACTGGCATCAAAGCCGCACAGCGGATCGGCGATATAGGCATCGACCTCGGCTGTATCGTGCGAAAGCCAGTCGAACAGCGTGCGGTGGCCCTTTATGGATCGGCCCCAGGCGCGGAAGGTCATTTTCGGCAGGATGCTGCTCGGAACGTCCGAGCCTTTCAGCATGCGCTCCATATAAAGAAGCGCAAGGGCGGCAGCGCTTTCCACTCCGCCATCGAAATTTGCATTCCAGATCGCCGCCGCATCGACCGTGTCGGCGTGATCCAGCACATAGTTCAGCGCGATCAGTCCGCCCATGGAGTGGCCGAAAAGAACGACCGGCAAGCCCGGATGGTTCTCGTGAATGTGGCGGTTGAGCGCCCGGACATCCCCGATGGCCACGATATGCCCCTGCTTTGGCGCGAACATTCCCCTAGGCGCATGCGCGCCGATATTGCTGCCATGCCCCCGGTGGTCATGAATGTAGACGTGGCAGCCAGCCGCAGCGAGTGCGGATGCGAAGCGTTCGTATCGCGCCGAATGTTCGGCAAGGCCATGACATATCTGGACGACCGCTCGCGGCGCACCGGCGCGAACTGTGCGGAACGGAAGTTCTGATTTGTCTGAGATCGGCAGACGGTGAATGGTTTTGAATGTCATTTCGCCATCTGATTTTATGCCGTGCAAATAGTCAATCTCCCCTGATGCGGCGTCGCTTAAACAGGCATTTGAACGGCGGGTGTATGAATTTTAGGCAACCGCGTTTTTTGTGCAGATTCTGCTTGAAAAGCGCAAAAACTTGGGCAAATCTAGCTTTGCAGACGGGTTTTTGAAGGGCATTCAGGGGCGTCGAGAGACAGAATTCACGTCATAACTTGCAGGCCGTCCGATGAAAGGGAGGAAACTTTCGCGGACGGTGGCCAGAGGGGAAACCGGGTGACGGAAATATCCGCGCCCGGTTTCATTATATGTGTTTCACAATCAGATACGGACTGGTGGTTCCGACCACTTCCAGTTCGCGGGTTGGCGTTTGCTTCCGGGGCATATTTGGCCTACATACGCGTCAGCAATTTCCGCGCGGTTCGCACGATCGGCGACCCGCGCTTCTCAACCTGCGGAGACGACGCGCTTTATGGCACGCCAGTTCATTTATCACATGTCCGGCCTCAACAAGGCCTATGGCAACAAGAAGATTCTGGAGAATATTCATCTCTCCTTCTACCCTGACGCCAAGATCGGCATTCTCGGCCCGAACGGCGCCGGTAAGTCGACCGTGCTCAAGATCATGGCCGGTCTCGACAAGGAATATACCGGCGAGGCGTGGCTCGCCGAAGGTGCTACCTGCGGTTATCTTCCGCAGGAGCCGGAGCTCGATCCGTCCAAGGATGTGCTCGGCAATGTGATGGAAGGCGTCGCCGACAAGAAGGCGATCATCGACCGTTACAACGAACTGATGATGAACTATTCCGACGAAACCGCCGACGAAGGCGCCAAGCTTCAGGATATCATCGACAGCCAGAACCTGTGGGATCTGGAAAGCCAGGTCGAGATGGCCATGGAAGCGTTGCGCTGCCCTCCGGGCGATGCGGACGTGACCAAGCTTTCGGGCGGTGAAAAGCGCCGCGTGGCGCTGTGCAAGCTGCTGCTTTCGAAGCCCGACCTGCTGCTTCTCGACGAACCGACCAACCATCTTGATGCCGAAACCACCGCATGGCTTGAAAAGTACCTGCGCGAATATCCCGGTTCCGTTCTGATCATCACCCACGACCGCTACTTCCTCGACAATGTGACGGGCTGGATTCTCGAACTCGACCGCGGTCGCGGTATTCCATACGAGGGCAACTATTCCGCCTATCTGGAAGCCAAGGCCAAGCGCATGGCGCAGGAAGGCCGCGAAGAAGCGGCTCGCGAAAAGGCGCTGTCGCGTGAACGCGAGTGGATTTCAGCAAGCCCCAAGGCGCGTCAGGCCAAGTCCAAGGCGCGTATCAAGGCCTATGACGAACTGGTCAGAAGCGCCGAAGAACGCCGTCCGGGCGATGCGCAGATCATCATTCCGGTGGGCGAGCGCCTTGGTCAGGTGGTTATCGAGGTCGAGAACATATCGAAAGGCTTTGGCGACCGCCTGCTGATCGACGATCTGAGCTTCAAACTGCCTGCGGGCGGCATTGTCGGCGTGATTGGCCCCAACGGCGCCGGTAAATCGACGCTCTTCAAGATGCTGACGGGTCAGGAACAGCCGGATAACGGATCGGTTCGCATCGGCGATACGGTTCATCTGTCCTATGTGGACCAGAGCCGCGACGCGCTTGACGCCAACAAGACTGTCTGGGAAGAGATTTCCGGCGGCAATGACGTCATCAAGCTCGGCAAGTTTGAAATGAACTCCCGCGCTTATTGCGGCGCGTTCAACTTCAAGGGCGGCGACCAGCAGCAGAAAGTCGGCAATCTTTCCGGGGGTCAACGCAATCGCGTTCACCTCGCCAAGATGCTGAAGTCTGGCGGCAATGTCTTGCTTCTCGACGAACCGACCAACGATCTTGATACGGAAACGCTCGGCGCGCTTGAAGATGCGCTGGAAAACTTCGCTGGCTGCGCCGTTATCATCAGCCACGATCGTATGTTCCTCGACCGTCTGGCAACGCATATCCTCGCATTCGAAGGCGATAGCCACGTCGAATGGTTCGAAGGCAACTTCGAGGACTATGAAGCCGACAAGATCCGTCGTCTCGGGCCGGATAGCGTCAACCCCAAGCGGGTTACCTACAAGCCGCTGACGCGGTGACTTATCAGGGCCGGTGCATTGCACCGGCCTTTTTGCTGGAAGAATGTTCATGAAGGAATGGTTGGCAAGCAATGCCTGAAGTTTAAGGATGAATGCAGTTGTTCGGTGCGCCTTATCTTGACGCCTACAGGCAGTGGGTTGCGTCGCATTATCTGTCTACATGCGATGGCAATCTATTGTTGCATTTCCCGCGAAATTTTATAGTTTTGCACATGCATTGATCGTATAGCTGCGGATATCTGCCTTCCATGTGATCGATGGCCGCCACGATGTATATTTTAGTCAGTTGTATTTTTATTATGTAATTCAATGCACTATGATAAAATGCAGAGAGGCTCGGTTCGGAAGGGCGATGCGTCCGGGTGTCAATGATTACATACATTAGATTTTACTTTTATCGTCCCGCGCCCTGGCGTTGCTCTTCTTGCGCAGCATTCTGGCAGGATGTTTTTTCCTGCTATGTTGCTGTGATTTGACAGGGGATGCCGGTATTTTTTGGAGTTTTTATATATGAATAATGCAATATCGCATATCGATGCGGATGGTTTGTTTGAAGCGCGGCAGGATGTGCATGATACACGGCGCCGCATCTCTGCAATTGTGGCCAGCGCCTCTGGCAATCTGGTTGAATGGTATGATTTCTATGTTTATTCTTTCAGTGCGCTTTATTTCGCACCACAGTTCTTCCCGGCTGAAGATCAGACAAGCCAGCTCCTGAATGCGGCGGCGATCTTTGCTGCCGGGTTCTTGATGCGCCCGGTCGGTGGTTGGCTGTTCGGTCGCATTGCCGACAGGCTTGGTCGCCGCACATCCATGCTGATTTCCGTCACTATGATGTGCTTTGGCTCTTTTGCTATCGCCATTCTGCCGACTTACGCATCGATCGGTGTTCTGGCGCCCGTCCTGCTTTTGCTCGTGCGCCTGTTGCAGGGCCTATCGGTTGGCGGTGAATATGGCACGATCGCAACCTATATGAGTGAGGTGGCGCCTGCCGGTCGTCGTGGTTTTTTCTCATCTTTCCAGTCTTCGACGCTGGCCTGTGGTCAGCTTCTGGCGGTTCTGGTCATTGTTTTGCTCCAGCTCTTTCTAACATCAGAGCAACTCCATGCCTGGGGCTGGCGCATTCCTTTTTTCCTCGGCGGTATGGCGGCGATTGTTGCGCTTTATCTACGGCGTGCGCTGCATGAAACCACCACGGAAGCGACACGCGGCAATAAGGCGGCAGGTTCTTTAGCCAATCTCTGGGCGAACCATTGCAAGGCATGTCTGGTTGTTGTCGGCTTTACAGCGGGTGGTTCGCTCGCCTTCTATACTTTCACCACCTATATGCAGAAATATTTGGTTAATACGGCTGGTATGAGCAACGAAGTTGCTAGTGAGGTCATGACCTTAGTGCTACTGGTTCATGTGCTGATGCAGCCTTTATTCGGCGCGCTTTCCGACAAAATTGGTCGCAAAGCCATGATGATAGGCTTTGGCGGTATATCGATTTTCACGACAATCCCCCTCCTGACACTCATCGGTTCGGTGCAGAGCCCGATCTGGGCCTTCGTCTATATCGTGATCGCGCTGGCAGTCGTCAGCATGTACACTTCAGTCGGCGGTATCGTGAAGGCGGAATTGTTTCCGGCGGAAGTACGGGCGCTGGGCGTCGGCTTTTCCTTCGCCATCGCTAACGCCATTTTTGGCGGTTCGGCGGAATATGTCGCTCTGTGGTTCAAGCAGCAGGGCATGGAAAGCGGCTTCTTCTGGTATGTGACGGTCATCATGGCGATTGTCTTCATCGTCAGTGTCTTCATGCCGGATCCACGCAAGCATGGCTATTTGCAGGGGGCAAGCTCAGTGAACTGAAGTCCTGCCAAATTTTTGCTGAAACTGTCCAAGCTCAGGATCATGATGATCCTGAGCTTGGATGCAGATGGCGGCCGCTTTTTCTGAATTGGTTATACTGTGTCAATTGAGGGCCTCATGATCATGAAACGTCTGCTGACTTTATTCACGCTGTTTTCATTGGCGCAACCGGCGCATGCGGTATTGGCGCCTGACATCGAGCGGGCTCGTGAAGTGGCCGCAGTGACGGAAGCCGTGCAAAAGAGGTTTCCCGGCCAGGCCATCAAGAGCGTTACTCCGCGCGAAGATTTTGGCACCTACGATGTTGTGGTCGGGCGGTGCAGGCTGAAAGCCGCAACCGTTACAATGCCAATGCCTGAGGGGCTGGTCGGCCCCAGGCGTTTCACGGTAAAACTTTCACGCGCAAAGTGCGGATCAGCCATACGATAAACCCGTTTCGCCTTAGCTGATTTATATCTGCATCGCCTCGTCGTCCTCCGGCGAGACGAGCCGGGTTGCGCGCCATTCCGTCAGCTTGGCATTGATCGCGTCCAGCACGAAGAAGCGCGCGGAATCCTTGTCATATCCTTCGTCCCGCAGCGCGTCGTAATCCGTATGGGTGTGGCGCACATGCGCAACGGTCGCCAGCCATACGGCAGTGGACGGCGGCAGCGTTTTCATGTGCGGGGCAAGTGCTGCGGCCCGAATAGGCTCGGAGTCCGAATAGGGGACAGCCGGAAGCAGAAGTGTCAGCGATTTGGCGATTGCCTTCTGGCGGTTGGTGCCTGCGCGCATTGCTTTCGTTCCGTTAGAGCGCATTCCGAAAAGCGGGAAACGGTTTTCGGAAAAAATGCGCGGTAAAATAAATAGTTAGAGCGCCGGTCTGATCCAGTCAGATCGAAACGCGCTCTATTGCGTGATCGCGAATCCCCTGTCGCAGCCATTGTGCATGAAAAGTTCTTGCGCCGAAATTGTTTTTCATATAAACATATCTTTATGTCTTTTATTCAGCTCGAGGGCAAGCGATGAGCGGTTTGCAGCTGCAACTCGATCAGATGGTGGATGTGTTGAAAGCGGTGGCAGAGCCAAGCCGCTTGCGCATTCTGGCGCTTTTGGCGCGGGGCGACCTGACCGTCTCCGACCTCACGACGATATTGGGTCAGTCGCAGCCGCGGGTTTCGCGTCATCTGAAGCTGCTGGCCGAAGCTGATCTCATCGATCGTTATCAGGAAGGCGCATGGGCCTATTTCCGTCTCGCCGACAATGCGATCAGCGGCGATCTCGCACGTGGTCTTTTGGCGCGTCTGGACAGTGCCGATGCGCTGGTTGAGCGCGACATGGAGCGGCTGTCACAGGTGAAGTCCAGCCGTCAGGAAAAGGCCGCCGCCTATTTCAGCGCCAATGCCGGAAGCTGGGATCAGATTCGCAGGCTGCATGTTTCCGAGGATGCGGTCGAGGTCGCGCTCAAGAAGATTGTCGGCGATAAGCCGTTTCAGGCCATGCTGGATGTTGGCACTGGAACAGGTCGCTTGCTGGAGCTTTTTGCGCCGCTTTACCTGCGCGGTGTCGGCATCGACATCAATCGCGACATGCTGGCCGTGGCGCGCGCCAATCTCGATCTGGCGGCCATCGGCAATGCCCAGGTTCGTCAGGGCGACGTCTATGCGCTGCCAGTCGAGCGCGAGAGTTTCGATCTGGTGACCATTCATCAGGTTCTGCACTTTCTCGATGACCCGCTGGCTGCGATCCGGGAGGGCGCGCGGGCCCTGCGCCCCAATGGACGGCTGCTGATCGTCGATTTTGCGCCGCACAGGCTTGAGTTTCTGCGCGAGGAACACGCCCATTTGCGGCTTGGTTTCAGCGATGAGCAGATGCTGGGCTGGATGAAGGATTCCGGTCTTGAGCCGGAGAAGACATTGGAACTGGAACCGAAGGCAGCCAATGGCGATGAGGGGCTGACAGTGAAGCTGTGGCTTGCTCGCGATCCGCGCCTTCTGATCGCCGATCCAGTGTCGAAAACGATAGAGCGCGTTTCGGCCTGATAACATTAGACAAAACGCGCTCTCAATATTTGTATTCACCGCATTTATGCGACGCCAAACTTTCCATTTGGCTGCAAAATGCTCCGAGCATGACGGAGACAGTTTGATGGGTTTTTATGGTCTTTCCCGCCGACCGGATGTCGGCCAGACCACCCGGGTATCGTTCGAATTCTTCCCGCCCAAGACGGAGGAAATGGAACAGCGTCTCTGGGATACGGTTACGCGGCTTGCCCCGTTGCAGCCGGAATTCGTTTCGGTGACCTATGGCGCCGGCGGCTCCACGCGGGAACGCACGGCGCGCACCGTAGCGCGCATTCTCAAGGAAACCGACGTCAAGCCCGCCGCGCATCTGACCTGTGTGGATGCGACGCGCGAGGAAGTCGACCGTGTGGTGCGTGAGTTCGCATCGCTTGGCGTCAATCGCTTCGTGGCGCTGCGCGGCGATCCGGCGGCGGGTATCGGCGAAAAATACGTGCCGACGCCGGGTGGCTACCAGAACGGCGCCGAGCTGGTTTCCGGCCTGCGCAATATTGCGGATTTCGACATTTCGGTCTCCGCCTATCCGGAAAAACACCCGGAAAGCCCGGATTTCGCGACCGATATCGATATGCTGAAGCGCAAGGTCGATAATGGGGCGACGCGCGCCATCACCCAGTTTTTCTTCGAGAACGACCTTTACGAACGTTATGTCGAGCGGGTTCGCCGTGCAGGCATCTATATCCCGATCGTTCCGGGCGTGCTGCCGGTGCACAACTTCAAGCAGGTCAAGAATTTTTGCGCGCGGTCGGCGACGCATATTCCAAGCTGGCTGGCGGAGCGCTTTGAGGGACTGGACAACGATCCGCAGACGCATCAGCTGGTGGCGGCGGCGATTGCCGCGGAACAGGTGATGGATCTGATCGAACGCGGCGTGCAGGATTTCCATTTCTACACGATGAATCGCGCCGATCTGCCCTTTGCGATCTGCCATATGATCGGGATAAGGCCGAAGGCCGAGGCGGCTCTGGAGGTTGCCTGAAATAAAGAAAGCCCGGCGATTTCGCCGGGCTTTCTCGCTTTCGTGCGGGTCGGCCTATCCTCAAAAACCGAAGCCGCCGTAATGGTTTAGGCTCAATCCCAGAGCATTTTCTGTTTTGATTAAAACATTAGAAATGCTCTATCGGTTTGCTTCCACGCATGTCTTTATCCCGAAACCGGTTCCCACTTTCGGGAGACATGCTCTAAGGAATGACGCCTGCTATCAACGCTGCAACAAATGCAAATGCCGCACAGATCATGAGGACATTCAAAGATCGCGTAAGTCCCATTGGTCTGTCTCCTTCATATGCGCCCGACGGAGCGGACGCGCGCTGGTAGGAAACCGGAATCTAAGCGCAAAACGCCTCGAACAAAAGAAGATTTCGTTCTGCAATCTGCCGTGATGGAGAAATAAACCTATCGTTTACCACCTAAACTATTGAAATATATAACCAGAAAAATTTATTCACATTTCATGAAAAAGACACCGAACTGCCACGTTTGGTACTGTTTTCGCCGCAGTTGCCACAGGTTTTTTGGCATGTTTTTTGTGGTTTTTAGCGAATTAGCGCCAGATATGCCGATAAAGTGAGGATAGATAGCACGGTCGAGTAGAGGATCACGTTGGAGGTTATCGCTGCCTCCCGACGATAATGTTCGGCCAGCATGAAGGGGCCGGTGCCGGTCGGAAGCGCTGCGAGGAGGGTTGCGCTTTGCGCGAGCAGGGGCGGCAGTCCGAATACATAGACCGCAAGCAGCCAGGTCGCGAGCGGCTGCACGATGAGCTTCACCGAAACGAGGAAGGCGATGGCATTGACGCTCTCGCGTTCGATCTTGCGCGGCTGGGCGAGGAACAGGCCAAGGGCGACAAGCGCGCAAGGGGAGGCGGCACCGCCGAGCATCTTGAGGAAGGTTTCTGCCGGGGCGGGGATGGTAAGTCCCAGAAAGGACACGACCGCGCCCAATGCCGGAGCGACAAGCAGCGGATTGCGGATCAGGGACCGCATGACCTTCCATATGAGACGGAGCGGTTTCTTTTCGGTTTGCAGGCCGATTTCGATCAGCACGATTGCGAAGGCGAAGGTAGCGCAGACGGTGATGATGATCGAAATGGTTGTCGCGGCCAGAACCCCCGACCCGAAGGCGATCATCGAAAGCGGGATGCCCATATAGCCGGTATTGGGATAGGCGGCGTTGAGGCCGTCGAGCGCGGTGTCCGACAGGGGCAGCTTTCCACGCAGCCGCACCAGGAACGGCAGGACGAAAGCAATGGCGCTCGAAAGCAGGAACACCGCAATGAAGCCGGGCTGCCAAAGCTCGCTGCCATTTGTGTTGGCCATGATGTCGAAGAGAAGGGCAGGCAGCGCCAGATAGACCACGAAGCGGTTCAGCTCCGCTATCGCATGAGCCCCGAGGATTTTCAGCTTGAAGGCACCCCAGCCGGAGAAAATCAGCGCAAAAACGGGAAGAACGACGATCAGCGTTGTCAGCATGGGGTGCATTTCATTTCAGGAAAGGAAAAGGCGCAGATTTTTTTGAAAACTGCGCCTTTGCGAGCTTAAAGCTTGTCGAGCAATTCCGGCGTCGGCCATGAATCGGCAGGCATTCCAAGGCGCATCTGTTCGGCGCGCACGGCATCGCGTGTGGCGACGCCGAAGACGCCATCAATCTTGCCCATTTCATAACCGCGCGCCTGAAGCTTGGTCTGGAGTTCCTTCAACTGATCCTGCGTCAGACCGGGAGCCGGATTGCCCGGATCGAAGGCAGGTGCGCCTGCCAGACGGGTCGCGAAATAGGCAGCCGTCGTGGCGTAGACGATGGATTTGTTCCATTCCACGAACACGTCGAAGTTCGGATAGGACAGGAAAGCGGGTCCCTTGCGGCCAAGCGGCAGCAAAAGCGACGCATCGCCATCATCCGCTCCAAGCGGACCGTTGAGCCCGGTCACGCCCTGTTCGGCCCACCAGGAATGCGGCTTGCGATTGGTGCGGATCGCTTCTTCCCAAGGCAGGTCCTTGGTGAGACGAACTTCCTCAAGCCAAGGCTGGCCGCGTTTCCAGCCGAGTTCCGAGATCATGCGACCGGCAGTCATCATGGCATCGGGAACGCTGTTCTTCAGATCGACCTTGCCATCGCCGTCGCCATCGACGCCGCGCTCAAGATAATCCTTCGGCAGAAGCTGCATCATGCCGATTTCGCCAGCCCATGCGCCGGTGGTCGCCGCATCGACAACGCCCTGATCGAAGAGCTTGAGAAGAGCGATCAGCTGCGGGCGGAACAGGTCCGGGCGGCGGCAGTCATAGGAAAGGGTGACAAGTGCGTTGAGCGTATCGAAATCGCCCTGGATCGCGCCGTAATCGGTTTCAAGACCCCAGAAGGCGGCAAGCACTGGCCCGGGAACACCATAGGTGTCCTCAACCTTCTTGAAGACATCGGCATATTTGACCAGATTGTCACGGCCCTTCTTCAGGCGCGCTTCCGAGATGAGGCGCTTGGAGAACTCGGTGAAGGTCAGATTGAAAACAGTCTGCTTGCGGTCGCGGTCGAGCACTTTCTGCTCAAGCATGGCCTTGTGCAGTTCGGCTATGCCCTTTTCGCCGACACCGGCGTCGCGGGCTTCCTTGGTCAGATTGTCCATCCACTGGCCGTAGTCGATTTCGCATTCCGGCTTTGGAAGGTTGACGGCGTTTTCGGTTGGCGTTGCCGCAGGCGCGGCAGAAGCAGCGGCCTGTGCACTGGACATGGTTGTCGACGCGAGCAGGGCGGCTGCGATAACTGAAGCAAAAAACTTCATTGGTAACTCACACTAATGATCGGGAGCAGGCGGCTCCCTTCCGAGGATTGTTTTGCTATTGCCCCAACAAGCCTCGGAAATGAAGCAAAACTTCGTGTGAACTGCCAAACCGGGCCGTGTTAGCGGACCTTGTTGCTTTCCAGCCACTTTTTCCACGTGTTGGCATCGCCAGCGAAGACATTGATGTCTGCGTCGCCCTTGATGCCGGGAATGGAGCCGGTGCCGGTATATTGCCAGAACGTCCACGGATGCGGACCATATTTCTCGTCCGGATGACCGGCAACGGAGCGCAGCCAGAACGGATAATCCGCCATCTGCCGCAGGTCGTTGTCATCGAAGAAATCGACCGTCGTGTAGATGATCGGGCGCTTGCCGTAATGCTTTTCCAGCGCTTGCAGGAAGATGCGCATTTCCTTGCGCACGACAGCCGCGTTGGGGCGCAGCTTGCAGGTCGGCGATTGCGGGTTCCATTCCATGTCGAGAACGGGGGGAAGCGCGCCGGGGTCACGCGGCACGTTCTGGATATACCAGCGCGCCTGCTCGATCGCCGGGCGGCAGAAATAATAGAAGTGATAGGCACTGCGTGCGATGCCTGCCTGACGGGCGCCGTTCCAGTGTTCCTGAAACCGGTCATCGACACGGTCGCCGCCTTCGGTCGCCTTGATGAAGGCGAAGGAAATGCCGCTGGCGCGAACGGCGCTCCAGTCAATATTGGTCTGATATTTGGAAACGTCCGTGCCGTGGATCGGATAGTGCCACGGTGTCTTGCCTGTCCAGTCATGCGGGTCGCGATCACCGAAACGCGGTGCCTTCACAGAGCCCGATGGCGGTGGAATCCGGGCGACCGAACCACCTGATTTCTTTACGTCGGAAAAGTCGTAGTCCACCGTCGTGCAGGCGGAAAGGAACAAAGCGCCGAGGGCGAGAATGCTGCAGCAGGCCAGACGGTTCATAGAGTGGTTCCGTGTCGCGAATCAGTCCTCTAACGGTTACGCGATCCGGAGCCGGACGTCACCAGTCTGGCGGGCAAGTTTGCCGCTAATCTATTGGAGCGGTCGGCATTGCCGAACGAATGACCGCTATCCAGGCAAAACCGCGATACAGAATGCGCTTTTCAACGGTGGCGCTGCGCTCCTGGGCGAGCTGTTCGCAAACCGCAAACAGGTCGCTGCGCGGCGTGACATGAAACCATTCCAGCCATTTGAACAGCGCTTTTCCAAACCAGCGCGGCAGGCGGGCCTGATCGCCAAAATCGACGATATGCAGTTCGCCGCCTGCATTGAGGTGCCGGATGCTTTCACGGATGACCGACTGCCATTGCGGGATCATCGACACGGCATAGGAAATGAAAATCCGGTCAAAGCCCGATTGTCCGAACAATCGCTCGGGATCGAATTGCGCGGCATCGGCACGCTCAAGCCGGACGCGGCTTTCGATACCGGCGCGCTCCGCAGCCCGGCGGGCCGTATCCAGCATTTCGGCGGAAATATCGATGCCGAACAGTTTGGCGTCTGGATAATGTTCGGCAGCTTTCACCAGATTGCGGCCTGTGCCGCAGCCAATCTCCAGAACCGTGCCGTTTTCGGGAACGGCCAGCCCCGCGACCATCGGATCGCGGCCCAGAAGGTAATATTTGCGGGTGGCATCGTAGAAGTGCCGCTGACGGCGGTAGACCCGATCCATGAGGTTGGCGTGGTCGATACCCTGAACGCTCCATGGGCTACGCAGCATGTCAGGCGTCCTTCAAGATATAGAGGTGGAAGCCGCCATAAATCGACGAGCGGTCCCGCTCATGCAGGGCGCGGGACTCATCCGCCTGATATGCCCAGCGACCCAGTATCTCTGGCGCCACCCGTCCGGGAAGCAGGCTCGGTTCGGCGGCGGTGCGGAAGATGACGCGGGCATTGGGCGCGGCCGTGCGGGTGATTTCGCTCCACAGCGCGTTGAGCTGCTCGTCATTCATCCAGTCCTGCGCGTCGAGCAGAATATAGCGGTCGACGGAAGCGGCGGGCTTGGCCGCGAGAAAGTCGGTATAGCTCGCGTTTTGCACCGTCATGCGATCAGCGCGGGCGCGCACCGTTTCGAAATTGCCGCGCGATAGATAAGGCGGAAGCGGCCCGGTCTCTTCATCGCCGCCATAGCCGCGCCCAAAGGCCTGCCAGGCGAAATAATTATCGGCGAGGGGAAAACCGCAGGCGAGTTTTTCAAGGCGGCTGCGCAGAACAAGCGCCATGTCGCCATTTCCGGCGGTGGCAAGGGCGTCATATTGCTGTGGCGGTATGCCGAGCCCGAACAGGGAGGATTTGCGGGCTGTGGCCCATCGCACCATGCGTTTTTCAAAAAGCGGCGCCAGCGCTGTGTCGAAGAAGCTGCGCTGCTCTTCCATCGTGCGCGCCTTCAAGATGTCGCGCGGATCGATCCCATAGAGCCGCGCCACGCGGTGCCCCATGCCGATAAAGACGCCAAGCAAGCCGTGGCGATAGAGGTTGCGCCAGAAAATGGAAATGCGCTGGCGGCCGTTCCATTTGCGCTTTTCCCAATAGGCGCGGCTTTCGCTGTCGAGATGCGGGCGGATAAAGCGCTTGTAGGCGGCAAGATTGGTCTTGTCGTCGGCCTTGCCGTAGAAGCGGTAGAAAGCGTTGTAATCGGGCAGGTTTTTGATGGCAGCGAGCTTAAGCCGGTTGAACGCGACATGCGCACGATTGAGATCCACCGCCTCGACGCATGCCGGATCGGCGGTCAGATAGGACATGGCATTGCACCCGCCGGAAGCGATGGTGACGATGCGGTGGCCCGGCTCGATGGCGAGCGCGGCCATATCGACTTCCGGGTCTTCCCAGATTTGCGGATAGACCAGCCCCTTGAACAGCCAGGCGAACAATCTTTCGGAAAAGCCTGCGCGCGAGAGAGCGTTGTTTTGTGTCACAGCACGTTTGAGAATTGTGCCGCCTGCTGCACTGTCAGTCATCAAGAGTTCCCCTGAACACGAATCCCGGCTTCGGTTTTGCGAAGTTAAACATCGTCCAATGACAGGCGCGTGACGAAATAATTGCGGGCTTATAAACAGGGGAAATTGGGCTACTGCTCTGTAATACTATCGCTTTATTACGTTCGGTAAGACTATTTGAGAGAACTTTTTCGCGCTGTTGCCGTTTTTCCGTGTGAAGGTCCGACTCGACAGGGCTTCTGTGTCGATAAGCGACCGTAAAGGTGATTGGCCGGCAAACCGGCCACGCACGGAGAACAGAGAGGCGTTTGGCAAGCTTGCCAGTGATGCCTGAAACCAGGCCAAGAGCCTAACCTAGGAAGGAGAGCCTAAGTGAAGAAGTTTCTGATTGCTTCTGTTGCCGCCGTATCGCTTCTCGGTCTTGCAGCTTGCAACGACAAGAAAGACGACACGACCAACGCGCCTGCACCATCCGCGCCGACAGCGCCAGCGCCTTCGAATAATGACACGACGCCAGCCCCGACCACGCCGGCACCATCGACGCCGGGTACAGGGACCGCACCTTCCAACTAAGGGTGCGAAGTTGTGACTGCTTTGCAGGCGGGTGGCGATCCGGTGTCGGATCGCCATTCGTGCTTGACGGCTTCGGCCGGTTTCGGATTTGACATGAGCGTTAAGGCAACCATAGTGGGAAAAGACGCGCACTCTGCGTTTTCCGTGTTTCAACGCAGGCTCGGTTCGGTTATGGCTTTTGTCATGAACCGTAACTTTCTGTTTTTCATCTCTGCGATTGTGCTTGTTGCGCTTGCTGCTTGCGGCAAGGGAAGTGACGATACTGCTGCCACGACCAAGGGCGGCGAACAGGACGCCGCTGCCATATCGCAGCCTGCGAAACCGGCAGAAAACACAGGCACGGAAAAAGGTCCCGATCTGGTCAAGTCGCTTCGCGAGAGTTCAGGCGTGGTAACGCCGGAAGAAAAAGCCGCTGCCATCGAACGGGCACGCGCTAACGCGGTTGCAGCTGCGCAGTCCGTAGGGCAGACGGATGAGCAGGCACAGGCGGCAGGGGAGGCTGCGGCTGCTGTCGCACAGCGCTCTTTCAATGAGCGCGAGCCCCAGCAATAATGTGAGAGCCTGTTCCGAAATCACCATTTTCGCCGCGGCCCGCCGCTTTTTGATTCAGGCTCCAAGCCTGCGGCGCGGTATTCTTTCTAAATATTTGTTTTTTCGACTTTCGCTCGTGCGGGCGGTTTTCAGTTCATTTGGAATTCTATAGAAAAGTCCCATGTCGATTTGGGTTCGCATTGGTGAGTTTGTCACGTCCGTGGCGTCGAATGCCATTACTGGCGTTATCGAAGCCGTGCGCACCGTTTTTGAAGGCGATGCTGACACGCGCCGCCGGGTGGCATTCTCCATCGCGATGATCGCGCTTTCCGCCAAGATGGCCAAGGCCGACGGGGTCGTCACCCAGGATGAAATCCGCGCCTTTCAGGACATATTTGCCGTGCCGAAGGAAGAGACGGCGCATGTCGCACGGCTCTACGATCTCGCCAAGCAGGATGTCGCGGGCTACGAAACCTATGCGCGTCAGCTTGCAGGATTGTGCAGCGAAGGGCAGACCGACTGCCATTTGCTGGAAGACATCCTCGACGGGCTTTTCCATATCGCCACCGCCGATGGCTATGTGCACGAAAAGGAAATGGCCTTTCTTGCAGGCGTGGCGGATATCTTCGGCTACGATGAGGTTGCTTTCGACCGCATCGCGATCAGGCATGTCCAGCGCGGCGCTGACGATCCCTACGCTATTCTGGGACTGGAGCGCGGCGTTTCCTTCGAAATGGCCCGCAAGCGTTATCGTGCGCTGGTCAAGGAGCATCACCCGGACCGGCTGGTGGCGGAAGGCTTGCCGCTCGAATTCATAACTATTGCCAACAGGCGTCTTGCGGCGATAAACGCCGCCTGGGCGAGTATCGAGAAGAATCTGGAGGCTGCATGAGCGGCGCGCGCGAAATCGAGAGCGAATTGTTGGAGGAGCTGGCGCTTGTCCAGCCCGATTTCGCCGGGGCAACGCTGGACCCGTCGCCCAATTTCGGTCCTCGCCGCGACGGCAAGGTGCCCGCCTTTCTGATCCTCCACTATACAGGTCTGGCAACCGCCGAAGAGGCGGTGCAGGTTCTGAAGTCGCCCGAGATGGAGGTTTCCGCCCATTATCTCGTCCATGAAGACGGGCGGATCGTGCAGATGGTATTGGAAAAGGCGCGGGCCTGGCATGCAGGCAAGAGCTTCTGGAAGGGCGAAACGGACATCAATTCGGCTTCCATCGGCATCGAAATCGTCAATCCGGGCAATCTGGAAGATTATCCGCCGTTCAAGGATGCGCAGATCGAGGCGGTCATCCGCCTTTGCCGCGATCTATGCGAGCGCCATGCCATCAAGCCGGAGAACGTGCTGGCCCATTCGGACATTGCTCCGGCGCGCAAGACCGATCCCGGCCATAATTTTCCGTGGAAACGGCTTCATGAGGCAGGCATCGGCCATTATATCGAGCCGACGCCGATCCCGGGCGGGCGCTTTCTGGCACGCGGAGAACAGGGCCAGCCGGTCGAGGCCTTGCAGTCCATGCTCGCACTTTACGGCTACGGAATTGCCATCACAGGTGTCTTCGATGAGGACACGGAGATCGTGATTAAGGCCTTCCAGCGCCATTTTCGGCCACAGAATGTGGACGGCGTGGCCGATGTTTCTACCATAGATACCCTCTACAGGCTGATTTTTTCCCTGCAAAATGTTACCGCCTGACACCACGCGGTCGACCTGTTCCTCCATGGGGCGGTATTTCATATTTCTGTAATGTTTTCATAAAAATAGACCGATCCAGTCCCGTCGCAGAGGGATTGCGATGGCGGTTCGCTGTGGTCGCGCATGAATCGCTAATGTTGCAACCTGTAAGACTATTTTACTTTTGCAACCAATCTTCAGCTGCATTTGCCCGCCAATTCATTCGGCAATCCCAGCGGTCACAGGCCTGACACGGCTATATCGGGCGGGATAAAAAAACAGGATCGTCTCCCCCAAGACAGGCGGTCTGACAAAAGAAACGTTCCAAGACGGTAGGTTATGAAAATTAAATTTGTTGTTGTTAGCGCCCTTGTCGGCGCGATGAGTTCGTTTGGCCTGAATCCGGCGCTGAGTGCCCCATCAACCGAACCGACCAACCTCGCAGCTCTCCTCAAGGCACGCCAGCAGAACAAGACTGCCCAGGCGGAAAAGCCAACCACAGCGCCCAAGAAGGCATCGGTCGTCAGCCGCCGTGCGGCCCCGACCATGAAGGGTTCCACCAGCAAGCGTTCGCAGTCGAAAGACACGACCGCCCGCAGCGCCAAGGGCGGCGCCTACTCCACCATCATCAACCGTTATGCATCGACCTATGGCGTGCCTTCCGCGCTTGCCCATGCGGTTGTGCGTCACGAAAGCAATTTCCAGCCGAATGTGCGCGGCAAGGCCGGTGAAATCGGCCTGATGCAGATCAAGCTCTCGACCGCACGCAGCCTCGGCTACACAGGTTCCGCCAAGGGCCTCTACGAGCCGTCCACGAACATCCAGTTCGGCATGAAGTATCTTGCCATGGCGCAGAAGCTCGGCGGCGGAAGCACCTGCGGCACGATCCTGAAATACAATGCCGGCCACGGTGCCACGCGCATGAACCCGACCTCTGCGAAGTATTGCAGCTCGGTCAAGGCCTATATGCGCGCGCTCTAACAAATTTACGCCAGCGGCCGCGTAGCGTACAGGCCGCCTGACGTGAACGGGAAGCCGACGGCGGAGACGCTGTCGGCTTTTCTGTTTGGACCGTATGCATATTTTTGCGGAATCCGGTTTCACTGTTTCGCTATCGTTGCTATATGCGCGCTGTCAGTCGGTCGGGCAGCCGCGCCTGTCATATGCCGAAAGGCGGCAGGTGAGGAAAGTCCGGGCTCCATGGAAACACGATGCCGGGTAACGCCCGGCGGGGGCGACCCCAGGGATAGTGCCACAGAAAGCAGACCGCCCCGTCTTCCGTACCGTTGCGTGACGTAACGGCAGGGGTGACGGGGTAAGGGTGAAAGGGTGGGGTAAGAGCCCACCGCGTCTGCAGCAATGCAGGCGGCACGGTAAACCCCATCGGGAGCAAAACCGAATAGGGACGGCGCGTCGGCTCGCAAGGGCCGGCAATCGGTTTCCGGATCAGCCGTCCGGGTGGGTTGCACGAGGCGGGTGGCGACATCCGTCCCAGATGAATGGCTGCCACGTCGGGCGCAAGCCCGGCCATACAGAACCCGGCTTACAGACCGGCTGACATTTTTTCTCAAGAGGCGGTTTCCATATTCCAGCGCAAGAAACGGATAGTTGCGTTGCGACCGCGCCTCTAATCGGGATCTCCACGAAATCATGGAGGTTCACTATGACCAGCTTGAAAGACAAGGTTGCAATCATTACCGGCGCATCGTCCGGGATAGGACGTGCGGCCGCATTGCTCTTCGCAAGGGAAGGCGCGTCGCTCGTGCTGAACGCGCGGGGACTTGCGGGTCTTGAGCGCGTTGCGGAAGAGATCGCGGCCTTTGGCGGACAGGCGCATTGTGTTGCAGGCGACGTGTCGGACGCACAGACCCACGCGGCGCTGGCGGCGGCAGCGAAGGATAAATTCGGCGGGCTGGATATCGCAATCAACAATGCCGGAACGGTCGGTCCCATCGCGCCGTTGGCCGAAATTGCGCCCGCCGATTGGCAAACGGTCCTGTCAGGAAACCTGACCTCGGCGTTTCTGGGCGCCAGATCGCAAATCCCATTGATGCTCGAAAGAGGCGGCGGATCGATTGTCTTCACTTCCACATTTGTCGGCACCAGCGTCGGCATTCCCGGCATGTCGGTTTACGGAACCTCGAAAGCCGCTCTCATGGGGCTGGTGAAAGGCATAACCGCCGATTATGGCGCGCGTGGAATAAGGGCAAATGCGCTTTTGCCGGGCGGCGTCGATACGCCGATGGGTGGAGACGAAAAGCAGAAGGAATGGGCGGCTGGGCTGCATGCGCTGAAGCGGATTGCGCAGCCGGAGGAAATCGCGCAGGCCGCGCTGTTTCTGGCAGGCCCCATGTCGAGTTTCGTCGCGGGTTCAGCACTTTATGCCGATGGCGGCAATGCCGCTGTGAAGTAAAGAAAGGGCGGCTCTGCAACGCAAAGCCGCCTTTTTGAAGTGCTTCGGGCCTTAGATAGGCACGCCGGTCAGGAAGTCGTAAATCAGCTTCATGTTCAAAACGACGATGATTGCGGCGGTGATGGCGGCAAGCAGCGTCACCCAGCGTGGTGCGACCAGCGATCCCATCTTCTTTTTCTCCGCCGTGAATATGACGAGCGGAATGACCGCAAAGGGTAGTTGCAGGCTCAACACGACCTGAGACAGGATAAGAAGCTCGGTTGTTCCCCGAGAGCCGTACATGACCGTCACCACAGCAGCCGGAACGATGGCCACGAAGCGGGTGATTGCACGGCGCAGCCAAGGCTTCAGGCGAATATCGATGAAGCCTTCCATGACGATCTGTCCGGCCATGGTTGCGGTGATGGTCGAGTTGAGGCCGCAGCACAGAAGCGCAATGGCGAAAAGCGTTGGTGCGAGGGCCGACCCAAGCAGGGGGTTCAGCAGGGCGTGTGCCTTGTCCAGATCTTCGACAGTTGTATTTCCCGTGGCGTTGAAACTCGCAGCCGCCAGGATCAGGATCGACGCATTGACCAGAAGCGCGAAAGTCAGGGCAATCGTGGAATCCCACGTTGCAAAGCGGATCGCTTCGCGCTTTTCAGGCGTGGTATGGCCGTAATCGCGTGTCTGGATGATGCCCGAATGCAGATAGAGATTATGCGGCATGACCGTCGCGCCGATGATGCCAAGCGCAATATAGAGCATGTCCGGGTTGCGGATTATTTCGGTGGTAGGCGCAAAGCCTCTGATGACCTCGCCCCATTGCGGCTGCGCCATCAAAATCTGAATGAGGAAGCAGAGCGCAATCACGCCGAGAAGCGTTATGATCAGCGCCTCGACGCGGCGGAAACCCTTGTTCTGGAGATAAAGGACCAGCAGCACGTCGGCGGCTGTGATGATGACACCGATTTCAAGTGGAATGCCGAACAGCAGGTTGAGGCCGATTGCCGTGCCGATGACTTCAGCAAGGTCGGTGGCACAGATTGCAAGTTCGGCCAGAAGCCAGAGCGGCCAGGCGAGAAAGCGCGGATAGGCATCGCGGCAGGCCTGCGCCAGATCGCGCCCCGTCGCGACTGCAAGACGGGCGCACAGGGCTTGCAGCAGCACGGCCATCAAATTGGACAGCAGAACAACGGATAGCAGCGTGTAACCGAAACGGGAGCCGCCAGCGAGCGAGGTGGCCCAGTTGCCCGGGTCCATATAGCCGACGGCTACGAGATAGCCGGGGCCGAAGAAGGACAATGCGCGACGGAACTTCGAGCCAGAACGATTGACCCTGATTGACCGGTGGACATCGGACATGGATGCCTCGCCGCGATCACGGCGCCAGCCTTCGAATGTAATTTCGCCGCCGCCGGACGAATTTTCCCCATATGGAGCCATCATAAATGCCTTGATAATTTAATGCAGTTGCAAACCATTTGCATTAAATACGACAGGGACGGAGAGACGTCAACCGGGAATAGGGGAATAGGGGAATAGGGGAATAGGGTGCGTGTCCCGGATGGGCGTGGCAAGAAAAATATTTGCCATGCTTTAAAATAATGATCCTCTTCCCTTACTCCCTTACTCCCTTACTCCCTTACTCCCGCCAAAGGATAACGCTTCATTAAGCTTAATATCCGATAACTGACGAACGAATCCGTCATGCCCTCAAGTCGACGGCAAATGGGCGGAATCCAAAGGCAACACTCAGGCATGTCTCCCGAAAGCGGGAAAATGCTCTCAAGCGCAGCGCGCTTTAGATAACGGGCCGCGTACCCGGGAAAGGATCGGAATGATGGCAAGCCTCGGCGGAGACAATTCTCAAGCCGGTGGGGCTGAAGTCCGTCACGTTCCGGTGCTGATTGCCGAAGTGATCGATGCCCTGAAGCCTGCAACTGGCGCGGTGATCGTCGATGGGACATTCGGCGCCGGTGGTTATACGCGCCGCATACTCGAAGCGGGAGCGGACGTGATCGCAATTGACCGCGATCCGACCGCAATCGAAGCGGGGCGGGCGATGGAAAAGCAGTTTCCGGGCAGGCTCAATCTGGTCGAGTCCCGGTTCTCTGCTCTGGATGAAGCGGTTTCAAAGGTTAAGGGAGCAGGCAGCAAGGTGGACGGCGTTGTGCTCGATATTGGCGTGTCATCGATGCAGATCGATGAGGCCGAGCGCGGCTTTTCCTTCCAGAAGGACGGCCCGCTCGACATGCGCATGTCGAAAAAGGGCCCAAGTGCTGCCGATGTGGTCAACCGTCTCAAGACCGGTGATCTTGCCCGCATCTTCAATTTTCTTGGCGAGGAACGTCATGCGGGCCGCATCGCGCGCATGATCGACAAGCGCCGCACGGCGCAGCCTTTCACGCGCACGCTCGATCTTGCCAATGCCATCGAAACGCTGGTGGGCCGCAATCCAAAGGATCGCATTCACCCCGCGACGCGCGTGTTTCAGGCGTTGCGCGTCTATGTGAACGATGAACTGGGCGAACTGGCGCGGGCACTGCTTGCTGCCGAACGTATCCTGAAGCCGGGCGGACGGCTGGTTGTCGTGACGTTCCATTCGCTCGAAGACCGCATGGTGAAACGCTACTTCGCGGACCGCGCGGGCGGCAGCGCCGGATCGCGCCATTTGCCGGAAACGCATGTCCGCCTGCCGAGCTTCACGCCTGCGGTCAAGGGCGCTGTCGGCCCGACGGCTGAGGAAGAAGAATGCAATCCGCGTGCGCGCTCGGCGAAGCTGCGCGCAGGAATCAGGACGGAAAATCCGCCACTGGAAGACGATCTTTCGCTTTTCGGACTGCCCAAGCTGCCCGAGACGAACGAACTGGCCCGGAGTTGAACGAGTGCTGCGTACTTTCGACATCATCATGATAGCGGCGATGCTGGTGGCGGCGACCGTCACCTACACGATCAAATATGACGCGGAAAAGCAGATCGCAGTCATCGCCAAGCTGAAGCGGCAGATCGATTCCGAGAAGGACACGATCACGCTCCTGCGCGCCGACTGGGCATTGATGAACCAGCCTGGCCGCTTGCAGAGCCTCGTCGGTGTCTACGAAAAGGAACTCAATCTCCAGCCGATCGAAGCGGAACAGCTTGTGCTGAGCGTCAATGAAATTCCGGAACGTCCGGTCGATGATATCCAGAAGATCATCTCCGGCAGCGACGAACTGCTCGCAAGCGGCGTGCTCGACAAGGATGCCATCACGACCGGCAGCGTCAAGAAAAGCGGGGCGAAGCACTGATCATGCGGCTGAGACCTTTCAGAAAAAAGAACATGCAGGCAGGTGACGGTGTTGAGCCGGTTGGCGATGAAAAGCTGGCCGGCAACATGGCGTTTGTCGGCTCGCGCAAGAAGCACGGCAACCGCGCGCGCAATCGCCTCTGGATGGCCATTGCCTGTTTTGTCGGCATCTACGGCGTCATTGGCGGAAAGCTCGTCTATTTCGGTGTCATCGGCGGCGAAAACGAGGATAATGCAGGACCGGCTGTCCAGCAGCTCGCATCGCGCCCGGATATCCTTGACCGCAACGGCGAAATTCTGGCGACTGACATCAAGACGGCCTCACTCTATGCCGAGCCGCGCAAGATCGTCGATCCCGACGAAACCATCGAAATGCTGTCCACCGTGCTGCCGGATCTCGATTGGGAAGCGACATACAAGCGCCTGAAAAGCGGTGCAGGCTTCGTCTGGGTCAAGCGCGGCTTGACCCCGAGACAGCAGAGCCAGATCATGGCGCTCGGCGTGCCGGGCATCGGCTTCCGCACGGAAAAGCGCCGCTTCTATCCGGGCGGCCCGACTGCATCGCACATCCTCGGTCTCGTCAATGTCGACAATCAGGGCATTGCCGGAATGGAGAAATATATCGACAGCCAGGGCCTGACCGACCTGCGTTCCGTCGGCCTTGCGACCGGCCAGTCGCTGGAGCCGGTGCGCCTGTCGATCGATATTCGCGTGCAGCACATCATGCGCGACGTGCTGGTCAAGGCCATGGAACGCTACCGGGCGATTGCCGCCGGTGCCGTTGTGCTGAACGTCAAGACCGGCGAAGTGATCGCCATGGCATCGGTGCCGGATTTCGATCCGAACAATCCGGTCCATGCGCTGGACAAGGATCGCCTCAACCGCATGTCGGCAGGCACCTATGAAATGGGCTCGACCATCAAGAGCTTTACCACGGCGATGGCGCTCGATTCCGGCAAGTTCAACCTGAACTCGCGCCTTGATGCGTCGCGTCCGCTGGTGTTTGGCCGTCAGACGATCCGCGACTTCCACGGCAAGGGCCGTGTGCTGACGCTGCCGGAAGTCTTCATCTTTTCGTCCAATATCGGTTCGGGCCGCGAGGCCGATGCCGTCGGCATTGAAGGTCACCGCGCCTTCCTGAAAAAGATCGGCCTCCTCGACCGCTTGCAGACGGAGCTGCCCGAAGTGGCGCGCCCTGTCGAGCCGCGTGTGTGGAAGAAGGTTCATTCGATGACCATTTCGTTCGGTCACGGCATGATGACGACGCCGTTGCAGACGGCGGTTGGCGCTGCGGCGCTGATGAACGGCGGCAAGCTGATGCCGCCGACATTCCTGACGCGCACGCAGGCCGAGGCCGATCGAGTGGCCAAGCAGATCATCCATCCACAGGTTTCTGCGGATATGCGCTACCTCTATCGCCTGAATGCGACCGCCCAGGGCGGCTCGGGCAAGCGCGCCACGGTTCCGGGCTACCGCGTCGGCGGCAAAACCGGCACGGCGGAAAAGGTGGTGCATGGCCGCTATTCCAAGGATGTGCGCTTCAATGCTTTTCTGGCGTCATTTCCGATGGATGACCCGACCTATGTCGTGCTGACCATCATCGACGAACCGAAGCCGGAAGAGGGCAAGTTCAGCGCAACCGCAGGTCTCAACGCAGCGCCGATGGTTTCGGAGATCATCCGCCGGTCCGCTTCGTTCCTCGGTGTGAAGCCCGATTTCCAACTCGAAGCCCAGCCAGCAATGGTTAGCAATTTAAGCGGCAAGCCTGATTTTCAACAGGATGTGCCGCCAGCAATGGTTTCCAACGAATACGACTGATTCGCATAAAACAGCCTTTGCAGCGTTACGCGCACAACTGAATCTGGATTTGGTATGACCATGAAACTGAAGGAAATCGCTCTTTTCAAGGAACTGGCCTCCGGCAATGCCGGCGAGGTGGAGATCACCGGCGTCACGTCGGACTCCCGCAAGGTGGAACGCGGTTTTCTTTTCGCAGCCTTGAAGGGCGTGAAAGCGGATGGCGCGGCCTTCGCTGCCGATGCCATCAAGCGTGGCGCCAGCGCCATCGTCGCGGGCAAGGACACGGTCATTGCCAATGCGGGTGTGCCGGTCCTTCATGTCGATGACCCGCGCCTTGCACTGGCAGTTGCCGCGGCGCAGTTCTATGGCAAGCAGCCGCAGGTCATGGTTGCCGTGACAGGCACCAGCGGCAAGACTTCCGTTGCATCCTTTACCCGCCAGATCTGGGCCTATGCCGGTTTTCCGGCAGCGAATATTGGCACGACCGGCGTCTTTTCGCCGACCCGCAGCGACTATAATTCGCTGACCACGCCCGATCCGGTGGAACTGCATCGTGTGCTGGCCGAACTTGCCGATGAAGGCGTCACCCATGCGGCGATGGAAGCTTCGTCTCACGGTCTCGACCAGCGTCGTCTGGACGGCGTCAAGCTTGCTGCCGGTGCCTTCACCAATCTCGGTCGCGACCATATGGATTATCACGCGACCATCGAGGAATATCTGGGCGCGAAGATGCGTCTCTTCAGCACGCTGTTGCCGAAGGGCGCGCCAGCCATCATCTATGCCGACGATCATTTTTCGGCACAGGCCATCGAAGCGGCGACGCTTGCCGGATGCGACGTGAAGACAGTCGGACGCAAAGGCAATTTCATTGCCCTCAAGCGCGTGGAGCATGAGCGTTTCCGCCAACATGTCGAAGTGCGCATCGGCGACGATATTTTCGAGATCGAACTGCCGCTCGCCGGAGATTTTCAGGTGGCGAATGCGCTGGTGGCAGCAGGACTTGCCATGGTTACCGGCGTTCCGGCTGCGGCTGCGATGCGTGCCTTGGCGCTCCTGAAAGGTGCACCGGGACGGCTTGATCTGGTTGGTGCGACGGAAGATGGCGCGCCAGCCTATGTCGATTACGCCCATAAGCCGGAAGCACTGGAAAATGTGCTGACTTCGGTGCGACCGTTCACGACGGGCCGGGTCATCGTGGTGTTCGGCTGCGGCGGCGACCGCGACAAGGGCAAGCGCCCGATCATGGGCGAAATTGCCTCGCGACTGGCCGATGTGGCCATCGTCACCGACGACAATCCGCGTTCGGAAGTTCCGGCCCAGATTCGTGCTGAAATCATGGCGGCAGCGCCGGGTGCGACGGAAATCGGTGATCGCCGGGAGGCAATCTTTACTGCCGTGTCGATGATGCAGCCGGGCGATACGCTGGTGGTTGCAGGCAAGGGACACGAGGAAGGGCAGATTGTCGGCAACATTACATTGCCGTTCTCGGATCATGCGGAAGTTGCGGCAGCGCTGGCTGCCCGTCTTGAGGAGCGCTCGGAATGAGTGACTGGCTCTGGAAATCCGATGATATGGTCGAAGCCATGGAAGGAAGGCCGTTTGGCAACCTTCCTGCTGGCATCACCGGCATCTCAATCGACAGCCGCTCGCTGAAACCGGGCGAGGCTTTTTTTGCTATCAAGGGCGAACAGTTCGACGGACATGATTTCGTCACCGCTGCCATGGCTGCCGGTGCCGGTCTGATCGTGGTGGCGGAACACCGTCTGCCCGCTTTCGGCAATTCCAAGGTGCCGATGATCGTGGTCGAGGACGTGCTGGACGCCCTGACCAAGCTTGGCATTGCTTCACGCGCACGCTCGAAGGCGCAGATCATCGCGGTGACGGGTTCGGTCGGCAAGACGACAACCAAGGAAGCCTTGCGCCACGTGCTTTCGGAAGTGGGCAAGGTTCATGCTTCCGTGGCGTCGTTCAACAATCACTGGGGCGTGCCACTAACCCTTGCGCGCATGCCTGCCGATACGGATTACGGCGTCTTTGAAATCGGCATGAACCATCATGACGAAATCCGCCCGCTGGTGAAGATGGTGCGCCCGCATGTGGCGCTGATTACGCTGATCGCTCCCGCGCATCTTGGTCATTTCGCCAATCTGGAAGAAATTGCCGTCGCCAAGGCAGAAATTTTCGAAGGCATCGTGCCGGGCGGCTATGCGCTTCTCAACCGCGACGACAAGCGCTTCAAGCAGCTCGAAGAACTGGCTGAAAAGGCAGGCGTCGAGCATATCGTCACTTTCGGCGAGAATGCCCGCTCCGATTACCGCCTGCGTGAAGTGAAGCTGCATCCTACCTGTTCCTGCATGACGGTGAAGGCTGGCACGCATGAAGCTGCGGTCAAGGTCGGCATGCCGGGTCGCCATATCGTTCAGAACATGCTCGCCGTTCTCGGCGCCGCCGATCTGGTCGGTGCGGATATTGCCAAGGTGATGATGGCAATGGCCACACTTTCTGCCGAAGGCGGTCGCGGCGCGCGTCATGTGCTTCAGCACCCCGAAGGAACCTTCACGCTGATCGACGAAAGCTACAACGCCAATCCGACCTCGATGCGCGCAGCCCTGTCGTTGCTGCATTCGGCGACGCCGGAAGGTTCCCGTGGCCGTCGCATCGCGGTGCTGGGCGATATGCTGGAGCTTGGACGTCAATCGGGCAAGCTTCACGCCGATCTGGCGCGGCCTATCGTGGATGCAGAAGTGAATGCGCTTTTTATCGGTGGACCGGACATGTCCGCGCTCAAAAATGCCTTGCCGGTTGAAATTCATACCGAGTACAGGCAAAGCACCGACGAATTGTTGCCGCTGGTGATCAAGGCGGTCCGTCCGGGCGATGTCATCATGGTGAAATCGTCGAAGGGGATCGGCTTTTCCAAAATCGTCAAAGCGTTGATTGCCCAGTTTCCGCCGGTGGAACCCGCGGAGTAAGCGGTATTTGAGGGATTTTTCTCTACATGTTGATGTTTCTCACCTTCTTCGCCGAACATATGACACCGCTCAATGTGTTCCGCTACATTACCTTCCGCACCGGCGGCGCGATGATCACATCGGCGCTGATCGTGTTCCTGTTCGGCCCGGCGATCATCAATTCGCTGCGGGTGCGTCAGGGAAAGGGCCAGCCGATCCGCGCTGACGGTCCGCAGACCCATTTCAAGAAAGCCGGCACGCCGACCATGGGCGGTCTCATGATCATGACCGGCATCCTCGTGTCGTGCCTGCTCTGGGCCAATCTCTCCAGCGTTTATGTCTGGGTGGTTCTGCTGGTCACTGTGGGTTTTGGCGCAATCGGCTTTTATGACGATTATCTGAAGGTGACGAAGCAGTCCGACAAGGGCTTTTCGGGCAAGGCGCGTCTTGGCATTGAATTCCTGATCGCCGCCGCCGCCGCTTTCATCATCATGCGGGCAGGGCAGGAGCCGTTCTCGTCCTCGCTGACATTCCCGTTTGCCAAGCAGTTCGTGATCAATCTGAGCTGGTTCTTCATTCCGTTTGCTGCCTTCGTCATGGTTGGCGCAGGCAATGCCGTGAACCTGACCGATGGTCTCGACGGGCTTGCAATCGTGCCGGTCATGGTGGCCGCAGCCTCGTTCGGCTTCATCGCCTATCTTTCGGGTAACGCGATCTTCGCCGATTATCTGCAGATCCATTTCGTGCCCGGCACGGGTGAGCTTGCCGTCGTCCTGGGCGCGGTCATCGGCGCTGGCCTCGGCTTCCTGTGGTTCAATGCGCCGCCTGCCGCAATCTTCATGGGCGATACGGGTTCGCTGGCGCTGGGCGGCATGCTTGGCACTGTTGCGGTTGCGACGAAGCACGAAATCGTTCTCGCCATCATCGGCGGTCTGTTCGTCATGGAAGCACTTTCCGTCATCATTCAGGTTGGTTCTTTCAAGCTGACCGGCAAGCGCGTCTTCCTGATGGCGCCGATCCACCACCATTTCGAAAAGAAGGGCTGGACCGAGAGCCAGGTCGTGATCCGGTTCTGGATCGTTGCGATCATCCTCGCGATGATCGGCCTTTCCACCCTCAAGCTCCGGTAAAATGCCATGATCCCGATCACCGCCCTCAAGGACAAGACAGTCGCCCTTTTCGGACTGGGCGGGTCGGGCATTGCGACCGCCAAGGCCATTCTTGGCGGCGGAGCAAAGATCATTGCCTGGGACGACAATCCCGACAGCGTTGCCCGTGCCCAGAGCGCGGGCATTGCCACTGGCGATCTGCGGCAGGCCGACTGGTCGCAATTTGCGGCTTTCGTGCTTTCGCCCGGCGTTCCGCTGACGCATCCAAAGCCGCACTGGACCGTCGATCTGGCTCATGCAGCCGGGGTTGAAATCATCGGCGACGTGGAGCTGTTCGTTCGCGAGCGCAACCACATTGCTCCCGATTGCCCGTTCATTGCCATTACAGGCACCAACGGCAAATCGACGACGACCGCCTTGATCGCCCACATTATCAAGGCTTCAGGCCGGGATATGCAGCTTGGCGGCAATATCGGCACGGCAATCCTGACGCTGGAACCGCCGCAGGCAAATCGTTTCTATGTGGTTGAGTGCTCGTCCTACCAGATCGATCTGGCACCGTCGTTGAACCCGACGGCGGGCATCCTGCTCAATCTGACGCCGGACCATCTCGACCGTCATGGCTCCATGGAAAACTATGCGGCAATCAAGGAACGGCTGGTGGCGGCAAGCGACACGGCAATTGTCGGCGTCGACGACCAATATTGCGAAGCCATTGCCGACCGGCTTTATCGTGACGGCGTGCATGTCGTGCGGATTTCCAAGGAAAAGCGTCTTGGCAAAGGCTATTTTGCCGACGGTGCGAAACTGCTCTGGGCGCAGGATGGCGAAGTCGATGAAATCGCTTCTCTGGAGGGTATCGGCTCGCTGCGCGGCGCGCATAATGCGCAGAATGCCCTTGCAGCAATTGCCGCCTGCCTGTCCGTGGGCCTGAGCCTTGAAGAAATCCATGCCGGATTGAAGAGCTTTCCGGGCCTTGCTCATCGCATGGAGCAGGTCGGGCATCGCGGGAAAGTCCTGTTCGTCAATGATTCCAAGGCGACCAATGCGGAAGCGACTGCCCCGGCATTGTCGTCTTTCCCGCAGAACATCTACTGGATTGCAGGCGGCGTGCCGAAGGCTGGCGGGATCGCTTCGCTGGCAGGGTTCTTCCCGCGGATTGCCAAGGCCTATCTGATCGGTGAAGCCGCGGCGCAGTTTGCGGCGACGCTGGGCGATGCCGCGCCGTTCGAAATTTCCGACACGCTCGCCGTTGCTGTCGAACATGCCGCCCGCGATGCGGGCAACGATGCCGCGCCGGAGCCGGTCGTGCTGCTGTCGCCTGCCTGCGCGAGCTTCGACCAGTTCCAGAATTTTGAAAAACGCGGCGATGCATTCCGCAGCGCCGTTCTGGCGCTTCCGGGTGTTGAGCCGATAGGAGGAAAAAGCTGATGGTAAGCCGTGTCGATCGCGGTCCTGTCGCCAATTGGTGGTGGACAATAGACCGCTTCTTCCTCGCCGCATGTCTGGCCCTGATGGGGCTTGGCATTCTGCTGTCATTCGCCGCAAGCCCCGCTGTGGCGTCGCGCATCGGGCTGGACAGTTTTCATTTCGTCGAGCGCCAGATTTTCTTCATGCTTCCGGCGGTCGCCGTCATGATCGGCGTATCGTTTTTCTCGCCGCGCCAGATCAGGCGGTTTGCCCTGATCCTGCTGGGCATTGCTCTTCTATTGATGGTTGCCGCGCTGTTTTTCGGCATTGAGGTGAAGGGTGCGCGGCGCTGGGTCAATCTGGCGGGTATCTCCATCCAGCCGTCGGAGTTCATGAAGCCGGCTTTCGTGGTGGTTTGCGCCTGGCTGTTTTCGGAGCGCGAACGCGGCGGGGACATGCCGGGTTATTTTCTTGCCATAGTGCTGTTTGCCGTTACGGCTGGTCTTCTGGTGCTTCAGCCGGATTTCGGCCAGACAATGCTGACGGCAGGCACATGGGGCGCGATGTTTTTCCTTGCCGGGCTGCCGATGTATTGGATCGTTGTTCTGGGCGGCCTCGGTGTCGTGGGCGCGATCGGGGCCTATTTGACGCTGGATCACGTTGCCGGTCGCGTCAATCGCTTCATGACGGGCGAGGGCGATACGTTTCAGGTCGATGCCGGTCGCGAAGCAATCCTGCGTGGCGGCTGGTTCGGGCAGGGGCCGGGCGAAGGCACCGTCAAGCGCATCATTCCGGACAGCCATACCGACTTCATTTTCTCGGTTGCGGCGGAAGAATACGGCATCATCCTGTGCATGATCATCATGCTGCTGTTTGCGTTCATCGTTGTGCGCGGTCTTTCGATTGCGCTGCGCGAGCGCGATGCGTTTACGCGTCTGGCCGTTTCGGGGATTGTCATCCTGTTCGGCTTCCAGTCGATCATCAACATGGCCGTGAACCTGCATCTCATGCCTGCCAAGGGCATGACCCTGCCGTTCATTTCCTATGGCGGGTCCTCGCTCATCGCCATCGCCATCACGATGGGCATCCTTCTGGCCCTGACACGCCGCCGTCCGGAAGCGCGCATGACCCATACGGTCGGCCATATCGGCGAACGCATTCCGGCTTTGTGAGGGGAATATGGGGAAAGGCGTAATCGTATTGGCCGCCGGGGGAACGGGCGGCCACTTGTTTCCGGCGGAAGCGCTGGCACATGAACTGAAGGCGCGCGGTTGGGATGTTCATCTGGCAACCGATGCGCGCGCGCAGCGTTTCGCAGGCGCGTTCGCGGAAGACCATGTTCATGTCATCCGTTCGGCGACGATTGCCGGTCGCAACCCGATAGCGCTTCTGAAGACTTTCTGGTCGCTGTGGCAAGGCAATCTCGATTCCCGCAAACTGTTTCGTCGGCTGAAACCGAAACTCGTTGCGGGTTTTGGCGGCTATCCGACACTGCCGCCGCTCTATGCTGCGAGCAACATGAATATTCCGACCCTGGTGCATGAGCAGAACGCCGTCATGGGCCGCGCCAATAAAGGGCTTGCTGGTCGCGTGAAAGCAATTGCCGGTGGCTTCCTGTCCGAAACCGGCGGCGCCCATGCCGACAAGATAGTCGCGACCGGCAATCCGGTGCGCCCACCTGTTCTGGCCGCGGCCGGAACACCCTACAAGCCGGTCAAGGCGGATGAGCGTTTTCGTCTGCTGGTCTTTGGCGGAAGCCAGGGCGCGCAGTTCTTTTCGACCGCCATTCCCGCTGCCGTGGCTTTGCTGCCGGAGGAAGTCCGGGCGCGGATGCTTATCACCCAGCAGGCGCGCAAGGAAGACGAAGCCGCCGTGCGGGATGCTTACAAGAAGCTTGGTATTCCCGCCGATGTCGCGCCGTTCTTCAATGACATGCCGGCACGCATGGCCGATGCCCAGTTCGTGATTTCGCGCTCGGGTGCTTCGACGGTTTCCGAGATTACGGTGATCGGTCGTCCGGCCATGCTGGTGCCGTTTCCGCATGCGCTGGACCACGATCAGGCGGCGAATGCGGCAGCACTTGCGGCCGTTGGCGGCGGCGAGGTCGTTCGCCAGTCGGAATTGTCGCCGGAACGCCTGGCCGGGATACTCCAGGCGGCGATGAATGAGCCACAGCGCCTCGAAGCACAGGCAAAAGCTGCAAAAAGCGTTGGCAAGCCGGATGCTGCGCGGTTGCTTGCTGATCTGGCAGAGGCTATTGCAGCGGGTAAATCAGTTCAGGAATTCAAAGAAGGAACTCGGCCATGAAAATGCCGCTGAATATCGGGCTTGTCCATTTCATCGGAATTGGCGGCATCGGCATGAGTGGTATTGCCGAAGTGCTGCATAATCTGGGTTACAAGGTGCAGGGCTCGGACCAGTCCGACAGCGCCAATGTGCAGCGCCTGCGTGAAAAAGGCATTGAGGTCTTTGTCGGCCACAAAGCCGAAAACATTGGCGATGCCGAAGTGGTCGTCGTTTCGACGGCGATCAAGAAGAACAATCCCGAGCTTGTCGCCGCACGCGAAAAGCTGCTGCCCATCGTGCGCCGCGCCGAAATGCTGGCCGAGCTGATGCGCTTCCGGCATGCGGTCGCGATTGGCGGCACGCATGGCAAGACGACCACCACCTCGATGGTTGCGGCCTTGCTCGATGCCGGGCATCTTGATCCGACCGTCATCAATGGCGGCATCATCAACGCCTATGGCACCAATGCCCGCATGGGCGATGGTGACTGGATGGTCGTGGAAGCGGACGAAAGCGACGGCACTTTCCTGAAGCTTCCCGCCGATATCGCGGTCGTTACCAATATCGATCCGGAGCATCTCGATCACTACGGCAATTTCGATGCCGTGCGCGCCGCTTTCCGCCAGTTCGTCGAGAATGTGCCGTTCTATGGTTTCGGTGTGATGTGCCTTGATCATCCGGAAGTGCAGGCTCTGGTGAGCCGCATTGAAGATCGCCGCATCATCACTTACGGCCAGAATCCGCAGGCAGAAGTGCGTTTCGTCAACCACCGTATGGACGGTGCTGCGAGCCTGTTCGATGTCGTGATCCGCTCCCGCAAGGGCGAGACGATTGAAATCAAGGACCTGCGCCTGCCGATGCCGGGGCAGCACAACGTATCCAACGCAACAGCGGCGATTGCCGTTGCACATGAGTTGGGTATCTCTGCTGACGATATTCGTCGCGGCCTTGGCTCGTTCGGCGGTGTGAAGCGCCGCTTTACTCATACGGGCTCGTGGAACGGCGTCGAGATATTCGATGACTACGGCCATCACCCGGTTGAAATCCGCGCTGTCCTGAAAGCAGCGCGTGAAGCCGCCAAAGGCCGTGTGGTCGCTATCGTGCAGCCGCACCGCTATACGCGTCTGGCAAGCCTGTTCGACGAGTTTGCGGCATGTTTCAACGATGCCGATACGGTCATCGTGGCGCCGGTCTATACGGCGGGCGAAGACCCGATCGAAGGCGTCAATTCCGAGGCGCTGGTGTCGCGCATTAAGACCGCGGGTCATCGCGATGCGCGCTATGCAAGCGGGCCGGAAGCGCTGGCGCCATTGGTTGCCTCCATCGCGGAGCCCGGTGATTTTGTCGTCTGCCTCGGCGCAGGCAACATTACGCAGTGGGCCTACGCATTGCCGAAAGAACTGGCTGAACAGGGCAAGAAGTAAGATGGAAAGCGGCGAGACGCTTCTGAAGAAGCTCGATGGCAAGCTGTCGGGCCTGCGTGGTCGGCTGACAGCCGATGCCGGCATGGACAAGATTACCTGGTTTCGCGCTGGCGGACCGGCACAGGTTCTGTTTCAGCCTGCCGACGAGGAAGACCTCTCCGCATTTCTGAAGGCTGTACCGGAAGAGATACCGCTCCTCGTTGTCGGGATCGGGTCCAACCTTCTGGTGCGCGATGGCGGCGTTCCCGGCTTTGTCGTGCGGCTTTCTGCCAAAGGCTTTGGTGAGGTGGAACAGGTTTCCGACACGCAGTTGCGGGCAGGGGCGGCAACGCCTGACAAGCGTGTGGCTGCGGCAGCGCTCGACGCAGGGCTCGCTGGATTTCATTTCTATTATGGCATTCCCGGCGGCATCGGGGGCGCCTTGCGCATGAATGCAGGCGCCAACGGCGTCGAAACGCGCGAGCGCGTGGTGGAAGTGCGCGCGCTTGACCGCAAGGGCGAGGTGCATGTGCTTTCCAATGCGGATATGGGCTACGCCTATCGGCATTCGTCAGCTTCGCCGGACCTGATTTTTACCTCCGTCCTGTTTGAGGGAAACACCGGCGAGCGTGACGCGATCCGGCAAGCCATGGATGAGGTGCAGCATCATCGCGAGACGGTGCAGCCGGTGCGCGAAAAGACAGGCGGTTCGACCTTCAAGAATCCGGAAGGCACATCGGCCTGGAAGGAAATCGACAAGGCAGGCTGTCGCGGTTTGCGCGTCGGCGGCGCGCAGATGTCCGAAATGCACTGCAATTTCATGATCAATACCGGCACCGCAACGGGGCACGATCTGGAGACTTTGGGCGAAACGGTTCGCGCCAGAGTTTTCGAAAATTCGGGCATTCGCCTTCATTGGGAAATCAAACGTCTCGGTTTGTTCCGCGAAGGCGAGCCGGTTGAAGAGTTCCTTGGAAAATTTTGATAAAAAAGTTGCCCGGATTTTCTACCTGATATTCCGGGCTTTTTTGCCTTCGCAAGCGAAGCGTAAGCTTCGTCCTGTCCTATAGGGACTTGTCACGGAATCAATCCTCTGATTCTTTAGGGTTAACCACACAGTGATTTGATTCGGCAGGATTTTCCTGCCGCGGGTGCCTGCGGTCTTTGCTGCTGGGTTGCCTGGATTCTGTTTAATTGATGCGCAGGGGATTGCGCAGAGGGGATGCTAACATGACGGGAAAGCACGTTGCCGTTTTGATGGGCGGATTCTCTTCGGAGCGCCCGGTCAGCCTGTCCTCTGGAGCGGCTTGCGCTGCAACTCTTGAAGAGTGTGGCTATCGCGTGACGCGCATTGACGTGGATCGCAATGTTGCCACCGTTCTTGCCGAGCTGAAGCCTGACGTTGTGTTCAATGCGCTGCATGGTCCTTTCGGTGAGGATGGTGCTGTCCAGGGTGTTCTCGAATATCTCCAGATTCCCTACACTCATTCGGGCGTGCTCGCTTCGGCGCTTGCCATGGACAAGGATCGCGCCAAGAAAGTTGCGGCGGCTGCCGGTGTGGCTGTTGCTCCGTCGCTTCTGCTCAATCGTTTCGAGATCGGCGCAGAGCATCCGATGAAGCCGCCATATGTGGTCAAGCCGGTGCGCGAGGGGTCGAGCTTTGGCGTCGTGATCGTCAAGGAAGATCAGGCTCATCCACCGCAGATCATCAGCTCTGCCGAGTGGAATTACGGCGCGGATGTTCTGGTCGAGAAATACATTCCCGGTCGCGAACTGACCTGTGCCGTTATGGGCGATCGCGTCATGGATGTGTGCGAGATCATTCCCGTCGGGCATCAGTTCTACGATTATGATTCAAAATATGTTGCAGGCGCATCAACTCACGTGTGCCCGGCAAAAATTTTACCAAATATTTACCAAAAAATACAAACAATGGCCCTTACGGCGCATCGGGCAATCGGGTGTCGGGGCGTAAGCCGGTCGGACTTCCGTTTCGATGATCGTTTCTCCGAAGATGGCGAAGTTATCTGGCTGGAAATCAATACCCAGCCGGGGATGACTCCTACCTCGCTCGTGCCTGATATCGCCAAGGCGGCCGGTATCTCTTTCGGTGAATTGTTGAGTTGGATGGTGGAGGACGCGTCTTGTTTGCGTTGAACGGAAAATCGGACGGATACGGGCGCTCGGGCTCGATGCGGGATGCATCGGGTGCGATGGGTGCCGCTTTTGTCCTGCCGCGCTTCCTGCGCAAGCCGTTCCGCTTTGCTGTCCGCCTGTTTCAGGGCAATGTCACCATTCCGCGCCATGCCGGCACCATCGGCATGCTGGGCTTCCTTGGTGCGACCGGCCTTTATGGCATGGCCGTCGGCGGCCATACGCCTGAAGTCGTCAAGGCAACCGCCTCCACGCTTGGTTTCGCAATCGAGGATGTGAAGGTTGTCGGCAACAACGAAACCTCTGACATTGATATTCTGGGGCAGCTCGATCTCGACGGCGAAACGTCGCTCGTCGGTTTGAGCGCCGAAGAGGCGCGCCAGTCCATCGATCAACTGCCGTGGGTGGAAAGCGCGGAAGTGCGCAAGGTCTATCCCGGCACAATCCTCGTCTCGCTTCAGGAGCGCAAGGCCTTTGCGATCTGGCAGAACGACAAGGAGCTTTCGCTGATCGATGCTGCTGGCGACACCATCGTTCCGTTCCGTTCGGGCCGCTACAATTCGCTGCCGCTCGTCGTGGGCGAGGGTGCCGAAAAGAAGGTCAAGGGTTTCGTGGACGAGATTGCGGCCTATCCGGGATTGGTCGGAAAGGTACGTGCCTATATCCGCGTCGGCGACCGCCGGTGGGACCTGCTTCTCGATAATGGCGTGCGCATCATGCTGCCGGAAACCGATCCGTTGAAGGCGCTGGCGGAGGTCGAGCGGCTTGATCAGGAACAGCATCTCCTGTCCCGCGACATTGCCGCTGTCGATCTTCGCCTTGATGATCGTGTGACGGTTCAGCTGACCGCAACCGGCATGGAGCAGCGCCAGAAGTTTTTGGCAGAGCGTAAAAAAGAACTATCCCGCACGGGGAAGCGCGTATGAGTATTCTGGGCGGCAAGGGAACATCACAAGGTGGGGCTGCGGGGCGCAAGGTGCGCCTGTTGACGGTTCTGGATGTTGGGTCGAGCAAGGTTTCCTGCGTCATCGCAAGGCTGCGCCCGCATGAGGGTGGCGCGCTTTTGCCGGGCCGCACGCATCGGATGGAGGTGCTGGGCATTGGCCATCAGCGTTCGCGCGGCGTCAAGTCGGGCGTCATCATCGATCTCGACGCGGCTGAACAGTCGATCCGTCTTGCGGTCGATGCGGCAGAGCGCATGGCGGGCCTGACCGTCGACAGCCTTATCGTCAATATTTCTGCTGGTCGCCTCAAGAGCGAAACCTTCACGGCGAGTGTCAATCTGGGCGGCCATGAAGTCGAGCAGACGGATATTCGCCGGGTGCTGGCTGCTGGCGCAAAGCAGGCGCTCGCTGCGGAACGTCACCTCGTTCATTCGCTGCCGGTCGGTTACACGCTCGATGGTGAGCGCGGCATTCGCGATCCGCTCGGAATGCTGGGCGACAGCCTTGGCGTCGATATGCATGTGTTGACTGCCGATGCCGCGCCGCTGCGCAATCTGGAGCTTTGCATCAATCGCTGCCATCTGTCGGTGGAAGCCATCGTTGCGACGCCTTATGCGAGCGGCCTTGCCGCTCTGGTTGGCGACGAAGCCGAAATGGGCGCTGCCTGCATCGATATGGGCGGCGGCACGACGACGATTTCCGTCTTCTCCGAAGGCAAGTTTGTCCACGCCGATGCGGTTGCCATCGGCGGCAATCACGTGACGATGGACGTGGCGCGCGGCTTCTCCACCCGGATGGAAGACGCTGAGCGCCTCAAGGTCATGTACGGCTCCGCTCTGCCGAGCGCTGCCGATGACCGCGATCTCATTTCCGTTCCGCCTATCGGTGACGATGAGCGGGACGTACCCAATCAATATCCGCGCTCGGTACTGACGCGGATTATCCGTGCGAGAGTGGAAGAGACGCTGGAACTGGTGCGCGACAGGCTCAACCAGTCCGGTCTCGGGCATATCGTCGGCAAGCGGGTGGTTCTGACGGGCGGCGCAAGCCAGCTGCCGGGAATGCCGGAGGCTGCCAGACGAATCCTTGCAAGAAATGTACGAATCGGGCGTCCTCTAGGAATAGCGGGATTGCCTGAGGCGGCTAAGGGGGCGGCTTTCTCCGCGACCGTTGGACTTCTGATTTACCCGCAGGTGGCCGGGATAGAAGAACGGTCGGTGAAAGCGGCTTCCTCCGGTCTCATGACCGGTACGGGTGGGCGAATTCAACGTGTCAGCCAATGGCTGAAAGAGAGTTTCTGAGTACAAGTATTGAGTAAGCTGTTGAATTAGCGTGTCGACTTATTGGGGCGTGACCATCTGGGTAACAACCAATCCACACCGCGGCGGCGAAGCGGTGGTAAGGCTTAAGAGGAACAAGGACCTATGACTATCAATCTGCAAAAGCCGGATATCACCGAGCTGAAGCCCCGCATCACCGTATTCGGTGTCGGCGGCGGCGGCGGCAATGCGGTCAACAACATGATCAATGCCGGCTTGCGCGGCGTAGATTTTGTCGTGGCCAACACCGACGCTCAGGCTTTGACGATGTCGAAGTCCGAACGCATGATCCAGCTCGGCGCTGCCGTTACAGAGGGTCTTGGTGCTGGTTCCCAGCCAGAGGTTGGCCGTGCGGCTGCTGAGGAATGCATCGACGAAATCGTCGATCACCTGAACGGCACCCACATGTGCTTCGTAACGGCAGGCATGGGCGGCGGCACCGGCACCGGCGCTGCTCCGGTCGTGGCGCGTGCTGCTCGCGAGCGCGGTATCCTCACCGTCGGCGTCGTGACCAAGCCTTTCCATTTCGAAGGCGCCCGCCGCATGAAGACCGCCGATCTCGGCATCGAAGAACTGCAGAAGAATGTCGATACGCTCATCGTCATTCCGAACCAGAACCTCTTCCGCATCGCCAACGACAAGACCACCTTCGCCGATGCTTTCGCAATGGCTGACCAGGTACTCTATTCGGGCGTTGCCTGCATCACCGATCTGATGGTCAAGGAAGGCCTCATCAATCTCGACTTTGCCGACGTTCGCTCGGTGATGCGCGAAATGGGCAAGGCCATGATGGGCACGGGCGAAGCCTCCGGCGAAGGCCGTGCAATGGCTGCCGCCGAAGCTGCAATCGCCAATCCGCTGCTCGACGAAACCTCGATGCGCGGTGCGAAGGGCCTCCTGATCTCGATTACGGGCGGTCGCGACATGACCCTGTTCGAAGTCGACGAAGCCGCGACCCGTATTCGCGAGGAAGTCGATCCGGATGCGAACATCATCCTCGGCGCAACCTTCGATGAAGGTCTTGAAGGCGTCATCCGCGTTTCTGTCGTCGCTACCGGTATCGATAAGCAGTTAGGAGACGCGGCGCCTGCGCCGCTGGAATTTCGCCAGCCGGTGAAGCAGACTGCCGCTCAGGCAAAGCCGATGGCTCCGCATGGCGCACTTCGTCCTCCGGTCGTTGAGCAGCCGCGTCAGGTCGACCCGATTGCACAGGCGATCCAGTCCGCCGAAGCTGAAATTCCAGCCGCACCGGCAGCACCTGCCGCTTCGGCAGAGCCGGAATTCCGTCCGCAGAGCCGCATCTTCCAGGCTCCGGCTCCGGAATCCTTCGAACGCGCTCCGGTTGCCCGTGCACCGATGCCACAGGCTCCGGCCGCTCATCAGGCAGCACAGGCCATGCAGCCGCAGGCCTATCAGCAGCCGCAGATGCACGAACAGCCGGTTCGTGAGCCGCGTCCGGCCCCGCGCATGCCTGCCGTTTCGGATTTCCCGCCTGTCGCACAGGCTGAAATCAACGCGCGCCGCGCCCCGCAGCAGCCTGTACAGGAAGAGCCGCGTGGCACGAAGGGCCTGCTCAACCGCCTCATGAGCGGCCTGTCGCGTCGTGAGGACGACCAGCCAGCAGCCCGCCTGGAGCCGGCACAGCATCGCGAGCCGGGCATGCGCCCTGCCGAACGCCGCGCTCCGCAGCAGGACTCGTCGATCTATGCACCGCGTCGCGGCCAGCTTGACGATCAGGGCCGTCCGCAGCCGCGCGCCGCTTCCGAAGAAGACCAGCTCGAAATCCCGGCCTTCCTGCGCCGCCAGTCGAACTGATTTTTTGCCGATTGAATGAGGAAGCCGCGGGTAACTCCCGCGGCTTTTTCGTGTCTGTAAACGAAATCAGAACATTCGTAAGAAAGCGTGATTTTGTTCAAGTCACGCAAATTATTATTTTAAATGAACGGGGTATGGTTCGGGGAGCACAAGTTTGCGAACCTTTTCGTATTTCCTGTCGCAATTTCAGCTATATGTATCCATATAGACGCAAAGATTGCGAAATTTGGTCGTGTTGAAATTCCGTTTGCGCGGCTTGCATTCATTTTATTCAGCAGATTGGAACTGTCTTGAGCGCTTATCAAAAGACAATTGGCCGTGCGGTCACGCTTTCGGGCGTTGGCGTTCATGGCGGGGCTCCGGCTTCGGCGACGTTTTTCCCGGCTGATGCCGATACGGGAATCGTCTTTCAGCGTTCCGATCTGAAGGGCAAGGCACAGGAAGTTCGCGCCCATGTTTCGCAGATCGGCGCAACAGACCTCTGCACTTCGCTTGGGCCGAAGGAATCCAGGATCGATACAGTCGAACACCTGATGGCGGCGATTGCCGCTCTTGGCATTGATAACCTTGTCGTGGAAGTCGATGGCCCGGAAGTTCCCATTCTGGACGGCACTTCTGCGCGCTTTATCGAGGCTTTCGATGGGGCGGGTATCGTCACGCAGGAGGCAAAGCGCCGCTTTATCCGCATTCTGAAAACGGTGCGCGTCGAAGCTGGCGGGTCGTGGGGCGAGTTCCAGCCTTTTGCCGGAACGCGGTTCGAGGTCGAAATCGATTTCGAGTGCCCGCTGATCGGTCGGCAGAAATTCGCAGGTGACATGGACGAGGCGACTTTCCGCAAGGAGCTTTCCACTGCGCGCACTTTCGGTTTCATGAAGGATGTGGAGCGCCTCTGGGCGTCCGGCCATGCGCTTGGTTCGTCGCTCGACAATTCGCTTGTCATCGGGGACGATAATTCGGTCATCAATCCGGGTGGTTTGCGTTTCAAGGATGAGTTCGTTCGTCACAAGACGCTTGATGCCGTCGGCGATCTGGCGTTGGCCGGTCTGCCATTCATCGGTTGCTTCCGCTCCTATCGCAGCGGTCACAGGCTGAACGCGGAAACGGTGAAGGCGTTGCTGTCGGATAAGACGGCGTTCGATATTGTCGAGGCCTCCAGCATTCGCAATACTTCCAGAGCATCCGATTTCGTTGCCGTGAAACCAACTATCGCTGCTCCTTGGGCGCTTTAATATATAACATGAAATGAGGGGTATCGGCACTTGGCCTTAATTGAGCCGTGTTCGCCGGTTCACTTCGCAATTGAGTCGGTACGCCGTCCTGCGGTGGATTGATCGGGGAATATCTACCCACGCGGGTGGTCAATACCGGGGACAATTCACACTGGTTATGCGTTTCGATGTGCTGTCCGGCGGATTTGGGCGACTAGACGATTGCCGATTTCGCTTGCATGTGGTTTATGGACGGCCAAAACAGCGTCTGCGATGCTTGTACATTCGCTGAAGCTGAATGATTTGTATGGATGGAGCTGCTATGCAGTGCTAGAAGCACGCAGCTCCAAACAGGAATGACGCTGCCAAAAGGCCGGAGACCGCATGACGAGTTTCAAATTCAAGGGTGTGACGAAAACCGCGCTGCTGACTGGCGCTATCGCCGTTTTTATCCCGCTCGCCGGTTGTGCCAGCAAGGACGACGACATCGATCTCACCAAATATGTCGAGACGATCGATCCTGCCGACAAGCTCTATAATGAAGGTCTCGCCAATCTGGATGCGGGCCGTCTGGATGAAGCCGCGAAGAAATTCGCTGCTGTCGACCGCCAACATCCTTACACTGAATGGGCGCGCAAATCGCTCGTGATGGCTGCTTTCACTAACTATCGCAAAGGCAATTACGAAGAAGCGATCTCGATGGCGAAGCGTTACAACACGCTTTACCCGACTTCGCCTGAATCTGCCTATGCCTATTACATCATCGGTCTTTCCTACTTCCGCCAGATCCCGGACGTGACCCGCGATCAGGCCGCAAGCCGCCGGGCAATCGCCGCGATGCAGGAAGTGGTCGACCGCTTCCCGGATTCCGAATATACGGATGACGCCAAGGCCAAGATCCGCGTCGCCCGCGACCAGCTCGCAGGCAAGGAAATGCAGGTTGGCCGTTACTATCTGGAACGCAAGGAATATCTGGCTGCCATCAAGCGCTTCCGCGGCGTGGTGGAAGAGTATTCCAACACCCGTCAGGTGGAAGAAGCGCTGGCTCGCCTAGTGGAAGCCTATTACGCGCTCGGCCTGACGTCGGAAGCCCAGATGGCCGCTTCGGTTCTCGGCAAGAACTACCCGGACAGCCAGTGGTACAAGGACAGCTACAAGCTTCTGCAGAGCGGTGGTCTTCAGCCGCGCGAGAATGGCAATTCGTGGCTGGCCAAGGCTTCGGCGCTCATCACCGGCGGCGGCTCATAAGCCGATTCTCACATGCTGTCGCATCTGTCGATCCGCGATATTGTTCTGATTGAAAGGCTCGACATCGAGTTCAAGACGGGCTTGTCCGTGCTTACCGGTGAAACCGGGGCAGGCAAGTCCATCCTGCTTGATTCGCTGTCGCTGGCGCTTGGTGCGCGTGGCGATGCCTCACTGGTGCGTCATGGTGCCGATCAGGGGCAGGTGACAGCGGTATTCGATGTGCCGGGCGGACATCCTGCCCGGAATTTTCTGCGCGATAACGGTTTTGACGATGATGGCGATATTATCCTGCGTCGCCTGCAGATGGGCGATGGCCGGACGCGCGTTTTCATTAACGATCAGGCGGCAAGTGTCGCCCTTCTTCGCGATCTCGGACGCAGGCTGGTGGAAATCCACGGCCAGCACGATGATCGCGCCCTGATCGATACCGATCTTCACCGTACATTGCTGGATGCTTTCGGCGGTCTTGAGCAAGAGGCGGCAGTGGTCCGCGAGCGTCACAAGGCTTGGCGTGATGCGGAAACGGCGCTTGCCAAGCATCGCGCCCGCGTCGAGCAGGCCGAGCGCGAAGGCGACTATCTGCGCTCGTCGGTTGAGGAACTGACGAAGCTCGATCCGCAACCCGGCGAGGAAGAAGAACTCGCTGAACGCCGCGCGATCATGATGAAATCGGAAAAGATCGCCGGTGATGTGAACGAAGCTGGTGAGCTTCTTTCCGGGCAGGGCTCGCCTGTGCCGTCGCTGGCAAGCCTTGTGCGTCGTCTGGAGCGCAAGATTCCTGAAGCGCCGCATCTGCTGGAGCCGGTCTGCAAGGCAATCGACGAAGCACTCAACAGTCTGGCCCTTGCGCAGGACGGCATCGATCATGCCATGCGTGAAATCGATTTCGATCCCCGCGTGCTGGAACAGGTCGAGGAACGGCTTTTTGCTCTGCGCGCTGCGGCACGCAAATATTCCGTTGCGGTGGAAGGCTTGCCCGCGCTGCGCGACAAGATGGATGCCGATCTGGCCGATCTCGATGCCGGAGCGGAAAAGCTCATCCAGCTTGAAAATCAGGCGGCTGAATTGCGGGTGGCTTATGACGTGGCTGCGGCCAAGCTCTCCGGTTCGCGCAAGGAAACTGCGGAGCATCTCAAGGCCGCTGTGATGGCCGAACTGCCTGCACTCAAGCTTGAGCGCGCCGAATTCATCGTTGAAATGACGACCGACCCGGAAGCGCGGGCGGCGGAAGGCATCGACACGGTGGAATATTGGGTTCGCACCAATCCCGGCACCCGGGCCGGGCCAATGATGAAGGTCGCCTCGGGTGGTGAGCTTTCGCGTTTCCTGCTGGCGCTGAAGGTTGCGCTTGCGGATCGCGGCTCTGCCCCGACGCTCGTATTCGATGAAATCGATACCGGCGTGGGCGGCGCGGTGGCGGATGCCATCGGGCAGCGTCTGGCACGGCTTTCCGGTCGCGTGCAGGTTCTCTCGGTCACACATGCGCCGCAGGTGGCAGCGCGTGCTTCCACACATTTCCTGATTGCCAAGTCGGCGACCAATGAAGATCGTATGTCTACCTCGATCCGTTCCATTGGAGTGGATGAGCGGCAGGAAGAGATCGCCCGTATGCTGGCGGGTGCCAGCATCACCGATGAAGCGCGCGCAGCGGCGGAACGCCTGCTTGCCGAGAATAGCGCGCTGGCCATTTAAAAGCCTGTCAGCAGTTACTGTGCAGTTCGCTGTTTTCGTAGGCGTAGCCGTATTTCTTGGTTATGTTGTGCCAAATTGAATCAGCAGGTTTTGCTTCGCCTATGACCGATATTCCCGTCGAAAAACTGACCGAGCTTGAAGCCGTTTCCGAACTGGAGCGGCTGGCGCGTGAAATCGCTCACCATGATGCGCTTTATCATGCCGATGACCGACCGGAGATTTCGGATGCCGAATATGATGCGCTGAAGCGGCGCAACGACGCGATCGAAGCGCGCTTTCCGCATCTGGTGCGGGCTGACAGCCCGTCCTTGCGGGTCGGCACTGCGCCGGTTTCCAAATTCGCCCCGGTTGTCCATGCGCGTCCGATGCTTTCGCTTGGCAATGCGTTTTCGGAAGAGGACGTGCGCGATTTTGTCGGCAGCGTTTATCGCTTTCTGGGGCAGTTGCCGGATAATTCCATCGCTTTTACCGCCGAGCCGAAGATCGACGGGCTTTCCATGTCGATCCGTTATGAGAACGGAGTTCTGGTCAGCGGCGCGACGCGCGGTGACGGCACGACTGGCGAGAATGTAACGGCAAATATCCGCACCATCGCCGAGATTCCCAACAGGCTCCCGGCGGGAGCGCCTTCCGTCGTGGAAGTACGCGGCGAGGTCTATATGGCCAAAAGCGACTTCCTCGCACTCAACGAGCAGATGGCCGCTGAAGGCAAGCAGACCTATGTGAACCCGCGCAACACGGCAGCAGGTTCGCTGCGCCAGCTCGACGCCAAGGTGACCGCAAGCCGCAAGCTGAAATTCTTCGCCTATGCCTGGGGAGAAATGTCCGAAATGCCCGCCGACACGCAGATGGGCATGGTCGAGACGTTCCGCGAATGGGGTTTTCCGGTCAATCCTTTGACAAAGCGGCTTCACGGCGCGGATGAACTCATTGCGCATTACCGCGCCATCGGCCTTGAGCGAGCCCAGCTCGATTATGATATCGACGGCGTCGTCTACAAGGTTGACCGGCTGGACTTGCAGACGCGGCTTGGCTTTCGTTCGCGCAGCCCGCGTTGGGCTATCGCGCACAAGTTTCCGGCAGAACAGGCCACGACGATCTTGCGGGACATTGACATTCAGGTCGGGCGCACTGGCGCAATGACCCCGGTTGCGCGACTGGAGCCGATTACCGTCGGTGGTGTGGTGGTGACCAACGCAACGCTACACAATGAAGACTACATCAAAGGCATTGGCCTCAAGGGCGAGCGTATCCGCGCGGATGAGCATGATATCCGCATCGGCGATACGGTCATCGTGCAGCGCGCAGGTGACGTTATCCCGCAGATCGTCGATGTTGTGCTGGAGAAGCGCCCGGCCAGTGCCGTGCCGTTCGAGTTTCCGCATGAATGCCCGGTCTGTCACAGCCATGCGGTGCGGGAGGAGGGCGAGGCGGTCTATCGTTGCACCGGCGGCCTGACCTGCGCGGCGCAGGCCGTCGAGCGCATTCGCCATTTCGTGTCGCGCAATGCGTTCGATATTGAAGGCCTTGGCGAAAAGCAGGTCGAGTTCTTCTTCCATGCCGAAGATGACAGCCTGAAGATCAAGTCTCCAGCCGATATTTTCACGCTGCAGAAGCGACAGGCGGGTTCTCTCAAGAAGCTTGAGAACATAGAAGGTTTTGGCGCGACTTCCGTGAAGAAACTTTACGATGCGATCAATGACCGGCGTGAGATTGCCCTGCATCGCTTTCTGTTTGGCCTTGGCATCCGTCATGTGGGGGAGGTGAATGCCAAGCGTTTCGCGCGGGCCTATCTGTCGTATGCCGCGTTTGAAAAAGCTGCTCTGGAAGCCGTTCCGCCGAAAGAAGGTGACCGTACTGACAAAGGCAATGAAGCCTGGCAGGACCTGATTGCGGTTGAGGGTATCGGTTCCATTGTTGCCGAAGCGGTCGTGGATTTTTATGCCGAGCCGCATAACCGGGAAGTGCTTGCGGCTCTTCTCGCGGAGGTGACGCCGCTTGATGAAGAAGCGCGGGTCGCTACCGGTTCGCCGGTCGAAGGCAAGACGGTGGTGTTTACCGGCAGTCTGGAGCGCATGTCGCGCGATGAGGCCAAGGCCATGGCCGAACGTTATGGGGCAAAGACAGCCGGATCGGTGTCGAAGAAGACCGATCTTGTGGTGGCGGGGCCGGGAGCAGGCTCCAAGCTCGCCAAGGCATCGGAGCTGGGCATCGAAGTCATCGATGAAGACGCCTGGTTCAAACTGGTTGGAGAAGAATAATGGCCCCGTTCAACGGTTTTGGCGAGAAAGCGATCCCGTTTCTGAAAGCTCTGGATTTTCACCAGAATCGCGAATGGTTTGTCGAGAACAAGGATATTTTCGAGCAGCAATTGAAGGAGCCGCTTGGCGATCTCGTCGAAGACCTGACGAGCCGGTTTGAAAAGGCCGGTCTGCCCTTCAAGGGCGACCGGGTGAAATCGCAGTTCCGTATCAAGCGTGATACGCGGTTTTCCAAGGACAAGGCTCCCTATAATCGTCATCTGTCCGCATTGCTGTCGCAATCAGGCACGAAATGGGACGAGAGCGGGTGCTTCTATGTCTGCATCGGCTTGCCGGGTGTTCGCGACAGCTACGCCTGTGTGGCGTGGTGGGGGCCGAAGAAAGAACTGCTTCAGGCCATTCGCACATCCATCGTCGAGAAGCCGGAAGAGTTTCGCGCCATGGTCGCGAAGCTCAAGAAAAACGGTTTGAAGATCAGCGATTACGACCGGCTGAAACGGACGCCGCGTGGTTTCGAGGCCGTGACCGACGATGATCTGCTGGAAGCGATTCGCAATCGGCATTTCTCCGTGCGGATGGAAATCGATCCTGAAACGATTACCCGTGCCGATCTGGCTGATCGACTGGTCGATTTCACGCAACGCGCTCGTCCGCTCATCGACTGGATGCATAAAATCGAAAAGACCGTCCCGCAACAATCATGATCCTTCATGAATGCATCAGCCGAATTCATGAGTGATGCGCAAATGCGGCATCCCTATTTAATAGTATGATTTTTTGGGAAGCCATATTCCAACAGGCAACAGAATTTCATAACTACTCTTCATTCGGAGGAGTAAATATTCGTGAACCAGAATTTTCGGCCCGGAAGGGCTTCAGCGCGCGCCGATATCATTGACGGTGTCCGGCGCGGACTTCCGCTTGTGGTTGCCGGGGCGCCTTTTGGCCTGCTGTTTGGCGCACTTGCCGTCGATAACGGATTGTCGCTTGCCGAAGCGGTTTTCATGAGTGCAGTCATCTATGCAGGCGCCAGCCAGATGGTCGGGCTCGATCTTTTCGGCCAGAGCATCGCGCCATGGATGATCGTCATGTCGATCTTCGCGGTCAATTTCCGGCACGTGCTCTATTCGGCGTCCACGGGGCGGCGTATCCGACACTTCAAGCTGTGGCAGAAGGCGCTGGCCTTTTTCGTTTTGGTGGATATCCAGTATGCGGAAGTCGAACAGCGGGCGGAAGCGGGAAAGCCGGTGACTTTCGTCTGGTATATGGCATTAGGGCTGACGTTTTATCTGACATGGGTTCTGGAAGCGCTGATCGGCGGGTTGTTCGGCAATCTCATTAGCGATCCCTATGCCTTCGGCATCGACTTCCTGCTGCCCATCTATTTTCTCGGCATGGTGATGAGTTTTCGCCATCGGCAGAACTGGCTGCCGGTCGTCATCGTCAGCGCGATTTCCGCGGTGGCGGCCTACAAGCTGGTTGGCTCGCCTTGGCACGTAACATTGGGGGCGTTGGGCGGTGTGGTTCTTGCGGCGATTATTGCCAAGCCGCGTGAGGGGGAGGCGTAAATGTCCACTACGATCTGGATTATTCTCGCGGGCGCGTTCTGCACTTATCTCACCCGTATTGGCGGGCATCTGGTCCTGTCACGCTTCAGCCGCGTGCATTATCGGGTGGAAGCGGCGCTTAATGCCGTGCCAGCAGCGGTTCTGACGGCCATTGTGGTCGCGCCCGCTTCGGATCACGGCTGGCGGGAACTGCTGGTGCTCGCGGTTTGCATCGTGCTTTCGCTGCGGTTCAGCTTGATGACCATGTTCTTCGCGGGCGTAGCGCTTCTGATCGCGCTACGCCATTTCACGGCGTAAAGGCATTATCAAAGCGGCGCGGTTGCCGCTTCGAGCCAATGGCGTTCAGCGTCCTTGAGGTGACCTGCCAGTTTCTCGCGCACGCGGGCATGATAGTTGTTCAGCCAGTCGATTTCCTCCTGATTGAGAAGCGATTTGTCGATCAGGCGCCGGTCGATAGGGCAGAATGTCAGCGTCTCGAAACCCATCATCGGAATATCGCCGCCTTCCGGCACTTCCGGTTCGGTGACGATGATGAGGTTTTCGATGCGGATGCCGAAAGAACCCGGCTTGTAATAGCCCGGTTCATTGGAAAGGATCATGCCCGGTAGCAGTTCCTGCGCGCCCTTTTTCGAAATGCTCTGCGGACCTTCATGGACCGACAGGTAGGAGCCGACGCCGTGGCCGGTTCCGTGCGCATAGTCGAAACCATTTTTCCAAAGGGCAATACGCGCCAGAACGTCGATATCCTGCCCGCGTGTGCCTTTCGGGAAGCGGGCGGTCGTGATGGCGATCACGCCTTTCAGTACGAGCGTGAATGCCTTGATCGTCTCTGGCGTTACCTTGCCGATGGGCACGGTGCGCGTGATGTCCGTCGTGCCGTCGCGATATTGTGCGCCGGAATCGACCAGATAAAGCTCGCCGTCTTCAAGCGTTCTGTTGGTGTCGGTATTGACGCGATAATGGATGATCGCGCCATTTGGTCCCGCACCGGAAATTGTATCGAAGGATATGTCTTCCAGCGGCATCTGGAAATCTCGTCCGGCCTCGGCGCGTGATTGTTCCAGTTTCTGCGCTGCGCTGATTTCATCAACCGAGCCGGGCTTCTGCGCGTCGATCCACGACAGGAAATTGACCATCGCCACGCCATCGCGTTCATGGGCTGCGCGTGAGCCGTCAAGCTCTGCCTTGTTCTTGATTGCGCGTGGGATGCGGGCAGGGTCCTTGCCTTCGATCACGCTGCCACCTGCGCTGGTGACAATGAGGCGAAGCTTTTCTGCCGCGAGGATCGGGTCGAGAAGAATGGCTTCATTCCTGGCGGCCCGGGCGCTGAGATGCCCTTCCAGATCGGCAGGTGCCGAGAGCTTGGCAAGCTGGGTCAGATAAGCGCGGGGTTCGATGGCGAGTTTGCGCTCATCGATGAAAAGCTCTGGCTCACCCGTTGCAGGAATTATGGCAAAGCTTAGCGGAAGCGGTGTGTTGGAAACGTCCTTGCCGCGGATATTGAATACCCACGCGACCGAAGATGGATCGGTGAGAACCGTCGCGCTGGCCCCGCTTGCGGCAACGGCGGCCTGCATTTCCTTGATCTTGTCTTCCGCCTCATGGCCTGCGAAACGGGCTGGCTGGATCGTGACTTCCGCCGTCGGCGCTTCCGGCTGATCGTCCCACACGGCATCGACCAGATTGATTTCGACCGGAACCAGTTGGCCCCCTTGCTTTTCAAGCGCTTCGCGCAAGCTGCGCGCTTCGGAAATGGTATGGAGCCAGGGATCGAAGCCGATGATGAGGCCCTTGCCGTTGTCCGCCAGCCAGGAAGCGGGCGGGTTGGTTACGAGGCTTTCATAGGAAAAGACTTTTGGGTCTGTCTGGACCCGAACCTGCAATTCATAGCGTCCGTCCACGAAAACATAGGCGCTGTTCTTGAGGATGAGCGCCGCGCCTGCCGATCCAGTGAAGCCGGTCAGCCAGGCAAGACGCTGCGCATGGGGCGGAACATATTCGCCCTGATGCTCGTCGGCGCGAGGAACCAGAAAACCGTCGAGACCAAGCTCGGCCATTTTTGCGCGCAGTTTTGCAACGCGCGGGCCACCATTGGCCGGATTTGTGGTGACGTCGAAACTCTGAAAAGCCATTGTGTAACTCGCTCAAAACAGGAATGCGCCGTGGTTTATGTGGCCTGTTATTTCAGGTGAATCGCCACCCAGCCTTCGCGATGCAGCGTTTTCTGGTGGGTCAGTCCCTGTGCCTGATAGGCAGCGAGCACCGCATCGTGCTGGCTGTCAAGTATTCCAGAAAGAATGATGGAACCGCCCGAAGCCAGATGTTGCTTGAGGGAGGGCGCAAGCTCAATCAGCGGATTGGCCAGAATGTTGGCGACGATCAGGTCGAATGGCGAATAGGAACGGAAGATCGCGTGACCGAAGCCTTCCGCCGTTGCCGTCACGATATGCTCCGCCACGCCGTTCTTGGCGGCATTTTCTGCGGCGACGGTGACGGCGACAGGATCGATATCAGTCGCCAACACCGGAATGGGAGCGAGCTTGGCGATGGCAATGGCGAGAACGGCGCTGCCGGTGCCGAGGTCAAGCGCGTTGGTCGGATGTTCGCTGGTGACGGTTTCCTCGATCAGTTCGAGGCATCCCGCCGTCGTTCCGTGGTGGCCGGTGCCGAAAGCAAGGCCCGCATCGATTTCGATGGGGATGTCGCCCGCCTCAATCTTGTCGCGGTCGTGCGAGCCATGGACGAAGAAATGTCCGGCCCGCACCGGCTTCAGGCCTTCGAGAGAGTGTGTGACCCAGTCGATATCAGGCAGTTCCTCCGTGGCGAAAAGACCCGGTCCAACAAGCCCGTCGATCCGCGTGGCGAGCTCTTCGGCGTCATCCTCGACATAGACAGAGACCTCGAAAATCTGGCGGTCTTCATCAATCTCGGTAATTGCGATGGGGAAGCCGTCTTCCTCGAAAGCCTGTTCGAGAATGTTGTAGACGCGCTCGGCTTCCGCCTTATCCGCCGAAAAGAAAAGTCGTGACTGGGCCATGAAGTAAAAAGCTCTCTGCTGGAAACGTTCTTGAGCTTCTCCTTAGCTCTTTGCAGCGCCTTTGGCCAGATTCTTCAACTTTTCCAGAGCCGTATCCGGGTTTTCCTGATAGGCGATTGTGCTGCGGAAGCGGCCTCCCTTGTCGAGCAGGAATACCGATGCAGTATGATCCATCGTATATTCGCCATCCTCGCCCGGAACCTTCTTGGCGTAGACATGGTAGGACTTGACTACATCGGCGATATTCTGCGGCGTGCCAGTGACGCCGATAATGCGGTCGGAAACATTGCCGACATAGGTCTTCATGACCTCCTGCGTGTCACGCTCCGGGTCGACGGTGATGAAATAAGCCTTGATATCCCCGGCTTCCGGTCCAAGCTGCTTCAGCCAGCCATCCAGCTCATAGAGCGTGGTGGGGCAGACATCCGGGCAGTGAGTGAACCCGAAGAAGATAGCCGCCGGCGCGGCGCGCAGGTCGTTCTCTGTGAAAGGCTTTCCGTCCATGGTGACAAGGTTGAGCGGACCGCCAAACGGTTCTTTCGCCGCCTGCTTGTCGCGGAAAAGATTGAGCCCCGCCGCGCCGACAATGACGACGATAAAGGCGATGATGAAGATGGGCAGGAATTTTTTCATGTCCAGTCAGCCTTGAATTTCCGAACGCGCCTTGTTGCGCCGCTCAACAACCTATCTTTTCTTTATGCATTGCAGAACCGTCGATATAGCCGCATCCTGCCATCATGAAGAGTTGGCGGCAGTGTACGGTCATTTGCCCAGTTTTCAATAATTTCTGAAACTTTTGACTATTTGTCGCGTAGCAACGGAAATCAGACTGGCAGAATGTCGCCTTGTCTTTCGCGGGTGTCAGAACTGATATATGCCTGTCATAAAATGGCAGCGGCACAAGTCGTTATTTTGAGGATTTGGTTGTTTTTTGCGGTGCTTCGGGTGAATTTTCATGACATCGTCGGATGATCTTCGTTTCCAGAACAGCGAACCCCGCATACATTCCACGGCTCAGTTGAAGTCCGTCAAGCTGGGGCGGTATGCGGATATCGGTGAACGCGTGATTCTGCGTGAGGTCACGGTCGGTGATTTCACCTATTTCGAGCGGAACGGCGAGGGGATTTATGCGCAGATCGGCAAATTCTGTTCCATTGCCGCGAATGTTCGCATCAACGCGCTTGAACACCCGATGGAGCGGCTGACGACGCATAAGGTCAGCTACCGGCCAAATGAATATTTTCGTTATCTTGGCGTCGATGGTGAGTTCCGCGCAAGGCGTCAGGAGCGACGCGTGATCATCGGCAATGATGTATGGATCGGCCACGGTGCAGTCATTACACCGGGCATCCAGATTGGCCATGGCGCTGTGATTGGCGCGAATGCGGTGGTAACGAAGGATGTGCCACCTTATCATGTGGTCGGTGGTGTTCCCGCCCATTTTATCCGCAAAAGGTTCGACAATGCAGTCATAAACCGGCTGCTTGCACTGGAATGGTGGAACTGGCCGGTGGAAAAGCTCTATGAAGCGGTGCCGGACATTCAGACGCTTGAAATCGAAGCTTTTCTCGAAAAGTGGGGCGGCTGAATTCCCGCCCTTGCAAAGCCGTAATTGTTCACCCACCTTCGTGCCACAACAGTTCTGGAGGCTGGATGATGGTCGTACTGAAGCGTTTTGCCGGATTGATGCTTGCTCCCATGATGATCGTTGCTGCTTCGGCGGCTCCCGCCGAGGAAGTCGGCAAGGTCGGCGTCGACTGGCTTGGAAACGATATCGTCATTGATGCGGTGCAGGACCCGAAAGTGCAGGGCGTAACCTGCCATCTGGCGTCGTTTTCGCGCGGCATGATCGACCGGCTGCAAAAGGGCAATTGGTTTGAGGACCCGTCCAATGCTTCGATTTCGTGCGAACAGACAGGGCCGATCACCATCGGTGACATCGATCTGGGCAAGGGCGGAGAGCGGGTTTTTTCCGAACGCACCAGTCTGATCTGGAAGAAGCTTGTCATCACGCGCATTTACGACAAGACAAACAATACGCTGCTTTATCTCGCCCATGCGACACAGGTTCAGGACGGTTCCGCGAAGACGTCGCTTTCAACCGTGCCGCTTTACAAGGGTGATGTCACGTGGGCAAAAGGCAAGCCGGAATAGTCCGGCTTGCCCAATCTCTGATCAAGATGGAATTTAGATCGGCTGGACGAAACTATCGAGAACGCGCTTCTGTCCGGCCTTGTCGAAATCGATAGTCAGCTTGTTGCCGTCGATAAGCGAGATCGTTCCATTGCCGAACTTGATATGGAACACGCGGTCGCCAAGCTTGAAGGCCGATGGCTTGTCAGCCACTGACTTGGCCACCAGTTCCCCGTCTATCGTGCGGCCCTTCACAGAACCGCGCCCGGCACCGAAACCGGAGTCTGTCTCGCCATAGCCGATCCGCTCGACGCGGCTGCCGGAGCGTGAGCCCCAGTTGTTGCGTGTGGCATCGGAACGGTTCTGCTGCGCGCGCTGCCAGCCGGGGGTCGAATAGGAGTTCTGGAACGGATCGGCCTTGTCGAAGCGGGACTGTCCATAGCCACCGCCATAACCGCCGTAATTACCTTCCAGTTCGGCCACTTCCACATGCGCTTCCGGCAGTTCCTCCAGAAAACGGGAGGGGATGGTCGATTGCCACATGCCATGGATGCGCCGGTTGGAAACGAACCAGATATGCAGGTTCTTCTTGGCGCGCGTCACGCCGACATAGGCAAGGCGGCGCTCTTCCTCAAGGCCCGAACGTCCGCCTTCATCGAGCGCGCGCTGGTGCGGAAACAGGCCTTCTTCCCAGCCGGGAAGGAAGACCGTTTCAAACTCCAAGCCCTTGGCAGAATGCAGCGTCATGATGTTTACGGCATCCAGATCCTCGTTCTGTTCGGCATCCATGACAAGGGCGACGTGTTCCAGGAAACCGCGCAGGCTTTCATATTCCTCCATGGAACGGATGAGTTCCTTGAGGTTTTCAAGCCGGCCCGGTGCTTCCGCCGATTTGTCGTTCTGCCACATGGCCGTATAGCCGGATTCATCCAGAATGGTTTCGGCCAGCTCCGTATGCGGCGTGTTGTCGATAATCGACTGCCAGCGCAGGAAATTCTCCACCACTTCGCGCAGCGCGGAGCGAGGCTTCGGCTTCAGTTCCTCGGTTTCGATGAGGTCGCAGGCGGCGGCGAACATGGAAATATCGCGTGCGCGAGCATAATCATGCACCTGCCGGATAGCGGCTTCGCCCAGACCGCGCTTCGGCGTGTTGATGATGCGCTCCAACGCCAGATCGTCGGCCGGTTGCGCGACGACGCGCAAATAGGCCATCGCATCGCGGATTTCGAGGCGTTCATAGAAGCGCGGACCGCCAATGACGCGGTAATTGAGGCCAAGCGTGACGAAACGGTCTTCGAACTCGCGCATCTGGAAGGAGGCGCGAACGAGGATCGCCATGTTGTTGAGGAGATGCCCCTGACGCTGGGCCTGTTCGATGGCTTCGCCGACAGCACGGGCTTCCTCCTCGGAATCCCATGCAGCGTGAACTTTTACCTTCGGATCGTTGGGATTGGGCGCCTCGGTAAACAGCGTTTTGCCAAGGCGGCCCTCATTGTGCGCGATCAGGTGCGCTGCAGCGCCGAGGATATGGGCCGTGGAGCGGTAGTTGCGCTCCAGCTTGATGACGACTGCGCCGGGAAAATCCTTCTCGAAGCGAAGGATGTTATCCACTTCCGCTCCGCGCCAGCCGTAGATCGACTGGTCGTCATCGCCGACGCAGCACAGATTGACTTTGTTTTCGCTCACGCCGAGTTCGCTGCGCTCACCGGCTCCGCGGGGGCCTTCGGACGCCTTAGCGGGCTGTATGGGCGCATTTCCGCCTTGGGTGGTATCAGGTGCGGTGTTTCTTGGCCGCGGCCTTTGTGCCAGCAGGCGCAGCCAGAGATATTGCGCCGTGTTGGTATCCTGATATTCGTCCACCAGAATGTAGCGGAACTTCGCGTGATATTCGCGCAGGATATCGGGATGGTTGCGGAAGATACGGATCGGGTGCAGCAGAAGATCGCCGAAATCGCAGGCGTTCAATGTGCGCAGGCGTTCCTGATAGGCCTGATACAGTTCACGCCCCCGACCATTGCCGAATGAGCGCGCGTCACCTTCGGGAATATCCGATGGCCCGAATCCCTTGTTCTTCCACCCGTCGATCATATTGGCGAAGGTGCGGGCAGGCCACCGCTTGTCATCCAGCCCTTCGGCCTGGATGAGCTGCTTGATGAGCCGGATCACATCGTCGGTGTCGAGGATCGTGAAATCCGATGTCAGATTTGCCAGTTCCGCATGGCGCCGCAAAAGCTTGACACCGATCGAGTGGAACGTGCCGAGCCACGGCATGCCTTCCACTGCACCGCCGACCAGATGACCGATACGCTCCTTCATTTCACGCGCGGCCTTGTTGGTGAAGGTCACGGCGAGAATCTGGCTTGGATAGGCAAGGCCGGTGGACAGAATGTGCGCGATACGCGTGGTGAGCACGCGTGTCTTGCCCGTGCCCGCACCTGCCAGCACCAGCACCGGGCCCTCTGTCGTTAGCACGGCCTGACGCTGTTCCGGGTTCAGCCCTTTCAGGTAATCGGGTTCGCCACGCTGCTGGTTGCGTGCAGCCATGGCACGTGCAGCAATGCTGCCGGGAGCAGGCGCGCGGCTTGCCGGAGCGTCGTCATCGCCGAAAAACGGCATATCGTCGGGAAAGTCAGACATTTGACCCGAATGTAATGATTCGTGGCTGAAAGACCAGCGAAAGGGTTAAAATATTCGACTACTCCAAGTGAGTAACGCGACGATCCGTAAAGTTCAGGCGATGCGAGGCCAACGCTTCAACCAGTCCGCGCAGTTCGGGTTCGCGCTGCAACAGATCATCCAGTTCCGTCATCTGGTTCATGGCGATCAGCCGCAGAATATCGTCCCGGATGGTCCCGTCAGCGCGCCGGGGCAGATGGGCAACCGGCTGGATCAGCTCAACCTTCTGCCCTTTCAATCTGGCACGCAGGCTCTTTTCGTCGGCATTCAGGGTTTCCACGAAAGCATAGATGCCAACGCCCTTGGCGGGCAGCGAATAGAGCGCAAGCGCCACATCGCTCACACGCGGATCGGATTTGAGTGCTGCCTGAATTGCAGGCCCTTCATTGTCGATCCTGTCGCCCGTACCTTCACCGTCCGACCAGCTGAAAATGCCACGGGTGATGAAGTTGTAGACTTTCTTGCCTGTCGCCAGCCAGATGCGTGACGGCAGGGAACGGCGCGCCAGAATACGTTTTTCCGTCGGCGTCATCCGGTCCTTTGCAAAGGCGCGCTTCTGCTTGAGCAGATGACGGAAGTCTTCATATGCCATCAGGCGATAGAGCGCGCCGCGACGACGATGAACGCTCGCCAGCTGGAAATCGATCACCGCCGCTTCGCCTTCAGGCGTCATCAGCCAGTTCTGCGGCTTGGCGAGATCGTTATGCGTCACACCGAGGCGACGCATGTCGCGGAGGATGCGATGCGCGGTGCGATACCATTTCGGATCGGACGGGCGTGCAAGGTGCAGCGGCGTTCCCTCCGTCCAGGATCGATAAAGCCCGTCCTTGTCAGTGGCGAGGAGCTGCGGGACGCCTTCGATGCCGCGCACGGTCTTGAGACCGCGAATTTCGCGCCGTGCCAGTATCCAGGCGAGCGGCCTCGACCACCACGGAGCAGCGCTCACGACGCGACGGATAATGCGGGTATCGGGATCGCCTGCGAAATAGCCGGCATGCGTTTCGGAAAACACGTCGCGCTTGAATACGGCGGTTTCCACAAATTCCGGTATTTGGTCGCCTTTCAGAGGCACATCTATATTGGGGTTCTGAACCATAAGGCTCCACTAGCCGCTTGCGTCCGATCAATCAAGTTTGATGGCGGACAACCCTTATTGCAATCCCGTGATCGAAAGCGCACAAGGAACACACAAATTTCGTGCAGCTCATCAGGGAAAAGCAGAAAATGGCGCAAAGCGACGATAGCAAGCAGGCAATCGGGCAAATCATCCGACAGGAGCAGGCGCTGATTTTTCCGTCGTTTGACGAGAATGAAGCATTCGCGCTGGGCGCGCGCATTCGCGATATCGCCGTGAAGGAAAAGCTCGGCATCGCCATTGAAATTTCCCTGTGGGACCGGCAATTGTTTTATGCGACGACTGCTGGCAGCACTGTGGATAATCAGGAATGGTTGCGCCGCAAGTTCAATGTCGTGCGCCGCTTTCACGCTTCGACCTATCGCCTTGTTCTGGAACAGAATCGCGATGATCGCATGTTCGCGCCCCATAAAGCATTGAATGTGGAAGATTACGCGCTGGCGGGCGGCGGATTTCCAATCCGCGTCGGCGGAGCGGGCGTGATCGGCGCCGTTATTGTGTCCGGCCTGCCGCAGCGCGAGGACCATAATCTGGTTGTCCGGGCTGTCGCCGAACACCTTGGACAAGACCCTGTCGCATTGGCGCTGCCTGCCGTTTGAATAAGAATTTCGGAGAATGAACGATGTCGCTTGAAAATGTTGTTGCGCTCGCCCGCAATGAGAACGGTATTGCAGCAGCGGTAAATATTCTCAAGCAGCGTTTCGGTGAACGTGCGCAAACCGGTCAGGCTATCCGCGAGCAGCACGGTCACACGACCACCTATGTGCCGACGCAGGCGCCCGACATCGTCATCTTCGCCGAGACCGCGCAGGAAGTGCAGGATGTCGTCCGCATTTGTGCCGAGCACCGTGTTCCGGTTATCGCCTTTGGCGCGGGATCGTCGCTCGAAGGGCAGGTGAACGCGCCCGCTGGCGGCGTGTCTCTTGATCTCACGCGCATGAACAGGGTGATTGCCGTGCATGCGGAAGATCTCGATTGCGTGGTGGAGCCAGGCGTTACGCGTCGGGAACTGAATGAATATCTGCGCGATACCGGGCTGTTTTTCCCTATCGATCCGGGCGCCAATGCAACGCTGGGCGGCATGGCTTCCACGCGTGCCTCCGGTACGAATGCGGTGCGCTATGGGACCATGCGCGAAAACGTGCTGGCGTTGAAAGCCGTGATGCCGGACGGACGCCTGATCGAGACCTCCAAGCGCGTGAAGAAGACGGCTGCGGGCTACGATCTCACGAGACTGCTGGTTGGGGCAGAGGGAACGCTTGGCATCATCACCGAACTGACATTGAAATTGCAGGGAATCCCGCAGGCGATTTCCGGCGGTATCTGTCCTTTCCCGGATGTGGATTCGGCGTGCCGAACGGTGATCGAAACAATCCAGATGGGCATTCCCGTTGCACGCATCGAGCTTGTGAACACGCTTCAGATGCAGGCGCTGATCCTCCATTCCAAACTGCCTTACGAGGCGCAACCCTATCTGTTCGTGGAATTCCACGGCACGGAAAGCGGCGTTGCCGAGCAGGCGGAACTGTTCGGGGAAATCACCGCGGGCAATGGCGGCGGCGATTTCCGGTGGACGCATGATGCAGAGGAGCGCGACAGGCTCTGGCGCGCGCGTCACGACGCCTATCTTGCATCCTTCCTGCTGAGGCCGGGCTGCAAGGGCGTTTCGACCGATGTATGTGTGCCGATTTCGCGCCTTGCCGACTGCATCGGCGAGACGGAAAAGGACCTTGCCGAGGCCGGTCTTATTGCACCGATCGTCGGGCATGTGGGGGATGGTAATTTCCATCTTCTTTTGCTGCTCGATACGGACGATGCGTCGGAAATGGAGCGGGCGGAAGCCTTCATGGATCGGCTCGCCAAGCGCGCCATTGCAATGGAGGGCACCTGCACCGGCGAGCACGGCATCGGGCAGGGCAAGATGAAGTATCTTGTCATGGAGCTTGGCGAGGCGACGGACTACATGCGCGCCATCAAAAAAGCGCTCGATCCCGACAACATCATGAACCCCAGCAAAATACTGATTTCGTGATTCAAATCAGCCGCTTGGGAGGCTTTGCCGAGAGTTTGATTCAGGCAGGCGTGCATATCGGCGTGGCCGGGATGCAATTTGCCTTGTTGTCGCCGGATCGATGCCGTTATGTTGCGCAGATAAAGACAGCGTGATTCACCCTTTGTTTCACGCTAACTTGCAATCTGTTTGATCGGAGCTGGTTCTTGGGCCGCATATTCGTCATCGTCGGCGGGCTTTTCGTGCTGCTGTTGACGGCAGCACTTGTCGTGCCGCCTTTTGTTGACTGGAGCGGCTATCGAGCCGATTTCGAACGGGAGGCTAGCCGGGTTCTTGGACGTCCCGTCAAGGTCGCCGGTGACGTTAGCGCACGCCTTCTGCCGTTTCCCTCGGTTGCATTCTCGGACGTGCGTGTCGGGGCTGATGCGGCTCATCCGGTGATGACCGTCGATACGTTTTCGATGGATGCCGAGCTGATGCCGTTCCTGCGCGGCCAGCTTCTGATTTTCGATATGCGAGTTGATCGTCCGAAGGCGACGATTTCGCTCGACAAAAGCGGTAAGGTGGATTGGGCAATTCGTCCGTCGACACCGCTCGATCCAACGAAAATCAAGCTGGAGCGGCTTTCCGTCAAGGATGGAACCATTGCGCTCCGTGAAGAGGCAAGCGGCCGCACTCACACTGCCACCGAACTCAACGCCGTGATCTCCGCAAACAGTCTTGCAGGCCCTTGGCAGGCAAATGGAAGTCTCGTTCTGCAAGGCGAAAAACTGGCAATCGACCTTTCGAGCGGCGAGGCGAAGCCGGACGGGGCGCTGCGCCTGCGCGCGCGCATTTCGCCGGAGACAATCCCGGCCTCGTTTGAGACCGATGGCGATGTGAGCGTGACGGAAGGTCGGCTCGATTATGCTGGTGACTTTTCGCTCCGCTCTTCCGACGTGGTTGCCAGAACAGGCAAGGATCAGAAAGCCCCGGCGGAAACGCCCTTTTTCAGCGGCCTTCGTGTGACCGGAAAATTCAAGGCGGATCGCAGCCGCTTCGATGCCAGCGAATTCCGCATGGAGCAGGGCCCCACTGACAATCCTTATGTGGTGAATGGTAAGGCATTCATCGATTACGGCGACAAGCCGCGTTTCGAAATCAGCGCCGACGGGCAGCAGCTGTTCTGGGGACCGAACGAAGCCGTCAGTGAAGATCAAGCCGCTTCTGCCATGCCGGTAGCCGACCGTATTGCAATCGCGCAGAGGGTTCTCGAGCAGCTGCCCATTCCAACCATACCCGGCAATGTGGATTTGCGCCTGCCAGCGGTTATTGCGGGCGGAACAACGATACGCTCGGTGACGGTGAGTGCGGAACCTGATGGAAAGAACTGGAATATTCGTCAGTTTGCTGCCGACCTTCCGGGGCGGACCAAAGTTGAAGCCAAAGGGACGCTTTCTGTTGGCAAGGATTTTGGTTTCAAGGGCGATATGCTTGTGGCCTCGCGCCAACCTTCGGGCCTTGCAAGCTGGCTCAACGAGACTGTTGATGATTCCGTGCGCAAGTTGGACGGCGCGGGCTTCTCCGGACAGGTCGAGCTTCGCGACGGGATGCAGCGGATCGATAATCTCGAAATCGCCTTGGGGAAGACAACGCTCAAAGGCTCTTTCGTTCGCGAAGTGAAGGGGCTAGCACAGCCTGCGATCACGCTCGCCCTCAATGGCGGCACGGTGGAAAGCGAAGCGCTGCAAGCCTTTACAGGGTTTTTCTCCAGCGATGACGGCCTCGGTCTGCTTGATGGTCAGTCGCTGAACCTGGCATTCAAGGCGGGGCCAGTCTGGTATCAGGACATGGAGGCTGGCAATGTCGACATGGCGCTCAGGCTGCATGACGGACGCTTCGATTTCGACCGGCTGATGATTGGTGATGTGGCGAGTACGACACTGACTGCAACCGGCACTTACGAGCCTTTTGCCAATACGCCGTCCGGTTCGCTCGACGCGACCATTCTGTCTGCTGACCTTTCGCGGTTCCTCTCGGTGATGGCCAATCGCTATCCGCAACTGCCGCTATTCCACGCACTTTCGATGCGTGCAGCCAATTTCCCCGGATTGTTCGAAGATAGCGAAATTAATGTAATCGCCAACGCGGTTTCGCCTTCCGTGCCAGTGGCCAAGGGGTCTGCAAAAAATCCTGCATCCAAGGGCAAGAGCGACCGTCCCGCCGAGGCGAAAGTCAAAAATCCTCCCGGTGTCGGCGAATTTTCATTCAGCGTGACGGGCAAAACAGGCGGGATGAAGCTGGACCTGTCGGGGACGGCGAGCGGTGGCGAAGGTGAGAGCGAACCACTACAGATGCAATTGAACGGTACCGCGACATCGGAACAAGGCGAAGCGGTGCTTGCATTGATTGGTTTACCTGCCCTGCCGCTGGGGCTTGCGGGTGAACTTACGGCAGATCTGAGCATGCAAGGCGCACCGAGCGCAGGTATGCGGACACTCCTCAAACTGACGGCGCCTGACGGTTCAGCCATGGCTGACGGTGTGATTTCGCTGGTTGGCGGGGACATTGCCGCCAGCGGCAAGGTTCAACTGAGGTCGGCTGATCTGCAACCTTTTATCGCGACGGCAGGTTTTGCGCTGCCTGGATTTGGCGAGGGGCTTTCGGCGGACCTTGCCAGCGACTTCCAGTTTGCGAAAGGTATCTTGCGGTTTCCCAATCTGGCAGGAAAGCTTGACGGAGAAGAGGTGTCGGCGCGACTGGAAGCTAATTTTGCCGATAGCGGTCTGCCGCAGCTCAAAGGCGAAGCAAAGCTCGCCACGCTTGAGGTCGACAGTCTTGCCGCGATCATGCTCGGACAGGATGCATTCGAGCCGTCAAAGCCCACCGCAAAGACGATCTGGCCGCGTGGTGCATTTGCGGTTCGTTCGTCCCTGCCATTGCTGCTGGATGTGAAGCTCAACGTTGCCCAGGCGCATATGGACGGTTTCGGGACTGCAACGGATTTTTCAACACGGCTCGTGAAGACCATGGACGGCCTTCAGTTGAACGAACTGACGGGCAATTGGGCAGGCGGGTATCTCGTCGGCAATGTCTCTTTGAGCAACAGCGACAAGAATGCGCTTCTCTCGACAGAATTGAAGTGGAGCGGCGCTGACCTTAAGGATTTTTATCGACCGGAGAACGGCGTTGTTCCGCTTGGTGGTGTCGTAAAGGCCACCGTCAATCTGAATGGCAGTGGCGAGAGCGTTGCCACGCTGGTCGGATCGCTGGCAGGAACCGCAAGTTTCGACGTGGAGAATTTTGTCGTCAATGGCCTGGACGGAACGGCATTGCCCCCCATGATCGCGGCAGCTGATGCGACGGGCGATCAGTCCTCTGATCCTGACAAGCTCGCTTCCAGGCAATTTGTCGGTATTGCCGACAGGGCCACAGGGCAGGGTACGTTCGCGCCGGGTAATTCACGATTTGACTTTACAGTCAGTGGCGGTGTCGCGCGTATGGCAGCAGCCAATCTGAGCGATGGCAATGCAGCGCTTCTCAGCGATCTGCAATTCGACCTGTCGACGCTCGCAATCGGCGGAAACGGTACATTGACGTTCAAAAGCGATGAGGGCGCCGAAACCGGCATCGCACCGCAGCTGGCCTTTTCCCTCGGTGGCACCTATAGCGCGCCGGAGGCGACATTCGACAAGCAGCCCCTGATCCAGTTCCTGACCCAGCGTGCGCTTGAACGCGAGCAGGAGCGTGTTGAATCCATGCAGGCCAGCCTTATGGAGAAGCAGCGTCTTCGCCGCCAGCTCGGGCTTTTTGAGGCAAACCAAGCGGAACGCGACCGCTTGCAGCGCGAGGAAGAGGCAAGGCGCCGCTCTGAAGCAAAGGGGCGTGAAGTGGCTCGGCAGGCAGCCGAGGAAGCGAAACAACTTGAGGCGCAGAAGCCGCAAGCCGCTCCCGCGGGAGGGACGAATGCTCCCCTCACATCGCCTGAGGGTGGACAATCTCTGAACGAATTTCTGAAAAGTCTGGAGCCAGCACCGGTTGCTCCGGCACCTCAGCCTTGAGCTATTCTGGATTTCAGCCAGTCGAGGACATGAAGTCTGAGTGCGGAAGACAGGTTGATCGACCTGTCACGGCTGCTATCGATTTCGGCAATCAAGGCTGCAACAGAAAGCTTCCGGGTGGCTGCAATTTGCTCGATCAACTCAAAGAAGGGGTCTTCAAGCGTATAGCTGGTCGCGTGGCCGCGAATGCTGACGGAATGCTTGCGTAGACGTCCTGACGGGTTCACTTCGTTTCGTCCGGCGTGTCGCTTTTTTCCAGACGGTTCTGATCCAGAAAACGCTGCGCTTTTGTCATCTCTGCCTGTGCGAAACTCTTTTCAGATTTCGTACGGCCGAAAAGAACGCGGTTCTGGTCGGCCTGCTTCTCTTTTTCAGCGCGGGCTTTCTGCTTTTTGAACTGCCGTAGGTTGACAATATCGCTCATGGAACCATGCGGAGACGTTGAAGATCTTCCGAAAATTACCGTGTTTCGGTCAAGTTCCGCAAGTGCGTATTAAAGCGTGTCGCGTTTTATCGTCGTCATATGACACGCTTTAAGTTTTTGTTTTCATGCATGTCTTTATCTCATCGTAGGGGGATCAGAAATCAGCCCAGTGGACGGATTTCCCCGCGAAGGCGGTTCCCACTTTCGGGAGACATGCATTAGGCTGGCACTATTTCTGCGGATTCCTCGGATTGGTGAACCACCAGATCGCGAGGGAGACCAGGACAAGAAGTATAAGCCCCACGGTCATTTGCAGAAGAGGAAAATTCGGTTCGTCCTTCGCCACAAAGAAGGCTGCAACGATGCCGCTTATCCACAAGACTGCCTGAGCGATCATACGAATCATCGAGCTTGATCCTGAACTGGTTGCCGTCAGACCAGAGTATAAAACGCCTGCCTGGTTTTCACCATTGATTGTAGTCAACAGAATAGCAGCCGGACCGTCGTCAGATTCTTCAGAGGGATATGCGCGAAGCCCGGTTACTTCTTCCGGAACGCATCCAGCGAAACCACGTCGGCAGAAGGCTTGGCTTCCTTGTCGGCCTCATCTGCATTGCTGTCTTTGGATGCGGAGGCTTCTTTTTCTGCTGCGGTCTTGCGCGACTTCGATTTGGGCTTCTCTGCCTTCTCTACAGGTACTTCCGTCGGAACGATGTCTATAGGAGCAATGTTGCTGCCTTCGTCGTTGTCGCTTTCGGGCTGCGCGACCGCGACATCAAATTCGAGTTCGAAATTGACGGACGGATCATAAAAGCCGCGGACCGCCGAAAACGGAACAGTCAACTTTTCCGGAATATCGCCGAAGGACAGGCCAACTTCGAATAATTGATCCGTCACATGCATGTCCCAGAACTGATGCTGCAATACGATTGTCATCTGCTCTGGATATTTCTCCTTCAGGCGCGTGGAAATGCGCACGCCGGGCGCTCCGGTGAGGAACGTGATGAAGAAATGGTGATTGCCCGGCAGTCCAGCCTTGGCCACCTCCGCAAGAACCTTGCGAATGACGCCGCGTAGGGCTTCCTGAGCGAGAATATCGTAACGGATTAGGTCCTGTACCATGGTTTGCTTATCCCACGGATTCGGAGGTCGATGTCAAGTTCGTTCTCGCGGGATGCGATGATATATGACCCGAAAATGCGACAGGTTGATGCCCTTGGCAGAAAGATGTGCAATTTTTGAACACGAAAGGCGGCGAAAAACTATCGCCGCCCAAAAGCCATCAGGAATGTGCGCACCCCGTTGACCGCACTTTTCTCGATGATTGCATCATCGATGCTCTGGCCGGTCAGCATGTGACAGTGCGTGTCGGCATTGATCAGAGCCAGGAAATGGCGCGCTGCCAAGTCGGGGTCGTCAACGTGAAGATGGCCATCCATTGCAAGGCGGGCCAGACGCGCCGCTATCGCGGGGATAGCCTGTGCCGGGCCTTTCGTATTGCAAATACTGGTGGCAATCGGCAGGTTGGTCTCATTTGCCTGCATTAACTTGCGCAGAAACGCGCCGGACGAATCGTAGATGCAGTTCCGGCTCATGCGAATGGAGAATGCCACCAGATCATGCTCCAGATTGTCGCCGGTCTGGGGAAATGTGGCCAGAACCGCGAACAGGCTCGCATTCATGCGCGCCAGCGCGTCCTCGATGACGGCGGCTAGCAGCGCTTCCTTGTCGCGGTAGTGATTATAGATGGTCTGGCGCGACACCCCCGCTTCGGTGGCAATGAGGTCTATGCTCGCGCCTTGAAACCCGTCGCGATTGAAAACGCGCGCTGCGGAACACAAAATGCAGTCGCGCTTCATGCACTGTCCAGGCTTGATTGCCGTGGAGTTCAGGCCCTTTTCGGATACGGCGCGCTTCTCGGGCAGGACGGCGATGTCGATAATGTCAGTAGGTTTCATAACTCCAACATAAGATAGCTTGACGTTTTGGACAATGGTGTCTAATTTGACAACAGTGTCAAAACTGTTTTGACCTTCCGTATAGAATGCCTTTCGCTGCCGAGTTTTCGAATGTGGCCCACAACCCAAAATGGGCTTGCTTCATACAGAGAAAGCGAAACCTCGAAGCGAATACAAGTACTTACCTGTCCTGTGCCGGTTTTGCGAGCCCGATGGCGCCATCCTCCCAAGCAAAACCGGAGATCCGAAATCGGTGCGGGAAACTCACGAAACATTGATGAAAGCGCGTCCCCCATGGCTTCCAGTCTTGTGCGCAATGCCATTGTTCTTGGCCTTCTTTCCGCCATTGGCCCATTTGCGATCGATATGTATCTGCCCGCTTTGCCCACCATTGCCGCCGACTTGCATGCGGAAACAGGGGCGGTTCAGATGAGCCTTCTCGCCTTTTTCATTGCGCTCGCCATAGCGCAGTTGTTCTGTGGGCCGCTGTCCGACATGGTCGGACGTAAGCTCCCGCTCTATGGCGGCTTGGTGCTGTTCGGTATCGGCAGCATCGGTTCCGCTGTCGCGACCGATATAGATGTGCTCGTGCTTTTCCGTTTTGTGCAGGGGCTGGGCGCTGCTGCGGGCATGGTCATTCCGCGTGCGGTGGTGCGTGACCTTCACACCGGCATCGAGGCGGCGCGTCTCATGTCGCTTCTGATGCTGGTATTCTCCATTTCGCCGATTCTGGCACCATTGACCGGCTCGGTCATCATCAGCTTCTTCGGCTGGCGGGGTGTCTTCTGGGCTGTTCTGGTGGCGGCGGCTATCGGTATCGTTCTGGTGGCGACCGCGCAGAAGGAGACAAGAACCGCAGAAGCACGCCTTGAAAGCAATCTGGGCAGCGCCTTGCGCGGCTATGGCCGCCTGCTGAAAGATCGTTACTTTCTCGGGCTGGTTTTTGTCGGCGGTTTCGGGATTGCGTCCTTCTTCGTCTATCTCGCCAATTCGTCCTTCGTGCTTATCGACCATTACGGCCTGACGCCGACGCAGTACGCCATCGCTTTCTCGGCCAATGCCGTATCTTTCTTCGGCGTTTCGCAATTGAACGGCTGGCTGGGATCGCGCTTCGGCCTTCGCCGTGTCATGCGATTTGCGGTTTCCGGATTTGCAGCGGCGATGCTCGCCATGTTCGCCGCCGCCCTCATGGGGCACCAGTCGCTTTGGCTGATCGCCGGTTTCCTGTTCGTGGGATATGGCTTCCTCGGGCTTGTCATCCCGACAACAGCGGTTCTGGCACTTGAGGATCACGGTGAAATTGCAGGGACTGCATCCGCGCTGATGGGAACACTGCATTTCGTGATTGGCGGCACGGCGATTGGCGTAACCGGTTCGTTTTTCGATGGAACGGCTCTGCCGATGGTCGGAGGAATTGCCGGTTGTGCACTGACGGCCTTCGTGCTGACGCAGATCGTTCTATCGCGCAAGGCGAACGACCTCGATACGGAAGCTGCGGCTGCATAAATGGTATGAAAGGGAAAGTGGAGGCTTCTGTTGCCAGGTGCCTCCGAACCCCGCCTTAAGGGGCTAACCCTAAGGACTTTAGAGTGGGTTTCCCGCACCGCCATTAGGCAGCGAGAGCATAACCCTGAGCTTTGTTGTCATTTGCAACTACTCAATTGACCCGATAACGGTGGTATCATGCCGAGTAAAAGAGCGATCTTTACACCCTTGTCGATCCTGTTTCGCCCCCGCCACAATACAAACCGATAGGCTGATCTGTATTCTGGTGGAGGCGCCGGGTACCGCCCCCGGGTCCAATAGGTTTATTACACCGTCCGTTTATCACCATAGTCGGCTTGCGCCGACATGCCGTATATAGGCGCGGTTGATCGGGATTGGAAGAGGGGGCGCAGTTTTTAACGGGTATTGCTGATATTCTCGTCCTTCCTATTCCCTGTTCATTTTTCATTGACAGCCCGCATTTGCTGGTCAATCCTCACAAGATATCGGGGGCGGTAAGCGAGATTTCGACTGAGCCGATTTCCGTGAGCTGAAACGGGGACTGACCCCAATCGAAGGAGAGTGGATATATGAGTGAATATCTCGCGGATGTCCGTCGTTATGATGCCGCTGCCGATGAGGCTGTTGTCGACAAGATCGTCAAGCACCTTGGTATTGCGCTGCGCAATCGCGATTCCTCGCTCGTTTCGGCAACCGACCCGGAAGAAATGAAGCGCGTCCGCACCAATTGGGTCGCCAAGAAACTTGGCGTTGACGATGAAGCCAAGGGCGACGAGGTCGTGGCCCATGTTGCTGAAGTCATGAAGGACGACCGCAACAAGAATCGCGTCACCTTCTATTACCTGGTTGCCAAGCAGCTCGGAAAACTCGGCAGCCTTTGATCCACAGCGATCTGGTGAATTCAAAGCCCCGGTGCCCGACGCCGGGGTTTTTCTTTATAGTGGGCTCAACCGAATCGGATTCTGGATATCCCCATGCGCACCTATCTCGATCTTTTAAAACATGTGCTCGATAACGGTGTCGACCGTGGCGACCGCACAGGGACGGGCACGCGGTCGGTTTTCGGATATCAGATGCGCTTCAATCTGGAAGAGGGGTTTCCGGTTCTCACCACCAAGAAGCTTCATCTCCGGTCGATCATCCATGAGCTGCTCTGGTTTCTGAAAGGCGACACGAACATCGCCTATCTGAAGGAAAATGGCGTCTCGATCTGGGATGAATGGGCAGACGAGAACGGCGATCTCGGGCCGGTTTATGGTTATCAATGGCGCTCCTGGCCTGCGCCGGACGGTCGTCACATCGATCAGATCGCGAACCTTCTGAAGATGCTGCATGGAAATCCCAATTCGCGGCGCCTGATCGTATCGGCGTGGAACCCGGCGCTGGTCGATGAAATGGCATTGCCGCCATGCCACTGTCTCTTCCAGTTCTATGTCGCTGACGGAAAACTCTCCTGCCAGCTTTATCAGCGCTCGGCTGATATTTTCCTGGGCGTGCCGTTTAACATCGCGTCCTATGCGTTGCTGACGATGATGATCGCGCAGGTGGCAGGTCTGAAACCGGGCGAATTCGTGCACACGCTGGGTGATGCGCATATTTACGCCAATCATTTCGATCAGGCGCGCCTGCAGCTCACTCGCACGCCAAAGAAACTGCCGACAATGTGGATCAATCCCGAGGTGAAGGATCTTTTTGCCTTCCGGTTCGAGGATTTCCGGCTTGAAGGCTACGAGGCTGATCCGACGATCAAAGCTCCGATTGCGGTTTGAGGGTCCATCATGTCCGCACACAAGCCGATTGTATCGATCATTGTTGCTGCCGCTGAAAATGGCGTCATTGGACGTGATAATGATATGCCGTGGCGGCTGTCGACCGATCTCAAGCGCTTCAAGGCGCTGACGCTCGGCAAGCCTGTCATCATGGGGCGGCGGACATGGGAATCTATTGGCCGGCCCTTGCCGGGACGGCCCAATATCGTGGTGTCGAGGAACAACGAATTTCAGGTTGAAGGTGCGAGCACTGTCGGTTCTCTTGATGAGGCGATAGCGCTTGGACAAAGACAGGCTGCTGACATGGGGGACGGGGAAGTTTGCATCATAGGTGGCGGAAACATTTATGCGCAGGCTTTTCCGCTCGCGGACAGAATTCATCTGACGCGTGTTCTCGCCAACATTGATGGAGATACACATTTTCCGGAAATCGATCCGCAAGTCTGGCAGGTCGTTTCACAGGAGGACGTGCCCGCTGGAGACAAGGACAGCCACCCAACGCGCTATTTCGTGTACGAAAAACGTGCTGTGTAAAGCATAGTTCACGAATTTTGTCGTCTTCGCGTTGAAAGCGGATCTCCCGATGCCTATAAAACGGAAACATTAGTTGATGACGGGAGTGGGCAGCTCGCTTTCCCGTCGCCTGGACGAGAGGTGAGAATGCCCTGGAGTAACCAGAATGGTGGCGGCGGCCCGTGGGGCGGCGGCGGCGATAATAACAACAACAATGGTGGCCCATGGGGACAAGGACCGAAAGGTCCTCGTGGCGGCGGCCAGAACACTCCACCTGATCTCGAGGATATTCTGCGCAAGGGCCAAGACCGTCTGAAGCAGGTCTTTCCCGGCGGCGGTGGCAAAGGCGGTAGCAATCGGGGCGTTCTGTTCCTGATCGGTGCGGCCGTTGTCGGCTTCTGGCTTTTCCAGTCGATCTATACCGTGCAGCCGGACGAACTCGCCGTCGAGTTGCGCTTTGGCAAGCCGAAGGAAGAAGTGTCCGAACCGGGCCTGCATTTCCATTGGTGGCCGATCGAAACCTATGAAAAGGCGCAGATCGTCGAGAAGCAGATCAACATTGGCGGACAAGGGAACCGGGGCGCAACGCAGGGCCTGATGCTGACGGGTGACCAGAACATCGTCAATGTTCAGTTCTCGGTTCTTTACCGCGTCTCCGACCCGCAGGCATATCTGTTCAACGTCGATAATCCCGATGCGATGGTGCAGCAGGTTTCTGAAAGCGCGATCCGCGAAATCGTCGGTCGCCGTCCGGCTCAGGATGTTTTCCGTGATAACCGCTCGGCTATCGCATCAAGCGTTCGCGACATTGTCCAGCAGACGCTCGACGCCTACAAGGCCGGTATCCAGATCAATGCCGTATCGATCGAAGATGCTGCGCCGCCGCGTGAAGTGGCCGATGCTTTCGATGAAGTGCAGCGCGCCGAACAGGACGAAGATCGTTTCGTCGAAGAGTCGAACCAGTATTCGAACCAGAAGCTCGGTCAGGCTCGCGGTGAAGCAGCGCAGCTTCGCGAAGAAGCCGCCGCATACAAGAACCGCGTCGTTCAGGACGCCGAAGGTGAGGCGCAGCGTTTCAGCTCGGTTCTGGGTGAATACCAGAAGGCGCCTGAAGTCACGCGCAATCGTCTGTTCCTCGAAACCATGGAACAGGTGCTGAAGAGTACCAAGAAAGTTATTGTCGAACCCGGAAAGGATGTCGTGCCTTATCTGCCGCTGAATGAGCTCATGCGCCAGCCACGCCCCGGTGTGAATGCGACTACGACGACCCCGAGCGGAGGTAACCAGTAATGGCCCAGAACAGGCTCCCAATCATTGGCGGAATCATCGCCGTCATCGCTTTCCTGCTCTATTCCGCCACGTTCATCGTATCCGAGCGCCAACAGGCTATCGTGCTTCGTTTCGGTCAGATCGTTGATGTGAAGACAGAACCGGGTATCTACTTCAAGCTGCCTTTCGGCTTCCTGGACGCTGACACTGTGCAGCTGATCGATGATCGTCTGCTGCGCTTCGATCTGGACGATATTCGCGTCCAGGTTTCGGGCGGCAAGTTCTATGACGTCGATGCGTTCCTCGTCTACCGCATCACCGATGCCCGCAAGTTCCGTGAGACCGTTTCGGGCAGCACGCTCCTTGCCGAGCAGCGTCTGCGCACGCGTCTCGATGCTGCATTGCGCGGCGTTTACGGCCAGCGCGGCTTTGAAGCAGCACTTTCGGAAGAGCGTGGCGACATGATGCGCGAAGTGCGCGACCAGCTGCGTCCTGATGCGACGTCGCTTGGCCTGACCATTGCCGATGTGCGTATCCGTCGTACCGATCTGACGGCGGAAGTCTCGCAGCAGACCTATGATCGCATGAAGGCGGAACGTCTGGCCGAGGCGGAGCGCCTGCGCGCCCGTGGCCGTGAGGCCGCCCAGCGCATCCGCGCCGTGGCCGACCGTCAGGTCGTCGAAACGATCGCCGAAGCGCGCAAGGAATCGGAAATCCTGCGCGGTGAAGGCGATGCTCAGCGCAGCGAAATCTTCGCACGCTCCGCAGGCAAGGACCCGGGCTTCTTCGCCTTCTACCGTTCGATGTCTGCCTATCGTGAGGCGCTTGAGACGCCGGATACAACGCTGGTTCTCTCACCGGACTCGGAGTTCTTCAAGTTCTTCCGGGACGCTGGCGGCAGGCTGGCAACGCCTGCCCAGTAACAACCGGGGCAAACGCTCATGAGCGATTTTTTAGCCGCCGTAGGTCTTCTCTTCGTTCTCGAAGGGCTGCTCTACGGCGGCTTTCCTTCTCTGGCGAAGAAGCTTGCCCGTGAGGCAAGCGAGACGCCGGAAAACATGTTGCGTATTGCCGGGATTGCAGCACTTGCAATCGGGGTCGGCATTGTCTGGCTTGTCAGGGGATAAGCCGCTTTCCCTCCGTTATTTATTGTCCGCAGTCTATGCGAGGCCGTAAACAGGCCGTATTTTGCAGCGATCAAGCTTTAGTACATCTATCGCTAATTAATCGACTGCAAGCAGACAGGAACGGAGCAGGGCTTCATGGCAATTGCACCAAAGGCGGGATTTGCTCGCACCCTTTTCGCAACCGTGGCATTGGGGGCGATGACAGTCGGCGGCACTCTTTCGATGGGGATGCCTCCGGCAATCGCGGCTCAAGGGCCTGCTTCCGTCGCTGATCTCGCCGAAGGGCTGCTTGATGCGGTCGTGAACATTTCAACTTCGCAGACCGTCAAGGAAGATGGTGAAGGCGACGGCGCGGTTCCGATGCCCCAGGTGCCTGAAGGTTCCCCGTTCCAGGAATATTTCAAGGATTTCTTCGGTGACAAGGGCGGCGTGCAGGGCGACGAATCGCGCAAAGTGCAGTCGTTGGGTTCCGGCTTTGTCATCGATGCCGAAAAGGGCTTCGTCGTCACCAATAATCACGTCATTGCAGATGCGGACGAAATTGAAGTCAATTTCAACGACGGTTCCAAGCTGAAAGCGGAACTGGTTGGAAAAGATATCAAGACCGATCTGGCGATCCTCAAGGTTGACCCAACCAAGCACAAGTTGAAGGCTGTTCAATTCGGCAATTCGGAAAAGGCGCGGATTGGCGACTGGGTGCTCGCGATTGGCAATCCCTTTGGTCTCGGTGGAACGGTGACGGCTGGTATTATCTCCGCCCGCAAGCGCGACATCAATTCGGGTCCCTACGATGATTTCATCCAGACCGACGCGGCAATCAACCGGGGCAATTCCGGTGGTCCGCTGTTCGATATGGACGGCAAGGTGATCGGCATCAACACGGCGATTATCTCGCCATCGGGAGGTTCCATCGGTATCGGCTTTGCCATCCCGGCGGAAATGGCGGTCGGCGTTATCGATCAGCTGAAGGAGTTCGGCGAGGTTCGCCGCGGCTGGCTCGGTGTGCGCATCCAGCCCGTTACCGAGGATATTGCCCAGAGCCTGGGGCTGAAGGAAGCAAAAGGCGCGCTGATCGCCGGATTGATCGAAAACTCCGGCGTCGACAACAAGGCCATTGAAGCGGGCGACGTCGTAATCCGGTATGAAGGCAAGCCGGTCAATACCGCCCGCGATCTGCCGCGACTGGTTGCAGAAACCCCGGTCGGCAGGGAAGTCGAGATCGTCGTGGTTCGCCAGGGCGAGGAAAAGACGGTGAAGGTCAAGCTCGGGCGTCTGGTCGAGGACGACAAGAGCACCGAAGCTGCAACGGAAGATCAGGCTCCGCTTCCTGAAGGTGAGGGCGGTGATGAAGGCGTGGAAACGCCGGATACCCCGAAAAAGGAACAGAAGAGCGAGGCTGGCCCAAGTGTGCTCGGAATGAAACTCAGCGAACTGAACGACGATGTTCGCGGTGAGTTCGGTATTGCCGAAGATGTGGAGGGAGTTGCGGTTCTTTATGTTTCTCCCGGTTCCGCTGCGGGTGAAAAGCGTATCGAAACCGGTGATGTCATTGTCGATATCGGTCAGGTTACGGTGAAGACGCCGGACGACGTGAAAAAGCGCATTGATGCACTGCGCCGCGAAGGGCGCAAGAATGCCCTTCTGATGCTGGCCTCCCGTTCGGGCGAACTGCGTTTTGTAACCGTCCGGATCAATTGATCCCGAGTTTTACGCGCATCGCGGAAACGGCATTGCAGGGAAAGCTGCGATGCCGTTTTGTTTTGCGGCTTGAATCACTTGGCACCGGAACCGCACAAAGAGATTCCGGTAATTCTCATTCGCTGTTCGAAATGGCAAAGCCTTCTGTTTCATCAGTCTCCGGTGTGCTATGGACCGGCGCCATTCGGAGTAGGGTGAATTGGAAACAATCGATATCGTGGTCATAGGCGCTGGTGCAGCGGGCATGATGTGTGCCATCGAAGCTGCAAAACGCGGGCGTTCCGTGCTGGTCGTTGACCATGCAAAAGCAGCCGGTGAGAAAATCCGCATATCGGGTGGTGGACGCTGCAATTTCACCAATCTTCATGCAAGTCCGAAGAATTATCTTTCGCAGAACCCGCATTTCTGTATCTCGGCCCTGAGCCGCTATACACAGCGCGATTTCATTGCACTGGTTGAGCGCTATCGCATCGCCTATCACGAAAAGACGCTGGGACAACTCTTCTGCGATGGTTCGGCATTGCAGATAATTGAAATGCTGCTGGGGGAAATGAAGCGCCATGGTGCGCGACTTAAGCTTGGTTGCAGCGTCAGTTCGATTGAGAAGACTGCACATGGTTTTACTCTCCAGCTTGCGGACGGGCCGGTTCGTTGCCGTTCGCTGGTTGTGGCCTGTGGCGGAAAATCCATCCCGAAGATGGGGGCGACAGGCTTTGGTTACGATATCGCAAACCAGTTCGGATTGCGGATTGTCGAAACGCGACCGGCACTGGTGCCGCTGACGTTCGAGCCCAACACGCTGGAACGGCTGAAACCGCTCGCCGGTGTTGCCGTCGATGCGGTTGTCGCCTGCGGGAAAACGAAATTCGCCGAGGCTATGCTGTTCACGCATCGGGGCATCAGTGGCCCTTCTATCCTGCAGATTTCTTCCTATTGGCGCGAAGGGGATGAAATCCGCATTACGATGCTGCCGGAAACGGACATTTTCGAAGCACTGCGCGAGCAGCGCAAGCAAAACGGCAAGCAGGCATTACAGACTGCGCTGGCCATTTATCTTCCAAGAAAACTGGCGCAAACCATTGCTGAGGATATGGGCGCAACAGGCCATCTGGCCGATATGTCCGACAAGATGTTCCGCCGTGTCGAGGCAGGAATAAACGACTGGCGCATCAAGCCTGCCGGTTCCGAAGGTTATCGCACCGCAGAAGTTACGCTCGGAGGGGTCGATACGCGTGAACTCGACTCCAAGACCATGGAAGCCAAATCCGTTCCCGGCCTGTTTTTCATTGGCGAGGTGGTGGATGTTACCGGCTGGCTGGGCGGTTATAACTTCCAGTGGGCCTGGTCTTCCGGCTGGGTTGCCGGTCAAGCCGCTTGAATGCGATAGACCACATGGCGTTTTAAATTCGGAGTTTCATCCGGCACGCGAGGATGATCAAAATCGCTTGCCGGATCACGGGTCATGCCGATGCGCTGCATAACGGCGGTAGACCGCTCGTTATTATGGACGGCGAAGGAAACGACTTCCGGCAGGCCGAGGGTTCCGAAAGCGTAGTCGATCAGCGCTCTGCCCGCTTCGGTTACATAGCCCTTGCCCCAAAAGGGAGTGGCCAGCCGCCAGCCGATTTCTACGGTGCCGTTCGGTAAATGAGGTTCAAGATCGGTACGAGCAAGACCGGCAAAGCCGATGCACTGACCGCTTTCCTTTTCTTCCAGCGCATAGAAGCCGAGACCCGTTTCAGAAATCATCTTCTGGAGGCGGTCGAACAATTCATCCGATTGCGTGCGGTTCCTCCGAAATGGAAAGAAGCGCATCACCTCTTCGTCGGAATTGATGACATGGAACAGGTTACGGTCGCGATCTTCCCAGTTTCGGATGATGAGGCGTGGCGTTTCCAGAATGATCATTGAACGAAGTCCGTTTTTCGGTAGCCCTGAATATAGAGGAGGGCGGTCAGGTCGCCATGGTCAACCCGCATCCGGGCCTGCGCTGCCACGGCTGGTTTTGCATGAAGTGCAACGCCGGTTCCCGCAAGCTGGATCATGCCGAGATCGTTCGCACCGTCACCCACCGCAATCGCATCGTCCGGTGTAAGGCCCAGACGATCAGCGATTTCCACGAGCTTCTCCACCTTGGCCTCGCGACCGAGAATGGGTTCCGTAACCAGGCCGGTCAGATGTACGCCATCATCGACCAGCCTGTTTGCGCGCTCTTCGTTGAAGCCGATCATTTCGGCAATGCGCTGGGTGAAAGAGGTAAAGCCGCCAGACACAAGCGCCGTGTAAGCGCCGTGTTTGCGCATGGTGCGCACGAGTTCCGGCCCGCCGGGCATCAGCGTGATACGGGTCGAAATGACCTTGTCGATGACGGAAAGCGGCAGGCCTTTCAAGAGGGCTACCCGTTCGCGCAAGGCCGGTTCGAATGCAATTTCGCCATTCATGGCGCGCGCGGTAATCGCTGCCACATGTTCGCGCAGACCGGCTTCTTCCGCCAGTTCGTCGATGCATTCCTGCTGGATCATTGTGGAATCCATGTCGGCAATGAGAATCTTCTTGCGCCGACGCTCCTGTTCCTGCACCACCACATCGACTGGCGCGCCATCCAGCGTATCACGCAGAAGGGCTTCGGCTTCTTCACTGCTGATTCCCGATGGAAGCGGAATGTCGCAGGCGATGTCATCGGCCAGCCAGTATAGCCCGGTTGCATTCACCGCGGTTGAGGCTTTAATCCCAAGCGCTGATGCGAGCGAAGCCTTGACCGGATTGGCAATCAAGGTGGCGACGAGAGAAACCTGTTGGGACATGGAGAGCAATTCCGGCGATGAGTGAGGATGCGGTCACGAATGCAATCCTGATAGCTGGCCCGACGGCCAGCGGCAAGTCGGCACTTGCGGTTCGCATGGCGCAGGAAACCGGCGGCTTCATCGTGAACACCGATTCCATGCAGGTCTACGATGTACTCGATCTTTTGACTGCCCGGCCGGGCAAGGCTGATCTGGATGCAGCCGAACACCATCTCTATGGACATGTTGCGCCGTCGATCAGCTATTCAACCGGACGATGGCTGGACGATGTAGCCAGCCTGCTATCGCAGCCCCAGATGAAGGGGCGGACTCCGATCTTTGTCGGCGGCACGGGGCTTTATTTCCGGGCACTGCTCGGTGGATTGTCGCAAATGCCGGGGGTGCCGGGCGAAGTTCGCGCCTATTGGCGAGGCCGGATGGAGGCGGATGGGGCGAATGCCCTTCACCGGATTCTCAGCGAGCGCGATCCAGATATGGCTGCGAGCCTTCAGTCTTCGGATAGCCAGCGGATTGTTCGGGCGCTGGAGGTGTTCGAAGGCACTGGAAAGTCTCTACTCGCATGGCAGCAGGAAAAGGGGCAGGCGCTGTTGGATGACGACACTGCGCGCAAAATCGTATTAGCGCCCGATCGGGCGTGGCTTTCCGAACGCATCGCGAAGCGATTTGCCCTGATGTGGGACAATGGTGCGATTGACGAGGTAAAGGCGTTGCTGGCGCTTGATCTTGACCCTGCTTTGCCTGCCATGAAGGCAATCGGTGTGCGTGAAATCACTGCATTCCTGCAAGGTACGATGTCGCGGGAAGACGCTATTGAACGTTCGGTCATTGCGACCCGGCAATACGCAAAGCGTCAATCGACCTGGTTTCGAAATCAGCTGGATGAACGCTGGTCTGTATATGCAAATTCTAACGATGTTCCCGCTTAATTAACGACAACGAAATAACTCGCTGGCACTCTCTGAAACAGGAGAGGCGGGCGCGGACTATGCGGTTTAACAGATCGGAGCGGGCATTTTTCATTTTGATTGTCTTGATGTTCGGTATCGGGTTGTTGCTTTATCAAGCCCGTGTCGAGATCGGACAATTGCAGGCACTGTCTCTTGATGCGAATGGCTTTGATCTGGTTTCAAGGCTTGACCAGCTGAACTACGTTACGATCTGGGTGCTGGTTGCGACCCTCGCCTGCGGGCTGTTGCTGATCTATCCTCAAATAAGAAGCGATGCGCTGGATCGCGGCAAGCTGCAGGTCATCACGCAGGATCTTTCCGCGCGGTCTCAGACCCTTGAACATGCCGCGTTGACGGACAGCCTGACGGGCATGCAGAACCGACGTTACTTCGATGAAGCACTAAAGGAATATCTGGTCCAGTTCGACCGTATACAGCGTCCTGTCGGATTGATGATTATCGATCTCGATCACTTCAAGACCGTGAATGATACTTACGGGCATGACATTGGTGACATCGTGCTGCAGGAGGTGGCGCGGTGTCTTAGGGATTATACCCGGTATCACGATGTTGTAGCCCGGCTTGGCGGCGAAGAATTCGCAGTCCTTGCGCCGAACATGGACGCGGAATTGATGATCAAACTTGCCAATCGAATTCGCAAGGCCATATCGACGCTTGAGATCGACCTTGGCGATGAAAAGCTCCAAATTACCGTCAGTATCGGACTTGCGATATGGGATCGGCGTGAGACCTCGAAGGATCTCTATCGTCGCGCAGACAAGATGCTCTATGCAGCAAAGAACATGGGACGCAACCGCGTGTGCGCCTGAGGTTCTGGCTAGCGCTCCCGGTCCTTACGAAAACTGCGCACCAGTTCTCCCATCTTTTCAATGCTTTGCTTCGTGTCGAGACTGAGGGGAATTTGCGGCTTCAAAGGCGATGGCCGGTGAAATTCATCATCAATCGATGTGTGGTCGCGATGAGTGGTCGAAACAGGGCTACCCCACAGATTGTCCTCGTCCGTGAGCCGGTCCGCCGGTTCTGGCTGGGAACTGCTTTCAAAGGCGCGCAGCTTTTCGACGATACGATCAAGCGATATCTTGCCGTCGTTGCGCCAGCTGGAAAGAGCGCTTTCGCTTTTGCTGCGTCCTGGAAGCTGATGGGAGGGGATAGTCTCAAATGTAAGGCGCATCGGTGTGGAGAAGGCTTCACCGAAGGCTATGGCCTCGCGATTGGCGATTGATGACAGGAAACCAGCCATGCTTTGCGCGCCGCTGCGGATCGCACCTCTGATAATTTCCTGATCGCGTTCATTGCCAAGCCGCATTGCGAAAATGGAGTTGCACTGGGACAGGATAGTCGCGTCAAGTTCGCCGGGGCGTTGGCTGATGACCCCAAGGTAGGAACCGTATTTTCGGCCTTCCTTCGCAATTCGCGCTATCGCCTGCCGTGTGGGCCAGAAGCCGGCATCGCGGTCGGACGGAATGTAACGGTGGGCTTCCTCACAGATCACCAGCGTCTGCAGGCTGCCCTCGCTTGAAAGAGCGATATCGAATGCCAGTCGGCACAAGACCGACGCCACGGCGTTGACAACCTCGGACGGCAATCCCGCAAGCTGGAATGTGCAGATGGGCTTGCCGTTTTGCGGTATGCGAAAAATACGGCCGATGGCGTGCCGCATGGTCTCAGGTCCGCCAGTCACGGCGAACATGAAGCGGAAGCGAGGATCGGCGGAAATCGATTCCAGACGGGCCTTGAGGCTTCGCAGATAGGGTCGTTCCGCCTTGCTGTCGAGAAGTCCCATGCGCTGGTCGATGAGCGCGATCAGATCGGGGAGGCGATAGGCAACGGGTGTATCGGCACTGACGCTCTGCCGATCGGCCAGCTGTCGCCGCAAGGTTTTCGCGGATACGGTCTCCGCGCCTTGCATTTTTTCACGCGCAAGCTGGACCAGATCGCGCAATATGTCGAGTTCCATCGGGTCCGGTGCCCGTCCACGGAAGATAACGTCTGCAAATTCATCAAGCCGCAGCATCCAGAACGGCAGCTCGATATTCGTCTGATCGACAGCTACTGCGAGATCGGGAAATGCACTCGCGAACTCGTTGTGTGGGTCAAGGATGAGTACACGCAGATTGGGCTTTTCGGCGACAATGCGGCGCAGAAGCAGCATGACTGCGCTCGATTTGCCGACGCCCGTCGTGCCAACGATGGCGAAATGCCGGGAAATAAGGTCGTCGACTGAAATATGAGCCGGAACAGTTGCGTCCTGTGTCAATGTGCCGATGGAAACGCTGCTATGTCCGGTCTGAGCATAAATGGCAGCAAGATCGGTGGCCCGGATGCGGTGAGCGACAGCGCCGGGGTGAGGGAACTGTGAGATGCCGCCATTGAACGTGGTTTGTCCATTCGGCTGTACGCGGACCTCGCCCAGAAACTCCACATGGACATGGAGCGTGTTGTCACCGCCGCGTATCCATACATCGCCGGGAACGAGCACGTTGCGGATAAGCCCCACGACACGGTTCTTGCCCGCCCGGATGGATATCAGCTGGCCTACAGCCCAATAATCATCGGATGCTGCGGAGGAGGGGCCGGACAGCGCCGAGACAATGGCGCCTTCGCCATCGCACTGGATGACATAGCCTTCCGTGCGGTTGCGCTGAACATATGCGCCTTGTTCCCGCGGTTCGGAATTGTCTCCGATTTCGCTCATGTCGCCCACTCTGCCCCAATTTTCACCAGACGGTTTGGGTGAGGATAGGTTCCTTCCGTTGAAATAAAGTTATCGTTGAGGCGGGTGAATCTTAAGAAAATATCGCAGGCGATGTATTTATGCGTTGACGACGCCAAATCCGGCTATTAGTGTCCGCCACCATGAACACGATTATTATTCTTGTGGTACGGGCGCGCATGGGCAGGATGGTGTAACCATCCGGCGAAAGCTCCCATGCGCGAAAGACAGGCTCCCTCGGGGGCCTTTTTTATTATCCAAATCAGAAATGAAATGCAGACGGGAAGAGAACAATGACTGCAGGTAAACGTGAGGCGGACGCAAACGCCGCAGAAACGCAGGAAGCGAGCAATCCGCGCGAAATGACGGGCGCGGAAATGGTCATACAGGCCCTGATCGATCAGGGCGTAGAGAGCATCTTCGGTTATCCCGGCGGGGCTGTGCTTCCGATCTATGACGAGCTTTTCCAGCAGGACAAGGTTCAGCACGTTCTGGTGCGTCACGAGCAGGGCGCCGGGCATGCGGCGGAAGGCTATGCGCGTTCGACCGGCAAGGTTGGGGTGATGCTTGTCACATCCGGTCCGGGTGCGACCAACGCGGTCACGCCGCTTCAGGACGCCCTGATGGACTCCATTCCCCTGGTTTGCATTTCGGGTCAGGTTCCGACGACCCTGATCGGCTCCGACGCATTTCAGGAATGCGATACGATCGGCATCACGCGCCCCTGCACAAAGCACAATTGGCTCGTAAAGGACGTCAACGATCTGGCGCGCATCCTTCACGAAGCCTTCCATGTCGCATCCACCGGTCGTCCCGGTCCCGTCGTCGTTGACATTCCGAAGGATATCCAGTTCGCCAAGGGCATTTATACGCCGCCGGAAACTGCGCCGCGCACCAGCTACCGTCCGGTTCTCGACGGCAATGCGCAGGCAATTTCGGATGCCGTTCGTCTGCTCGTCAATGCGAAGAAGCCCGTCATCTATTCCGGCGGCGGCGTGATCAATTCCGGCCCGGCAGCTTCCCGTCTGCTGCGCGAGCTGGTCGAGATCGGCAATTTCCCTATCACGTCCACGCTGATGGGACTGGGCGCTTATCCGGCATCGGGTAAGAACTGGCTCGGCATGCTCGGTATGCACGGCACCTATGAAGCCAACATGACCATGCATGATTGCGATGTCATGCTGTGCGTCGGCGCTCGTTTCGACGACCGTATCACCGGGCGACTGAATGCATTTTCGCCCAACTCGAAGAAGATCCACATCGATATCGATCCATCTTCGATCAACAAGAATGTTCGCGTGGACGTGCCGATCATCGGCGACGTTGCCCATGTTCTGGAAGACATCGTTCGTCAGTTCCGTGCTTCTGAAAGGAAGCCGGAAAAGCAGGCAATCGGTGCCTGGTGGGAGCAGATCGATCGCTGGCGCGCCCGCAATTCGCTCGCCTATGCGCCGAACAAGGACGTCATCATGCCGCAATATGCCATTCAGCGGCTTTATGAACTGACCAAGGATCGCAAGACCTACATCACTACGGAAGTTGGGCAGCATCAGATGTGGGCTGCGCAGTTCTATGGTTTTGAGGAACCGAACCGCTGGCTGACCTCGGGCGGTCTTGGCACTATGGGTTATGGTCTGCCGGCGGCGCTCGGCGTACAGATTGCGCACCCTGATGCGCTGGTTATCGATATTGCGGGCGATGCCTCGATCCAGATGTGCATTCAGGAAATGTCGGCAGCCATCCAGCATAATGCGCCGATCAAAATCTTCATCCTGAACAATCAATATATGGGTATGGTGCGCCAGTGGCAGCAGCTTCTGCATGGCAACCGTCTGTCGCACTCCTATACAGAGGCGATGCCGGATTTCGTGAAGCTGGCCGAAGCCTATGGCGCGCATGGTATCCGCTGCGAAAAGCCGGGTGATCTCGACGCCGCCATTCAGGAAATGATCGATATCGACAAGCCGGTCATCTTCGACTGCCGGGTGGCAAATCTCGCCAACTGCTTCCCGATGATCCCGTCGGGCAAGGCGCATAATGAAATGCTGTTGCCTGATGAAGCAACGGATGAAGCCGTTGCCAATGCTATTGATGCCAAGGGCCGCGCGCTCGTCTGATCCGGAGGAAAGACAATCATGAATGCACAGAACCTAGCTTCCGGATCGGCCTATTTCATTGCAGCCGAAACCCAGACCCCGGAAACGCATACACTCGCCGTTCTTGTCGACAACGAACCGGGTGTCCTTGCCCGCGTGATCGGCCTTTTTTCCGGGCGTGGTTACAATATCGAAAGCCTGACGGTTTCGGAAACCGAGCATGAAAAGCACCTGTCGCGCATTACGATCGTAACGCGCGGCACCCCGCATGTGCTGGATCAGATACGCCACCAGTTGGCCCGCATTGTGCCGGTGCATCGTGTTGTCGATCTCAGCCATCGTGCTTTCGAACTCGGTCACGACCGTCCTGTCGAGCGTGAACTCGCTCTGGTGAAAGTCGCCGGCAAAGGTGAGGCGAGGGCCGAGACGCTTCGTCTTGCCGATGCGTTCAAGGCAAAGGTGGTCGATGCGACGACCGATCATTTCATCCTGGAGATTACCGGGAAGCCCGCCAAGATCGATCAGTTCATCTCGATCATGAAACCGCTGGGTCTGGTTGAGACCTGTCGCACGGGTGTTGCGGCCATGAACCGCGGCCCGGAAGGCATGTAAGGCTTCCGATCAAAATCGATACAATATCGACGAAAACCGGCACAATGTTTCGATTGTGCCGGTTTTTTATTGAGCTAATTTGTCCCTATAAATCGGGGCCATCTTATGTCTATCGAAATTTTTCTGGCGCTTCTCGTCTTCGCCTTCGTCTCATCCGTTACACCGGGACCAAACAATCTGATGCTTCTGGCGTCGGGCGTGAATTTCGGCTTCCGCCGCACCATTCCGCATATGCTGGGGATCGGTGTCGGCTTTTTTGTATTGCTGCTGGCCGTTGGTTTCGGCCTTGGCGCTTTGATCGAAACGGTACCGTCATTCTATACCGCACTGAAATTCGCCGGTGGCGCCTATATGCTTTACCTCGCATGGAAAATTGCCATGTCGCGTTCCATTGGGGAGGCAAAACATCGGGACAAGGCTGAACCCATGACGTTCTTGCAGGCAGCGGCGTTTCAATGGGTCAATCCAAAAGCCTGGGTGATGGCGATCACAGGAATTGCCACCTACGCCAATCATGACAACTATTATGTCGCGGTACTTCTGGTCAGCGCTGCCTTCGCGATTGTGAATTTGCCGAGCGTTTCGGTCTGGGCGGGATTTGGCACATTGTTGCGGAACTGGCTTTCCGATCCCGTTCGGTTGAAATGGTTCAATCTAATCATGGCCTTGCTGCTCGTCTTGAGCCTTTGGCCGATGCTGAAATAAAGAATGAAGAGGCGAATGATGAACAAGCTTCCAACTTACGATGACGTGGTTTCGGCTGCAAAGCAGATCGAAGGCTACGCACACCATACGCCGGTGTTCACATCGTCAACCATCGACCGTGAAACCGGTGCGCAGTTCTTCTTCAAATGCGAGAATTTTCAGCGCATCGGCGCGTTCAAGTTTCGCGGCGCTTTCAATGCTCTGTCGCGGTTTACGGACGAGCAGAAGGCGCGGGGCGTGTTGGCTTTTTCGTCCGGCAATCACGCCCAGGCAATAGCGCTTGCAGCGAAATTACTTGGCATCGGCGCGACCATCATCATGCCCGAGGATGCACCGCGCGCCAAGCTTGAAGCGACGCGAGGCTATGGCGCGAAGGTCGTGACCTATAACCGTTATGAAGAAGATCGCGATGCGATTTCAAACCGACTGGCGGAGGAGGGCGGGCTGACCCTCATTCCGCCGTTCAATCATCCTGATATCATCGCCGGTCAGGGGACTGCTGCCAAGGAATTGATCGAAGAAACCGGTCCTCTCGACGCATTGTTTGTCTGCCTGGGCGGCGGTGGCCTGCTTGCAGGTTCGGCACTGGCCGCGAAAGCCCTATCGCCTGCTTGCGATGTTTACGGCGTAGAACCGGAGGCTGGAAATGACGGTCAGCAATCTTTGCGCTCCGGCAAGATAGTCCACATCAATGTGCCAAAGACGCTGGCGGATGGTGCTCAGACGCAGGCGCTGGGGGACATGACCTTTGCCATCATTCGCGACACTGTTCGCGATATCGTGGCCGTCAGCGATGATGAACTCGTGCAAGGCATGAAATTCTTCGCCAGCCGGATGAAAATGGTCGTGGAGCCAACCGGCTGTCTCGCCTTTGCCGGGGCGCGGCAGATGGCGTCGGGGCTGCAAGGCAAGCGGGTGGGCGTAATCGTCAGCGGCGGCAATGTCGATCTCGACAGGTTTGCAACTTTGGTGAGCAAAGGCGTTTGATCACGGTTTGATCTTGTTTTCAGGCGGCGAATCCTGTCTGAAGGAGCCATGCAGTTTTCACCGGAACAGGATCAGGCGCTGAAAGCGGTCGGGCAATGGCTCAAAGACGGCCGCAGCCCCATTTTCAGATTGTTCGGCTATGCGGGTACGGGCAAGACGACGCTCGCCCGCTATTTTGCCGAGCATGTGGATGGCGACGTGCAGTTTGCTGCCTTTACCGGCAAGGCAGCACAGGTGCTGCGCTCGAAAGGCGCCAGCAATGCCCGCACGCTTCATTCACTGATCTATCGCCCGCGTGGCGAAGAAGCGATTGAGGACGAAACGACCGGCAAGACTTCCATCGCGCCGACCTTCTCGCTTAACCGGCAGAGTCCGGTCGCCAAAGCAGCTATGATCGTGGTGGACGAATGTTCCATGGTCGATGAGGCGCTTGGGCGGGACCTGATGAGTTTCGGAACGCCTATCCTTGTCCTTGGCGATCCGGGACAGTTGCCTCCAATTTCCGGTGGCGGGTTTTTCACGGAACACGAGCCGGATTATCTCCTGACCGAGATTCATCGTCAGGCACAGGACAATCCGATCATCCGCATGGCGCTTGACGTGCGCGAAGGTCGTGAGCTTCCCTATGGCGACCACGGCGCTGCGAAGGTTATCGGCAAGGGTGATGTCAATCAGGAAATGGTGCTGGCTGCCGATCAGGTGCTGGTCGGGACCAATCGGACCCGGCGTCGCTACAATCAGCGCCTGCGGGAGTTGAAGGGCTTTACCGCGGATTATCCGCAGGCTGGCGACAAGCTGGTGTGCCTCCGCAACGATCCTGCCAAGGGGCTTCTGAACGGATCGCTCTGGAAGGTGATGACATCATCCAAGGAAACCGTGAAACCCGGCATCAATCTGCTCGTAACGCCCGAGGACGATGACCGCGGGGTTGCGAAGATCAAGCTGTTGAAGGCGCAGTTCGAAGATCCCGACAGCGAAATTCCGTGGCAGACCAAAAAGCGCTATGACGATTTCGATTATGGCTACGCCCTGACCGTTCATAAAGCGCAGGGTTCCCAATGGGACGAAGTGGTGCTTTTTGATGAGAGTTTTGCGTTTCGCGATACGCGTGAGCGCTGGCTTTATACGGCCATTACGCGCGCCGCCGAACGTCTGACCATCGTAAAATAGTCATTCTTCGGTTGGTCTCGCACCGAGCCATATCCAAGCCTCTTCTTCTTCGTCCGCTTCAAACGCCCGGAGTTCTATCGAGAGGAACGGCTGCATGAGAGTTATGCTGGCCTGTATCCACAGGGGGCCGCCGACGATAGCATAGCGGCGAAGCTTTTTGAGCGATTTGGCACGCATGGACAACATGCTCTCCGAGAACGCAGCGGTCCAGTCGAATCCTTCATAGCCAGTGAGGCGGATCAGCAGATCGATTTCGTCGTGTGTTTCGTAAGCAGCATCAAGAAGCCCGTAAAGGTTCTCCAGCGAGGCATCGTCAAGATGGCCTTCGATAGCAAAAGCGAAAACGTCGTCCCGGTTTGTTGGAATGCGGCGAATGACGGGTATGTCTTCGTTTCGCATTATGGACCTCCATCATTGATCAGACTTAGAGCGCGTTTCGATCTGATGAATCAGATCGGCGCACTAACCCATTGTTGTTGGCGCGCATCTTATCCGAAAACCGTTTCACACTTTTCGGGATGCGCTCTAAACGCCAAAGCAACAGCAAAGGTTGCGTCACGTCGCAAATTGATGTGAACTGGAAAAACTCTGCAAACCCAATTTGTTACAAGCAATTGCACTATTGGGGATTGTGGCTGCGGTGCGACGGCAAAACACTCACATTTTTTCGTAGCAGGCGTTATAAAGCGGAATATTCATCCGGGAGTCTCCAATGCCTGCGAAATTATCGGTCAATCTCAATGCCATAGCAATGCTGCGAAACCGGCGCGATCTGCCGTGGCCAAGCGTTACCGGTCTGGGGCGCGCCGCTCTGGTTGCCGGTGCGGCAGGATTGACCGTTCATCCGCGCCCCGATCAGCGGCACATCCGGTTTTCCGATCTCGGTGATATACGGGCTTTGATCGATGACGAGTTCCCGCAAGCCGAGTTCAATATTGAAGGCTTTCCGAGCGAGGCCTTCCTTGATCTGGTGGAGAAACACCAACCGGAACAGGTGACACTTGTGCCTGATGACCCGACACAGGCGACGTCGGATCATGGCTGGGATTTCGTGTCGAAAGCTGATTTTCTGGCGCCGATCGTGACCCGCCTGAAAGCCGGTGGAATGCGGGTGTCATTGTTCGCCGATCCCGATCCTCTGGGTTACGAACAGGCAAAGGCCATTGGTGCGGACCGCGTGGAACTCTACACCGGCCCCTATGGCGCAACTTATGATGACCCGTCGGCTGCAGCGCGTGAACTGGATCGTTTGGAAAAAGCTGCAAGTGTTGCTACGACGTTGGGACTAGCTATCAATGCGGGGCATGATCTGACAGTAGACAACCTGCCTGCGCTGGTGAAACGTATCCCGCAGTTGAGCGAAGTTTCCATCGGGCATGGATTGACAGCTGATGCACTAATGTATGGGATGCCGATGACGGTGAGCCGCTACATCGCAGCCTTGGCATAATGCATCAGTCAATGCGCTTAATGCATGGCTCGGATTGGAGCTTTGCAAAAAGCGCATTTGCATTCGGACGAGACAAGCTTTAGGCGTCCGCCACTATTTATATGCGTTGGGGGCGCGCAGGATTGTATGAGGGAAGCATTGAAGCAGTTTTCCGACGTCCGCTTTCCGCGCCGAGGCAATTCTACAACTATTGCATTCGGGCAGATTGCTACGCTCAATCGGCATAACGTCCATGATTAAAAGCGATTTGGGCAAAGATGCGGCCACGATGCTGCAATCCGCAACTTTTTGCGAAGACCTTCATTATCTCAAATCTACCCCCATTAACGCCAGCCGAAACCGTTTCAGAAAGTTGCGAGGTGCCTGCGCATGAGCGGTGAGCTAAATGGCAATGACACGCCGGTACAGGCCGCCATGCCTGCTGTTGGTGTTCCTGAAAGCGCGGCTTTTGCTGAAGACGCAGAGCATCACAACGAGGGCATGAAGACGCTGGTGCTCGGAGCGCTGGGCGTCGTCTATGGTGACATCGGCACCAGCCCTATCTACGCTTTTCGCGAGGCACTCCATGCGGCGGCAAGTGACGGTATTCTTGCCCGTAGCGACATTCTGGGTGTTGTTTCGCTGATTTTCTGGGCGCTGACGCTGATCGTTACGATCAAGTATGTCCTGTTCGTGCTGCGCGCCGATAATAATGGCGAAGGCGGAATTCTTTCGCTGATGGCTCTTGTCAGAAGTGCACTGAAAGGCAGGCCCGACCTGATCCTTGGCGCAGGCATTTGCGGAGCGGCGCTGTTTTTCGGCGACGCGGTCATCACGCCTGCAATTTCGGTTCTTTCGGCGATGGAAGGTCTTGAGATTGTCGCACCCGATCTCACGCCGTTCGTGGTTCCCATCACTGTCGTTATTCTCGTGACACTGTTTTCGGTCCAGAAACTGGGCACCGGCAAGGTGGCCATCGTTTTCGGACCGATCATGGCCTTATGGTTTCTGGCGCTGGCCGCGTCCGGCCTTTGGCATATTTTCGACGACCCTACGGTAATGGTGGCGCTTAATCCCTATTACGCGGTACGCTTTCTGGTGGTTAGTCCGGGCATCGCATTCATTACGGTGGGGGCTGTCTTCCTCGCTATGACCGGTGCAGAAGCCCTTTATGCCGATCTCGGGCATTTTGGGCGCAAGCCGATCGTGCGGGCATGGTTATGGGTTGTGTTTCCAAGCCTGCTTCTCAATTATTTCGGGCAGGCTGCGTTCATTCTTTCTCACGGTGAAGCGGCTGCGCTGCCGTTCTTCCAGATGATGCCAAGTTTCGCGCTTTTGCCCATGGTTTTGCTGGCAACAGCTGCAACTGTAATCGCGAGTCAGGCGGTGATTACAGGCGCGTATTCCGTGGCGCGTCAGGCCGTTCAGCTCAACATTCTTCCGCGCCTCGAAATCCAGCACACCTCGGAAAAACTGCACGGCCAGATTTATATTCCGCGCGTCAATCTGCTTCTGGGACTGGCGGTGGTCATTCTGGTGCTCGGCTTCGAAAAATCCAGCAATCTGGCGGCAGCTTATGGCATTGCCGTCACCGGCAACATGCTGGTCACGACGGTTCTGCTCTATATCGTGATGACCCGTATCTGGAATTGGCGGGTTAGCCGCGCCTTGCCGATTATTCTGGGTTTTCTCATCATCGATATAATGTTCTTCAGTGCGAACATCATCAAGGTTCACGAAGGCGGGTGGGCGTCGATCGGTATCGCAGTGGTGCTCGTCCTCATCATGTGGACCTGGGTACGCGGAACGCGTCACCTCTTTCACAAGACCCGCAAGGCCGAAGTTCCGCTTGATCTCATCGTTCAGCAGATGACCAAGCGTCCGCCGACCATCGTGCCGGGTACGGCCGTGTTTCTGACGGGCGATCCGAAAAGCGCTCCGACCGCACTCATGCATAGCCTGAAGCACTATAAGGTTCTGCATGAAAACAACGTCATATTGACGGTTGTGACGGCCTCGAAACCATGGGTTTCAAGTGCCGATCGGGCACGCGTGTCCCAATACAATGAGCGCTTCATGCAGGTAACGCTCACCTTCGGTTATATGCAACAGCCGAATATTCCACGAGCATTGGGTATCTGTCGCAAGCTCGGCTGGAAATTCGATATCATGACGACGTCCTTCTTCCTGTCGCGCCGGTCGCTCAAGGCGTCCGCTCACTCCGGTCTGCCGCTCTGGCAGGACAAGCTGTTCATCCTGCTCGCTCGAACGGCATCGGACGCAACGGAATATTTCCAGATTCCCACCGGTCGTGTCGTCGAGATTGGAACGCAGGTAAACCTTTAGCCTGGGACAATTTACGTCGGCCCCGAAAGTCTAAAAAACGCTTTCCAGACCCCAATATCTGGAGGGCGTTTTTTAGTGCGTTCAGCGGACCGAAATTGGGAGTGCGAGTTTCCGCAATTTGTGAAAACATGCTTGACCTGTGGCGGAACAATAATTATGAAATCAAGAACCGTACCGTACGGTACAAGTTGGAGGAAAAGGTTCCGTGACTGATACAGGCGACGAATTGCAGGCTCAGAAGCAGCAGGCTCTTTCGCCGCGTCAGAACGATGTTCTGGAGCAGGCGTTGCGCCTTCTGGTGGAAGGCGGGGATCGCGCTTTGACGACGGCAAGTATTGCACGTGCCGCCAACTGCTCGAAGGAAAGCCTCTACAAGTGGTTTGGCGATCGTGACGGTCTGCTGACGGCGATGGTTCGATGGCAGGCATCGAAGGTCCGCGTCGTGCCGCTGACACGGGAGAAACTCGACGCGGAGTCCCTGTTTTCCAGTCTGGAACATTTCGCGCGCGACTGGCTGCTGGTGTTGTCGGGAAAGACCTCGATTGCACTGAACCGGCTGGCAGTGAGCCATGCGGCATCCGGTAAATCGGCGCTTGGCGATATCGTGCTGGCGAATGGTCCTGTGGCCATGGCCAAGCGCCTCAATCCCATTCTTCATATGGGGCAGGAGGCGGGATTGCTTGCTTTCGACGATGTTGACGAAGCGTTTCGCACGTTCTTCGGGCTCGTCGTCCGGGACATGCAGATACGGTTGCTGCTTGGCGACCGTCTGGAGTTGACTGACGACGTGGTTATCCGGGACGCCCGGCGGGCCACCAAGCAGTTTTTTGCCCTCTATGGGGCCTAATCACATCGGCGGACGCAAGAAAGCCGAAGAACAATCTGAACGAAGGGAATAAGGAAATGCGCGTTTACTACGATCGGGATGCAGACGTTAACCTGATCAAGTCGAAGAAGGTGGTTATCGTCGGTTATGGCAGCCAGGGCCGCGCCCATGCGCTCAACCTCAAGGATTCCGGTGCGGCTAACGTGCGTGTGGCCCTTCGTGAAGGTTCCGCGACGGCAAAGAAGGCGCAGGCTGACGGCTTCGAAGTCATGAACGTTGCCGATGCTGCCAAGTGGGCCGATCTCATGATGATGGCAACGCCTGACGAACTGCAGGCTGACATCTACAAGGAACACATTCACGACAATCTTCGTGATGGTGCCGCCATCGCGTTCGCCCATGGCCTCAACGTTCATTTCGGCCTCATCGAGCCAAAGAAGTCGGTTGACGTCGTCATGATCGCGCCGAAAGGCCCGGGCCATACGGTTCGCGGCGAATACCAGAAGGGCGGCGGCGTTCCGTGCCTTATCGCCATTCATCAGGATGCTTCGGGCAATGCTCATGATCTGGCGCTTTCTTACGCGTCAGGCGTCGGCGGCGGCCGTTCTGGCGTCATCGAAACCACCTTCAAGGAAGAGTGCGAAACCGACTTGTTCGGCGAACAGGCTGTTCTCTGCGGCGGTGTTGTCGAGCTGATCCGCACCGGTTTCGAAGTTCTGGTTGAAGCCGGCTATGCGCCGGAAATGGCTTACTTCGAGTGCCTGCACGAAATGAAGCTGATCGTGGACCTGATCTACGAAGGCGGCATCGCCAACATGAACTACTCGATCTCGAACACCGCCGAGTGGGGCGAATACGTCACTGGTCCGCGCATCATTACCGCCGAAACCAAGGCTGAAATGAAGCGCGTTCTGAAGGACATCCAGACCGGCAAGTTCACCTCGGACTGGATGCAGGAGTGGAAGGCCGGCGGCGCACGCTTCAAGGGTATCCGTCGTCTCAACGACGCTCACCAGATCGAAGAAGTTGGCGGCAAGCTGCGCGCCATGATGCCGTGGATCGAAAAGAACAAGCTGGTCGACAAGGCTCGCAACTAAGCTCCGGCTTCCACAATTCGAGTAAGGGGGCGTTTCATGCGCCCCCTTATTGCTTGGTGCGGAGGAAGGCTTGCGTGTTCCTCGCGAACGAAAAGAACTCAAAATCTGCGCCAGCTTTTTCGTTTCATGCACTTTGGGAGCCAAAACAATTCCGAATATCTTTATTCCATAGAAGCATGGGGAAAGCTGTTCTCGTCTGCCCAAAAGTGCGCTAGAGCTTCATATCCAATAGCCAAGTTTTGAGGAGACTTTGCTGTTACAAGTTCCGTAAAATGTACGGATAGTCTAATTGAGGAGATTTCCCGTGTTGGACTGGGAAAATGTATTTGCAACGCGCTCGAAACGTATGCGCGCATCGGAAATCCGCGAACTGCTGAAGCTTCTGGAACGTCCCGATATTATTTCGTTTGCGGGCGGAATTCCTGATCCGGCGCTTTTCCCGCACGAAGAATTCCAGGCGGCCTATAAGGACATTCTTACCGGCCCTGAAGCCAATGCAGCGCTGCAATATTCCATTTCGGAAGGCTACAAGCCGCTGCGTACCTGGCTGGTCGGTGAGCTTTCCAAGATCGGCATTCCCTGCACGGAAGACAATGTGTTCATCACATCGGGTTCGCAGCAGGCTCTCGATTATCTCGGCAAGCTGTTCCTGTCGCCCGCCGATACGGCGCTCGTGACCGCCCCGACCTATCTGGGTGCGCTTCAGGCTTTCAACGCATATGAGCCGAATTACGATATACTGGCGATCAAGGGCAATCGCACGCCAGAATCCTATGCGCAGGCAGCGGAAAAAGCTGGCGGTCAGGTGAAGTTCGCTTACCTGTCTGCTGATTTCAGCAATCCGACCGGCGAAACCGTCGATCTTGCTGGCCGCGAGAAATTGCTCGCGCAGGCGGACGAACTCGACATTCCGGTGATCGAAGATGCAGCCTACCAGTATCTTCGCTACAATGGCGATGCGATTTCGCCGATCCTGGCGCTCGACATTGCGCGTAACGGCGGCGATATCGAGAAAACCCGCACCATCTACTGCGGTTCCTTCTCCAAGACACTGGCGCCGGGTCTGCGTGTCGGCTATGTGGTGGCGTCAAAGCCGGTCATTCGCAAGCTTGTTCTGATGAAGCAGGCAGCGGACCTTCATTCATCCACCATCAACCAGATCGCCATTCAGCGCGTAGCGAGTGGGGGATTTGATGCCCAGGTGGCGAAGCTGCACAGGGTCTACAAGCATCGTCGCGACAAGATGCTCGAGGCGCTGGCGAAGTATATGCCGGAGACCGCAAGCTGGACGAAGCCAGAGGGCGGCATGTTCGTCTGGGTTACGTTGCCGGAAGGCATGGATGGTGCTGCACTTCTTGCGGCATCTATCGATAGCGAGAAAGTTGCATTCGTTCCGGGCAGGGCGTTCTTCGCCGATGGCAGCGGAGCCAACACGCTGCGTCTCAGCTATTCCTGCGCCAATGACGAGATGATCGATGAAGGCATAAAGCGACTGGGTCGCCTGATACGCGCCCACACAAAATCTGCCGCTGCCTGATCAGCATAAAAGCCGGGCTGTGACCCGGCTTTTCCTTTTCTAGAAAGGCGAATTGCAGCCTGTCCTTGGACCGGCCAGTGGCTGGTATGTATTGTCGGATGTTCGGTAGCTGCGATAGCGGTTCGAACACCACTGGATATGGTTGCTGCTCGGGCTCGCACCTGCAGTCGGCGGCTGCATTGTACGACGATATTGCAAAGCGTCGCCGTTCTTGTAATTCAATACGCCGTGCTCGGTAATATAAGTTCCGCTTTCCCGGCAAAGCGTTGAGCCATAGCAATTGCGGGCGCTCGGATCGGTACGATTGGCTCCCGCCTGGCCGCCGATAATCAACGGACCGCTTGGCTTCAATGAGGGAAGATACTGGCTGTTGCGCAGCTCGACGGCTGAAGCCGCACTCGCAATACCGGCAACAAAAAGTCCCGTCAGTATCGTCAGGCGCAGAATTTTTCCTATCATCTCGGCTCGCTTCAATTCCTGTGTTTCGCATATATGGGTATTTTCCATGCCCAAATCACGGTTTCAGCAGAAATTTATTGGTTTCGGAATTCATGCTCTTGCCAATCGCCCGGCAAGCGGAGAGATTGCGAAAAGATGTTTACCATAGCCACTTTCAATGTCGAAAATCTGATGCGCCGGTTCGATTTTTCCGGCTTTCGCAATGAATTGCATCAGGATCGCACCTTGCAATTGTTCGAAATCAGCGATGAGGCGCAGTATCGCCTTCTCGAACAGGCACGTGCCATCGCGCATGCCGACGATACGCGACAGATGACGGCCCTTGCTATAGCCGAAACGCGGGCCGACATTCTTTGCTTGCAGGAGGTGGACAATCTCGCTGCGCTCAATGCGTTCGAGTATGGCTATCTTTTCAAGATGATAGGCCATGGCTTCCGGCATAAATATCTGATCGACGGAAACGACAGCCGTGGCATCGATGTTGCCGTTATGATGCGTGACACGACACGGGATGGACAACCCATCGAGGTCGATGAAGTTACAAGCTACGCTTATGTAACCTATAATGATTTTGGTCTTTATGAACCTGCCATTGGTGAGCTGGGCCTTGAACCCCATGACCGCATTTTCAAGCGTGATTGCCTGAATGTGGATATTCGCATTGCAGGAAAGCCCATATCGCTTTTTGTGACACATCTGAAATCGATGACGGGTGCCCGCAACGGTTTTGACGGACGGACAGCATCTCTGCCGGTGCGCCGCGCGGAAGCGCGAGCGATACGCCGTATCATCGAAGACAAGTTCGGGCCCAATGTTGCTGAGCGCCGCTGGTTGATCTGCGGCGATTTTAATGATTATCGCGAGCGGATCATCATCGGCGGCGATGAATGGAACGGCTATCAGTTCACGCCGACAGTTGAAGAAGAAAGTGCGCTTGATGTGCTTTTAGGAGATGGGTTTGCGGTCAATCTGGTTGATCGCAGGCCCCTGATGGACCGCTGGACGCTTTATCACACACGCGGGCCACAGGAGCGCCATCTTTGCCAGCTCGATTACATCATGGCATCGCCTTCATTGGCGCAGAAGAACGAAAAGGCGGTTCCGAACATTATCCGGCGCGGGCAGCCTTGGCGGACGATCTTTCCGCCCGGCCAACAGGTCGACCGTTATCCGCGAACCGGATGGGATCGCCCGAAAGCAAGCGATCATTGTCCAGTCGCGGTGACGCTGAATATGGTTTGAGTGATGGAACAGGTTCTGGAAAATACCGTCTACGTCATCGACAGTGCCAATGTCCGGGTGCTGCCCGGTCGTTTGTCGTATGCCGAGCAAAATAGCGAAGCGATTGCACTGAATTGGTCACGCGAGCAGGCTGCGAAACCAACATTGTTCGATGGCGAGTTCTATCTTGCTCCGCAAGCTGAATTGGCCGGGGGCCTATTTCAAGCCGGTTTTCAGCGCACCAGCTTCAAGACCCTGATGCACTGGCGGCACGATGCATCGCAGGTGCGACCGTGGCATATTTTCGGGGTCGGTGTGATTGTCTCCAGTGAAGGACATTTGATCGCCGGACGTATGAGCGCACAAAACGCGGGAGCGGGAAGGGTCTATTTCCCAGCTGGTTCGGTGGATGATAATGACATTGTCGATGGATATGTCGATTACGACGCCAACCGGTGGCGCGAAGTGCGGGAGGAAACCGGTCTCGATCTTCGTGATGCCAGAGCAGAGCAGCAAATCAATCTTGTGACTGGCAACCGTAGCGTAGCTCTTTTCCGCCGTTATTATTTCGATGCGCCGTCAGCAGAGCTTGTATCGCAGATTGAACAACATCTTTCCGCAGAGGCAGAACCGGAATTGTCGGAGATCATGCCGGTGACGACTGCAGGGGCGATGGGCGAGGCCACGCCGACTTATGTGCGAGCCTTTGCAGACTGGCATTTTAACAATCTCTAAAGCTTGGTCAGACTTGCAGATGACAGCGCGGCGAAATTGGCTATGCTCGCAAATAATGCGAAGCACGAAGCATTGAAGTGACACAATCTTCGCAGTCTGTCTCATGAGCATGTTCGAGGGGAGAATGAGGGATGAGTGACGCCGCAGTTTCCGGCAGATTTTACGAGGTTTTCGACGTTTTCGCCGACAAGGCTCTGGCTGGAAATCCGCTGGCTGTCGTTCATGACAGCGAAGGTCTGAACGATACGAGCATGCAGGCTATCGCACGCGAGTTCAATCTTTCTGAAACGGTGTTCATTTTTCCGCCGAGCAATCCGGCGCATGAAGCAGCGGTGCGTATCTTCACGCCTGATTATGAGCTTCCCTTTGCCGGGCATCCGACGGTAGGGGCGGCCGTGTCGCTGGCCCGTCGTCGCGCAACGGGCGACGAAACGGACAGGCTCGTCGCTCTGGAAGAGAAAGTCGGTATTGTTCGCTGCGGTGTCATACTTGGCGAAAATAGCGCTTTTGCCGAATTCGATCTGCCTCGTTTGCCAGAGCGCCTCGACGTCAAGATCGAAAAGGAGGAAGCGGCGGCTGCGATCGGTCTGGGTACGCATGAGATCGGATTTGAGAACCACGTGCCAGCTGTATGGAGCGCGGGCACGCCTTATCTGCTTGTGCCAGTGCACAATCTGATTGCAGCGGCGAAAGTGTCCATTGATCCGGTCTATGTCAACGAGAGCCTGCCGCATGTCGATGGCCGACCCTTGCCAATTTATGTCTATTGTCGGGAAACGATCCTGTTCGACAGCAATTTTCATGCACGCATGTTTGTAACGGGTGCCAATGTCTATGAAGATCCCGCTACCGGTTCTGCCGCCGCAGCCTTTGCAGGTATGATTCAGAAGAACGACAAGCCCGTTGATGGCAGCTCTCAGTGGTGGATCGAGCAGGGTATGGAAATGGGGCGACCTTCACGGATTCGTCTTGAACTGGACGTTGCCAAACAGCAGCTCACCGGCGCCCGGATCGGAGGCACAGCGGTCAAGATCGCGGAAGGGCGCATGTTCGTCTGATAAAATTACCGCCCCTTGCGATTTGACTACGGTCAAGGCTGGAACTCCGCCCTATGTTAACCTGTCGGCAGACAAGCGAACGGCGGAGGTGAGCCATGATGATCAGGGAAATGTCGGAATACGATATCCGGAACATGATACAGCACACCCAACTGGGACGGCTGGCTTACGTTCTCGACAATCGTCCGTTTATCGTGCCGCTCAGTTTCCGGTTCAGCGGCGGCTCGCTCTATTCCTTCACAACGGATGGCCAGAAGACCGAGGCTTTGCGCAAGAACGATGCCGTTTGCATTCTTTTCGATCATATTGAATCCCGGACCAACTGGCGCACCGTGGTGCTGAACGGTCGATATCGGGAGATCGAACGCGAAGACGAGAAGAACTCGATCGTCGCGCTCATGGCTTCGGAGCCGACCTGGTGGGAACCCGCATACACAAAAACGGTTGCGAAAGACGGGCACGAACGCAAACTTGCACCCGTCTTTTTTCGCGTTGATATCGAAAGCGCGACAGGGCACCAAACCGGCTGAAATGATAAGCCGACATTTCAAGCCGTTTCGATTTTGAATTACTTTACCACCAGAACCGGTGTGTTGCTCCGGGTCAGGACTTCATAGGTCTGGCTGCCTAGCAGCATTCCTTTGAGGCCGCGGCGTCCATGGGAAGCCATGACGATGAGATCGTTGCGCAATTCTTTGGAGGTCTCGATGATGGATGTCGCCGGGTGCGGGGCGACCACATGCAGCGTATGAATCTCGAGCTCCGCATCCTTCGCCAATTCGCGTGCGCGGGCGAGAGATTTATCGGCGTATTCGTTCCATTCCTGTTCGAAGCGCTCGATGAAGGCCGGGCTGTCGGTCCAGCCGCCGGGAAGGCCGGAAACGGAATAGGGGGCAGTGACGGTCAGCACCGTCACCTTCGCGCCGACACTATGCGCCAGTTTAAATGCATGGGCGAGACCACGCTCCGCAAACTCCGATCCATCGGTCGTGACGAGAATATTCTTGTACATGCTGCCCTCGCTGTTGGTTTTTCATCTTTAAGCTAGTGCGTTAAAGCGCCATATCAAACCCTTGCTGGACAGGTTATTTGGATGGAACGATTTCATGCCCCTCGACTGTGACGCATTTCACGCTAGCTGGATAGCGACGGTTCTCAACCTCGATTGGCCGTCGCGAAGTTCAGCCCGCATTGAGGACGACTCCGAGCGTATAAAGCGTCAGAAACAGGAGTTGGTGCGGCTTTTCGATGAAGCGTCAGAGCATGGCATCAACGCTGTCATCTTTCAGGTGTCACCGACTGCCGATGCGCTTTACCAGTCATCCTATTTGCCATGGTCTTCCTATCTGACTGGAACCCTCGGCAAGAATCCGGGCTTTGATCCGCTGAAATTTGCTATTCAGGAAGCGCACAAGCGCGGCATAGAATTGCATGCATGGCTGAACCCCTATCGCGTTTCGATGGATACAAAGCCGTCAACGCGCAAGGAGTTGCGAAATTCGTCAAAGGAGTCGCCAGCCAGTGTTTATAAAACCCACCCTGATTGGGTTGGCGTATCGGCAGATCGTTATGTTCTCGATCCCGGCATTCCGGCGGTTCGCGCGTGGGTGACGAATGTAACGGCGGAGGTCGTGCAGAAATATGATGTCGATGGCATCCAGTTCGATGATTATTTCTACTATGAAACGGCATCGTCGCAACTTGATGACGCCAAATCATATGCGCAGTTTGGCACACGTTTTTCGAGTAAATACGAATGGCGTCGCTACAACACTCATACGTTGGTGCGGGAAATTTCCGACAAGATAAAGTCTATCAAACCAAACGTTCGTTTTGGCATCAGCCCGAGCGGTGTTTGGCGCAACGTTGCAGACGATCCGCGTGGTTCTGCGACGAAGGCCGGCAAAACCAATTATGACGGGGACTTTGCCGACACGCGGCGATGGGTCAAGGAAGGACTAATCGACTATATCGCGCCTCAGATTTACTGGTCTTTTGGCCGCAAGGAGGTGTCCTACGGGACTATCGCCAAATGGTGGGCAGAGACGGTTCGGGGGGCAAAGACCGATCTTTATATCGGCCTGGCACTTTATCGGGCCGGTTCGGGGACGACGCTCGAGCCCGGATGGCAGGCTGGCGATGGCGTGACAGAAATCAAACGTCAGCTTGAACTCAATGATTCCCTGCCGGAAGTGAAAGGGAGCATTCTATTTCGTCAGGGTTTCCTTTCCGATCCCAAAGTCAAAGGTGTTTCGGACTATCTGAAAAAGACATGGGGCAAGTGTGATCGCCGAAAATGACGGAAGCAACGGACAATTATCCGCAGGAATTGCCGCTTGTTTGATTGAAATCAAAGAGCCTCGTTTGAGCGGGTGCTAACCAGCCATCGTTGCCGGTTTCCACCAGAGCTGGTGACCCGGGGTGCCGAGGCCCTACTCGAATGGCACCCCGGCTATATCAATCTGTCGAGCGCATGAGCGCGATCTTTCTGCAACGTCGCCTGTCGACAGCCAGCGGGTGCTGTCGGCGTTGCTCCCCTCTGTTTCATCAAACCAGCACCCGCGCCCAATCTTTGAAAATAAGTATTTTAAAGCGTGTCGCGTTTTATCGTAGTCATATGACACGCTTTAAGTTTTTGTTTTCATGCATGTCTTTTTCCCAAAACCGGTTCCCATTTTTTGGGAGACATGCATTGGTAGTCTTGATCTTGATCAAGGCTGGCAACCGTAACCGTGGTTAGAACAAGCTCAGCCGGGAGTTTGCGATTCACAATCGCTTCCCCCAATTTCACCGGTTGCTAAATGAAAAGGTAGTTCCATATTTTCCCAGAAGGTTCCGGCGGATGCCGGAGGCGGGGCGGTGGGAACAATGAACCCTTGCAGACAGCGACCGCTCGCCGATGCTTCGTTCGAAGACGGTGTTGTGACGCGACGTTGGTAAAGGGTGGTTCATATGGCATTCAACCGCAAGCAATTGATACTGGCTGGAGCGATTATCGTCCTTGCTGCAGGCGGATATTATGCCTGGAAAGCATTTAATGGCGATGGATTGCCGGACGATATCGCCAAGGGCAATGGGCGTATAGAGGCGGTTGAAATCGACATTTCGACAAAGAGCCCGGGCCGCATTCGCGAAATTCTCGCGGATGAAGGTGATTTTGTGCAGGAAAACGACATTCTTGCACGCATGGATACAGATCAGCTGGAAAGCCAGCGCAAGCAGGCGGAAGCACAGTTGCGCCGGGCCGAGATCGGTATCGAAACGGCGCGCAGCCTTGTCACGCAGCGCGAGGCCGAGCACACGGCTGCCGAAGCAACCGTGGCACAGCGCGAAGCGCAACTGGATGCTGCTCAACGCCGCCTGGTTCGATCTCAGCAGTTGACGCAATCACGCACGGTATCTCAACAGGTTCTCGACGATGACCGCGCGACCGCGCAGGGCGCAGAAGCGGCTGTCGGCGCAGCCAGAGCGCAGCTTGCCGCCACTGAGGCAGCCATAGGTGCTGCAAAGGCACAGGTCGTTGATGCCGAGGCATCGGTCGAAGCCGCCAAGGCGGCAATCGCAAGCATCGAAGCAGATATCAACGACGCCACTTTGAGAGCGCCGAAGCCGGGACGTGTCCAGTACCGCGTCGCCCAACCGGGGGAGGTGCTTTCTGCGGGGGGCAGGGTGCTTAATCTTGTAGACGTGAGCGACGTTTATATGACTTTCTTCCTGCCGACGGCGCAGGCAGGGCGGGTGGCCATGGGCGCAGATGCCCGGATCGTTCTCGATGCCGCACCACAATATGTCATTCCCGCAAAGATCAGCTTTGTCGCCGATGTGGCCCAGTTTACGCCGAAGACCGTTGAGACGGAGGAAGAGCGCCAGAAGCTGATGTTCCGCGTGAAGGCGAAGATTCCGCAAGAACTTCTCCAAAAATATATACAGCAGGTGAAAACGGGTTTGCCGGGCATGGCCTATGTCAAGCTTGATCCCGATGCCGTTTGGCCGAAGAATCTTGCGGAAACCGTGCAATGAAGGATGATCCCGTCAAAGCTGGCGCCAATGACCACAGCTTTGTCGTCCGGGCGCAAGGCGTAGGACTGTCCTACGGAAAAACGCGTGCACTGCGCGAGGTCAATCTTGATATTCCTGCCGGCTGCATGGTCGGCCTGATCGGGCCTGACGGGGTGGGAAAATCGAGCCTGTTATCGTTGATCGCCGGGGCGCGAACGATGCAACAGGGCCGCATAGAAGTCCTTGGCGGGGATATTTCGGACAAGCGGCATCTTCAGTTCGCTTATCCGCGCATCGCCTATATGCCACAAGGGCTCGGGAAGAACCTCTACCCCACGCTTTCGGTCTTCGAGAATATCGATTTTTTTGGACGGTTGTTCGGGCATAATCGAAAGGAGCGCGAGCGGCGTATCGCCGATCTTCTGGGGCGCACGGGCATGTCGCCCTTCGCAGATCGTCCGGCTGGCAAGCTTTCAGGCGGCATGAAACAGAAGACAAGTCTCTGTTGCTCGCTCATCCACGATCCTGACCTGCTTATTCTAGATGAACCGACAACCGGCGTTGACCCATTGTCCCGACGCCAGTTCTGGGAGCTGATTGACGATATTCGCAAGGATCGTCCGGGAATGAGCGTCATCGTCGCGACGGCCTATATGGAAGAGGCCGAGCGCTTCGACTGGCTTGTAGCTATGAATGACGGGCAGATTCTGGCGGCGGGTACGCCGCAGGAATTACTGCGGCGCACCGGCACGCCGAATCTGGATGCTGCCTTTATCGGGCTTCTGCCGGAAGAATTGCGAAAAGGTCATCAGGAGATCGAAATCCCGCACCGTGATTTCGGTGCCAATGCTGAAATCGCCATTGAGGCAGAACACGTCACTGTTCGTTTTGGCAATTTCACTGCGGTGAATGATGTAAGTTTTCGCATCGCGCGCGGTGAAATCTTCGGTTTTTTGGGCTCCAATGGTTGCGGCAAGACCACAACAATGAAGGTGCTGACCGGGTTGCTGCCTGCCAGTGAAGGGACAGCGAAACTGTTCGGGCGCGAAGTCGACCCTAAGGATATCGATATACGTCGCCGTGTCGGCTATATGACGCAAGCATTCTCACTCTATTCGGAACTGACGGTTCGTCAAAATCTGGAACTTCATGCCAAGCTCTTCGGTATGGAGCCGGTATTGACCGAACAGCGTATCAAGGAATTGAGCGAGCGTCTGGACCTAACCAGTGTCATGGATGCGTTGCCGGATGCTATGCCGCTTGGCATCCGCCAGCGCCTGTCATTGGCTGTGGCCTTGATCCACTCGCCCGACATTCTCATTCTTGATGAGCCCACATCTGGTGTGGACCCGGTGGCACGTGATGCTTTCTGGCAAATCCTCGGCGATCTGTCGCGCAAGGACAATGTGACGATCTTCGTTTCTACCCACTTTATGAATGAAGCAGAACTTTGCGACCGGATTTCGCTGATGCATGCTGGTAGGGTTTTGATCAGCGATACGCCGAAGGCGATTACGGAAAGTCGCCATGCGGAAACTTTGGAGGAGGCCTTCGTAGCCTATCTTCAGGATGCGATTGGCGAGACAGAGCAGCCCGTGCAAGCGCCAGCAGCACTGCCGGATCAAACTGCAGAGATAGATGAACTGCCTCCAAAGAAAGCTTCAAGCTGGTTGCCCGACTTGCGGCGCATGCTGGCCTACACGCGTCGTGAGGCGCTGGAACTGAAACGTGATCCGATCCGCGCTACGCTGGCGATCCTCGGCAGCGTTATCCTGATGTTCGTTATCGGCTATGGGATCAATCTGGATGTCGAGGATTTGAAGTTTGCGGTGTTGGACCGTGACGATACGACGATCAGCCGCGATTATACGCAGCAGATCGCCGGTTCGCGCTATTTTTCCGAACAGCCTCCCTTGACCGACTACGACGATCTGGACCGGCGGATGCGTGATGGCGAGATCAGTTTGGCTATCGAGATACCGCCGAATTTCGGCGCAGATGTCATGCGCGGACGCCCGGTCGAAGTCGCGGCCTGGATCGATGGCGCGATGCCAACGCGGGCCGAGACAGTCAAAGGTTATGTCCAGGGCATGCATGCCAGCTGGCTGGCACAGAAGGCCCGCGAGCTTTATGGCAGCGCGGCGAGCAGCGGCAGTTTCAATCTGGAGATACGCTACCGGTATAACCCCGATGTGCAAAGCCTCGTGGCCATGGTCCCGGCGGTCATTCCGCTGCTGCTTCTCATGATCCCCGCGATGCTGGCAGTGCTGAGTGTCGTTCGCGAAAAGGAATTGGGTTCGATCATCAATTTTTACGTGACGCCGGTGACGAAATTCGAGTTTCTGTTTGGCAAGCAATTGCCTTACATCGGATTGGCGTTTCTCAATTTCCTGATGCTGACAGCCTTTGCGGTCTTTATTTTTCGGGTGCCGTTTACTGGGAGCTTCCCTACTTATGCGTTGGCCGCGCTGCTCTACGTCATGGTCGCAACCGGCATGGGGCTGGTTCTGTCCACCTTCATGAACAGCCAGATAGCCGCGATCTTCGGAACCGCGCTTCTGACCCTCATTCCGGCTGTACAGTATTCTGGTATCATTGATCCCGTATCGTCGCTGCAAGGCGCGGGTGCGTTTATCGGCAAAATCTATCCGGCGACCTATTTTGTAACCATCTCGCGCGGCGTTTTCTCCAAGGCACTGGGGTTTGCTGATCTCGCGGGTTCGTTGTTGCCCCTAGTGATAGCGGTGCCGGTACTTATGGCGCTCGCCATTGTTCTCCTCAAGAAACAGGCGAGCTAAGATGCGGATATCCAACATATTCCAGCTTGGCGTGAAGGAACTGCGCGGTCTTGCGCGCGATCCGATGTTGCTGATCCTGATCGTTTATGCCTTTACACTTGCCATCTACACAGCGTCCAAGGCGATGCCTGAAACCCTCAACAATGCGGCGATAGCGATTGTTGATGAAGATCAGTCACCGGTGTCGAGCCGGATAACAACGGCTTTTTACCCGCCGTATTTCGTGCCCCCGAAGCTGATTTCGTCCTATGAAATGGATGCCCGGATGGATGAAGGGCTTGATACATTTGCACTGAACATACCGCCGAATTTCCAGCGCGATCTTTTGGCTGGCCGTTCGCCGACAATCCAGCTCAATGTCGATGCGACCCGGATGAGCCAGGCCTTTACCGGTGGCGGCTATGTGCAGTCGATTGTATCGAGTGAGGTGAGCGAGTTTCTCAATCGTTATCGCGGTAGCGCGCAAGCGCCGGTGGAACTCAATCTTAGGGCGCGATTCAATCAGGATTTGAACAAGGGTTGGTTCGGCGCGATCAACAACGTGATTTCATCCGTAACGATGCTCTCGATCATCCTGACAGGTGCTGCCCTTATCCGAGAACGCGAACACGGAACCATCGAGCATCTATTGGTGATGCCGGTGACGCCCGTTGAAATCATGGTCAGCAAGATATGGTCTATGGGGCTGGTCGTGCTGGTTGCTTCTGCTTTTGCACTGGTCTTTGTGGTGCAGGGCCTGCTTGCCGTTCCGATCTATGGGTCGATATCGCTGTTTCTCGTTGGCGCGGCACTACAGCTTTTTGCGACGACCAGCCTTGGCATTTTTCTGGCAACGGCGGCTGGTTCCATGCCGCAGTTCGGTATGCTGCTGATGCTGGTGCTTTTGCCGCTGCAGGTGCTTTCGGGAGGGACAACACCCCGCGAGAGCATGCCCGAGATCATCCAGACAATCATGCTGGCCGCGCCGAACACGCATTTCGTCATTCTGGCGCAATCGATCCTGTTTCGCGGAGCGGGACTGGGCGTCGTCTGGCCGCAATTTCTGGCTCTCATCGTCATTGGTTGTGTGCTGTTCTATTTCGCGCTCCAGCGTTTTCGCGCATTTCTGCGATAGGAAAATTCTTTGAAAACAGGAGGCTGAGTCCATTCCTTGCGAATGTGATTCAGTTTTCTGTGCCGGATTGCGCTTTAGTTGAGTTGCGAATCCTTAACCATGTTGCTATCGCAGTTCTCAGGAAACGGTTCCGCTGTTCAGGCGGATGAAAAGGGAACACGGTGAAGCCATTCTGGCCGATGCCGCGACTGCCCCCGCAACTGTAACCGGAGAGCTATCCTCCACAGCCGCGCAAGCGGTGAAAGCCACTGAAAGCAAGCGTGCGATCGGGAAGGCGGAGGTAAGGCGATGACCCGGAAGTCAGGAGACCTGCCGTATCCTGTCACCCATGCATGGATACGGGGTGTGTCCAGGCGCGGCTGTCCGTGGCGGTGACATTGTTGAAATGTTGCCGTCGGGAAGAAGGGCGTTTTGCGCCACGATCACTTCAACCTGCGGTGCGAGGAAAAGCCGGATCTCCGGTTCGGCGGGTTGAGGAAAAATGCACCTTTTGAAATCATCAGTTCTGCTGGCATCGGCCAGTATTCTTGCGCTGTCATCCACGGCATCGGCACAAAATCTGCCGGACGGCGATGACGTTGTGGTTCTCGACACAATCGTGGTCACACCATTGCGCCGCGCGTCTTCGCTCCAGCGCTCGACATCGTCCGTGACGGTCATCGATTCAGCGGATATCGAGCGTTCAGCCGCTCCCGATCTGCAATCCTTGCTGAAATCCTATAGCGGCATCTCCATAAAGACGAATGGCGGGCAGGGCGCATCTTCGGATATTTATATGCGCGGCATGTCGTCCAAGCAGACGGTCGTGTTAATTAATGGCGTACGCACCGCATCGGCTACGTCCGGTTCCACGGCGCTTGCGAATATTCCCTTGAGCTCCATTGATCGCATTGAGGTCGCAAAGGGTGCCCATTCTGCGCAATATGGTGCTGATGCGATGGGTGGGGTAATCAATATCATCACCAGGCAAGGTGGAGCTTGCGGTGAGCGCTCCTGGTGCGGCAGTCTTTCTACCGGTGTCAGCCATCCCTGGGGCGGGTATGTGTCCGGGTCCGTTCAGGGGCGAAGCAGCGACGGCATCGACTATGCTTTTGGTGCGGCGATCACAGGCACGCAAGGCTATGATTTCACGACGCCGGACGCTTATGGCCATGAGCCGGATCGCGACGGATTTCTGCAAGGATCGTTCAACTTTGCGCTGTCGAAAGATTTCGACTGGGGCAAAATCTATGCCGACGGTCTCTTCAGCCGGGGACGGAACCAATATGATGCCAAGGCACCATCTCCGAACCAGGCCGACAGCACGGCATTTGCCGGCAAGCTTGGAACGCGCATCGATCATTCAGCGGATTGGTCGTCTACGCTGGAATTCAGCACCGGCGTTGACAGCAGCCGTAATTTTCGCAAGGGCGTGAACGGGTCTGACCGGTTTGAAACCAAGCGTTATGGGGTCTTTGCGTCGACCGAGAAGAGTTTCGACACAGGCAATGCCAATCATATCGTGACTGCTGGTGTGGAAGCCTATCGGGAGGAGATCAACACCACGGTTGCCTATGATGAAACCAGTCGCGATCTGGCTGCCATATTTGGCCAGTACTCGCTGGAATACGAGGCGCTACGCGTCGATAGCGGACTGCGTTACGACCACAACAGTCAGTTCGGTGATGTCGTGACCTACAATCTCGGTACGAGCTATGAGGTTTTGCCGGATCTGGTTTTGCGGTCATCCTATGCCACGGGTTTTCGGGCCCCGACGTTCAACGAACTTTATTATCCTGGTTTCGCCAATCCCGATCTGCAACCGGAAAAGTCCCGATCCTATGAAGTCGGCTTGAACTGGCAGGCTACGGCTTCGACCAGTCTCGATATGGCATTTTATCAGACGTGGTTGCGCGATGCCATCATGAGCACGGCGCCATCCTATTTGCCTTACAATATCGCCAGTGCGAAAGTTACCGGATTCGAGGCCACGCTGGCGCATCGTTTTGATGATCGCTGGGGCGTCAAGGGCTCGATCGATCTCAAACAGCCAGTCGATGAGGATACAGGTAGGGACCTTCCTTATCGTGAACGTTTCAAGGCTGCGGCCGAGATCAACTTCATGCCGATTGAAAAGCTCGATCTGACGGCAAGATTGATTTATGGCGGTTCGCGCTATGCCGATGCTGCGAATAGCAAGAAGCTGGGAGACTATGTGACCGCTGATTTCGTGGCACTTTATTCCATCGACAGCCAATCGCAGTTGAAGCTCTCGGTCGAGAATATCTTTGACAAGGATTATCAGACCAGCTCTGGCTATATTGCACCGGGACGTACCATCAATATCGGATTGACCCGGAATTTCTGAGGCTGAACAGAGAATGAAAAGGGCATCCGCACAATGGATCACCAGCTTCTGCCTCGCGGCGGGGCTGGCCCTTTTTGCTCGAAATCCAGCAGACGCGGCGGAAAATTCCCAACGCGTCGTTTCCATCAACGTATGTACCGATCAGCTGGCATTGCTGCTGGCAGATGAGGGGCAGCTAGAATCGGTTTCGTACTTGTCGCAGGACCCGGAGCTGTCCGTCATGGCTGCGAAAGCCCGTAAGATGCCGGTCAATCACGCACAGGCGGAGGAAGTCTTTCTGATGAAACCTGATCTTGTGCTGGCGGGAACCTTCTCATCGAGGGCAACGGTTGGGCTATTGCGGAGGCTTGGCGTTCGTGTGGAAGAGTTCGCACCCGCCCGCTCATTCGGGGATATAGAAGTTCATCTGCGTCGCATGGGTGAGCTGCTCGGAAGACAGGTAGAAGCGCGCAGGGAAATCGATAAAATGAAAGCTGCCTTGGCGGCAATTCGGCCTCCTGCTCGCCACAAGACGGTCGCACTTTATTATGCCAATAGTTACACATCAGGCCGGGGAACGCTGGTCGATGAAGCTGTGCGCCTTGCAGGGCTTGATAATCTGGCCGACAAGGCAGGCGTCAGTGGTTCTGCTCCGCTATCGCTGGAAAAGCTGGTGCTTGAGAAGCCGGACATTCTGGTGCGCAGTTCCAGGGATCGTGCGCCTGCGCTGGCTTTCGAGAATTTCGAGCACCCGGCATTGCGGGCTTTGGAAAAACAGGCGAGGGCGGTGACGATAGCAGATAATCTGACCGTGTGCGGTGGGCCATTCAGCGTCGAAGCCGTGGCAGAACTCGCGGAGGCGGCGCGTGACTGAACGGAACCGCTTCTATCTTCTGCTGGTCGGGCTCGCCCTGCTCGTGGCTTTGCTTTTCGTGGTTTCGTTGCTGACGGGTCCCGCTGCTATCAGTATTGCCGACAGTCTCAAGGCACTTTTCGGCAATGACAGCGAAATGATCGTACTGGTCATGCGCGAAATTCGTCTGCCCCGGGCATTGCTCGCGCTCCTTGTCGGAGCTTCGCTTGGATTGTCCGGTGCTGCCTTGCAGGGCTATTTGCGGAACCCGCTCGCAGAACCCGGTTTGCTGGGGGTGAGCGCCTCCGCGTCATTTGGTGCTGTCATCGCTATCTATAGCGGCCTGTCGCTTCTGTTTCCGCTGGCTTTGCCGCTGCTCGCATTGGCAGGCGCTTTTGTCTCGGTGTTTCTCGTCAAGCTTCTGGCGGGGCGCAATGCCGGTACGCTCGCCGTCATACTGGCTGGCGTCGCAGTAACGAGCCTTGCCGGTGCATTGACGGCGCTGGCGCTCAACCTTTCGCCCAATCCGTTTGCGGCAATGGAAATCGTCTTCTGGATGCTGGGATCGCTGGCCGACAGATCAATGACCCATGTGGTTCTCGCCGCGCCGTTTATCCTGATTGGCTGGGCGTTGCTGCTGGCGCTCGGGCGGTCGTTGGACAGTTTGACATTGGGTGCGGATGCTGCGGCCACGATGGGCGTCAATCTGGCTCGCGTGCAACTCTTTGCGGTGCTGGGAACCGCAGCTTGCGTGGGGGCTTCCACTGCTGTTGCCGGTGCAATCGGTTTTGTGGGACTGGTGGTCCCGCATCTTTTACGTCCGCTGGTTGGTGCGCGCCCATCACGATTGCTGGTTGCCAGCGGAATGGGTGGCGCCGCATTGTTGTTGGCGGCGGACATCTTGGTGCGCATTGTCATGCCGGGACGGGAACTGAAACTGGGCGTCCTGACCGCGATCATCGGTGCGCCCTTCTTTCTTTGGCTGGTGTTTAAATACCGGAGGCAGCTCATATGACATCGCTTTCGGTAAAAAATCTTTCCGTTACGCTTGGCGGCAAGGTGGCACTCAACAATGCAAGTTTCGATATTCATGGTGGTGAATTCATCGGGCTGATCGGACCCAACGGTGCCGGAAAAACGACATTGTTGCGCGCCATTCTGGGACTTGTGGCTTCGCGGGGCGAAATTTCCCTTCATGGCGACGACGTTCGCCAGATGAGCGCTTCGACAAAAGCGCAGAGCCTTGCCTATTTGCCACAGGAACGTGATGTGGCGTGGCCAGTATCCGTGGAAATGCTCGTTTCGTTGGGGCGCTCAGCATCGAAGCCGGTTTTTGCGAGCCTGAGTACGCAAGACGAAACGCTTATCGAGAATGCGATGCAGCGCATGGACGTGACCCGATTTCGGGAAAGGTCGGCGATGGAGCTTTCCGGCGGTGAACGCGCGCGTGTCTTGATTGCGCGTGTTTTGGCGCAGGATACGCCCGTAATACTTGCCGATGAACCGGTGGCGGGGCTCGACCCCTCACACCAGCTTGGATTGATGGAAAGTTTTGCCGCACTCGCGAAGGAGGGAAAGACCGTTGTTGCTTCATTGCATGAGTTGAGCCTTGCGGCACAGCATTGCACTCGGCTTATTCTGCTCGACAAGGGACGTATCGTTGCGGACGGAGCGCCGATGGAAGTGCTCACGCCGCAACTGCTGCACGATGTCTACGGAATTAGGGCAAAAATCATGACTGTGGATGGCGAGTTCATCGTCCATCCGACCTCCCGTATAGGCTAGATATTTTTCCACTGGCGTTCGGGGGACGAAGCATAGATCGTTTCGACCGTCTTCTGGACTTCATAACCTTCGCGGAAGTCGGCATGGTTGCTCTTCTGTCCTGCAATGGCAAGCAGGAAGTCGCGGACTTCGATCGTCTTCAGGTCATTGAAGCCGATCTGGTGGCCGCCTGCCACGCAAAATGCTCCGTATGGTTCGTGTTCAGGTCCGGCGAAAATCTTGCGGAAGCCTTGTTGTCCCTTCTTGTCGGAGAAAAGAAACAGATCGAGTTCATTGAAGCGCTCTTGCGAAAAGAACAGCGACCCTTTCGATCCGGAAATCTCAAAGTCGTGCTGCATCTTGCGGCCGCTGGCGATCCAGCTTGCCTCCAGTGTGCCGATCGCTCCGTTTTCGAAACGTACGAAGGCACGAGCAACATCGTCCACCTTAACGGGTTTCATCTGCGAAAGGTTGGAGCTATCCGGGCGCTCGCCGATGATTGTGACCGCATCCCCCATAACGGCTTTGATCGGTCCAACGAGATAGCGTGCAGCGGCGATGATATGGCTGCCGATATCGGCTAGCGCACCGCCGCCGCCCGCCGGATCAAGCCTCCATGTCCAGGGAATGCGAGCATCGGCCATGAAGTCTTCTGCATGGATGCCGCGAAAATTGCGGATTTCGCCCAGTTCACCGCTGTCGATGATCTCTTTGGCCAGTTTTATCATCGGGTTTTTCAGATAGTTGAAGCCAACGGCTGTCTGAATGCCCATTCTTTCCGCCGCAAGCGTCATTTCGAGGCATTCGGTGGCGGTTGGCGCAAGCGGCTTTTCGCAATAGACGTGTTTGCCTGCTTCAATGGCGGCAAGCGCCATTTCTTTATGAAAACGGTTTGGCGTTGTGATGTCGATGAGATTGATATCCGGGTTGGAGATCAGCGTTCGCCAATCGCCGGTAGCATTCGCAAATCCGAGTTGTCTTGCGGCTTTTGCCGCTGTTTCAGAATTTACGTCGGCCAATGTATGAAGCTGGACATCAACCGGTAAGTCAAAGACGCGGTTGACGTTTGCCAGTGCAAGGGCGTGCGTCTTACCCATGAAACCGGAGCCGATCAAACCTGTTACCACTAGCTCAGCCTTGTCAGCCATCACCAATCCTCCTGAAACGATGGTCGCAGCGCCTGGCGCTGCGCAACTCCTTTGGGAAATAAGCATATCGTTGGCAGCTTATGCGATTGACATGGGCTAACAGAAATGGAATTATAATTCCACGAGAATTTCGTTATGAATGTTTCATTCTATTGAATTGAATGGCCATCTGCATGTGGCGCCGGGAAAACGCTTGGAGGAGCGCCAGGACGCTGCAGGTGAGGGATAAGAGCGTTAATGCAGACCGGCGGGGAGTGCCGGACAAGGGAGGAATGGACATGCAATCTCTATTGAAGTCGGCAGTAGCAGGTGTGGCCTTGCTGGCTGCGTCTTTCGCGGCCCAGGCAGCCGATATCAGCATCGTTGTCGTCAGTCATGGTCAGGCTTCAGATCCGTTCTGGTCTGTCGTGAAAAATGGCGTTTCCGAAGCGGCAAAGGATACGGGCGTGAAGGTTGACTATCGCGCGCCGGAAACCTTTGACATGGTGCAGATGGCTCAACTTATCGACGCTGCGATCAATCAGAAGCCGCAAGGCATTGTGGTTTCCATTCCCGATGCCGATGCGCTTGGGCCGTCGATCCAGCGGGCTGTGGCGGCTGGCATCCCGGTCATTTCCATGAATTCCGGCTCCGATGCTTCGAAGAAGCTGGGGGCTATGCTGCATGTCGGTCAGGATGAGTTCGATGCCGGTAAAGCTGCCGGTGAAGCGCTGAAGAATGCTGGCGGCAAGAAAGGCCTTTGCGTCAATCACGAAGTCGGCAATGTCTCGCTCGATCAGCGCTGCGCAGGCTTCAAGGAAGGTTTCGGCGACGTAACGGTTTTGCCGACATCGACCGATCCTGCCGAAAACGAAGCCAAGGTTCGCGCTGCCCTGGCATCTGACGCTACGGTCGACACGATCCTGACGCTCAATGCGACACTGGCGGGGGAACCTGCCGTGAAGGCGGCGGCTGAAAGCGGTCGCACCGGAATCCATGTCTCGACATTCGATATGTCGGCTGGCTTTCTTGAGGCCGTTGAAAAGGGGCAGGCGGATTTCGCCATTGACCAGCAGCAGTTTCTGCAAGGCTATCTGCCAGTATCGTTCCTGGCGCTTAATGCGAAATACGGCTTGATGCCGGGTGGGAATGTTCCATCAGGCCCGAACCTGATCACGAAGGATAAGGCCAAGCAGGTCGTGGAACTTTCGGCCAAGGGTATCCGGTAAGCATCATCTCGACCATTCAATATCGAACCCGCCCATCACAATGGGCGGGAACGGGTATCTGTACCCAGAATGCATCAGGAGAAGATCATGAGTGAGCCACTTCCCCATCAAAAGGCCAGCACCGCTGTGCTCTCGAAGGATGAGCGATTGCAGTCGGCCAGCCCGTTGCAGCGGCTCCTGAGCCGACCGGAATTGGGCGCGGTCTCTGGCCTAATCCTCATTTCGATCTTTTTCGTTTCGGTTGCCAATCCGGCGATGTTTACGGCTGCAGGCATCATGAACTTCATGGCTCCCGCTTCGCAGCTTGGAATTCTGGCCGTCGCTGCCGCACTTCTTATGATTGGCGGAGAATTCGATCTCTCCATCGGGTCTATGGTGGCTTTTGCGGGGTTGATCTTTGCCGCTGCCCTTGTCGTCTGGCAGGTGCCGCTTGGCGTCGCCATCATCGTCACCCTGCTGTTTGCGGCATTCGTAGGCGTGGTCAATGCGCAGATTGTTATTCGAACCGGTTTGCCATCCTTTATTGTGACGCTTGCTTTCCTGTTCATTTTACGCGGTCTGTCACTGGTTGGGCTGAAATGGGCGACAGGTGGCGCCACGCAGTTGCGGGGCGTGAAGGAAGCCGTAGCGGGCAGTTATCTGGCCGGCCTTTTCTCCGGTGATGCCTTTCAGGGAGTTTTTGCCTGGATGGCTGAAAACGATCTGATTGCCAAATTTCCCAATGGCGAGCCTTCTGTGAAAGGCGTGCCGGTGGAAGTTTTATGGTTCATCGCCATTGCACTTATCGCAACATATGTTCTGGTGCGCACACGCTTCGGCAACTGGATTTTTGCAGCCGGTGGCGACGCCCTGGCGGCACGCAATTCCGGTGTTCCCGTGCGCCGTGTCAAGACCACGCTTTTCATGTGCACGGCCATGGCCGCAGCGCTGGTCGCAATCCTTACGGTTCTTGATGCGGGTTCGACCGATGCGCGCCGCGGTTTCCAGAAGGAATTCGAGGCAATCATCGCTGCGGTCATTGGCGGTTGTCTGTTGACCGGCGGCTATGGCTCTGCAATTGGCGCGTTCTTCGGCGCGATCATCTTCGGCATGGTGCTGATCGGACTCACCTACACCCAGATCGATCAGGACTGGTATCTCGTTTTCCTTGGCGGAATGCTTCTGATCGCGGTGCTCTTCAACAATTTCATTCGCAAGCGCGCTACCGGCGAGCGCTGAGGGGAGGATTTGCCATGACGACACCCATCATCGAAGTCCGCAATCTCGTTAAACATTTCGGCCCGGTCATTGCTTTGAACGGCGTTTCGCTGAGCGTCGAACCGGGGCAGGTGCATTGTCTGCTTGGCGACAACGGCGCGGGTAAATCGACCCTGATCAAAACGCTTTCGGGCGTGCATAAACCGACGAGCGGCGATTTTCTGGTCGAAGGAAAGCCGGTCTCGTTCAATAGCCCGCGCGATGCGCTCGATCATGGCATTGCCACGGTCTATCAGGATCTTGCGATGATCCCGCTGATGTCGGTGATGCGCAATTTCTTTCTGGGGCGCGAGCCGACCAAGGGTGTCGGGCCTTTCCGCTGGTTCGATGCGCAACAGGCCGAAGAAGTGACGCGCGAAGAAATGCGCAAGATCGGGATCGATGTCCGTGACCCGCAGCAGGCTGTGGGAACACTTTCCGGCGGGGAGCGGCAGTGCGTGGCGATTGCGCGCGCCGTCTATTTCGGCGCAAAGGTGCTCATCCTTGATGAACCGACTTCGGCGCTGGGTGTGAGGCAAACGGCTATGGTCCTCAAATACATCAATCTCGTGCGCTCACGCGGGCTTGGTGTCATCTTCATCACGCACAATGTTCGCCATGCTCATGCGGTTGGTGACAAGTTCACTGTTCTCAATCGCGGTGTAACCCTTGGAACGCGCACGAAAAACGACGTCGACATGGATGAGCTGCAGAGCCTTATGGCGGGCGGGCAGGAACTAGCCGACCTGACGGCCGAACTGGGCGGTCGGGTCTGATCGAAATTTCAGAGTGTAGAACGAACCATAGTTCAGCGGCACAAGAGATCACAGATTGCTTTTCCCGAGTAATGCTTGAGCAAATGGTAAAATATTGTGAGAAACTTTTGCGATCCTGCTTGCGCTTGCAATTTCAGGTAGTTAGAGCATCTGTCTGCCTGACTGATTCAGGCTGTGTGTTTTAAGCCGTTGTTTCAGCCGTATTAACGCGATGTCGAAGCCTCCCTTTCGTCTGCGAATTCGTCTTGGGCGCTGGCTTGCACAGACACCGTTTTAATTTGCGCTGAAAGGACCAGCATCGTGGAGCAGGCAAAGAACGGAACCCGTAAGGGTGGGCGCAAGGCGCTGTGGGCGGCTGTTGCGGTAATCGCTATAGCTGCCGCCGGTTTGACCGGATACAAGATCACACTTGAGAAGACCATTACATCGCAGCTTGAAAAGCGCGGCGGCAAGGCCTCTTCCGTCGAAGCGGATTTTCTCGGACGTATCCACCTGCGCGACGTGACGTTGCCGCTGAAGGATGGTTCCAACGTCCATATCGCTTCGGTTGATGGCCGTCCGAAGTTCCTGTTCCTTACGGGGATGCTGAATGCGTCCGGTATCGACACGGAGTTCGGAAACTACAAGATTTCCATTCCAAGTGTGGTGATCGAAGACGCCAATTTCGATAGCGCCATGCTGAAGGACACTTTCGGCAATAGCGGTCTCACCCTGCCGGAGCGCGTTGGTCGTTTCTCGGCAAAGCGCCTCACCGCGCAGGAAATCAAGGTCGTCCAGACCGTTGCGAAAAACGAACAGAATATCGTCTACAAGGACGTTGCGCTGGAAGACATCAATCTCGGTAAGGTTGCTCGTTATACGGCTGGCAGCACCGATTTCGAATTTGCCGTCGAAGTGCCCGGCGAGGACGGCGAAAACGTCACGGACAAGATGACAGGCACAATGGGTGCCGCGGAAGGCAAGGACATTGACGGTGTCTTCCTGGCCCGCCTTTATACCGAGAAGGCAGGCCCGGACGACAAGGAAGCCAAGCCGGTCTATGGTCCGTTCTCGGCGAAGAATATCGTCATGAAGACGAAGGATGCGAGCTTCAGCTACGATGAAATTCGCAGCAATGGTTTTACGGCTCGTCTGCCGGCCGTGCCGTTCACCGAAACTTTGCAAAAGCTCCAGTCCCTCGAAAAGGCGGACGAGCTTTCACCAGCAGAAACGCGTGAGCTTATTCTCCAGTTGACTTCATTGTTCGAAACGATCGGCAAGGGCGACGTCGAAATGCTCGGCATGAAGATCGAACCTGCCGATGCCTCGAAGGGGAAGGGCGGTATCGAACGGATCGCGGTCGCTTTCGACAATCAGAAGATGGACGCTACCATCAAAGGTTTCGATTTCGCGGAAGGCCAGGATTACATGAAGATGGAAGAAGCTTCCCTGAAGGGCTTCTCCTGGGCGACGTCGATCGAAGCGTTGAAGAAGTTTGCGTCGCTGAGCGACGATCAGGTTGAGAACTTCCCTTATACGACCATGCTTCCGGAATTGGGCACGCTTCGGATTGCTGGCATCGACGCCGACCTGCCATACGACCAGTCTGAAGATGTGGACGCAGGCGAGGAAAACGCGGACGATGCAGATCAGGCTTCAACCGAAGAAACGTCGGTTCCTTCGCTGCCCGAACGCATTCAGTTTGCGTTGAAGAGCTATGAAGTGGCTCTCAACAAGCCGTACAACGGCATTCCGACAGATGTGCGTGTGGCTTATGAAGATATGTCGCTCAAAGTCCCGGCGCAGGGCAGTGACGAGTTCTACCAGCAGCTTCGGAAACTTGGTTATGATCGTCTCATCATTTCCTCAAATTTCGAGGCCAACTGGGATGAAGCAAACCAAAATCTGATCATCAAGGACATTTCAATCAGCGGCAAGGATATGGGGTCGGTGTCCATGTCCGGCTTGATGGGGGGCTTCACCAAGGAGTTCTTCTCAGGCGACAAGGTGATGACGCAGGTTGCTTTGCTCGGGCTCAAGGCCAGGCAGGTGAACCTCAAGATTGAGGAAAAGGGCATCATCGCCAAGGGCATCAAAATGTATGCCGAAGAAAATAATATGTCCGAAGATGAAGTGCGCAGCACTGTGTCTCTGGTAGCCGCAGCCGCTCTACAGGAACTGGCAGCGGATCAGCCCCAGTTGCAGGACGTTGCGGCGGCGTTTTCTACCTTCCTCGCGAAGCCGAATATTTTCGAGCTGGCTGTCAAAGCCAAAGCCGATAAAGGAATTGGCGCTCTTGAAATGGTCGCAGCATCGCAAGACCCGCTCACTTTGCTCGATAAAGTCGATATCGAAGCCAAGACGGAATGATCGACTATCCCATCAATCTGCGCGAAACGCTGGCCCTTGGCCGGCGTTTCTGTAATCAGAGCTTCACCAAAACATTACACAAGGGTCATGCCCTTGAAATACAAGGGTCCTAGTAAGCCTCGGAAATAACGAGGCCAACATGACCAGAAAAAACGTCCTGCTTATCGTCGTTGATCAATGGCGAGCAGATTTTATCCCTCACCTGATGCGGGCGGAGGGACGCGAACCCTTCCTTAAAACTCCCAATCTTGATCGTCTTTGCCGGGAAGGCTTGACCTTCCGCAACCATGTCACGACGTGCGTGCCATGTGGCCCCGCAAGGGCAAGCCTGCTTACAGGTCTCTACCTGATGAATCACCGGGCAGTGCAGAACACCGTTCCACTTGACCAGCGTCATTTGAACCTTGGAAAAGCTCTGCGTGCTATTGGCTATGACCCCGCGCTTATCGGTTACACGACAACCACACCCGATCCGCGTTCCACGTCTCCCAGAGATCCGCGTTTTACGGTTCTGGGCGACATCATGGATGGATTTCGCTCTGTTGGCGCATTTGAGCCCAATATGGATGGGTATTTTGGCTGGGTGTCACAGAACGGCTTTGAACTGCCTGAGAACCGCGAAGATATCTGGCTGCCGGAAGGTGAACATTCCGTTCCCGGCGCAACCGACAAGCCATCGCGCATCCCGAAGGAATTTTCGGATTCGACATTTTTTACTGAGCGCGCACTGACATATCTGAAGGGCAGGGACGGCAAGCCTTTCTTCCTGCATCTTGGCTATTATCGCCCGCACCCGCCTTTCGTAGCCTCTGCGCCCTACCATGCGATGTACAAAGCCGAGGATATGCCTGCGCCTATACGTGCGGAGAACCCGGATGCCGAAGCGGCACAACATCCGCTTATGAAGCACTACATCGATCACATCAGACGCGGTTCGTTCTTCCATGGCGCGGAAGGCTCGGGAGCAACGCTTGATGAAGGCGAGATTCGCCAGATGCGAGCCACCTATTGCGGCCTGATCAGTGAGATTGACGACTGTCTGGGACAGGTCTTTGCGTATCTCGATGAAACCGGTCAGTGGGATGACACGCTTGTCATCTTCACGAGCGATCATGGTGAGCAGCTGGGCGATCATCACCTTCTCGGCAAGATCGGTTACAACGCCGAAAGCTTCCGCATTCCTTTGGTCATAAAGGATGCGGGGCAGAACAACCACGCTGGCCAAATCGAAGATGCCTTTTCCGAAAGCATTGACGTGATGCCGACCATCCTGGAGTGGCTGGGTGGAGAAACGCCTCGTGCCTGCGACGGCCGTTCGCTGTTGCCGTTTCTGGCAGAAGGAAAGCCCGCCGACTGGCGCACGGAACTGCACTACGAGTTCGATTTCCGCGATGTATTCTACGATCAGCCGCAGAATTCGGTTCAGCTTTCCCAGGATGATTGCAGCCTCTGCGTGATCGAAGACGAGAACTATAAGTACGTGCATTTTGCGGCCCTGCCGCCGCTGTTCTTCGATCTGAAGGCGGACCCGCATGAATTCAACAATCTGGCTGATGATCCCGCTTATGCGGTTCTCGTTCGCAACTATGCCCAAAAGGCACTGTCGTGGCGGCTGTCACATGCCGACCGGACACTCACTCATTACAGATCCGGCCCGCAAGGGCTGACAACGCGCAACCATTGATCTCAGGAGCAACCAATGATCAACCTGACCCGACGCGGGATGCTTGGACTTTCAGCTGGTGCAGCCGGTTCGCTTATCCTGCCGCGCTTTGCTATCGCGCAGGCTGACAATCGCCCATCGATCACCATTGCCGTGCAAAAGGTGGCGAACAGTAATACGCTCGACGTCCTTCGCGAACAGTCGAATGTCGGCGAACGCGTTTTCTTCTCCAGTATCTGGGAGGCGCTGATTGACCGTGACTGGTTGGGCGGGCTTTCTGCCGTACCGGGCCTTGCGACCGAATGGACCCGTATTGACGACAAGACCGTGGAACTGAAGCTCCGGCAAGGCGTGAAATTCCACAATGGCGATGAGATGACCGCTGAGGACGTTGCCTTCACCTTCGGCAAGGAACGCATGTTCGGCGACACGCAGCCTGCCGAAGGCAAGACGATTTATGTCTCCGAGAAAAACCCGCTCGGTCGCGAAAGCAAGGAACTGCCGCTCGAAGTGCCCGCGACTGCACGCCGTTCGTGGCCATCCCTGCTGGGTGTCGAAGTCGTCGACAAATATACGGTGCGTTTCAAGAACGGTACGCCGGACGTGACCATGGAAGGCCGTATCTCGCGCTACGGCAGCCAGATCATGAGCCGCCGCGGTTGGGAGGAGTCGCCGAGCTATCTCGACTGGGCGCGCAAGCCAATCACCACCGGGCCTTACAAGGTCGTCGAGTTCAAGCCAGACAACATGCTGGTGCTCGAAGCTCATGACGAATATTGGGGCGGGCGCCCGCCGCTGAAGCAAATCCGCTTCATTGAAGTGCCGGAAGTTGCCTCGCGCATCAATGGTCTGCTGTCAGGTGAGTATCAGTTTGCCTGCGACATTCCGCCGGATCAGATCGAGGGCATCGAAAAGAATGATGCTTTCGAGGTTCAGGGCGGTACGATCCTCAACCACCGTCTCACCGTTTTCGACAAGTTCCATCCGCAACTGGAAAACCCGCTAGTGCGCCGCGCATTTACCCATGCGATCGATCGTCAGGCGATCGTGGATTCGCTGTGGGCAGGCCGAACGGTCGTTCCAGCGGGTCTTCAGTGGGATTATTATGGCGATATGTTCGTTCAGGGCTGGAACGTTCCGGAATATAACCCTGATCTCGCTAAGCAGCTTCTGAAGGAAGCCGGTTACAAGGGCGATGCGATCCCATATCGCCTGCTCAATAACTACTACACGAACCAGACCCCGACGGCGCAAATCCTCGTGGAGATGTGGAATCAGGTGGGCCTGAACGTCGAAATTCAGATGAAGGAAAACTGGCAGCAGATTCTGGAAAAGAGCCCGGGACGCGCCGTGCGTGACTGGTCCAATTCTGCGCCCTTCAACGATCCTGTTTCTTCCATCGTCAGCCAGCATGGCCCGAACGGTCAACAGCAGCAGGTCGGAGAATGGACGAATGAGGAAGCGAACAAGCTTTCCGTCATTCTGGAAACAAGCACGGATCACGCAAAGCGCAAGGAAGCATTCAAGCGGATGCTGGAAATCTGCGAGCGTGAAGATCCAGCCTATACGGTCCTCCATCAGAACGCGACTTTCACGGCGAAGCCGAAGTCGCTGAAGTGGAAAGCAGCACCTGCTTTCGCAATGGACTTCCGCAAGAACAACTGGGCTTGAACCATTGTAGGCGCGAGCCCGGCTTAGCCGGGCTCGCTTGTCCTTTGGGGCATTTAGCCCCGCGAATATGAATGAACCAGAAGGATTGCATGATGCCGCTGGTCGAAATTTCCAATCTGCAAGTAGCTTTTGATGGCGTGCCAGTTCTGCATGGTATCGACCTCTCAATTGAGCGTGGCGAAGCTGTGGGGCTTGTCGGGGAATCCGGCTGTGGCAAGTCTGTGACCTGGCTGGCAGCACTCGGCCTCCTTCCGAAGAAGGCGTCGATCTCCGGCAGTGTCCTTCTCGAAGGAACGGAATTGCTGACCGCGTCTCGCAGCACGCTCGAAAATGTTCGCGGCGGTCGCATAGCCATGATCTTTCAGGACCCGTCGAGTTCGTTGAACCCGGTTATCCGGGTAGGGCGGCAGATTGAGGAAGCAGTGCGACTACATCGCGGCCTGACAGGACCTGCGGTCCGGGCAGAGGCTTTGCGATTGATGGAACTTGTTGGAATTCCCGATGCTCGCCGACGTATTGATAATTATCCGCACGAATTTTCGGGTGGCCAGAACCAGCGTTTGATGATCGCCATGGCGCTGGCAGGAAACCCCGACATCCTTATCGCGGATGAGCCGACGACAGCACTTGATGCGACGATCCAGGCTCAGATACTCGATCTGCTGGCCGGGCTGCGAGCGGAAACGGGTATGGCTGTAGTCTTTATCAGTCATGATCTTGGCGCTGTTTCGCAAATCTGCGAACGGGTTTCGGTTATGTATGCGGGACGCATTGTCGAGCAGGCCCGGACCGAGGCGCTTTTTGCCGCTCCGCGCCATCCCTATACACATGGGCTGTTTGATTCCATTCCCAGCCTTGATGGCGGACGCAATCGCCTGATCCCCATTGAGGGCACAGTTCCCGAACCCGGCAAGCTTCCGCAAGGTTGTGCATTTTCGCCGCGCTGCCTGAGCGCGAGCGATCTCTGCGCGCGAAGTCTCCCAAGGCTTGGTGTTCCGCAGGATGACGCCGGCGAAGGGCGCACGGTCGCCTGTTTTCACCCTTATCCGGCAGCGTCGTCTTTGCTGCCATCAATGCGTGGGCATGTTTCAATGCAAGCGAGTACAGAGGCGATAGCACAATGACAGCCGCTCTTCTCGAAGCCCGCGACCTTGTCAAAACCTATACGTCACGCAAAGGGCTGTTCGCGCAACCCGTTACGGTTCGCGCTGTTGATGGCCTTTCCCTATCGGTCGCTCCGGCGACGACACTGGGAATCGTTGGCGAATCCGGTTCGGGTAAATCCACGACGGGGCGTCTGCTTCTGGGTCTGGAAGACCCCAGCGAGGGAGACGTCACGTTCGAAGGCTCAACCCTGCCTCGCCAGAAGACCCCGAGCTGGCGCGCTCTACGAGCGCGTATGCAACTCGTCTATCAGGACCCTCTTGCTGCTCTGGATCGACGGTTACCGATTGGCCGTCAGATAGCCGAGCCGCTGGAAATCCATAGCATTGGAACCCCAGATGAGCAGAAAGCTCGTGTTGTCGAGCTGATGCGGGCGGTCGGGCTTCGTCCCGATCAGGCTTCACGCTACCCGCACGAGCTTTCCGGCGGGCAGCGCCAGCGCGTCGTCATCGCGCGGGCCATCGCGTCCAAACCGCGCCTCATCGTGTGTGATGAGCCCGTGTCGGCGCTGGATGTTTCCATCCAGGCGCAGGTCGTAAACCTTTTGCGGGATTTACAGGAACGCGCAGGCATTGCGATGGTTTTCATCAGCCATGATCTGAAGGTGGTGCGCAATATATCGGATCGTGTCGCGGTCATGTATCTGGGCCGTATCGTCGAAGAAGCTTCCTCTGACGAAATTTTTGCCAAGCCACTTCATCCTTATACGCAGGCGCTTGTATCCAGTGTCCCGGTTGCCGGTACGCCGCTCAGCGATCGTATCATCTTGCAGGGGGAGCCGCCGAACCCTGCCGCGCGACCGAGTGGCTGCGCCTTTCATCCCCGCTGCCGTTTTGCTGCTCCGCGCTGCAGCAGCGAGACACCTGAACTCCTCGACATGCCCGCGGGGCGCAAAGTGGCCTGCCATTTTGCAGAGGCCCTTCAGACGGACGTTATTCATGCTTAGATTTCTGATGGTTCGCGGGTTCCGCGCATTTGTGACCATTCTTCTGGTGGTAACATTTGCCTTTGTGGTGTTGCGCATGTCTGGTGATCCGGCCCAGATCATCATGGGACCGGATGCACCGCCGGAAGCCATAGCTGCGTTCCGAAAGAACTGGGGTCTCGACGATCCGCTCTGGCAGCAATATTTGCGCTATTTCGGAGCCATTGCACGCGGCGATCTTGGAATATCGATGCGCGACGGCCAATCGGCAATCGCACTCGTGGCAGAGCGGATACCTGCCACGCTTCAACTCACGATACCGGCTTTGCTGATCAAGCTTGGGCTTGGCATTCCCGCCGGAATCTATGCGGCGCTGCACCGCAACAGCTTCATTGACCGGGCTGTCATGGCGACTGCTGTCATTGGCTTCACGTTACCGAGCTTTGTACTCGGCCTGTTGCTTGTGCTGGTGTTCTCGGTATCGCTTGGATGGTTGCCTTCGGGCGGACAGGATAGCTGGATGCACGCCATTCTCCCTATCATCACGATGGGGCTTGGCGGCGCGGCTATTCTGGCGCGGTTTTCCCGCAGTGCGATGATCGAGATTCTGGGGCAGCCATATATTCGCACGGCGAGCGCCAAAGGTGTGTCGTGGCGCGATGTCGTCTGGCGGCACGCGCTACCCAATGCGGCCATTCCGATCGTTACCATCGTCGGTTTCATGGTGGGGTCGTTGATTGCAGGCGCAGTGGTTGTAGAGACGCTCTTTTCCTGGCCGGGGGTGGGCAGATTGCTCGTGGTTTCGGTTGCCAATCGCGATCTCGCAATCGTGCAGTGCATCCTGCTTCTCGTGGCCGCGACGATGGTAATCTCCAATTTCGTTGTCGACCTTCTCTACGGTTATCTCGATCCGCGTCTGCGTCAGGCGCAGGGCAAAGCGTGAGGCTGAACTGATGACGGATATGACCGCCAATACAGCTACTCTTTCTACACAGCCCAAAAAGACCCATAAACGCCTTCCGCTGATGGTCATCATCGGTTTCATCTGGATCGCGGCGATGATCCTGATTGCGCTGACTGCGGATTGGATTAAGCCTTACAACATCACGGCTTTCGATCTGAAAAACCGCCTCGCATTGCCGGGTAATCCGCAACATTGGCTGGGTACCGATGAGCTCGGACGCGACGTGCTCTCGCGTCTTATCGAGTCCATCCGCATTTCACTGCTCATTGCATTCGGTGCGACTATCATTTCTGCAGTGTTCGGTACGACGCTCGGTTTCCTCGCAGCTTATTTTCGCGGTGTGGTGGAGCAGGTGGTGGTCATGCTCGCTGATTTTCAGGCGGCACTGCCATTCCTCATTTTGTCGCTTGCCGTGCTTGCCTTCTTCGGAAGTTCGCTTCTGCTGTTGACCTGCCTGATGGGTTTCTATGGCTGGGAGCGTTATGCCCGTATCGCTCGCGGGCTGGCCGTTTCTGCCAATGCGCAAGGTTACGCGGCGGCGGTTACGCAGCTCGGCGCCGCGCCGTCACGCGTTTATCTCAAGCATATTCTCCCGAATATTGCTTCGACCCTGATCGTCTCGATGACGCTGACATTTCCGGAGATCATTTTGCTCGAAAGCAGTCTGTCATTCCTTGGTCTCGGCGTGCAGCCACCAATGACCAGCCTCGGCAATATGGTCGGTTATGGCCGCGAGTATCTCACCCGTGCGCCCTGGATCATGCTCGCGCCGTCATTCGTGATCATGTTCACGACTCTGTCGATCAGTTTTGTGGGCGATTGGCTGCGTGACAAGCTGGACCCGACAACCCGATAAGCCTGTCCCCCTCGCCAGCACTTGGGCCTTGCGATTCTGAAAGCGAGTTGCTTAGTGTGATCTGTTCGAATTTTTGTGGGAAATGACGTCTTATGTTGAAGAATATCAATCCATTGCTGACGGGCTCGCTGCTGGAAGTCCTTGCAGATATGGGGCACGGCGACGATCTGGTGATTGTCGATGCCAATTATCCGGCGCAGTCTTCCGGTGTGCACGTACTGGATTTTCCGGGAATCACTGCAACGGATATGGCTGAGGCTGTTCTGTCGCTGCTGCCTTTGGACGATTTTGTCGATAAGCCAGCGGCTGTCATGCAGGCACCAAATGAAACGCCAGCGATTTTCAAAGAGTTTGAAGCTGTCATTGAAAAAGCCGAGGGGCGAAAGATTTCTGTCGATCCAATGGAGAGATTTGCCTTTTATCATCGCGCTCGTGACGCTTTCGCGATCATTCGGACGGGTGAAAAGAGATTATACGGCAATATCATCTTCAAGAAGGGCGTCATCCGCTCCTGATGTGTCGTTGATATCTATGTAAAAATAGCCCGGACGTTGAGCCCGGGCTATTTGTTTAAGGCTTATTCCTGCGGCTTTTCTGCCTGGCCCTTCATCGGGCCTTTGTGTTCTCCACCCTTGTGGTGGCCCATGTGATGGGAACCCTTGTGAGAACCTCGGGCGTGGTGCATTTTCGCTGCGCGCATTTCGCTGCGATCAATCTTGCCGTCCTCATTCCGATCCAGTGCAGCGAATTCTTTCTTGCGCTGGTTTTCAACTTCCGCAAGCGTGACCTTGCCGTCGCCGTTGACGTCAAGTCGGCGCTCCATGCGGTCAGCTGCACGGCTCACGATGCGCTTTTGTGCCAGTGCTTCGATTTCAGCGCGAGAAAGTACCCCGTCGCCATCGGTATCGGCTGCCTTGAGATCATCCATGCGTGAGAATTTTTCGAGGTCGACGGGGCCATGTCTGCCCTTCATATCTTTGTTTGGTGCAACGGCCGTCTCTGTCACCGGTTTATCAGTATTTGCACTGCTATTTTCTTGCGCCAGTGCGGGTACGGCAAGCAAAGATGTTGCAACTACAGCGATAAATGCGGTCTTGGATTTCATGGTTCTTTTACTCCATTACTCTTTTACAGGGGCGCCGCTAGATGGCGTGTGAGTAATGTCTGTCATCCTAGATGAACTGCATATGAATATGCGAATTAATTATCGGTAATGTGTCGGAGGGAAAGCCGCAGTCCAAGGAGGACATTGTCAAAGGTGCGGAAAGGTGAAAGCATCGAAGCGTATTTTCAATACGAAAAAGTCTGGTTTGGTCCAGTCAATGACGACAGTATATCAGCGGAAGCGTTTGTTTTCTGAAGAGAAAATGGTGGGTGATGTAGGGATCGAACCTACGACCCGCTGATTAAGAGTCAGCTGCTCTACCAACTGAGCTAATCACCCACTCGCTTTGCCGAGGCAGCGGCCCCGGTGAAGTGAGCGGTTCTATAACGGCCTCTTTTCCACCTGTCCAGCCTCCAACTGCAAATTTTCTGAAAAAAATGAAAGTTAGCGCAAAAAGCCCCGGAAATGCGGGGCTTTTGAATTCAGGATTTTGCGCGTCATAGGTGTTTATTTAAAATACACATATTGAGGTTGCATACATGAGGCATGCATTGGAGAATCAAAAAAGAGAAATTCTTGATTTGATTCATTTTTTCACGGTCTGACGTTGTAAGGAGACGCAGGCGGCTCCATATTCGACGTTGCCGGTACAATATGTGGGTGGGAAGTTTATCAGGGAGTAGGGCCACGCTGCAAATGTCGCAGCCATGTCATCAATTATTGATGCTTGTCTGAGAAGCTACTGCATATAAAAGACTTGATCGGTTGGTAGCTGTCCTGAATCAAAGGATACCGACGCGGCCCAGAAAAATTCAGAGCAAGGCGCTTTATGCACCGGGTTGCCCTTGCTGCATAACAGGAACGGCTCATAGCGGTTCAAAACCCGGTTTGCGACATTTGAGGACGGAATGGAAAGCATAATAGGCGATCTCGGACAGTTTATTTCCGATCATCGGGCATGGGCTGGGCCTATCGTAGGCGCTATCGCCTTTGGCGAATCTCTCGCCATTATTGGAATGTTCATTCCGGCCACCCCTATCATGATTGCCATTGGCGGCCTTGTGGGCGCCGGAATCATTGAACCCATTCCCGTCATTATCGGTGCAATCATTGGCGCTGTGATTGGCGATATCATCTCCTATTTCCTGGGATGGTGGCTCGGCCGCAATATCATTCACAAATGGCCGCTCAACAAGCACCGTAGCGGCGTGGCGCGTGCGCGCCTGCTGTTCCGCCGTTACGGCTTTTCGGCGGTGTTTCTGGGGCGTTTCTTCGGTCCTATACGCTGCACCGTGCCGATGGTTGCTGGCATAATGTCCATGGATCAGACGCGTTTCCAGACCGCCAACGTGCTTTCTGCGCTGGTATGGGCCCCGGCTATGTTCCTTCCGGGCTGGCTGGTCGGTCGCGGTGCAGGCATTTTCGCCAGAATGGACGGCGATCACATGTTCTGGTTTGTCATCGGGATCACGGTTGCCACCATCATCGTGACGGTCATTGGCGTTCGCTTTTTCAAAGCCCGTCCGCGACGGGAGCGGAAACGGCGTGTACAAGTTACGCCAGCGGAATAATCGGTCTCTTGTATGGCGGGCTCCAGACTGCATAATAACAGGACCATATGTTTCATATGGCAACCGGTTTCGCTAAGGCTTCTGCCTCGCAAACCTCTTACATAAGGTTCATCGCGCTTTATGCCCGACGACAGTTCTGACGATTCGTCTTCTCGAAGTCCGAATTTCCCTGAGGAATGTTCGGGCTTCCTCTGCATTGAACAATTCCCGATAAGCTTCGCCATTTCGAGACTGGACCGTAGGATGCGGCCCGGTCACAAATTGTTTGCGACAATATCTCCAATTTCCATTTCCGCTGATCTTTAAAAGGAGCCGACATATCATGGACTGGTCCATGGACTGGATTGCCGACCCCAATGCCTGGATAGGTTTGGTGACATTGGTGGTACTCGAGATCGTTCTCGGTATCGACAATCTCGTCTTCATCGCCATTCTGGCCGACAAACTGCCCCCGCATCAACGCAATCGTGCGCGGCTGGTCGGTCTTACCCTGGCTCTTCTGATGCGTTTGGTGCTGCTCGCTTCGATTTCATGGATCGTTACGCTTCGCGAGCCATTGATCTCGTTGATGGGCATGTCCTTCTCGGGGCGGGACATCATCATGCTGATCGGCGGTCTGTTCCTCCTTGCCAAGGGCACCATGGAACTCCATGAACGACTGGAAGGCAATCACGGGCCCAAAAGCTCCAAGGCAGTCCATGCTGTGTTCTGGCAGGTGATTGTCCAGATTGTCGTTCTGGACGCCGTGTTCTCGCTCGACAGTGTCATCACGGCCGTTGGCATGGTTCAACACCTGCCGGTCATGATGATCGCTGTGGTGATCGCCATCGGCGTGATGATGCTTGCTTCCAAGCCCCTGATGGATTTTGTCAACAAGCACCCGACCGTTGTGATCCTGTGTCTCGGTTTCCTGATGATGATCGGCTTCAGTCTGGTCGTGGAGGGCTTCGGCTTCCATATCCCGAAGGGCTATCTCTATGCGGCGATCGGCTTCTCGGTGTTGATCGAGGCTGCCAATCAGATGTCGCGGCACAATCGTGAAAAATTGGTCACTACCAATGATTTGCGTGAACGCACGGCAGGTGCCGTTTTGCGCCTGCTGGGTGGCGGCCGTGGCGAAAACCCGCTCTCCGATACTGTGGACGTGATCGCCCAGCAGACAGCGGCCAGCGATGTCTTCCTGCCCGAAGAAAAAGAGATGATCCGCGGCGTTCTCGATCTGGCCGACCGGCCTGTGCGTTCCATCATGTCGCCGCGTAACGAGATCGAATGGCTCGATCTTGATGAAGATCAAGCGGAACTCGATGCGGCCATTCGCAAGCTGTCGCATTCCCGCGTCATCGTTGCACGCCGTCAGGTGGATGAATTCGTCGGAGTGGCTCTGGTCAGGGATCTTCTGCTGGATATCGGCGACAGGAAACCTGTCGACTGGGACAAGACTGTGAAGCAGCCGCTTGTCGTGCATGAAAATGCAAATGTGCTGCGCGTGATGGAACAGTTGCGCAATTCACCTGTTCAGATTGCGGTCGTCGTGGATGAGCATGGCTCTTTCGAAGGTGTGGTGACGCCCACCGACGTTCTGGAAGCCATTGCCGGCGAATTTCCGGATGAAGACGAAGAGGCCGCTGTCGCGCAGTCGGACGGGCAGGGTGGTTATCTCGTGGACGGCTTCACGGATATCCGCCGTTTGAGTGGGCTTTTGGAGCGCGACCTTCTCGACGATGGCGATCGCTATACGACCCTTGCCGGCTATGTTCTCTGGCATCTGGGACATTTGCCTCTGGGCGGGGAAAGTTTCGTTGCCGATGGTCTGGAGTTCAAGATCGAGTCGATGAATGGTCGTCACATCGGCAAGGTGCGCATTACGCCTGCAATCGACTATGAGGTATAACAGGAATGAATTTGCGGGCTGGTGGATATGGCTCGCAAATTATTTCACGCAGTTAACTCCGATCAAATAAGTGGGTTATTGACAAAAGCTGAGAAGCCTTCAAAATTAACCTCTCGTTCATTGTTGCGGCGAAAGCGCGGCAATATTGGAGCGTAAGGCAATGAGGAGGCCAAGCATGAAGCGAACCGTTCAACTGCTCGCTATGAAAATGAAGAATACGTTTTTGCGTGTTCCGGCCTTTCTGGAACAGCCTTGGCGCGAGATGAAGCTGAATGCTGAAGAAATTGCAGCCCGCCGCCGCAATCGGCTGGAGCGTGGCGAGCATAATTTTCTCTGGTGCTGGCAGCATCGCGGCTTCTGGTAAATCCGCTCAGGCGAGTACAGTTTTGAAGGCAGGAGGCGAAAGCCTCCTGCCTTTTGCGTTTCATTTTATGGTTTTGCTCCAGGTGAGAATTATTTTCTCACGCTGACATATTGATTGGGTGCAGGTTCCATGAATGGCTTTGAAAGTAGTTTATATATTTAAATCAATGATTTAGATTGATTTTGTCTCTTCTCTCGTTAGATTTGTTTTCCGAAAACAATCCAGTTTAGAGCGCTTTTCGCAAACGGCGCGGTGGGGATGGGTCTAATGAGAAAAATTATTCTATATGCGGCGGTGGCTCTTGGTCTCGGCTCCGCACCGGTTCACGCGCAGGAGCCAAAGGAAATCCTCAATGTTTCCTATGACATCGCGCGGGAACTCTACGAGCAGATCAACAAGGCATTCGTCGCTGACTGGAAGACCAAGACCGGTGAGGATTTGACCGTAAACCAGTCCCATGCTGGATCATCGAAGCAGGCGCGTTCGATTCTGGAAGGGCTTGAGGCGGATGTCGTGACCTTCAATCAGGTGACCGACGTGCAAGTCCTCCATGACAAAGGCAATCTCATTCCAGCCGACTGGCAGAAGCGATTGCCCAACAACTCGTCGCCTTATTATTCGTTTCCCGCGTTCCTCGTTCGTGAAGGCAATCCAAAGAACATCAAGAATTGGGATGATCTGGCACGTGACGACGTCAAGGTGATCTTCCCGAATCCCAAAACCTCGGGCAATGCGCGTTACACCTACCTTGCCGCGACGGCTTACGCGAACGAGGCGTTCAAGGGCGATCAGGCAAAGGTGCATGAATTTATCGGCAAGATTTTCAAAAACGTTCCGGTTTTTGATACAGGCGGTCGCGGGGCAACGACAACTTTTGCCGAGCGTGGCATTGGCGACGTGCTGGTGACTTTCGAAGCAGAAACGCGCGGGACCGAAAAGGTGCTTGGGCCTGACAAGTACGATGTTGTCGTACCGGAAGTCAGCCTGCTCGCGGAATTTCCCGTTACAGTCGTGGATAAGGTGGTGGACAAGCGTGGCTCGCGCAAGATTGCCGAAGCTTATCTGAATTATCTCTACGCCCCGGAAGGCCAGGAAATCCTGGCTCAAAACTTTAACCGCGTGCATGATAAGGACGTCATTGCAAGGCATAAGGATATCTATCCTGACGTGCGCCTTGTGACGGTTGAAGATGCTTTTGGTGGCTGGGAGAAGGTGCAGAAAGAACATTTCGCCGAAGGCGGAGTGCTTGATCAGCTCTTCAAAGGCAAATAACGAAGCCGACTGGCGATCCCGGGCGGGGTCGCCTCGCATTTTGGAAAAATCCAGTGGCGCTGCTCAGCATGAAACGTAATTCGGTGTTGCCGGGGTTCGGGCTGACCCTCGGTTGCACCTTGCTTTATCTGGTTGTGATCGTGGCATTGCCGCTGCTGGCCATGATCCTGAAAACGGCGAGCCTTGGCTGGAGCGACTTTTGGAGTATCGTGACTTCAGAGCGGGCGCTGGCGACTTACAAGATCACCTTGAGCGCTGCTGCGGTGGCGACTGTGTTCAATGGCCTGTTCGGCCTTCTGCTGGCCTGGGTCCTGACGCGATACGAATTTCCGGGCAAACGTCTGATCGATGCCGCTGTCGATCTTCCTTTCGCGTTGCCGACTGCCATTGCTGGTTTGGCGCTTGTAACACTGTTCGCCCAGAATGGCTGGTTCGGGCGGCTTCTTGAACCGATTGGGGTTAAGGTCGCTTACGCACCCCTTGGCATCATGATCGCGATGTTTTTCACCAGCATCCCCTTTGTCATCCGCACGGTTCAGCCTGTCCTTGAGGATATGAGCGCGGATGTGGAAGAGGCTGCGCGCAGCCTTGGGGCCAGTTCCTGGCAGACATTCTCGCATATTATCTGGCCGACCATCTTTCCGGCTTTCCTTGCGGGCTCCTCGCTTTCCTTTGCGCGCAGCCTTGGCGAATTTGGCTCAATTGTCTTCATCTCGGGCAATCTGCCCTTCGAAACCGAAGTGACATCGCTGCTCGTTTTCATTCGGTTGGATGAATATGACTATCCGGCCGCGGCTGCGCTTGCATTCGTGATGCTTGTTACGGCTTTTGTCATGCTTCTTGTAACCAATCTCATCCAGGCAAGGCAGCTTCGTTATGCAGAACGCTAGCGCGAGCATGCAGGCGCGAAATTCAGGGCCGATGCGTAACCTGCTGATCTGGTTGGCAGCCGGGTTGTCTGTGATCTGTATCGGAGCGCCGCTTGCGGTCATCTTTTCCTATGCTTTCAGCAAGGGTGTCGGTGTCTTTTTCGGCGAGATATTGAAGCCGGATACGCTCCATGCGGTGTGGCTGACCATTCTGACGGCTATTGTCGTCGTGCCGATAAACATGGCCTTCGGTGTCTGTGTCGCATGGCTTGTCACCAAGTTCCGTTTTCCGGGCCGGCGGTTGCTGATTACTTTCGTTGAGATACCGTTCTCAGTTTCGCCCATCGTGGCGGGCGTGACCTATCTCTTCCTCTATGGATCGCAAGGCCTGCTGGGACCATTGCTGGAAAGCTATGATATCAAGATCATGTTTACGGTCCCGGCGATTTTTCTTGTCAGCCTCTTCGTGACTTCGCCTTTTGTCGCGCGTGAACTGATTCCGCTCATGGAAGTGCAGGGAAGCGATGAAGAAGAGGCGGCGCTGACGTTGGGGGCCAATGCCTGGCAAACTTTTTTCTATGTCACCTTGCCCAATATCAAATGGGCATTGCTTTATGGTGCGGTGCTTTGCAATGCGCGTGTCATGGGGGAATTTGGGGCAACGTCGGTTGTGTCGGGCGCGATACGCGGCAAGACCAACACGCTGCCGCTACAGGTGGAACTATTGTTCAATGATTATAACGTCGCCGGTGCTTTCGCGGCAGCCTCGACACTGGCATTGATTGCTCTTCTAACTCTTGTTTTGAAAGTTTTGCTTGAGCGCAGGCAGGGCGCGTGAGTAAGGAAGCCGCCCATTCGAGGAATGGACGGCTTGCGGTCACGCTGCTTGGGAAAGCGTGTTGGTTACCGGTTCTCTGTGAAGAGAGGATGCCAGAATAATTCCCTCCGGCCAGCGGCTGAATCCGCTTGCCACGTTGATGTGACCGGCATGGCCCAGATCAACGAACCCCGATCCCCACACATGCGAAAGAGCTTCAGCCTTGGCAAAGCTCATATATTCATCGTTGCGGCTTGCCACGACGATGGAAGGGAAGCCCAGTTCATGGCGGGGCAGCGGGGCAAAGCTCTGGAAGCGGCTGTCCTTGCGGGCCATGGTCTCGGCGTCGGCAGGAGCAACGAGAAGCGCGCCTGCCACATGAGCAGCCGATGGGCGGCTGGACAGATGGGCGACGAGCGCACAGCCGAGGCTATGGGCAACCAGAACTGCGCCCGGATTTTCGGCGAGTTTGGCTTCCAGCGCGTGCATCCAGTCGGATAGCACCGGATAATGCCAGTCGTCTTGTTCGACAAGCAATGCTGACGGATCGTCATGCAACCATTGGCGCTGCCAGTGGCCTGCTTCCGATCCCTTGTAGCCGGGGATGATCAATGTCGCAGGCATGCGTCTTTCCTCTTGGATTAAAGCCTTGGGAGGCGTTCAATTTCGCGATGCTTGTGCTTTGCGAAACTGGTTCCAAGATAGGCGGCTGAAGCCGCCTTTTTAAGGAAAACAAATTCAATTTAGAGCGATTATGTGAAAATTATGCTCCACGTCTGACCTGTCTATTTTCGCTGTTTTTCATTCCAGCGCAAAAGAAACTGGGACTTTTCGAACACCAGCACGACCACGAGCGACATCGCGAAAGGGATGAGGAGATAGAGCAACCGGAAAACGATTAGCGCAGCCAGCACGTCAGCTTGATTCATGTCCGGCAAGCCGGTCAGGAACACGAGTTCCAGAACGCCTAGTCCACCTGGAGCGTGCGAGATTAGTGCAGCAGAGAATGAGACCAGGAAAATGCCGAGAATGATGAGGAAACCGGGATTGCCGGCCTCTGGCAAGGCAAAGTAGATGATACCAGCGGCGCCGATCAATTCCAGCGGCGCGACGATGAGCTGCTGCACAACCACCGACATACGTGGATATTCCAGTCGGAAACTGCCGATCTGGAGCGGACGCAGGCGCAACCAGCTGCCGAAGACATAAAGTAGCACAAATGCCAGCATCAAAAGGGCGATGACGATGGAAACGGTCGGCGTCAGTTCCTCGTTGAAACGCATCAGAATGTGCGGTTCCAGCAGTAGAACGACGCTGGAGGTTATGATGACACCAAGAATGAAGGTAAAAGAGCAAAAGGCAATCAGGACGGCGATTTCACTGCCGGGCATGCCTTGCGAGGAATAGGCCCGATAGCGCACCACAGCGCCTGAGACGACTGAAGCGCCGATATTGTGCGACAAAGCATAGGTGGTGAAGGAACAGAGCGCGATAAACAGCCAGGAAATTTTGCGTTTGAGGTGCAGGAGCGCGATACGGTCATAGCCTGCAAGCGAACTGTAGGCCAGCAGTGCTGACGCTGTCGCCAGAACCCAATGATGGGCCCGGATCGCGTAAAGACTGTCCAGAACATCCTCAAGCGAAATGCTGCGAAGTTCGCGATAAAGAAGCCAGGCCGAAACTCCAACTGCGCAAATGCCTATGACCGGCCAGATGTAATCCTTTGCTTTCATCAACTGGTCACCACACGTTCATGCTTCATATCATCCCCATTTTTGCCCATCATATCGGTCGATCCGTCCGATACCATTCCCATTATGCCGTTCTGCGTTTCGCGTTCCGAAACGGTGTCGGCCTCGTTCTTTTTGATTTCGGTTCCGATTGCCTTCGCCATGGCGGCTGCAATCTCTTCTTCTCCCAGAATGACGGAATTTGCGCCAAGATCTTGCAGATATTGTGCCTCTGCTTTTGAACAGGCGCGCACGACGATGTTGATTTCCGGGTTGGCAGCTCGAGCCAGCGCGATCACACGACCGGCCTCAAAAGCGTTGGGTATCGCGATGACCAGGTTTCGAGCAGCCGACGGGTTGGCTGCCGCCAGTATTTCTGAATCCGAAGCATTGCCGGTAATCGCTTCAATACCTTTGTCTTTCGAAGATGCGCTGACTTTCGGCGAATCTTCAATCACGAGGAAAGGTGAAGTTTCCGCCTGCAATCCTCCCGCGATACCCGCGCCAATCTGGCCATAGCCAACCACAATCGTGTGTCCGGCCAGCGATGTTTGCGGCAACGGCTCGGGCTCGGAAATGCTGGGCTCGACATCGGCATTTTCGCCGGGCGTGGTTTCGCTTTTGCTTCGCTCTTCGATCCATGGCCGCATCCGTTCTGCGACGATGAACATGAGCGGATTGAGGAAGATCGAGAGGATTGCGCCCGCGAGAATGAGATCGCGCCCGGCTGGGGGGAGAAGATTGAGGCTGACGCCTAACCCTGCAAGAATGAACGAGAATTCACCGATTTGCGCAAGGCTTGCCGAAATGGTGAGCGCCGTGCTGACCGGACGACGGAAAGCGCGCACGATGAAGAATGCAGCAACCGACTTTCCGACGAGAATAATGGCGAGCGTCCCGAGCAGGGGCAGCGGGTCGCGGACAAGGCTCATCGGATCGAACAGCATGCCGACAGAAATGAAGAACAGCACCGCGAAGGCATCACGCAGGGGGAGAGACTCTTCCGCTGCCCGATGGCTGAGCTCGGATTCACTCATGACCATACCCGCGAAGAATGCGCCCAGCGCGAAGGAAACGCCAAAGAGATGTGCAGCGCCGAAAGCCACGCCCAGCGCAATGGCCAGCACGCCGAGACGAAACAGTTCGCGGGAACCTGTTTGAGCCACGACATTGAGAAGCCACGGTATGACCTTGCGGCCGACGATCAGCATCAGCGCGACGAACAGAATGACCTTGGCAATGGTGAGAAGGATGATGCCGCCAATGCCGAGACCGAGCCATGAAACGATGGGGTCGCTTGCCGCTGTCCCTTCTGCGCGGCCCGTTACGCTGGCGACTGCCGGAAGCAGCACCAGTGCCATGACCATTGCGAGGTCTTCGACGATCAGCCAGCCGACAGCGATGCGTCCGCGTTCGGTATCGATCAAGCGGCGTTCCTGCATGGCGCGCAGAAGGACGACGGTACTAGCCGTCGAAAGTGCCAGGCCGAAAACTAGGCCCGCCTGCACATCCCAGCCAAGTGCGAGGCCGAGACCGGTACCAAGGGCTGCGGCGGCAGCGATCTGCGCAAGTGCGCCGGGCACCGCGATGGCTTTGACGGAAAGAAGGTCTTTGAGGGAAAAATGTAAGCCCACACCGAACATCAGCAGGATGACGCCGATTTCAGCGAGCTGCAGAATAAGGTCCTGATCTGCAACAAAACCGGGTGTGTGGGGACCGGCAATGACGCCAGCTAGAAGATAGCCGACGAGGGGGGAGGTTTTCAGACGGGTGGCTATCGCACCGAAAATGAAGGCCAGGCATAACCCGATGACGATTGTCGCTATCAAAGGCGTGTCATGGGGCATCGGGTGCCTTCCCCCTCTGGCTTCTCAATTCTGTATGTGGGAGCCGGGCAAGGCCTGAACCTTGCCCGGCAAGCGGGTTATTTCTGCGCTGCGGCGCTGTCTTCAATTGCCTGATGGGCTTCCTTGCGATGCTGCCACCAGTTGCCCAGCAGAAGCAGAATCGGAGCCGCGATGAAGATAGACGACGATGTAGCGATGAAGATACCGAACAGCATCGGCACGGCAAAATTATGAACCGCGCTGCCGCCCCAGATAGCCATCGGGAGCATACACAGGAACGTTGTCACCGATGTATAAATACAGCGGACAAGCACCTGATTGATACTCATGTCGACGATCTCGCGCAGTGGCTTCGATTTATAAAGGCGCATGTTTTCACGCATGCGGTCATAAACCACGACCTTATCGTTTACCGAGTAACCGATAGCAGTCAGAAGTGCTGCGATGGCGGTCAGGTTGAAGTCGAGCTGGAACAGCGCGAAAAAACCAACCATCTTGGTGGTGTCGAGGACAAGCGTGATGATCGCGCCCATCGCGAAGAACCATTCGAAACGCCACCACAGATAGATGAGCATACCGAGCGCCGAAAGGACAACGGCGATGAAGCCTGAGCGGGCCAGTTCGCCGGAAACCTTCGGGCCGACGACTTCCGTCCGCTCGATTTTCACGCCGGGATCGAGCTCGGTTACGGCCTGGCGCATCTTGTTGACGGCGGCCGTCTGCGCTTCTTCGCCACCATCCTGGCGCTGCACTCGGATCAGAACATCGTTCGGGCTGCCCGCGGACTGGAGTGCTACTTCACCCAGGCCTAGCGAGCCAAGCTTGGCACGAAGCTGTGCCAGATCGGCAGGTTGTGACGTAACGATTTCCGCCTGAATGCCGCCCTTGAAGTCGATGCCGTAATTCAGACCTGGCTTGAAGAACAAGCCAATCGACAGGATGGACAGGACGATCGAGACGCCAATGCCGACGAAGCGAGCGTTCATGAAGCTGATATTCGTCTTTTCGGGAACGAATTTCAGGAGCGGCTCGATAACGAGCACCTTCAGCTTACGCTTGCGAACATACCAGGCCATGACCATGCGAACGAGTGTGACGTCCGTGAACATGGAGATCGCGATGCCGAGCATCATGGTGATTGCAAAGCCGCGAACCGGACCGGTGCCGAAGGTGAACAGCAGCAAGGTCGAGATCAGCGATGTGACATTCGCATCCACAATGGTGGAGAAGGCGCTATGGAAGCCCTTGTCCAGCGCGGCCATGGCTCCGAGACCCCGCCGTGTTTCTTCACGGATACGTTCGTTGATGAGAATGTTCGCGTCAACCGCGATACCAATACCGAGAATGATACCGGCGATACCGGGCAATGTCAGCGTTGCACCAATAAGGCTCAGGGCCGAGAAGGTGAGCAGGGTGTGGAGCAGAAGCGCGACATTGGCGATGGTTCCCCAGACCCCGTACAGGAGCTGGATGAAGACCGCGACAAGCACGAAGCCGATGACGCCGGTGATCAAGCCCATCTTGATGGCATCGCCGCCAAGATCCGGTCCGACGGTGCGTTCTTCGATAACGGTCAGCGGAGCGGGCAGGGCGCCTGCACGCAGAAGCGCGGAGAGGACGACCGTGTCCTGAACCGTGAAGCTGCCGGAAATCTGACCCGATCCGCCGGTGATCGGTTCGCGGATGACCGGAGCGCTCAGCACCTTGCCATCGAGGACGATTGCAAACGGGCGATTGACGTTCTTTGTGGTGATGTCCGCGAACTGACGTGCGCCGAGACTATCGAAACGGAAGGACACAATCGGCTCGTTGGTGCGCTGGTCGAAACCTGCGCGCGCGTCGGTAAGACGTTCGCCGGAAAGCGCGATCTGATCTTCGATCGGATATTTGATGCTCGGGTCTTTGGAATCCGGCATGATGCTTACGCCGGGAGGCGGCGCATCGTTCGGATTGGCGTCAGCGACCATATGGAAGCTCATTTTTGCCGTGCTTCCGAGAAGCTGGCGAAGCTGCGCCGGGTCCTGGAGGCCGGGGAGCTGAACGACGATGCGATCCGACCCCACACGCTGGATGGAAGGTTCGGCGACGCCAACCTGGTCGACGCGCTGACGGATGATTTCAAGGCTCTGCTGGAGAGCGGCATCGAGGCGGTAGTTGAAGCCAGCTTCCGTCAGGGTCAGACGTACCTGATTGTCGTTCGATGCAACATCAATATCGTTGATCGCCGTACCGAAACCGCTGGTGTTGACCTGCGAAATCAGGGTGCGCAGTGCAGTCTCTGCCTTCGAACGCTGGTCGGCATCAGGGATGGTCACGACAACAGCATCACCGACGGCGCGGATAGACTGCGGCTGGATGCGTTCTGCGCGCAGCTTGCTGCGGGCATCGTCGAGCAAAGTCCGCAAACGATCCTTCTTCAGGCTGGCTGCATCGACTTCAAGCACGAGATAGGAGCCGCCACGCAAATCGAGGCCGAGCGTGACCTGGCGCTTGGGGAACCAGGACGGCATCGCGTCAAGGTGCTTTTGGGTAAAGAAGTTGGGCAAGGCGATGATAACGCCGATCGCAACGATCAGGCTATATAGCACAACCACCCATTTCGAAGTACGCATGGATTAAGGTTCCGGTTGGTAAGCCCCAATTGCCACTCAAAGGTGCGGCGCGGGCATTGTTTTCAATGGCGTTAGGATTGGTAAGGGCCAATCATCAAGAATGGCGTATTATGCGCTTTTCGGGGGCGCACGGGCAGAGCCAAAATGTCCCTGCAAGACCGCAAGGCGCTGGAATTTCCGCGCCGCTTCGGCTGAACCTGTCTTTGGAAGAAAAACGGTCGCCGCTGCAACCGGGAGTGCTGCTCCCGAGCTGTCGAGATAAGCAACTTTGATCTTGGCTGCTATGGCTTCGATCAGGATCGCCCGCATGGGTTGCGGGGAGGGGGTGGATTGCTGGCGAACAGGCGCTGATGGATTACCCTCGACCTGCCTTGCCACAATGCCGCCGGAGTGCCCGCGAGCCGCATCGTCATCGAGTGTTGAAAAATCGACGGCAAAGAGAAAAGCGGTAAACGACAGAACGCACGTCACGAACAGCATGAAACCATGCCGTTTGTGCTGTTCCGTGTTTTTCATGCCCTTCATCAAATCGCCAAGACTTTCTTTAGAGTCTATCCGTGGAGTTGAGCCAGCTTTTCACACTCATTGCGAATCCTCATTAATCATTTGTGTTCGCACGAACAAGGAAATACTGGCATCAAGGCGCGTCTCATACGCTATTGATCCGCTTCTCGCGCATTCTGAAATCTTGTAAGCAGCCTATGCCTTGCAACCGTTTTAGGGCGCTTTATGTTGAAACCATGTCTTGTTTAACGGCAGAATTGAATTGGCATATTCACCGACGCTTCGTGTTCTTGCATTTTCTCTTCTAATCAGCGCCTGGTCGCTGGGCAGCATTGCGCCCGCCTTTGCGCAGGACAACAAGCCGTCGCCGCCGCCCGCGACACAGTCAACGCCGCCGCAAGGCAGCGCCAATCAGCAGGCGCCGGCTGCCACTGATCAGCCAGCCCCGGCACCCGTTTCCGGCGTCGTTCAACAGCAAAGGCCGGTCATCAACGATCTGAAGCAACAGACGAAACAGATCAGCGATCAGCTTCCGAAGGCAGCTTCGAATGATGAATCTCTTGCCAATCTCAAGCTCAAGCTGGACTCTCTTTCAAAGAAGCTTCTGGAGGCGGGGGTTGCATTTCGTCCGCGTCTTGCGGAAATAAATACGCGCCTCGAACAACTAGGCCCGGCACCCTCCAGCGATCAGCCGCCGGAACCGGCAATCGTCAGTGAAGAGCGTGCGCGGCTGACTTCCGAAAAAGCGGAAATCAATGCGATTGTCGGCGAGACGGAGGATACTTCGCTTTCCGTCAATCAGATGTCTGCCAAAATCGGGGATATGCGTCGGGATCTTTTTGCGAAGACACTTTCTCAGCGCGTGAACCTCGATACGACGCTCGGCACGGAGGTCGCTTCTGCCGCCAGCAACCAGATGGTTTCTCTCTGGCGCATCGTTCAATCATGGTGGCGCTTCGTCAGCACCTTCAAGCTCAATTCTTTTCTCGCCGCCGCTTTTTTTGCGTTTGTGGCCGCGCTGGTCATCCAGCTTGGTGCAAGGCGCATTCTCGGATCTCTTTATCAACGTGACCCGACGGTGGAAACGCCATCCTACCTAAGCCGTCTTTCGGTGGCGTTCTGGTCTACTGTGATACCATCAGCGGCCGTTGGCGTATTTCTGGCTACGACTTACTTTTTCCTGAACTATTTCAATGTCCTGAGAACAGACATTGCGGCTCTTTTTCAGTCGCTTTTTCTTGTGCTGGGGCTTGTCTTCTTCATTCACAGACTGGCGTCCGCGTGTATCAGTTCGGATATGCCGCAGTGGCGCTTGGTTCCGGTTGCACCACGCCCGGGACGGGTATTGAGCTGGCTGATAACGGGGACCGCATTGACCAGCGGTCTCGATTCCTTCTTCGGAAAGGTCAACCAGATTTTGTCGTCACCGCTGTCGCTGACGATGGCGAAAAGCCTGCTGGCCACGGTGATGGTCGGTGTTCTCATTCTGGCGATTGCATTCCTGAAGCCCGTCGAGCGCGAAAGGGACGGCGCCATCCGGTCATGGCCGCGTGCTTTCAGAACATTCCTCATCATATTGGGGCTTTTGCCTATTCTGGCCGCGCTTTTCGGCTATATCGGTCTGGCGCGCTTCATATCGCAGCAGATTGTGGTGACAGGCGCATTCCTCGTCACGATGTATATGGGTTTCCTGACCGGGCGCGCGATTTCCGAGGAACAGGCTTTTGCATCCAGCCAGATCGGCAAGGCCATGCGGGAGCGTTTTCATTTCGATGACGCGACGCTCGACCAGCTTGGGCTTGTGGCGGGAATTCTCATCAATCTCGTCGTGGCCTTGATCGGCATTCCGCTTGTTCTGATGCAGCTCGGTTTCCAATGGGCTGAACTGAAAAGCACATTCTATCAGCTCATGACCGGCTTCCAGATCGGCAATATTTCGGTCTCGCTTATGGGCCTGCTGACCGGTGTCCTGCTGTTTGTGGTTGGCTATCTGTTGACGCGCTGGTTCCAGAACTGGCTCGACACCAGCGTCATGGCGCGCGGACGTGTGGATTCCGGTGTGCGCAATTCGATACGCACGGTCATAGGTTATGTCGGGCTTTGCCTTGCCGCTCTGGTGGGCATATCGGCAGCCGGGTTCAATATGTCGAACCTGGCTCTCATCGCCGGTGGTCTGTCTCTCGGTATCGGTTTTGGTCTTCAGAATATCGTTCAGAACTTTGTTTCCGGCCTGATCCTCCTTGCCGAGCGTCCGTTCAAGGTTGGCGACTGGGTGGAGGCTGGCACAGTCAGCGGTATCGTCAAGAAGATCAGCGTGCGTGCGACCGAAGTGGAAACATTCCAGAAACAGTCGATCATCGTGCCGAATTCAACGCTCATCAACGGCAACGTTGGCAACTGGACCCATCGCAACAAGCTCGGGCGGATCGACATCAATGTGCAGGCCGCCTACACGGCAGAGCCGCGCCGCGTCCATGCTTTGCTGCTCGAAATCGTTCGCGGCCATCCATCGATCCTGAAGAATCCCGAGCCATCTGTTTCGTTCCAAAGCATGAATGATTCAACGATGGTTTTTGACGTTTACGCCCATGTTGCTGACATCACGTCCACTGGCGGTATCAAGAATGAACTCCGCTTTCAGATTGTCGAGCGTTTCCATGAAGAAGGGGTGCACCTGTCTTCGTCTTCGACCGATTTGGTGCTGAGCGTTCCAGAGATCGAAAAGCTTTCAGACCTGTTGCAGAAGGAAAGGGAACTTTCGTCTGCCGTCAGGAAGAAAAAGGCAAGTGCAGACAAGGCGGATAACAAGGAAGATGCAGACGACCGGGCTTGATGAACATTTCGTTCAGTTGCAGTTCAGTTTTGTCTGTTTATAAACGGGATGACAAAGGGCAATAAGGCTCAGACGACATCGGACATATCGCTGCGGGAGCGATGGAAAGGTCGGGACGATATGAACAGAAATCAGGTCAACAGCTTAGGCAAGCTTGTTCTCGGTGCAGCCATCGGTTTTGCAGTCTCGACTGGGAGTGCCTATGCCGCCCAGATTTCCAACAATGATAGCGGTCCTCAGACGATTGTAGTCACCGAAGGTGCTTCCAAGCGCGAAATGATCGTCGCGCCCGGCGAGACAGTGGATTTCTGCGCTTCGGGCTGCTTCGTGACTTTTCCCAATGGCGACCGCGAAGCATTGACCGGTGATGAAAAGATCACGATCAGCGGTGGCAAGGCTACGTTGAAATAACAATTTCATTCTGTAATGCAAAAAGCCGAGGCGATATGAGGCCTCGGCTTTTTTTTACAGAGTGTTTAGAGCCTGTTCCAAAACTCGCCCTGCTGGTCTGCAAATGGCAATTTTCTGCATTCCGGTGCTCATCTACGATAAGTACACTGCGCTCCGGTACTCGAAAATTGCCATTTTCGCCTCGGCCTGCCGCTTTTTGATTCAGGCTCTTAGCTGCGGGGCTTCAAGTTTTCCGGGTCGTAGAGCGGTTTATAGCCGATAGAGCGCACCTCAACCGGATAAGTCTCGCCGAAATATTCCACGTTCAGTTTGCGGCCTTCCTGACAATAAGCCCAGGGCAGATAAGCGAGGGCAATGTTCTTGCCGATGGTCGGACCATAAGCGACGGACGTCGTGAAAGACCGGCGGCCAAGCTCATCGACAAGTGTTTCTCCCGTTTCAGGGTCCTGTACCGGCATGATGCCGACTGGATAACGGGCCACGCCTTTCTTATCGATATTGTCGGTCATGACCAGCGTGCAAAGCATGGCAGGCTGATGCTCGCGGGCACGATATTCCACATGCTTTGCCTTACCGCGGAAATCGGCCTCCTTGACCTTGGGACGGGCAAGGTCTGCTTCCAGAAGATTGTACTCGGTCAGGAGGTCGGCATTTTGCAGCCGCAGACTCTTTTCCATGCGACGCGTGTTGGCATAGGTCTCGACGCCGACCGCGATCACACCGGTAGAGCGAAGCGCATCCCAGACGGCGAGACCGTCTTCGTAACGCATATGCAGTTCCCAGCCCTGTTCACCGACATAGGAAATGCGGAAAGCGGTAACATCTTTGCCTGCAATCCGGATCGGCTTGATCGCCGCAAACGGGAAATTTTCCGCGTCGAGGCCTTCAGGATTCTCGACAACCTTTTTCAGATTTTCGCGCGCATTCGGCCCCCAGATGCCGATGGTAACGTATTTCTCCGTCACATCGGTGATCGTGACATCGAAACCCTTATCTTCGGCCACACGGCGCATATAGTGGAAATCGCGTGGGCCCGCATCGGCGCCATTGATCATGCGAATGCGGTCAGCCATGCGGATTGCCGTGAAGTCGGCTCGCACCATGCCTTCGTCGTCGAGGAAGTGGGTATAGATGCCCTTGCCGATATTGGCGTCGCCGCCGATCTTAGCCGCGCAGAGCCACTCCATCAGCTCGACATGGTCGGGGCCTTCGATGTCATACATCGCAAAGTGCGAGAGATTGATGATGCCGCAATTTTCGGTCAGTTCGAGATGCTCGGCATTGGAGACGCGCCAGAAATGGCGGTTGTCCCACTCATTTTCGCGTACCGGCACACGGTCGCCGTATTTCTCCAGCAGGTGCTCGTTGGCGGCATAGCCATGGGCGCGTTCCCAGCCGCCCAGCTCCATGAAATAGCCGCCGAGTTCGACTTCGCGTTCATAGAATGGTGAGCGGCGAATATTACGGCCCTTTGAGAAAGGCTCGCGTGGGTGAACCGCCGGATTATAAACCTTCATCGCGGTTTCAGTGCAGCGGTCCCAGATGAACTGTTCCGTCATCTGGTGCGGATAAAAACGGGAATAATCGATGGCGTGATGATCAATGGAAGTGCGCCCGTCCGTCATCCAGTCGGCGATGAGCTTGCCCATGCCGGGGCCATCCTTCACCCATATGGCCACCGCATACCAGAGGCCGCGCACCTTCTGGCTTTCGCCCATTGAGGGGCCGCCATCGGTTGTGACCTGCAGGAAGCCATTGAAGGAGTGGCTTTCATTGTAGCCAAGCTCACCTAAAATGGGCGTCAGTTCGATTGCCCGTTCCAGCGGTTCCAGAATCTGCTCCATTTCGAGGTCGCGCTGTGAAGGCGACAGGCGCGCTTCGTGCTTTTCCAGAAGATCGCGCGGATGGCACAGGCGAGGATTGGTTTCCTCGTAGTAACCCCATTCAATCTGGCCACCTTCGGCGGTCTTCGGATCACCCGTGTCGCGCATATAGGCGGAATTGCCCTGATCGCGCAGGAGCGGCCAGCCGATTTCCTTACCGGTTCCCTCGAACTCGTTATAGGGGCCGAAGAATGTCAGCGGATGGTCGATCGGCATCACTGGCAGGTCTTCGCCGACCATTTCGGCGATAAGGCGGCCCCAAAGCCCGGCACAGATGATGACATAATCGGCTTCAATGGTGCCGCGATGGGTGACGACGCCCTTGATGCGGCCATTTTCGACGACCAGCGACTGGGCTGGTGTATTGGCGAAACTCTTGAGCTTGCCGGCGGCTTCTGCCTGATCAATCAGCTTGCCGGCAACGGTCTGCGAGCGCGGGATGACGAGGCCCGCATCCGGGTCCCACAGACCGCCCTGCACCATGCTTTCTTCGATCAGCGGGAATTTTTCCTTGATCTCTGCTGGCTCCATCAGGCGCGCGCGGGTGCCGAAAGCCTTGCCCGACGCTACCTTGCGCTTGATTTCGTCCATGCGCGCATCGTCGCCGACGCGCGCCACCTCGATACCGCCGACGCGGGCGTAGTGGCCCATCTTTTCATAGAAGTCGATGGAATAAAGCGTCGTCCAGCACGATAGAAAATCGTGACTCGTCGCATAGCAGAAATCGGAAGCATGGGCTGTGGAACCGATATCGGTCGGAATGCCGGACTTGTCGATGCCGACGATATCGTCCCAGCCACGCTCGATCAGATGATGTGCAACCGAGGCGCCGACGATGCCGCCAAGCCCGACAATCACAACTTTCGCCTTCTTAGGAAACTCTGCCATTTTATGCGATCCTGGTTGGTATTTCACAAAACCATAGTCGTTGGCCGGGCGCGACATTTGCCTTTATACGACATATTCGAAGCGGCAGACGACTGCATTGCAGCTTCCGGAAATCCCTGAGGATCGAACGTGGACTATTCTGTTCGCGACATGCCTTCAATCGAAGGTCAATAGACAGTTCGACCTGGTGAACTGATTCCAGAAATGCTTGTATGATTTTGATTTTCTTTTGAAAGCTGACAGGGCGGGACGCGCCATTGAAACTGCAACCCGTCCTTTCGCGATATTCGCGTCAAGCAGCGATGAGCATTTTACGCTCGGCGCGCTCCTGTTGCGGCGAGCGTCCATATAGTTCTCGGTAGCATTTGGAAAAATGCGACGCCGAGACGAAGCCGCATGCAACGGCCACCTCCACAACAGGCATGGACGATTGCAGCAGCAGATGGCGCGCTCGGTCGAGCCGGATTTCCAGATAATAGCGTGCGGGAGACCGGCCCATTTCCTGACGGAAGAGACGCTCCACCTGGCGGCGAGACAGGCCTATCGTGTGGGCGACATTGATCAGCGCCTGCGGCTCCGAAAGATTGGCTTCCATCATCTCTATAATGGTCAGTACCTTCGAGTTCTGGATGCCGAGGCGGGCGCGCAGCGGCAGGCGCTGGCGATCTTGAGGGCTGCGGACACGGTCCGTCAGGGCCTGTTCGCAGATCTTGTTGACCAGATTGGCGTCGAAATCATCGCCGATGAGCTTCAGCATCATGTCGAGAGAAGCCGTGCCGCCCGCACAGGTGTAGAGATTGCTGTCGACTTCGAAGAGATCGGCATAGACCTCAGCCTTTGGGAATGCTTCAGCGAAGCCCGGCAGGTTCTCCCAGTGGATGGCGCAGCGCTTTCCCGACAGAAGCCCGGCGGCCGCCAATATATGTGCGCCGGTGCATAGTCCGCCGACCGCCACGCCGCGATTATATTCTTCGCGCAGCCATGCGAAGACGGATTTGTTCCGAAACTCTTCGACATAGACCCCCGAGCAGACAAAAACCATGGAAGGCCGCTGTTCGCGCTGGAGATAGCGGCGCTCATCTTCCAGTGAAGCGTTGACCGCGCATTCCACGCCGTTGGAGGCCGTTACCGGTTTTCCATCCACCGATGTCAGGCGCCACTGATAGGCGTCATAGCCCAGCATTCGATTTGCTATGCGTAATGGCTCTATGGCCGTTGCGAAAGCAATCATCGAAAAATTTGGAACAAGAAAAAAGACAATAGACCGCTTAACCGATGAAGCCTGAATCATGCCCTATCGTTCCCATTCTCGAAAGCTTCGCCTGCGGTTCCCGACGCAGTTGAAGCCTTGTGTCTCCGTCACGACTCCGGGTCGTTTTTGGGCCCGGTTTTATCCGGTCGCTTTCAGACCGGCGATCTTGTCGCGTCAGCCCGGATTTGCAGGGGGACGATGATGACGCAAACAAGATAGGGTTATATTGAGACACAGAACGGCTAGGTTGCAAAGTGCGGCTAAATGCCTGCCGCTAAAAGGTGTTTTCATGTCGCGAAATTGAGGGCGGATCGCATGATCGCCCTCAATTCGATTTCAGTTTCTGCGCTGGAATTCGCCCTGGTTTCTTGGAATGCCGGGCAGACGATCATCCACGTTAGGCCAGCCAATATCGTGCAATATGTGCTCAGGCAACGATTCCAGTACCCGGCGGCTGCGCCTCACGCGACCTTCATAAGCCCATATTTGTAGCTGCTTCTGTATTTTGGAGCGAAGCTCCAGAAGCCATGAGGGCCCATTCATAGCGGTCCAGATTGGCATGGAGCGAACGGTCGTCGCCTTGCCACTGGAAGCGGATTGGCATTGAACGGTCATTTTCTTTCTCCTCATTCAGGAAGTCCGGTTGATGCGTTCGCTGCAGCTCGCTTGTTGGTGTCCTGAATATGTATTCCACTTGACGTTCAATCAAACGAAATATAGAAAGGTTTAAGATCAGAAAATTTGAACATTCAGCACGGAAACGGAGTCCGTCATGACCGCGCCCGTTCAACATCCCCTTCCAATGCTTGATATTGATGTGCTGCGCACTTTTGTGGCGATTGCCGATACGGGAAGTTTTTCATCTGCTGCAAATGCCGTGTTCCGCACGCCATCAGCCGTATCGATGCAAATCAAGAAACTGGAAGAGCAGCTCGGTGTTGCGGTTTTCGACCGGGATGCGCGCTCGGTCACGCTAACGAGCGATGGCGAGATTCTGCTTGGATATGCGCGCCGTCTTCTGGCTCTCAATCGGGAGGCCGTATCAAAGTTTGTTGCGCCGACGGTTACAGGCGTGGTCCGGCTGGGCTCGCCGGACGATATTGGCGAATGTGTCCTGCCCCTCGTGTTGAAGCGTTTTTCTGAAAGCCATCCGGGGGTAACGGTCGATGTGGTGATCGACCAAAGCAGCAACCTGCGCAAGCGGCTGGATGAGCGCCGACTCGATGTGACGCTGATCAATATTTCCCACACGGTGCCCAACAAAGGCGATGTGGAAGTTCTGCTGGACGAGGAACTGGTATGGGCTGGCGCCAAGTGTGGTACGGCTTATCGCCGGGACCCTTTGCCGCTCTCCATATGGGAAGAGGGCTGCGCCTGGCGGGGCAATGCGCTCGAAGCGCTTGAAAGCAGCGGGCGTCCTTATCGGATCGCTTATATGAGTTCACACTCGACCGGGCAGCGGGCCGCGATCATGGCTGACCTCGCGATAGCGCCATTCGGTAAGACACTTTTGAATGACGGGATCGTAGCGCTCGGGCCGGAGCATGGTCTGCCTGCTCTGGGGCGTTATCAGCTAGGCATGGTGGTAAAGCCGGAAGCCGGTCCGCACATTCAGGTTGTTGCCGACCATCTGCGGAATGTTTTCGAAGCCTATCGTCGCTCAGGTCGCTTCGAGACGTTCCGCTCCTGCTGACGGCAAATTGCAGCTTATGGGGATGGGCTAATTCCTTCTCTTGCCAGGGAAAAACGCTGCGCTAAATTTCTTCCGTGACAGCCGAGTGAATCGGCTTCACCGCCAGATGCCGGGCAGGGCCCAGCATGTGGCGGAAGCATAACTGGTTTGAATGGACCTGGAACTCTATGCGCCTGCTTTTTCAAAAGGGCAGAAACGCGCATCCCATTGGAGAGACTGTGATGAAGCTGACCCGACTTGTCCCTGTTGCTATCGTTCTCTGCGCATTTACGCTTGCGTCCTGCGCAAATACCGTTCGCGGCGTTGGCCGCGACGTAAAGAACACTGCCCATGCGGTTCAGGAAACTGTGGAATAAAGAGAACGAATGGCCCAGGTGTATCCCGGGCCTTTCGGTCATGGCACCAGAAAATAGCTAACCTTCAAGCGCTCGTCTGGCCAGGTTTTGTATTTAATTTCAGTGGTTACTACGCCGTTTTGAGGCACGACGATGTTCGCATTGTGCAATAAGGTTGCAATGCGGTCGTTGGGTTCAGGCCCGCCAAACCACATCACGAGAAAAGGTGGTGTCAAGTTTGTCGTGCCGCCCGGCGTTTCGGGATGTACCACACGCAAGGACGAATCAAACAATCGGAAGTTTCCCGGTATCTGGGCATTGTCCGTCAGGATCGTCTTGAATGGGCCTTTCGCCTGCACCTCTTCATAAAGATGCCGATAATCGAGCTGACCGTAAGGTGGTGAGCTAGAGCCGTAGGTTAGATAATAGCTCAGAACCGGCGGAACAATGAGCGCCACGACTGCGCCGACGACGGCATAGTCGAGCACTGCCCTGTTTCCGATCCGATAACGTGCCATAAGGCTCGCCATCAGTGCTGGAGTGAGGAACAGAACGGGCTGGAGCCACCGATCTTTCACATTATTGGCGCCGGTAGCGACGACGCCAACCAGAACAATTCCCAGCCCGATCAGGATCAGGAGGCGCATGAATTGTTCGCCAGGGGTCAGCGGGGTGGATGCGGCGGCGCGCTTTTTCCAGTGAATGAGCGCGATGATGCCTGCTATTGCGAGCGCAAGGATGGAAAACAGAAATGCCGCTTCTATCAGGCTTTCGACCCCCATCAGCCGGTCGAAGAGAATATTGCCGGAAGCACCGATCTCAAATTTTCCGGCACGCGCCATGACGCTGGATTTATGGGCTAGCATCCAGAGTGCGGTCGGTCCAAAGCAGATCGCAAATGTCAGGACCGTGACGAAGCTGAGCTTGGACAGCAGTATCCGGCGATATTCGGGAATGAGAAGTCCCGTAACGATCAACATGATCAGGAAGAACGAGGCATTGAACTTGCCGAGAAGCGCGGCTGCCATAGCCGCGCCAAGGGCGGCGGCAGAGCCGGCACGCCGCGCGCGCATATGCCAGGAAAAGGCCAGGAAAGCCCAGCCGCAACCGGCGGTGCCTGCAACAGAATGCGTGAGGGCGCGCTGGGATTCCCATCCGATTTGCGGAATGAGAAACAGCCCGAGCATGCTGGCTGAAGCGATGATGCGCGTGAAGCCAAGCAACCTCATGGCGCCATAAACGCTCAGGAAAAGGCTCGCTAGAATGCTGAATTTCACGATCTGGAGGGTGAGCATCGATGTGCCCAACACTGACGCTGCCAGATTGGTAATCCATGTATAAAGTGGAGGTTGCGATCCGCCATAGCCCCAGTCAAGATAGCCGATATTGGCCAGTTGTTCGGCGTCATCAAGGCCAGCGCCGTTGGAAACGATAGTGACGAGAACGGCTTGGAAAGCGAAATAGCACAGCACGAAAACTACAGCTAAAGGCAGGCCGAAAAGCTTTTTGTCGGCGGTGGAAACAACGGTAGCTGATCGTTGCGCGGTCAAATGCATTGCCTTGAATAAATTGTCTGTGCGGGTTCCACTGGAAGCAGCCTGCATTTCACAGGATTATGTCCAGATTTCAATTGGGCCGCTCAAAAAGCCTTGTAACAAAGGCGTGTAAATACGCAACCTCACAAGATAAAGGGTGCAGGCCGATTCAGGCAATTTATATGCGCAATAATGGCAAAAACCGCGCTGCCAGAGGTGCACGGTTTTGCCAATTACGCATGGCATCTCCGCCGAACGTTACACTGGCGGGATATACAGAGCTCCGGTACGCAGTACCAGATCCGGAGCCGAGAGCGGTTTGATCCGTCTCGTGCTCCTTTTTAGCTCAACATCGTTACCGTACGGTTATCAGAGACTTAAGCAATTCTAAACAATGCAAGTTTTTTGCATGGAAAATTATTTACTTCGCGGCGGATTTGGAACGAAGGTAATTGACAATGCCTGAGAAATCTTCGCCGCCGTGCCCTTCGCCGTCAAAAAGACTGTAAAGGTCCTGCGCATGCGCACCGAGAGGCGTTTCGGCGCCGGCGCTTTTGGCTGCTTCCTGTGAAAGTTTAAGGTCTTTCAGCATCAAAGCAGCAGCAAAGCCGGGCTTATAGTCGCGATTTGCGGGCGATGTGGGAACCGGACCCGGAACCGGGCAATAGGTTGTCAGCGACCAGCATTGTCCCGAAGAGGTTGAGGCCACGTCGAAAAGTGCCTGATGGGACAGGCCAAGCTTTTCAGCGAGCACGAAGGCTTCGCTCACTCCAATCATCGATATGCCGAGGATCATGTTGTTGCATATCTTTGCGGCTTGTCCGGCGCCATCGCCGCCGCAATGGACGATTTTCCCGGCCATGGGTTGCAGGATAGGCTCTCCGCGCTGGAAAGCATCGTCACTGCCCCCGGCCATGAAAGTCAATGTGCCCGCAGAAGCACCGCCCGTGCCGCCCGAAACCGGCGCATCGATGGAAAGGTGGCCATGAGCGGCTGCCAGTTCATGCGCCTTGCGAGCCGAATCGACGTCGATCGTCGAACAATCGATAAAAAGCGAACCCTTGCGGGCCTTGGGCGCAATGTCTTCATAAACCGAGATAACATGCTTGCCTGCGGGCAGCATCGTTATGACCGCATCCACGTCGGCGGCTGCTTCTGCCGCGCTTGCCGCAATTACGAGGCCGTTGGCCTTTGCTTCTTCCAGATGCTGCGGCAACAGATCGAAGCCCAGCACCTTATGACCGGCCTTGACCAGATTGGCAGCCATCGGGCCGCCCATATTGCCGAGGCCGATAAATGCGATTGTGGCCATGACAAAACCTCCCTTGCTGATTGTTGCGCTTCAACGGCCGATCATGTGACGGGCGATGATAACGCGCATGATTTCGTTGGTGCCTTCAAGAATTTGATGAACGCGCAGGTCTCGCACCAGTTTCTCCACGCCATAATCGTGAAGATAGCCGTAACCACCCAGAAGCTGGAGAGCCTCGTTCGCGACGTTGAAGCCGGTGTCGGTCACGAAGCGTTTGGCCATGGCCGACCATTTGCCGGCGTCGTGGGTCTTGCGGTCGAGCTTGCTGGCGGCCGTATAAAGAAGCATGCGCGAAGCGGCCAGTTCCGTTTCCATGTCGGCCAGGCGGAACTGCAACGCCTGAAAGCGATCCAGCGTTTGCCCGAAAGCCTTGCGCTCGGCGCTATATTCCAGCGCCTTGGTGGTTGCGGCTTGCGCGCCGCCTAGCGAACAGGCGGCAATATTGAGGCGCCCGCCGTCGAGGCCGGCCATCGCGATTTTGAAGCCGACGCCTTCATCGCCGAGGCGATTCTCCACCGGTACGCGGCAGTTGTCAAAAATGACCGTGCGGGTCGGCTGGGCGTTCCAGCCCATTTTATGCTCGTTGGCACCGAAAGACAGGCCCGGTGCATCTTTAGGCACAACAAGCGTGGAAATGCCTTTCGGACCGTCCTCTCCGGTACGCACCATCGTGACATAGACGTCAGTCGCACCGGCACCAGAAATGAACTGCTTCGCGCCGTTGACAATATAATGGTCGCCATCGCGCACGGCTCGGGTCTTGAGTGCCGCCGCGTCGGAACCGGAACCGGGTTCTGTGAGGCAGTAGCTCGCCAGCCAGTTCATCGAGGTCAGTTGCGGCAGGAGGCGCTGGCGCTGGTCCTCATCGCCGAAAGCGTCGATCATCCACGCAGCCATGTTATGAATGGACAGGAAAGCCGAAAATGTCGGGCAAGCCGTGGCAAGAGCCTCGAAGATAAGCACTGCATCGAGCCGTTTCAGCGCCGAGCCGCCGACGTCTTCCCGCACATAAATACCGCCCATGCCGAGCGGCCCGGTCTCACGCAGGATGTCCACCGGGAAATGCTTGTCGCGATCCCATTGCAATGCATCAGGGGCGACGCGATCGCTGGCGAAGGCGCGCGCCATATCCTGAATGGCAAGCTGTTCTTCGTTCAGTTCGAACTGGTTCTGGTCGGCAGCATCCATGGTTTCCTCCCTATGAGCACCGCTTTCATGGTCCGACTAGAGCATAAGAGCAGGATGCTGCCAACGCTCCAGTGGAATAATGTTGCTCACATTTGTAATAAACTGATGCGCATTTTTGCATAGACGCGTACCGGTCGGGGTCCCGTTGCCAGCGGGATCAGATTAAGCTACGCAGCAGTCGATGGCACGCGCAATCATGTTTCAGGGAACCGGTTCAGACGTCGGCAAGAGTGTTCTTGTCGCCGGGCTTTGCCGCCTTGCGCGCAATCGTGGACTGAAGGTACGCCCGTTCAAGCCGCAAAACATGTCCAATAATGCCGCTGTCAGCGATGACGAGGGTGAGATCGGTCGTGCTCAATGGCTGCAGGCGCTGGCTTGCGGCGTGCCGTCCTCGGTGCATATGAATCCGGTTCTGCTGAAGCCGCAGACGGATATGGGCAGCCAGGTTATTGTTCAGGGTCAGATGCGGGGCGAAGCGCGTGGGCGTTATTACCAGGAGTTGAAACCGCAGCTCATGGCTGCGGTCATGGAATCATTCGCCCGAGTCAGCGAATGCGCAGATATTGTGCTGGTGGAAGGTGCTGGGTCGCCCGCTGAAATCAACCTTCGCGCGGGCGACATTGCCAATATGGGATTTGCGACACAGGCTGGTGTCCCTGTTGTTCTCGTCGGTGATATAGACAGAGGCGGCGTGATTGCCTCTCTGGTCGGCACCCACACGATTTTGCCGGAAGAAGACCGCGCCATGGTTCGCGGTTTTCTGATCAACAAGTTCCGGGGCGATATTTCGCTTTTCGATGACGGTCTTGAAGCAATCACGCGGTTTACCGGCTGGCGCTCATTTGGAGTGGTTCCGTGGATGGACGCGGTATCGCGGTTGCCTGCCGAGGATTCGGTCGTTCTGGAGCGGGCTGCGCGCGCAGACAAAAAGGCGCTTGTCGTCGCAGTGCCGATGTTGCCGCGTATTGCCAATTTCGATGATCTCGATCCGCTAAAGGCAGAACCCGATGTAGAGGTGGTCATGGTGCCGCCAGGTTCCAGTCTGCCTGCGGATGCGGGACTTGTGGTGCTGCCCGGCACAAAATCTACGATAGCCGACATGCGGGCGTTACGGGATAATGGCTGGGATCAGCAATTGTCTGCCCATGTGAAGCGGGGTGGCCATGTGTTGGGCATTTGCGGCGGGTTTCAGATGCTTGGTCGCCACATTAGCGACCCTGCCGGTATTGAGGGGGATGCGCGGGGCATCTATGGTCTCGGGTTTCTCGATATCGAAACAGTTATGGAGCCTGAAAAAGTGGTCCGCAATGTGCGGGCGACCTCGCTTCTTCATAATACTCTGCTTGAAGGTTATGAAATTCATATCGGTCGCACGACCGGGCCAGATATGACACGGCCTTTCGCCCGAATTGGCGAGCACGATGATGGAGCCATATCGCCGGACGGACGCATCATGGGGACTTATCTGCATGGCGTGTTCAATGCGGACGAATTTCGTCGGAAATTTCTGCACAGTCTCGGGGTGCATGGCAGTTCAGTGAACTATCGCGCCGGTGTCGAGGCTGCACTGGATGAACTGGCCGAAGGGCTGGAAGCGTGTCTCGACATCAATGCGCTGTTTGACTTGAAATAAGCTCTCCAATTGTCGGCTGCGATTGACGCCGATAGGGGGAAAGCCTAGTGTCCAAAGTCATGCAACAGGTCTTTGTCGGGACGAATCCCGGCGATACCAAAAGGGAATGCGACGGACGGACCCATTCCGGGCGTCTTTATCGCAGCCGACCCCGCGACTGTAGAGCGGAGAGGGAAGAAGCAAACCGGACAAACCGGTAACCACTGGAAGCTGAGAGCTTCTGGGAAGGTCGCTTCGATCCCCACGACCCGCGAGCCAGGAGACCTGCCTGTTGCGTGAGGGCATTGAGCCCGAGCCCCATGGGAGGTTTTTCCCTGCTGCCTGCACGGAGGTTGTCATGGCTGCACGAACTCAAGATACTGTTTCCAACATACTCGCAATGCCGCTCGCTGCCCGACTGAGCACAGCTGTCGCTTCACTGCTCCTCGGCGCGTTCCTGATTTACGGCGTAGGGCTTGCCCATTCCGACACGCTGCACGATTCGGCACATGACACGCGCCATTCCTATGGTTTTCCCTGTCACTGAGCAGTTTGACATCTTTCGGAATTGAAGTTGAACAAGGCTCGATGCCGCACGGCTAGAGTATTTCCCGTTTTGATTGAACCATTGGAAATGTTCTATCTGGTTGGTTTTATGCGCGTCTTGTTCCGAAAACCGTATTGAGGGACAGAAATGTTGATCCGTTATTTGTTGGCGACACTGGCCGCCGGTCTTCTGGCCGGGCTGCTGGTCACGCCTGTTATGTATCTGAAAACAGTGCCTTTGATCCTGCAGGCCGAAACCTACGAAGAGGCTGGTGGTGGCCACAGCCATGGCGAGACGGAAGCTGCGCCTCACGATCATGGTGCCGCTCCTGCAGATGCTGGAGAAGAAGGAGCGGAGCTGCCTTTTGGACGGCTGAGCAATACGATTCTTGCCAATCTCGTGGCCGGGGCCGGTTTTGCCCTGCTGCTTGGCGGGCTAGCCCTGCTTATCGGACGTCGCATCACGGTGCAGAATGGTATCTATTGGGGTGTTGCGGGTTTCTTCACAGTCGCATTTCTGCCTGCGTTGGGACTGTCGCCAGAATTGCCGGCAATGCCTGCGGCGGATCTGGTCGAACGCCAGCTCTGGTGGACTACAACCGTGGTGCTGAGCGGCCTCGGTATCTATCTCATCGCTTTGCGTCAGGAAACCTTGGCGAAGATATCGGGGCTGGTGCTGATCATGGCGCCGCATCTTTATGGTGCTCCGCATCCAGAGGATATTTCGTCGCCAGTTCCCTCGCTGCTTGCTTCGCAATACGCGGTCGCTTCGCTGGCGACGAACCTGTTCATGTGGGCGGTGATTGGTCTCGCGCTTGGCTGGTTCATCCACCACTATGCATCGTCCGAGATTGGAGGCTGACGAAAATGGCTTCGCCCGGAAAACTGGTTTTGGTTCTTGGCGGAGCCCGTTCGGGTAAATCGTCTTATGCCGAGAAAATGATCGAATCCTCGGGGCTCAAGCCGCTTTATCTGGCAACAGGGCGCGCCTTCGATGAGGAAATGGAAAACCGCATTGCCATTCATCGCGACCGGCGTGGTTCCGAATGGCAGACTGTGGAAGAGCCGCTTGATCTCGTCGGCGCACTCACATCGCATGCTGCCGCCGACCGGTTCGTGCTGGTCGATTGCCTGACCCTGTGGCTGACCAATTTGATGATGGCCGAACGCGATATAGCGACAGAGACGGCAAATCTGGTCGTGATGCTGCCAAACCTCGCCGGGCCAGTCGTTTTGGTTTCAAACGAAGTTGGACTTGGCATCGTGCCGGAAAATCGTATGGCACGGGAATTTCGCGATCATGCAGGCTTTCTGCACCAGGCAGTGGCTGCGATCGTGGACGAAGTTTATTTCATGGCGGCAGGGCTGCCGCTCAAGATGAAGGGATAAATCAATGCAGGGACAAAAAATTCCCGCAACCGTTATCACGGGTTTTCTCGGATCGGGCAAAACGACGATGATCCGCAATCTATTGGAAAACGCCAATGGAAAACGCATTGCATTGATCATCAACGAGTTTGGCGATCTCGGTGTCGATGGCGGTATTCTGAAAGGCTGCGGTATCGAGACATGCCGCGAGGAAGATGTGATCGAGCTCAACAATGGCTGCATCTGCTGCACTGTTGCCGATGATTTCATCCCGACAATGACCAAGCTTCTTGATCGTGCTGATCGTCCTGACCATATCGTGATCGAAACCTCCGGCCTTGCCTTGCCGCAGCCGCTGGTCGCGGCCTTCAACTGGCCGGAAATCAAGACGCAGGTGACGGTCGATGGCGTGGTCACGGTGATCGATGCGGCAGCTGTTGCAGAGGGACGTTTTGCCGATGATCATGACAAGGTTGATGCACAGCGGGCATCAGATGAATCTCTTGATCATGAAAGCCCCTTGGAGGAACTTTTTGAGGATCAGATTCACGCCGCTGACCTTATTGTTCTCAACAAGGCCGATCTGATCGATGCCTCAAGGCTGGACAGCGTTAAGGCGGATGTGGCCGAACGTTCGTCGCGCCGGGTGAACATGGTTCCTGCAAGCTTTGGCAAGCTTGGAGCCGATGTTCTACTGGGCCTCGGTGTCGGCACAGAAGACGACATCGCTAACCGCAAGTCGCATCATGAAATCCATCATGCGGATGGACATGAACACGATCACGATGAGTTCGAGAGTTTTGTCGTCGAAACAGGTTCTGTCGCCGATCCCAAATTATTCACGGAAAAGCTAAAAGCGGTCATCGCGGAACATGACATTCTTCGTCTGAAGGGCTTTGTCGATGTGCCGGGAAAGCCGATGCGTCTGGTGGTGCAGGCGGTCGGTCCCCGCATTGAGCATTATTTCGACCGTCCATGGGGCAAGGATGAAACGCGCTCCACGCGACTGGTTGTCATCGGATTGCACGATATTGACGAAGCAGCGATTGCCCAAGCGGTGAAAGACGCCGCCTGATGCATCTCCTGCTTGCCCAGAAAGGAACGATCAGCGACGGCAATGAGGCCGTCGATCTCGGCCAGACGCCGGGAGACATATTGTTCCTTTCCGCCGCCGATACAGAACTGGCCAGTCTGGCGCAGGCGCACAAGCTTGCGCCTGCGCTGCCAAGCTTGCGGCTGGCCAATTTCCTGAGCCTCACCCATCCGATGTCGGTAGACGCTTATGTGGAGCGCACCGCGCGGCACGCAAAGCTGATTGTGGTGCGCATCATTGGGGGCGAGACTTACTGGCCTTACGGGCTGGAGGCTCTGCATGCCTGTGCTGTCAATCAGGGCATCAAGATTGCAGTATTGCCGGGAGACGATAAGCCGGACCATGGGCTGGACCGTTTTTCGACGATCTCCGCCCAAGAACGAAATGAACTCTGGCAGTATCTGATCGAAGGTGGGGCGGCGAATACGGGGGCATTTCTTCACTATTGCGCTGCACTGATTGCCGGTTCAGAGAAGCCGGAGAGTGCCGCACCTCTGCTCAAGGCCGGTCTGTGGTGGCCGGGAGAGCATGTCGCGTCGCTGGACAGCATCCGCACGCAGTGGGGCGATGCAAAGGCACCTGTAGCTGGCATCATTTTTTATCGGGCGCTGGTGCAAAGCGGACAGACGCAACCCGTCGATGCGCTGATCGCTTCGTTGCAGGCCAAGGGCCTCAATCCGCTTCCAATATTCGTTTCGAGCCTCAAGGATCGATTGTCCGCAGCTGTTGTCGACGGTCTGTTCGAGGATTGTCCGCCAGATATCGTTTTGAACGCCACCGGATTTGCGATTTCTTCACCGGGTGCCGAGCGCAAGCCGACCGTGCTCGACAAGCGCGGCAATATGGTCCTGCAAGTCATCTTTTCCGGTACGCCGAAAACCGTCTGGGAATCGTCGCAGCAAGGGCTGCTGGCGCGTGATCTGGCGATGAATGTCGCCTTGCCGGAAGTGGACGGGCGCGTGCTTTCGCGTGCGGTGTCCTTCAAGTCTGCAAAGCAGTTTGATGCGGCAGTGGAAGCGAATATCGTTACCCACGAACCGCATGAAAACCGGGTGGATTTTGTGGCGCAGCTTGCCGCAAACTGGGTGCGGTTGAAGCGGAAATCGCCTGAGGAAAGGCGTGTCGCGTTGATCCTTGCCAATTATCCGAACCGCGATGGGCGGCTTGGCAATGGCGTGGGTCTCGATACGCCAGCCGGAACTGTCGAAGTCCTGTATGCGATGGCGAACGACGGCTATTCGGTCGCTGACCTGCCAGCGGATGGTGATGCGCTGATGCGTGTCCTGACGGCAGGCCCGACCAATGCCGCGCGTGACGGGCGCGAGATACGCGAAACGATTTCACTGAATCAATACAAGGCTTTCTTCGAAAGACTTCCCATTGCGATTCAGAAAGAAGTTGGAGATCGCTGGGGCCCGCCGGAAAACGATCCTTATTTTGCCGAGGAACTTGTCGCTTTCGCATTGCCGTTGATGCGGCTGGGGGAGACCTTTGTCGGTATTCAGCCTGCACGCGGATACAATATCGATCCGAAAGAGACTTATCACTCGCCCGATCTGGTGCCGCCGCACGGCTATATTGCCTTCTACGCGTTTCTGCGCGAGGTCGCAGGCATTGATGCCATTGTGCATATGGGCAAGCATGGAAATCTGGAATGGCTGCCGGGAAAGGCGCTTGCGCTGTCGGAAAACTGCTATCCCGAAGCCGTGTTCGGTTCCACACCGCATATCTATCCTTTCATCGTAAATGACCCCGGTGAAGGCACGCAGGCCAAGCGTCGTGCCGGTGCGGTCATCATCGACCATCTGACGCCGCCGCTGACACGCGCTGAAAGTTATGGGCCGCTGAAAGATCTGGAAGCGTTGGTGGATGAATATTACGAAGCCTCCGGTGTCGATCCGCGTCGTCTGCTGAGATTGAAAGGGCAGATACTCGATCTCGTGCGCGACATCGGGTTGGATCGCGATGCAGGCATTCACGACCACGACGATGAAGACATGGCGCTGCAAAAGCTCGACGCTTATCTCTGCGATCTAAAGGAAATGCAGATACGCGACGGGCTGCATATTTTCGGGCTTGCACCTCAAGGCAGGCTGCTGACCGATCTTCTGGTCGCGCTGGCCCGTGTGCCGCGCGGTGTTCCGGTTTCGCTTGGCGGTGCGCCGGGTGATCAAAGTCTCCAGCGGGCAATCGCCTCGGATTGCGGGCTTGGCGAAACATTCGATCCGCTCGATTGCAACATGGCCGAGGCATGGACTGGGCCAAGCCCGGAACTGCTGCGCGCCGCGAGCCCCGCAACATGGCGTATAGCAGGCGATACGGTGGAACGTATCGAACTGCTGGCTGCGAGTTTTGTTGCGGGCGAAAAGGAATGCCCGGAAGACTGGTCGCAGACGCGGGCGGTGCTGCAATCCATAGAGGAACATCTGCGTCCCATGGTGGTCAATTGCGGCCCTTCGGAAATAGACGGGTTTCTTGCCGCGCTTGGCGGGCGATTTGTGCCGCCGGGACCGTCTGGCGCACCGACACGGGGCCGTCCCGATGTGCTACCTACGGGGCGCAATTTCTTCTCTACCGACAGTCGCGCCGTTCCCACCCCGGCCGCATGGGAACTTGGGCGTAAATCGGCGGAACTCCTGATTACCCGCTATACGCAGGACCATGGTGAATGGCCAACATCTTTCGGCCTGACCGCGTGGGGTACGTCGAATATGCGCACGGGCGGAGATGACATCGCGCAGGCCCTGGCGCTGATCGGCGTGAAGCCGGTCTGGGACATGGCGTCACGCCGGGTAACCGGATACGAAATTGTTCCGATTGCAAAGCTTGGCCGCCCGCGGGTTGATGTGACATTGCGCATTTCCGGCTTCTTCCGCGATGCGTTTCCAGAACAGATTGCGCTGTTCGACAAGGCTGTGCGGGCAGTGGGGGAGCTAGATGAGGATGCCGAGGATAATCCGATTGCGGCGCGCATGCGGATAGAGCAAGCGCGTCTCGTTGCAGATGGGGTAGACGAGAAGACGGCACAGCGCCGTGCAGGCTATCGTGTCTTCGGGTCCAAACCCGGCGCTTATGGCGCAGGCTTGCAGGCGCTGATCGACGAGAATGGCTGGGCCGGGCGCAACGATCTGGCGGAAGCCTGGCTTGTCTGGGGCGGATATGCCTATGGCGCGGGTGAGGAAGGGCAGGCCGAGCGTGGCCTTTTGGAAGAAAGGCTTCGTTCGGTTCAGGCGGTGGTGCAGAATCAGGACAACCGCGAACATGATCTCCTCGACAGCGATGATTATTATCAGTTCGAAGGCGGAATGGCCGCGACCGTGGAAAGCCTGAGCGGCGCAATGCCTGCGGTCTATCACAATGACCATTCCCGCCCGGAAAAGCCGGTGATCAGGGCGCTGGAAGAAGAGCTTTCACGCGTCGTGCGGGGGCGCGCGGCCAATCCGAAATGGATCGCGGGTGTGATGCGCCACGGCTATAAAGGGGCGGCAGAGATAGCGGCTACGGTCGATTATCTGTTCGCCTTTGCAGCGACCACCGGCAAGGTCGGAAATCATCACTTCGAGGCGGTCTATCAGGCTTATATCGCCGACAGGACGGTGCATGAGTTCATGGCCGAGAAAAACCCCGCAGCACTTGCCGAGACGGCAGCGAAGCTGAACGACGCCATCGAGCGAGGCTTCTGGATACCACGGTCCAATTCGGCGCGGTTCGAACTGGAGCAACTTGCGACTTTGAATCCGGGAAAGAGAACAAATGGCTGAAAAATCTGCAAAACTTCTGTCCATGACTGAAGAGGAACTGAACGCCCGCCATGCGGACAAGATGCGCAAGAAGAAGGCTGCTCGCGACAAGATCCAGGCTACGAAGACCGAGGAAAAGGGGCTGGTGATCGTCCATACCGGCAAGGGCAAGGGCAAATCGACCGCCGGTTTCGGGATGGTTTTCCGTGCGTTGGGTCATGGTATGAAGATCGGCGTCGTGCAGTTCGTCAAGGGGTCGTGGGACACAGGCGAGCGCTGGGTGCTTGAAAAATTTCCCGAGCAGGTGACGATTTCAGCGCTGGGCGAGGGCTTTACCTGGGAGACACAGGATCGCACGCGGGATATCGCCATGGCGCGGGGCGCGTGGGAACAGGCCAAGGCACTGATAATGGATGAAAGCTACGATATGGTGCTTTGCGACGAGCTGAATATCGTTCTTCGTTATGATTATCTGCCGGTTGAGGAAGTGATCGAGGTTCTTAAAGCCAAGCCGGAGATGAAGCACGTCATCATTACCGGGCGCAATGCCAAGGACGAGCTGATTGAAGCGGCAGACCTTGTGACCGAAATGGAGATGATCAAACATCCATTCCGCTCCGGCGTGAAGGCGCAGAAGGGCATTGAATTCTGATGATCGATAGCTGGCAGTTCTGGGCGCTGATGTCGGCAGTGTTTGCCGCGCTGACGGCAATCTTCGCCAAGATCGGTATTCAAGGCATCAATTCGGATTTCGCGACGCTTGTGCGCACGCTGGTCATTATTGGCGCGCTGTGCTTGTTCCTGACCGTTACCGGCCAGTGGCAGAAGCCGGGCGAGATTTCCGGAAAATCGTGGCTGTTTCTGGTGCTTTCGGGGTTGGCGACCGGTGCTTCGTGGCTTGCCTATTTCCGGGCCTTGCAGATCGGTGATGCATCCCGCGTCGCGCCGATCGACAAATTGTCGGTCGTGCTGGTGGCGCTGTTCGGTGCGGCATTTCTTGGCGAGCGCATGTCGACCGTCAACTGGTTCGGTATTCTGCTTATCGGCTGCGGCGTGGTGCTGGTAGCACTTCGGGTTTAAAGCGGTTCCGCTTAAAACGGAGCAGTCGGAACCGCTCCAACTATTTGTTTCATTGCATTTATCCGACGCAAAACCGTTTCACACTTTTGCTGGCAAGCTCTAGAAACCGATCCACTGGCGCAGCGGGTTGGTGCCGTCCATCAGAAGGCGAATTGCCAGCGCCAGGCTGACAACGACCAGAAGCGGTTTGATGATGCGTGAGCCGACCTTCATGGCAAGGCTTGCGCCGATCTGTGCGCCGATGAACTGGGCGATGCCCATGCAGATGCCGATTTTCCAGTTGATGGTGCCAACGAGGGCAAAGGTTACAAAACTGCCGACATTGGAAGCGCAGTTGAGAAGCTTCGTATGCGCGGTGGCCTTCAACACTCCGAAACCGGCAAGCGCCACAAAGGCGAGCATAAAGAACGATCCGGTTCCGGGACCGAAGAGTCCGTCATAAAAACCGATCAGCGGAACGAGTGTCACGCCGAAAAGAAACGGTCCGATGCGGCGTGCCCGGTCGACATCGCCGAGGCTGGGTTTAACGGCAAAATAGACGGCGATGGCGATCAGGAGGATCGGCAAGGCTGCGCGCATGATATCCACGGGCAGAACGGTTGCAAGCAATGCGCCGAATACCGAACCAATGAGCGAGGCGAGCGCTTCGGGCCACTGTTCCCTGATGTTGACATGCCCTTTGCGTGCATAGGCGATTGTCGCCGACGACGATCCGAACAAGCCTTGCAGCTTATTTGTGCCCAGTGCTTCAACGGGTGGTATTCCGGCCAGCAACAGGGCGGGAATCGTAATCATTCCGCCGCCGCCAGCTATGGAATCGATGATTCCGGCAATGAATGCCGCAGCCGTGAGGAGCAGGGTAAGCGTATCAAAAAATTCAAGCATCGGGGGAGCCTAAAGGAGAGGTTGGGGCAACATAGAGCAGCGGCTTCGCGAACGCCAGTCAAACAAAGATGCTCATTGAAGAAAGCTGGGTCTCGGAGCGAGATTGTTTTCCTGCGCATCCGGCGCTATTCATTATATGCAAGCTGAAAATTTAGAGGGGTTCCATGAGCGAAAGCATCTTTGAGCGGATTACTGCTTTTCTGGGCAGGAAGAGCGCTGTGCAGCGCGTCGCCGATGATCCGGCGCTCGCTTCTGAATTGCTTTTGCTGTTGCATGTGGTTTTTGCCGATGGCGATCAGCACCCAGCCGAAATAGCCGCCTTCAAGGAAATTGCCGAAAAGAATTTCGGCATTGCACCAGAAGAGCTTCCGGAAGTCGCGGAATATCTCAAGGATTTTGCTTACGAGACGACAACCAAGCAAGCCGCCAATATGCTGGCAGAGATGGCGCCGGAGCGTCGTCTGGCGCTGCTTGGTGATCTCGTGACAATTGCCTGCTCCGATAATCGCCTTGATCGTAGCGAAGCAACAATGATCCAGCGCATTGCCGATACGCTCGGGGTCAAGCCGGAAGAACTGCACAAAGCACGCCAGTCATCTCCCTGTGGGTTCTAATGCATGTCTCCCAAAAGTGGGAACCGGTTTTGGGATAAAGACATGCTTAAAAGCAATTTCATCAGAGTTCTTGGCATGGGCGGTTCGTCGGGCGTGACGTTCGATGAGCTTTTGGCCTTGGCCGAGCAAGTGTTGGCTCGGGGGGCGTGTTCGCGGCCTGATGCTATTGCGACCTTGAGCACGAAACGCGGTGAGCCCGCATGGGCTGAGCTTGCGTCATATTTTGCATGTGCGGTTTGTTACTTCGATGCGGAGCGACTGGAGCAGGAAACACCGCGTCTCAAAAACCCGTCGGAAGCCGTTTTTCAGGCAGCCGGTTGTCATGGTGTTGCCGAAGCAGCAGCGCTTGCTGCCTCTGGTCCGAACGGTATTCTTGCAGTCGAGAAAACCGCGTCAGTCCGGGCAACTGCCGCTCTGGCGATTGTTGGCTCAAGCGGCGCTACGCAGTTCAGGAAGGGAAAATTGTGACTGTTCATTTCATTGGCGCCGGTCCCGGTGCGGCGGATCTCATCACCGTTCGCGGGCTGCGCCTGATTGAGCAATGCCCCGTCTGCATCTATGCGGGGTCGCTGGTGCCGAAGGAACTTGTTGCCGGAGTGCCCAAGGGTGCGCGTCTGGTCGATAGTTCATCCCTGACTTTGGATGAGATTATCGCTGAAATGGAAGCCGCACACGCTAAGGGTCTCGATGTCGCGCGGGTGCATTCCGGCGATCCGTCGATTTACGGTGCTATGGCCGAACAGATGCGGCGGCTGGACAGTCTCGGCATTCCCTATGATGTGACGCCGGGTGTTCCCGCATTTGCGGCTGCCGCCGCCGCCATGAAACAGGAATTGACCATTCCCGAGGTCAACCAGACCATCATCCTGACCCGCACATCGATGAAATCGTCTGCAATGCCCGAAGGCGAGGACCTTGCCACACTTGGACGGTCGGGCGCGACGTTGGTGATTCACCTTTCCATTCGCAACCTCGCGAAGATCGAGGCCGAGCTGACACCTCTTTATGGCGCTGATTGCCCTGTGGTCGTCGCCTATCGCATTGGATGGCCGGATGAGCGGATTCTACGCGGTACGTTGTCGGATATTAGCGAGAAGGTGGCGATATCGGGTCTGCAGCGCACGGCGATGATTTTTGTCGGGCGCGGTCTGGACCCAAAGAGCTTTCGCGATTCAGCGCTCTATCATGAAGCGCATAGCCACGCGGCGCGTTCAAAAGCTTAAGCTTGTACGGGCGAATGCGATTGCGTCTTCCGGCGAGGTGACAATGGTCTTCGCCGCAACCGGCGGGCGGGAAATCATCATGACCGGAAGCCCTAGCGCGCGGGCTGCTTCGATCTTGGCATAGGAAATGGCGCCGCCCGAATTGCGGCTCACGAGCAGCCCGATATTCCGACCCTTCAGAAATAGCATTTCCGCCGCGAAATCGCCGGGCCTTGCGAGGATAAGTTCGCAATCCGGTGGCGGCGTCACCTCCGGCGGATCGATCATACGCATGACGAAATGAACGTCCGCGCGCTTGGCAAAAGGGGCGATGTGCTGGCGACCGAGCGCGAGAAACACACGCTCTCCAGAAGAAATGGCGCTTGCAGCCTCGGCCTCGCTGGCAATATCGATCCAGCGGTCTCCCGGCTGTTTCTGCCAGGCAGGGCGCTCCAGCCTCACCAGTGGTATGTCGCACTTGCTTGCGGCCTGAACCGCATTTTGCGAGATGCGCGCGGCATAAGGATGGGTTGCGTCGATGACGAGGTCGATCCCTTCGCAATCGAGATAGGTGGCAAGACCGTCAATGCCTCCGAAGCCGCCGCTGCGGACCGTTCCGGTCAGTTTGGCTGGATTGCTGGTGCGTCCGGCGAGCGAGGTAATCGCTTTGACGGGCAGTTCCGCAAAGGCCGTTGCAAGTGCTGCTGCCTCGGCCGTTCCGCCCAGAATGAGTATCTTGGGTTCAGACGCGCGCAAGGATATTTCCACTGCGATCAGTCAAGATAATCTCAACTTCCACAGGTGCACCGCGAAGGGTTTCCAGTGCTGTTTCCTTCGCTTTGAGCGCAATGGGCATTGCCATGTCGATGCCGATTGATTGAGTCAGTTCAAGCACTTCCAGGGCAGTGTTCGCAAAGAGAATCTGCTCCTTCATGCTTGTCGGTGCGCCTGCCTTTTCCGCTATGGTCCAGAGGAAACCCTTGTCCACTTGCGAGCGCGAAGAATGGAGATCGAGGGCGCCTTGGGCGAGCTTTGTCAATTTGGCGAAACCGCCCGCAATCGTCAGCTTGTCGATAGGATGGTCACGTAGATATTTGAGCACACCGCCCGCGAAATCGCCCATGTCGAGAATGGCAAAATCCGGCAGGTCATAGAGCGCCTGCGCCGCGTCTTCGGACGTCGAGCCGGTCGCACCGAGCACGTGTTTTTGCCCAACAGCACGCGCAACATCGATGCCGCGATGGATCGAGTGAATCCAGGCCGAACAGGAAAATGGGTGGACCACACCGGTGGTGCCGAGAATGGAGATGCCGCCGATAATACCAAGGCGAGGGTTCCATGTTTTCCTGGCGATCTCTTCGCCGCCCGGAACCGATATCGTAATGACGAGGTCTGCGGGCAGGCCGTATTCGGCGCAAATCTGTTCGCAGATTTCCGTCATCATGCGGCGTGGAACCGGGTTGATGGCGGCTTCGCCCGGAGGAATTTGCAGGCCGGGCCGCGTGACCGTTCCAACGCCTTCACCGGCGCGAAAGATGATGCCGGTTCCCGGCGGCGCAGGGAACACTGTCGAGATGATCGTGGCGCCATGGGTCACATCAGGATCGTCGCCCGCATCCTTGACGATGCCCGCCATCGCATAGCCTTCGCCCAGCCCCTCATAGGCGAGCTGGAAATAGGGTACCTCTCCCTTGGGCAGAATTATGCCGACGGGATCGGGAAATTCTCCGGTGATGAGCGCCGTCAAAGCTGCCTTGGTGGCAGCGGTCGCGCAGGCACCAGTGGTCCAGCCGCGGCGAAGCTCGGCCTTTTCCTGACTTTTATTCGTTGCAGCGGTTTCGTCATTCATGGACGCCTTATAATGTATCTGCTAGCTGTGTCGCCAGATAGAATAATGGTTGACGAGAATGAACAAGGCTGAAGAAACGGCGGCATGTGTCATTGCCAAAAGCAAAATGACGTTGCCTGCGATGGAGCCCGGCCATGTGTGGCTCGTGGGGGCAGGGCCGGGCGATCCCGGCCTTTTGACGCTTCATGCCGTCAACGCCCTGCAACAGGCGGATGTCATCGTTTACGATGCGCTGGTGGATGATGCCTGCCTCTCCCTCAAACATGCAGATGCTGTTCTGGAATATGCAGGCAAGCGCGGCGGCAAGCCTTCGCCGAAACAGCGCGATATTTCCCTGCGGCTTGTCGAACTTGCGAAACAGGGCAAGAAGGTGCTGCGCTTGAAAGGCGGCGATCCGTTCGTGTTCGGGCGAGGGGCGGAGGAGGCGCTGACGCTTGTGGAACACGATGTTCCGTTTCGCATCGTTCCCGGAGTGACCGCCGGAATTGGCGGCCTCGCCTATGCCGGCATTCCCGCAACGCATCGCGACATCAATCAGTCGGTGACGTTTCTGACCGGTCACGATGCCAGCGGTTCGGTGCCGGACGGGGTGGACTGGACCGGCATCGCGAGAACCTCTCCGGTTATCGTCATGTATATGGCGATGAAACATATCGATCTCATTGCCAGGCGCCTGATCGATGCCGGACGCTCGCCGGACGAGCCGGTCGCCTTTGTGTGCAATGCGAGCCTGCCCAACCAGACCGTGCTTGAAACCACACTGGCGCAGGCTGCAAAAGACGTCGAAGCGGCGGGGCTGAACCCGCCTGCAATCGTGGTTGTGGGGCAAGTGGTTCGTTTGCGGGAGGGACTGGACTGGATGGGCGCTTTGAGCGGCAAGATCCTGTCCAGCGATCCGCTTGGCAAAAGGAACCAAAATGAGGGAGCGCAAACCGCATGAAGGGTTTTATGATAGCAGCACCGGCTTCCGGGTCTGGCAAGACAACGGTAACGCTGGGTTTGTTGAGGGTTTTGAAGCGCCGGGGCGTAGCGCTTGCACCGGTAAAGGCCGGGCCGGACTACATCGATCCCGCCTATCATAAGGCCGCAAGCGGCGCAGACTGCTTCAATCTCGACCCTTGGGCGATGCGCCCTGAACTTATCAGCGCGCTGTCGTCCCGCATGACGGAAAGCGGCGCCAAGCTGCTGGTCGCCGAGGGCATGATGGGATTTTTTGACGGAGCGCTGGACGGGAAGGGTTCTTCAGCCGACTTGGCGCGGCTTCTCGATCTGCCGGTGGTACTGGTGGTGGATTGCGCCCGTCAGTCGCATTCCATCGCCGCGCTTGTCTGGGGTTTCAGCCAGTTTCGCAAGGACGTGCTGATTGCGGGAATTATCCTCAATCGCGTCGGCAGTGCCCGACACGAGGCGATGCTGCGTGGCGCCTTGGAGCCGCTCGGTATTCCTGTTCTCGGTGCCCTGCCTCGCGATGCCGCTCTTTCGCTGCCTGAAAGGCATTTGGGGCTGGTGCAGGCGGGCGAACATTCCGATCTCGAAACTTTCCTCGACCATGCCGCCGATGTGATGGAAACGCACATCGATTTAGGCGCACTTCAAGCCATATGGTCGCGACCGAAGCGCTTTGACGCAATGGCCAATGTGCCGCGCCTGAAACCGCTTGGCAGCCACATTGCGGTTGCCCGCGACGACGCTTTCGCTTTTGCCTATGCGCATTTGTTCGAAGGCTGGCGCAGGCGCGGGGCTGAGATTTCATTCTTCTCGCCGCTTGCCGACGAGACACCGAGACAGGACGCCGACGCCATCTATCTGCCCGGCGGTTATCCGGAGCTTTACGCGGGACGTCTTGCACAGGCCGGGCGGTTTCAAACGGGCATACGCGAAGCTGCAACCCGTGGCGCGACGATCTATGGCGAATGCGGCGGCTACATGGTTCTTGGCGAGACGTTGCACGATGCGGAAGGTGTTGCGCATCCGATGCTGGGTCTTCTGCCGCTCGAAACGAGCTTCGCGAAAAGAAAGCTGCATCTCGGCTATCGCCTGCTGGAGCCGCTTGGGGGTTCACCATGGGCTGAGCCGTTGAAAGCGCACGAGTTTCACTATGCCAGCATCCTGCGTGAAGGGAAGGCGGACCGCCTGTTCCGGGCTCGCGATGCGGCGGGTGACGATCTTGGCGAGGCAGGGCTGAGGGTCGGTTCCGTTTCCGGCTCGTTCATGCATGTCATCGATTTTTGCGGAGAGAAAGCTTGAGTGCAGAAATCGAGCACGGCGGTGCGCTGGACAAGGCCATCGCACGCTTCGGCGGACAGCCGCAAGACTGGCTCGATCTTTCGACGGGTATCAATCCGGAGCATTTTCCACTTCCCCAGCTGACACAGGAAATCTGGAACCGCTTGCCCGACGAGGGGCTGTTGCGGAAAACGCTGCGGCTCGCCCGCGGCTATTATGGGCTAGGCGAGGATGCGGCTATCATCGCCGCACCCGGCACACAGGCTTTGATCCAGCTCGTTCCCACACTGGTTGCTCCGTCTAAGGCTGCGGTTCTCGGGCCGACCTATCAGGAACATGCGGCCTCGTTCTCCGCTTCCGGCTGGAAGGTCGTGCAATGCACGACGATTGATGAAATTCCAGACGATGCGACGGCGGCGGTTATCGTCAATCCCAACAATCCCGACGGGCGCGTGGTTTCTAAAGGCGATCTGCTGCATCTGGCGCGAAAGCTGGGTGCGCGGGGCGGCTTTCTGGTCGTGGATGAGGCTTTCGCCGATGCGCATGAGGATGTCAGCGTTGCAGCAGATGCAGAAGACGCGCCGATGATCGTGCTGAAATCCTTCGGCAAGTTTTTCGGGCTGGCTGGCGTTCGTCTAGGCTTTGCAATCGGCGGCATGCGTTTTGTCGAGGCTTTGCAGCAGCGGCTTGGGCCATGGGCGGTTTCCGGCCCGGCGCTCGCAATTGCCAGCCATGCTTTCAGCGATGCCGAGGCGCTTTCCAACTATCGCGCGCGTATCGATCTGAGGCGGCTGGAACTGTCTGCCGTTCTCGAGAAATGCGGTCTCAAGGAAATCGGCGGCACAGCGCTGTTTTCGCTCATTGAACACCCGGATGCGCACGAACTCTATGCCAGACTGTGCCAGAGACATATTCTTGTCCGGAAATTCGATTACGCCTCGCGCTGGTTGCGCATTGGTCTGCCGTTGGATGACGTGGCGCTTGCGCGCTTGGAAAAGGCGTTGAAACTTTGATTCAGTTTCTCTGGTCAAGCTCATGGAAATAAAGCTCATTATTCTTTCGCTGGCGCTGCTTCTCGATCGCTTTGTCGGTGATCCGCCGCAGCTATGGCAAAGGATGCCGCATCCGGTCGTCCTGTTCGGGAAAGCAATAGCCTGGGGGGAGAAGCGCTGGAACAACCGGAATTTTTCCGCCGCGGTGCTTCGCCGAAATGGCATGTGGCTGACGGTTGGGCTGGTGGCGGTCTGCGTGGCTCTTGGGCTTGTTATTGAGGTTTTGTTGCCCTTTGCCGGGACAGCAGGTGCTGTTGCCGAAATCCTGATCGTGACGGTGCTGCTTGCGCAGAAGAGCCTTGCCGATCATGTGCAGGCGGTTGCGCTGGCGCTGCGCGAGGAGGGCCTTGAGGGTGGCCGCCGGGCCGTGTCGATGATTGTCGGGCGCAATCCCGAGCATCTTGATGAAGGTGGCGTTAGCCGAGCAGCGATAGAAAGTCTCGCCGAAAACGCATCGGACGGTATCGTTGCGCCCGCGTTCTGGTTCCTGGTGGGCGGGTTGCCGGGCCTGTTTGCCTACAAGATGATCAATACCGCTGACTCGATGATCGGTCATCTCAATGATCGCTATCGCGATTTCGGCCGTTTTGCCGCGAAGCTGGATGATGTTGCAAACTACATTCCCGCTCGGTTGACAGGGCTGCTGGCTTCACTTGCCACTGCGGTCACGAAAGACAAGCTGTCAGGAAGGGAAGCCTTTTCGGTCATGCGTCGTGACGCGCGACTGCATCGCTCGCCCAATGCTGGCTGGCCGGAATCGGCATTTGCAGGCGGGCTGGGACTGGCCTTGGCCGGTCCGCGCCAATACGGAACGGAAAAAGTTGAGGGTCCGATGCTCAATGCATCCGGCAAACGCGATGCCAATGCCGATGATATCGATGCCGCGCTTCACTTGTTCTGGTCAACAATGAGCCTGATGACCGGGCTTGTGATCGCTGCGAGCCTGCTTGGGTTACTTGTCGGCTAGTACGAACCGTTTGCCGTCGAAGCGCTGGAGGCGGTTGGGATTGTCCGTTCGAATGCCATTGTTATCGAATTTGATCGTGCCAAGCACTGTTTCGAACGAGCCGCTGCGCAGCGTATCCAACACCGGCTGCTTTTTCTCCTCGGCGCGCCGGATCGCATCCGCCGCAATCTCCGCACTGGCATAGCCGATGACGGCGTAAGCATCGGCAAGTTTCCCGGCCTGATGTAGCGCGTCGATTGCAGGCTTTGCGGTCGAAAGGTCCTGCGGACGGAGCGGGGCAATCATCAAAGTGCCCTGACTTAAAGACTGTGCGCCGGGTGCGGCATCCAGCAGGCTACCGCCTGCTATCGTCAGCGGGTGATTGAGGGCTGCAGCGCTTGCACCGATGGCGGCGATATCGTCTCGCTCGCCGCCGACATAGACATGGGTAGCGCCTGCGCGCCGCAGCCGGGCGACCAGCGCATTCTGATTGTCGAGGCCGGGCCGGTATGTATCGGTGAAAACCGGCTGCAATTGCTGCTCTTTGAGGCTCGCCAGAACACGTGCCGCACGTTCGCGTCCCTCAATGGTGCCGTCATCGATGACGGCAAAAGCCTGGGCGCGCCACAGGCTGCCAAGAAAGCTGCCAGTCGCCTGCGTTTCCTTGTCGAGCCCGGTTGCGAGACGGAATATCGCCATTGGCGCGGGTGCGCGCCTTTCCGTGAGTGTTGGTTCACTGACGTCGGATGCCACGATAGGTATGTTGCCGGCTGCGAGAACGGGAAGCGCTGCCTCAAGGGCGTCGGGACACAGGAAACCGGTCACGATCCGAACGTTTTCCTTTACGAAACGTTCTGCCGCTTCCCTGCCGCCTTCGGCGTCGCAACGGTCATCAGATATGACGAGTTCAGCGCCTTTCGCCGTGGCCGCGATGCGCGCACCTTCGACCAGCTGATTGCCCAACGGAGCGAAGGTGCCGGACAGGGGGGCTGCAAGTCCGATGTGCATATCCTCTGCCTGCGCCAGTACCGAACTGGCCAGCAGTGTGAGGATAATGCTTGTCAGCGCTGCGGCAGGACGTTTCCCTAGCTCGATCACGTGATCCGTCTTCATTAAACAATTCGTGGCATTTTCAACGAAAAGTGGGTAGCTGTTTCCTCGCCTTTGTGCAATGCCCGTTTCTGGGGGCCGATATTGCGGGCTTCTGAACAAGATAGCTGGCTTCAGGTAACATACCCATAGGGCGAGATGGATTCTGTTGGACGTGCAAACGATTAAGAACATCATTTCCAGCGCAGCTTCGGTGGAATCCAAGTCCTACCGGGATGCCATGAGCCATTATGCCGGTGCCGTACAGATCGTCACGACCGCCGGCAATGCGGGAAGGCGCGGTCTTACGCTGACAGCAGCCTGCTCGGTGTCCGATAATCCGCCGACGATCCTCATCTGCCTGCAGAAAATCCACGAAGAAAATCGGCTGTTCATCGAAAATGGTGTGTTCGCGGTCAATACGCTTGCAGGTTCGCATCAACAGCTTGCAGATGCGTTTTCCGGCCGCATTGGTCTGACGCAGGACGAGCGGTTCGAACTGGCGCGGTGGGAGGTGCAGGTTACCGGAGCGCCCATATTGCAGGGAGCGCTTGCCTCTTTCGATTGCCGGGTGATCAGCGTTCAGGATCATTCCACCCATCACGTGCTTTTCGGCGAAGTGGTAGGCCTGCGGTCAAAGGCCGAAGAGGAAGCGCTGGTCTATCTCAACAGGCGCTACCATACGCTGGAGTTGTAATGCGATGAGACGACGTGGAACGAGCGGTCTTTTGGGCGCTTTATTTCTGTTTTCAGCGTCTTCCGCATTTGGTGCAGGTCCGTTGCCTGCGTTCAAGGACGATTATTTCGCCTATCCCGGTATTATCAGCAGCGCTGACAATGGCGATTACAAGGTCGTCGATTACAATGAGATGCGCGATATCAACGGTCGCGATGCGGTGCCTGAAAAGCGTGTGAAAGACGCCTATGTCTCGCTGAAGGCCCGCGCCTACCAGAAGGACGTCACGTTCCAAACCGTTGCCGGACCCGTCAAGGCCATGACGGCGGGCAAGCGGGAGGGCGCGTCTTTCATCGTCATCTATCTGCATGGGCGGGGCGGCAATCGCCTGCAAGGCATGAACGACTTCACGTTCGGCGGCAATTTCAACCGTGTGAAGAATCTCGCGGCATTGAACGGCGGCCTTTATGTCACGCCGGACTTCAAGGATTTCGCCGATATGGGCGAGGCGCAGATTGCTGCGCTGATCGAAGCTGTTAAGGCGTCGTCGCCAAATGCTCCGTTGATCCTTTCCTGCGGCTCGCAAGGCGGAACGCTGTGCTGGCGCATAGCGGGCAACGAAAAGGCCGGAAATCAGCTTGCAGGCCTCATCCTGCTCGGATCGCTCTGGGATGAGGGATTTTTCAAGTCTCTCGCATTCCGGAAGCGCGTTCCTGTTTTCTTCGGCCATGGAAGCCGCGACCCGGTTTTTGCGATTGACAGGCAGGAAGCCTTCTATCGCGAGATACGCAAGCGCGCGCCGGGTTATCCGGTTCAGTTTCGCCGTTTCGAGAGCGGCAATCACGGCACCCCGATCCGCATGGCCGACTGGCGCGAGATGCTGAACTGGATTCTGGCAAAACCGTGATGACAGGTTGTGGATGCGAATCGAAATTCCGGCAATGTGACCTTCCTGCCACTCGACAATCGGGCAAAACCGAATAGTTATCGAACTTAAAATTTTACCTACTCAGCAGATCCTATGAGGTAGATCATGTACGGACGCGCCCGCACCGGAGCCCGTTTTCTAGCCCTTGCCATGCTGGCCCCGCTTGCCGCTGCCTGCACGACTACTGTACCGACAACGACTGCGGCTCCCGGCAAGACCGATGCTCCGGTTAGCGCGCCGACGATTTCGATGCCAAGCTTCACGCCGACTGCTTATGTCGATCCAGCGCTGGCGCAGCCTTGCATCACCGCTGCCGCCAACAAGTATTTCCTGCCGGAGCGCGTTATCTCCGCTGTCAATTCCCGTCCGGGTGCAGCAGGTGGAACCGACGTCGATCTTAAGGTCGACCTGCGCACTGCTGTCTGCCAGGTGAGCGCCAAGGGCGGTGTGCGTGCCGTTATCGACACATCGCCGAAAAGCGCGGATCAGGTCGCAGCTGAAGCTGCCGCCGCCAGGGCTGATGCAGCCGCCGCTGCCCAGCCGAAGAAGGTCAAGGCGAAGAAAAACTGATTCAATAATCAGCGATAACATACGAAAAAGGCAGGGTTTTCCCTGCCTTTTTGTTTGTCATTTTTCTGGTTTTTCGCCGTACCAGCGCGGTGTGTAAACCCATTGCCTGCCATCGAGCTTTGTGAAGCTTTGCGTGTGGGACGAGCCGACAATCACAACGGTTCGCATATCGACGTCATTCGGCGTCAGCCTGCCGAGCGTGGTTGTGCATGTTGTTTCCGCCGGCCTGCCAATGTCCCGTCCAAGGACAACCGGCGTTTCCGGGGATCGATACTGGCGCAGGATTTCCAGTGCACGGCCAAGCTGGTGCGGGCGCGCCCTGGAAATGGGATTGTAGAACGCCATGGCTAGATCAGCTTCGGCGGCAAGCGCCAGACGCTTTTCGATGATTTCCCAAGGCTTCAGATTGTCCGACAGCGAAATGATGCAGAAGTCGTGTCCCAGCGGCGCGCCAATGCGCGAGGCGGCAGCCATTGCCGCTGAAATTCCGGGCTGGATGACAAGCTCCACGCCGTGCCAGGCGGGATTGTCCGTTTCGTGCAGCGCCTCGACCACCGCCGCAGCCATGGCAAAGACACCGGGATCGCCCGAGGAGACCATGACGACATGCCGACCGGAAGCTGCGAGGTCGAATGCGTGACGGGCGCGCTGCATTTCCTCGCGATTGTCGGTCATGTGCACAGTTTGATCGGAGCGGAAAGGCCGGAGGTTCTCCTCGGCCATTCGCACATAGGTCTCATAGCCGAGGATATCTTCGGTCTGTTCCAGTTCGCGCTGGACGGCTGGCGTCATCAGATCGCTTGATCCGGGTCCAAGACCGATCACGACCAGCCTGCCACGCTTTCGACCGACAAGCAGTACATCTGCCGGCGTAGCGGCGATGGCGACGGCAAGCCCGTCGCTATCTATCAGTTCGACCGGCTGTTCCACCGAACGAAGGACAAGCTCGCGCGCATCCGCCGCATCTGCCACATAGCGCAGCGGAATATCGAGATTGGCCGCCGCCTGATGAAGTATGGAAGACGCACAATCCTTCTCATGGGCAAGAAGCAATGCCAGAGACGACTGGGCTATTCCGGCTTTGGCAAGTGCATGCTCAATATTGTTCTGAATGCTTTCGCTGACCGCATCAATGGCAACCGCCACACAGCGCGGGTGATAAACCAGTTCGTCCGGGCGCGGTGTGCGGTTGCGGGGCGTTATGCTGATCGCCAACGCGCCATCGTCGGCGAAAGGCAGTTTCGATTGCACAAGCCAGCGGGATTGTCCGTTAAGCCGCAGCTTCTGTCCCGCGAGCAGGTTCGACATGAAGTTTTTCGCGTCGTCCGGATTGGTAAGTGTCAGTTCGGCCGGTGGGTGCAACAAATTGATCCCGAACCGCAGTTCGCCGGACGTGGTTATCGCGGGCGCGACCTCAAACGCCGCCGCAATCTTTCGGGCCATATCATTAACACCGGAGAGGCCACCCAACAGCGGGACAACCGCGCTTCCATCTTCGGCAACGGCCAGAACCGGCGGTTCGATACGCTTGTTCTCAAGCAACGGGGCGAGCGCCCGGATGACGATGCCGGCGGCGCAAAGCGCAATGATGGGACGGCCTTCCTCGTAAAGCGACCTTATCGCATCGCCGAAATGCATGAAGGTGCTGTCAACCGATGCAACACGGTTCCGGAGGCCGAGTATTTCGGCGCGTTCCAGTGCCATTGCGATCCGCTGTGCGGCGGGCACAGCAGCTTCTCCGAGCACTAGGATCGCGGGGATCATAAGCCGTTCCATTTTTGCCCCGGAACGAGAATGATTGAAAAGTAGGGGCAATCGCCGCCATCGACTTCGGCAAGCGGCACAATACGCTGGTTGGACATGGTGGCGCGCTCGACATAGAGCGCCCGGTCCATGAGACCAAGATCGCCAAGCACGGTGCGGACCTTGTCGAGGTTCTTGCCAAGCTTCATGATTGCAGCCGCGCCCGTATCCGCGAGCCGCTGTTTCAGCTCTTCGGCGCTCATGACGCCGGAAAGGACGGAGAGCGTCTGGTTGCGATAGACGAGCGGCGCACCCAACACCGCGGAGGCACCGAGAACGGAACAGACACCGGGGACGACTTGCGTTTCATACTGGTCCGCAAGCCGGTCGTGGATATACATGAACGAGCCATAGAAGAACGGATCGCCTTCCGCGATCACGGCTACATCCTGCCCGCGATCGAGATGGCTTGCTATCGTGCTCGTTATCTCGCCATAGAAATCGCTGACAATCTGTTCGTAATCCATGTGTGCCGGAAGCTTTTCCGTCGTCACGGGATAGATCAGCGGCACCAGAATCTGTTCCGGCGAAAGATATTCCTCAACAATTGTGAGGGCATTACCCTTCTTTCCCTTCGCGGCATGATAGGCAACGACCGGCGCGCTTTTGAGTAGACGAAGGGCTTTCAGCGTTATCAATTCGGGATCGCCGGGACCGACGCCCAGGCCAAACAGTCTGCCTTTTGCCGCCATTATTCGCGCTCCGAGGCGAGCGCGTTGACCGCCGCTGCCGTCATGGCGCTGCCGCCGCGTCTTCCGCGCACGATCACAAAAGGCACGCCACGGCTGTTGGCGGCGAGTTCTTCCTTCGATTCTGCCGCGCCGACGAAACCGACCGGCATGCCGATGATCAGCGCCGGTTTAGGCGCGCCAGCATCCAGCAGTTCGAACAGGCGGAAGAGGGCGGTCGGTGCATTGCCGATTGCAACGACGCTGTTGGCAAGATGCGGCAGCCAGAGGTCGAGTGCCGCCGCAGAGCGGGTATTACCGATCTTCGCGGCAAGCTCGGGAACCGACGGATCGCTGAGAGTGCAGATGACTTCATTGTTTGCAGGCAGGCGAGAGCGGGTAATGCCTTCGGCCACCATGCGCGCATCGCAGAGAATGGGCGCACCTGCGAGCAGCGCGTCGCGCCCGGCTTTGCCCGCGCCTTCGGAGAAGACGAGGTCATTGACTACATCCACCATGCCGCAGGCGTGAATGACACGCACTGCAAGCTTTTCCAGATCGGCGGGTATCCGGCTCAGATCGGCCTCGGCACGAATGATGGCGAAAGACCGGTCATAAATCGCCTGCCCGTCGCGAATGTAGTCTGTCATGGTGTGCCACTCTAATCAGTGTCGGGCGTTCAGAAGGCGCGCCGCTTCGTCAATGGTGATATCAATCGCCAATAGCTGTCCGAAGCGCGATGGTCCAGTCCTGTCTTGTGCATAAAGATCGTAGCGGCCTGCCGAGCGCGCCAGTAGCGTGTGCGGCAATGGAGCAAGTGCCGCGCATGATTTGGCGCACCCCGTGATGTGCACGGATGACGTTCCCGGAGTTAACTGTGTCGCCAGCTTTCTGCCATCGGCTTGAGTGTCGGCGAGTGCAGAGATGCATCCGCTGGAACCCGAACAGGCACGAAGCCGCGCCTGCGGAGCTTTCGCTGTGGTTTCGAGGTCAAGCGAGCGAAGTTCTTCGGTTATTTTTCCAATCTGCATTCCGTCCAAATAAGGAAGGATCATGCCTTGCCATGGCGTTAGCCGTAGTTCGCTTTTTCCGCTGTTGGAAAGGTCCGCCAGTGCCCTGAGTTGATGTGGCGTCAGCCGCCCCATAAGCGGCATGGCGCCGATATAAGTCGATTCTTCACGCTGCCGGTTCTGACCGAGAGGCGAAAAAGGCGTCGGTGCCTTGCGTTTCCAGCCTGTGGCCGACTGGATGGGAAAAGACAATTCCCGGTCCAGTTCCGCCAGAAACTGCAATGGCGAAACGACCTCGAACAGATGTTTCATCCGCGCAAAACGGCCTTGGCGTAAAAAACCGTGCAGCAATGCTTCAATGAAGGGCAGGGCGTGCCGCGCTTCTACGGCTCCCAGCGCGGGTTTATCGGGAGACGAGGCCAGACCGAACGCATAGGTTTCAGCGTCGATGGCCGACAGCCAGATATCCCCCGGATGGGCAATCATTGCGCAGTCCTCGCCGCCGTCGATCTGCAAGGAGAATTTTGGCGACAGGGCATAGAAAGCCTTATTCGTTTGCAGCATGGCGAGCGCGGACGATGCCAGTCCGGTGACGTCGCATATCTGGCCACAGTCGATGCCCGCGGTGGGGCTGACCATCACGTTGCGAATATCGTCGGCGTCGGGATTTTCTGCCCCAAGCCCGGCGTCGTGCAGCGCAGCGACAACATTGTCCCAATGTCTGGGCGCGATGCCGCGCAACTGGATATTGGAGCGAATCGACAGCTCTATCGCGCCTGCATCGAAACGTTCGGCTATTGCCGCAATCGAACGCGCCTGATCGGCTGACAACCGGCCCAGCTTCAGTTTGATGCGGGCAATCGCCCCGTCTTTCGCCATCACCATGCGCGAGAGGCCGGGGCAGGCATTGCGCCTGTCGGGTTGGACTTGCAGCGAATGGGTGGTTGGGTTGCCGGGCATTTCAGCCTTATACGCTTTGCCGCTTGCACTTGCTACTGCCCGCGATAGAGCGAAATGCCTCACATTCGTTCGCGTTTCCGCTCTATCCGTTTGTTTTGCCGCATTTATGCGGCGTCAGGTGATTTCACCCGACTGCAAAATGCTCTACGAACTGGGAAAAGGAGCATTGCGCATGACACGCTGGTTGACAGTGATCGGGATCGGTGAAGACGGGTTTGACGGGCTTGGAAAAACGGCGTTTGCGGCTATCGCCTCGGCCAAGGTCATTTTCGGCGGCAGACGCCATCTGGATTTTTTGGACGACAGTATCAAGGCCGTGCGCGGGGCGTGGCCGTCTCCATTCGACGAAGCTATCGCGATGATCGACGCGTATCGCGGCCAGCCGGTCGTCGTGCTGGCAAGCGGCGACCCGATGTTTTTTGGCGTGGGGGCCACTTTGGCCCGGCATTTTTCGGCGGACGAAACGCTTGTTCTGCCGCATCCGTCCTCGCTTTCACTGGCAGCGGCGCGGATGGGTTGGCCGCTTCAGGACGTCCGCACGGTCAGCGTGCACGGTCGTCCGTTTGAACTGCTGCTTCCGCATATCCTGCCGGGCGAGAAACTTCTTGTCCTTAGCAATGATGGCTCGACGCCAGCAAAGGCGGCGGCAATGCTCAAGGGCAGGGGCTTTGGCCAGAGCCGCATGACCGTGCTTGAGCATATTGGTGGCCCCAAGGAGCACCGGTTTCAGGATGCCGCCGAAAGCTGGTCGCATGAGCGATGTGCCGATCTGAATGTGCTGGCGATTGAGTGCATCGCTGCGCCAGAAACCAACGTGTTTTCGCCGATCGCCGGGCTTCCCGATGAAGCCTTCGAGAATGATGGCCAGCTGACCAAGCGCGACATTCGTGCCGTCACGCTGTCGCGGTTGCAGCCCTTGCCGCGTCAATTGCTTTGGGATGTCGGTGCGGGTTGCGGATCGATCGGCATTGAGTGGATGCGCGTTCATCCTTCCTGTCGCGCGATTGCCATCGAGGCCAACGAACAACGGCAGGCGATGATCGAGCGGAATCGCGCCGCATTGGGCGTTCCCGCATTGCAACTGGTCAGGGGCGAAGCGCCCTTGGCACTTGCTGGGTTGGAGGCACCGGATGCCATCTTCATCGGCGGCGGCGTGACCGACAAGGGCGTGCTGGAAGCCTGCTGGGATGCCCTGAAGCCGGGCGGCAGGCTCGTCGCCAATGCCGTGACCCTGCAAAGCGAAATGCTGCTTTTCAACTGGCGCGAAAAGTGCGGCGGAGAATTGACGCGGCTGTCGGTGGCGCAGACCGGGGCGCTCGGTTCCTTTGATGTCTGGCGGCAGGCACTGCCTGTCACAATTTATTGCGAGTACAAGCCTAAATCATGACTTGAACGGTCATGTTATATTCGGGTAAGGCTGTGGAAACTGTTTCCCAAAGGAGGACGGGGCATGTCCGAACTCAACGCCAATACCCGCTTTGCGCTTACCAATGCCGGTCACGTGGTCAATCAGCTTCTCGATCATTTTGTCGAACATGCCGATGTGCACCGTCAAGGCAGCACGGCCAAGCTGGTGCTGAGCTTCGGTCAGGCGGATGTGCAGTGGGACGATGAAACGGTCAGCGTCGACGTCACCAGCGAGGACGAAACCGGGCTTGCCTATATAAAATATTCCATCGCTGAACACGTGCTGGAATTTCTCGACAAGGGCAGCGCCAAACCGAAGATTATCTGGGAAGGGGACGGGGCTGCCGGACTGCCATTGCCCTATTTCCGGGAGATGCAGGTTGTTTCGGTATCGAATGTAACGCCGCATATGCGCCGTGTTCGGCTGAAAGGCGAGAACCTGACGCGCTTTTCGCAGCTAGGTCTCCATATCCGCCTTCTGTTTCCTCCAAAGGGTCTGGCCAAGCCGCAATGGCCCGTGACGGGGGAAGATGGCCGTCCTGTCTGGCCGGATGGAGAAGCCAAGCTCGCGACGCGGGTTTATACGATCCGCAATATCGATACGGTCGCCGGTTGGGTGGATATCGATATGGTCGTTCATGGCGATGATTGCGATGCTCCGGGTTCCGGTTGGGCTCTCAGCGCCAAGCCGGGCGATATTGTCGGCATGACTGGTCCGGGCGGCGGCGATGCGGGCGATGCGAAATGGTATCTGCTTGCAGGCGACGAAACAGCTCTGCCTGCCATCGGGCGCATTCTCGAACGGTTGCCCGAAGGAACCAGGGCGGTCGTGCGCGTCGAGATTGGCAGCGCCGAAGAGGAGCAGGAACTTTTCTCTCGGGCCGATGTCGATTTGCAATGGCTGAACCGCAATGGCGCGGAGGCCGGAACGACGACGTTGTTGCAGGATGCCGTGCGGGCGGTCGAATTTCCGGAAGATGAAGACGATATTTACGTCTGGGTCGGTTGCGAATTCAACGCATTCCGGTCGATCCGCACCTATATGCGCAAGGAATGCAATATTCCGAAGGGCCGTCAGCTGATTGTCGCCTATTGGCGGCGCGGGCAGGATGGCGACGCGCCGCGCAAGTCCGACGATTGATGCAAAAAGGGGCCGCGCGGCCCCTTTTTCGCGTATCCTGAAACGGACCGCTTCGGCTTTACCTGCGGAAGCCCTCGCTCGCCCGCATCAGATTTTTCGTGTAGTCGGCATGGATATTGCCGCTGACAAGATCGTTTGCCTGCAACTGTTCCACGACCTCTCCATTGCGCATGACGGCGAGCCGGTCGCACATATGGGTGACAACGCCAAGGTCGTGGCTGACCATGACGAAGGTCAGGTTGCGGTCGCGCCGAACCTGTTCGAGCAGATTGAGCACTTCCGCCTGAACCGATGCATCGAGCGCCGAAGTCGGCTCGTCGAGCAGCAATATGCTGGGTTCGACGATGAGCGCGCGGGCAATGGCGATGCGCTGGCGCTGGCCGCCCGAGAGCTGGTGCGGATAGCGGAAGCGAAAGCCGGAGCCGAGGCCGACTTCATCGAGCGCCTTCACGATGCGCTGTTCCGTATCGCCGACCCCATGGATGGCGAGCGGTTCCAGCAACAGGCGGTCCACCGTCTGCCTTGGATGCAGCGAACCGTAGGGGTCCTGAAACACCATCTGGACATTGCGATAGAACGCCTTGTCTCGCGGGGTCTTCAGCAATTGCCCGTCGATACGGATTTCGCCGTCCTCCACGGGCGCCAGCCCGGCAACGGCGCGCAGCAGGGTGGACTTGCCCGAACCGGATTCGCCCACAAGGCCATAGGATTCGCCGCGCGCTACTTCGATGCTGACCGATTTCAGCGCATGGAAGTGGTCGAAATAGACGTCGATATTGTCGACGCTGAGTGCAGATGCCGTGCTCATAGCTTCCATGCCTCCTCACGCTGCAAGGTTGGCAGGGGATGGCGATCGGCTCCGATTTTCGGCATGCAGTTCAGCAGTCCTTGCGTATAGGGGTGTTTCGCATTGGCGAGGTCTTTCGCCCCGATTTCCTCTACGATCTTGCCCGCATACATCACGATGACGCGGTCGCAGAAGGAGGAAACGAGGCGCAGGTCGTGGCTGACGAAGATCAGTCCCATGCCGCGTTCGGCGACCAGCTTGTCGAGAATGCCGAGCACTTCGAGCTGGACCGTCACGTCGAGGGCCGAGGTCGGCTCGTCGGCGATCAGCATTTCCGGCTCTGCCACCAGCATCATGGCGATCATGACGCGCTGGCCCATGCCGCCCGAAACTTCATGCGGATAGAGGCTCATGACACGCTCAGGATCGCGGATCTGCACGGCTTCCAGCATGGCGATGGAGCGCTTGCGGATTTCCTCACCGCTGAACTTGCCATGGGCCTTCAGCGTTTCGGCGATCTGCTTGCCGATGGTCATCACAGGGTTGAGCGAATATTTCGGGTCCTGCAACACCATGGCGATGCGACCACCGCGCAAGGCGCGGCGTTGGCGCGCCGGGGCGTTCAGAAGATCGATGCCGTCAAATTCCAGTTTTCGGGCGGTGATCTTCGCATGCAGCGGGGTCAGTCCCATGATGGCGCGGCCGGTCTGCGACTTGCCCGAACCGGATTCGCCCACGATGCCGAGGCGTTCGCGGCCCAGTTCGAAGCTGACGCCACGCACGGCCTCGATTGCGCCCGTACGGGTCGGGAAGGTGACGCGCAGGTCTTCAACAGTCAGAAGAGGCTTCATTGGTTGTTACCTCGCGGATCGAGCGCGTCGCGCAGGCCATCGCCCAGAAGATTGAAGCCGAGGCTGACGATGAGAATCGCAATACCCGGCATGGCGGCAACCCACCACTGGTCGAGGATGAAGCGGCGACCGGACGCGATCATCGCGCCCCATTCAGGCAATGGCGGCTGAGCGCCGAGGCCAAGGAAGCCAAGACCGGCGGCGGTGAGGATGATGCCGGCCATGTCGAGCGTCACACGCACGATCAGCGACGAGGTGCAGAGCGGCATGATGTGGCGCACGACAATGCGGATCGGCGAAGCACCCATCAAGCGAACCGCGGAAATATAGTCCGAGTTGCGCACGGTCAGCGTTTCCGCACGCGCAATGCGCGCATAGGGCGGCCATGAGGTGATGGCGATGGCGATGATGGCATTTTCGATGCCCGGCCCGAGAGCAGCAACGAAGGCGAGCGCCAGAATGAGCTTCGGGAAGGCAAGGAAGATATCGGTGATGCGCATCAGCACCGCATCGACCCAGCCACCGGCATAGCCCGCAACCGTGCCGACCAGAAGGCCGATAGGTGCTGCGATGATGGCGACCAGCAGCACCACATAAAGGGTGAGGCGGGAGCCATGGATCAAACGCGAAAGAATATCGCGTCCCTGATCGTCGGTGCCGAGCAGATAGCCCGGTGATCCTGGCGGCAGGAGACGTGCATTGGCCAGATCGCCGACAACCGGCGAATGCGGGGCCAGCACGTCGGCCAGAGCCGCCACGACAAGAAGCCCGATGATGATCAGGAGGCCGAGAACGGCCAGCTTGTTGGCGGTGAAGCGCCGCCAGACCATGTAGGCGCGACCGAGACGGGCTTGCGTGCGCGATTGCGGCCGTTCGGTCAGCAGCCATTCACGCCATGAGAGGTTGGAAGTATCTGTCATTTGGCTCATCGTGTGCGCGTCCTTGGATCGAGAAGCCGATAGAGAAGATCGGACACGAGGTTGAGCGCGATAAAGACCGATCCGATGACGATGGTGCCACCGAGAACGGCATTCATATCAGCGTTTTGCAGTGAATTGGTGATGTAGAGTCCAAGGCCGGGCCAGGAGAAGATGGTCTCGGTCAGCACCGAACCTTCCAAAAGCCCAGCATAGGAAAGCGCAATCACGGTCACCAGCGGCACGGCGGCATTGCGCAGTGCGTGGCCCCAGATGATGCGGGTTTCCGAAATGCCCTTGGCGCGCGCGGCGATGATATATTCCTGTTCCAGCTCGTTCAGCATGAAGGAACGCGTCATGCGGCTGATATAGGCAAGCGAGAAATAGCCAAGCAGCGTCGATGGCAGGATAAGGTGGGAGACAATATCCTTCAGCGCAGGCCAGTCGCGCTGGAGAATCGCGTCGATCACATAGAAACCGGTGATCGGCGTGAAAGTGTATTCGAACGTGATGTCGATGCGTCCGGGACCGGAGGTCCAGCCGAGCCGCGCATAGAAGATCAAAAGCGCAAGCATTCCGAGCCAGAAGATAGGCACCGAATAGCCGACAAGCCCAATCACGCGCACGATCTGGTCAACGATGCTGCCGCGCTTGACCGCGGCGAGGACGCCAAGAGGAATGCCGAACACGGCGCCGATGATCGTGCCGACGGTGGCAAGTTCCATGGTTGCGGGAAAGACGCGGCGAATGTCGGTCATGACCGGATTGGTCGTGAGGACCGAAGTGCCGAAATCGCCCTGCAGCACGCCCTTCACGTAAAGGAAAAACTGCTGGTAATAGGGTAGGTTGAAGCCCATTTCTTCCCGAACGCGCGCGACGACATGCGCTGGAGCGCGATCGCCGACGATTGCAAGTACGGGATCAATCGGCACAACACGGCCGATGAAAAAGGTTACGGCCAGAAGGCCGAGATAAGTCGTGATGACGATACCCAGAAAACTGGCTATCGACGTGGCAAGAGCCGCCCCGCGCCGCGGTGCCCGCCTTACCTTTTTGGTGGTTCCAGTGTTACTCAATGTTTTGACCGCTTCCGACAATGAGAGCGTTTCAGGACAACTGTCGCTCCGGAAAGCCGGATCGGCAGTGCTGAAAATTTCGTGGAGCGGCTTCCTTTTTGATTCAGAAAACCGCTCCATCTCGTTGATTTAAAGCCGTTTCAGCGCGTGATGATTTTCACGCGCCGACGCATGGCCGACTATTCCTTGCTGACAGGAGCCAGGAAGTTGGAGTCGAATGTCGGGCCGAGCTTGTAGCCTTTCACGTTGCCGCCAATGCCTGCAACCTCAACCTGCTGGAACAGCATGACGAACGGGCTCTGGTCGAGAGCTTCCTGCTGCAGCTTCTTGTACTGTTCGGCACGCTTGTCGCTGTCGCGTTCCAGAAGTGCGGCCTGCGTCTGCTTGGTCAGCTCCGGGATATCCCAGGCGTTGCGCCAGGCAAGCGTCTTGGTCGATGCATCGTCGGCGTTGTTCGGGTTGCTGGTGAAAGCTTCGGCATTGGAATTCGGGTCCCAATAGTCCATGCCCCACTGGCCGATATACATATCGTGGTTACGGGCACGATATTTGGTCAGCGTCTGCTTGCCGTCGCCGGGGATGATCTCGATCTTCACTCCAGCCTGGGCGGCTGTCTGCTGGAAGGATTCGGCAATGCCGGTCACAGGCTGGCCGTTGCGCACATCGAACGTGACCGACAGACCGTCCTTGAGGCCAGCCTTGGCGAGAAGTTCCTTCGCCTTGGCGACGTCGAGCTTGTACGGAGCAGCATCGAGAGAGCCGAGAACACCCTTGGCCTGATAGGTCTGGCGGATTTCACCGATGCCCTTGATGAGAGTCGATCCGATCGCATCATAATCGACCAGATATTTGAACGCTTCGCGAACTTCCGGCTTGGCCAGGTTCTCGTTCTTCTGGTTGAGGCTGATGTAATAGACCGTGCCCTTGGCGGCGCTTGTCGTGGTGAGCTTGTCGTTCTTCTGAACGGCTTCGTAGTCGCCCGGCTCCAGATTGCGCGCTACATCGACGTCGCCGGATTCAAGCATCAGGCGCTGCGTCGCGCTTTCCTTGACGTGACGATAGAAGACGCGCTTGAGCTTGGCCTTTTCGCCATAATAATTGTCGTTGCGCTCCAGAATGACAACTTCATTGGCGCGCCATTCGCGGATCACGAACGGGCCGGAGCCTGCCGACTTGGTCTTCAGCCATGCATTGGCATAGTCAGTGTCGTATTTGTACTCGTCGGTCGGCGCGACCTTTTCGGCATGTTCTTCAAGAAGCTTCTTGTCGACGACGGCGGCGACGGTCGCGGTCAGGCAGTTCAGCACGAAGCTTGGCGCATACGGCTTGTCGACGGTGAAGACAAAGGTGTTGTCGTCTACGGCTTTTGCCTTTTCGTTGACGTTATCCTTGGTCAGGCCGAACTGGGTCAGGATGAAGGCCGGGCTCTTGTCGAGACGCACGGCGCGCTCAAAGGAGTAAGCCACGTCGGCAGACGTGATCGGGTTGCCCGAAGCGAACTTGATGTCCTTCTTCAGCTTGAACGTATAGGTGAGGCCGTCGTCGGACACGGTCCAGCTTTCGGCAACGCCCGGAACGACCTTCGACGTGTCGTTGATGTCGAGGCGGACGAGCATGTCATAGGCGTTACCGATGAACTCAGCCGGGCTCAATTCGAATGATTCAGCCGGGTCGAGCGTGATGGTATCGTCGATGGCCCATGCCTGAACCAGTGTGTCGGCAGGTGTGGCCGACAAGGCCGGATTTGCGGCCAGAACAGCGGCAAGTGCCGCGCCTGCGGCCAGAATACGAAAACGTCCGAAATGCATCATGATAGAGTTCCCTTTCTGTATTTTTGTTGGGATTTTGTTGGATTGCATCTGCATGTCAGGCTTCGTGCCATGCCTGTTTCAGAACCCTGAGCCAGTTGCCCCGGCAAAGCTTTGCCAGTTCCTCATCGTTATATCCGGCCTTTTGCAAGGCTATGACAAGGTTCTGCGTGCCTGCTGCATCGCCGATTTCGGCCGGGATTGTTGCGCCGTCATAGTCCGAACCAAGCGCCACACAATCGATGCCCATGCGTTCAACCATGTAATCCACGTGGCGCACCACATCGGAAAGCGGCGTGTTGGCATCTTCCTTGCCATCGGCCCGCAGCATGGTCGTTGCGTAGTTCAGTCCGGCAAGGCCCTTGCTCTCGCGGATCGCATCAAGCTGACGATCGGTCAGGTTGCGTGCCACGGGGGTGAGGGCGTGTGCATTGGAGTGGCTGGCGACCAGAGGCTGATCGCTCAGTTTCGCCACATCCCAGAAGCCTTTTTCGGTGATATGCGCGAGGTCGATCAAAATGCCCTTGGCATTGCATGCCTTGACGAGGCGCCTGCCAGTCTCAGTCAGGCCGGGGCCGGTATCCGGGCTCATCGGATAAGCAAACGGAACACCGTGGGCGAAAATATTGTTGCGGCTCCAGACGGGTCCAAGCGAGCGCAGGCCTGCGGCGTAAAAGACTTCAAGTGCTGCCAGATCTTCATCGATGGCTTCGCAGCCTTCCATGTGCAGCACGGCGGCAAATGTGTCGCTGTTCAGCGTCTCGTCGAGATCGCGTCCATTGCGGCAGAGCTTCCAGCCGCCAGCCGCTTCCAACTTGAGGGCAATGGCGGCCATATCGAGAGCGATGTCGAGGGAGGGGCTGCGTTCCAGCGGGGGTGAAAGCGGCGTTTCGTAATGGCCATTGGCGTCTGGCTTGCCTAGTTCGATATGCTCGCCGGAGGGCACATAGATAGCGCAAATACCGCCGGCCAGGCCGCCCTTGCGCGAGCGGGGGGCATCGATATGGCCGACATCCGTTCCGCCGATGAATTCCTTGATGGGGTCTTCGCCTTTGCGGGCATTTTCCCAAAGCCGCAGAAGGACATCGTTATGTCCGTCAAAAACGCGCTGCATTCTCTCATTCCTGCCTGCATGGCCTGCCGGAGCAGAGCCACATATTCATGTGTTCAGGCGCAAAGGGACAACACGGCAAGGTAAGATAACCTCCCGATATGGTGGTTGAGCTTTCCACTCATTGTTCCCCGCATTTCCACTACCAATTTATAAGCGGTGAGTGCGTGTTGGAGTCAAGCCACCGAATGACGTAGTCAGGCTGCGAAATGAAGATAAATTTATGCAAAACGAAAGGGCTGCGCCATAAAACGCAGCCCTTTGTGCAAAAGAAGAATTGCTTGATGCTAAAACAGAATGAAGTTTCGCATCGGATCGCAGGAACTAGAACTTGTAGTTCAGACCTGCCTTGATCGAATGGTTCTTCAGGTTGTTGCGCTGCTCCACGCCGTTGACGCGGGATTTCACGTCGCCGAAGCGCTGAAAGTCATATTCAGCCTTGACCGAGAGCGGGCCGCTCAGCGCCTGTTCGACACCGGCGCCGATCAGTGCGCCGCCTTCCCAGCCGGGAGCCGAGGTGGTGTTGTCCTTGGCCTTGAAACGGGTCACGCCATAACCGGCGGTGCCGTAAATGAGCGTCTTGTCGAAGGCGTAGCCGATCTTGCCCTTGGCGTTGCCGTTCCACGATTGCTGAAGGCTGCCGCCATGACCGATGCGATGCTCCGCTTCGGCAAAGTTGCCTTCGAGTTCCGCGCCGAACACGACATTGCCGCTCTGCATGTTTTTACCCACGACAACGCCGCCAAGCGCGCCGGTGCGGTTGGTGAAGGGGCCGGGAATCTTGGAAGAAGAAGCGCCGATCTGTGCGCCGATATAGTTGCCGGACCAGTCATGCGGGCCGCTGGCAACCGGATCGTTGTACGAATAGTCGGTTGCTCCCATCATGTCGGCAGCGAAAGCCGAACCTGCAAAAGCAACGATTGCGGCGCCAAGCGCCACTGCGGTGATAGAACGCTTCAACATTTTTTACTCCGATTTTCCCGTCCGAAAACGCTGGCGGGAAACATGCCTGAATTCATTATTGCCATCGAAAGGCCTTGCCTTCGGTCTGGCTTTCGTCTCACCTCTGATTGTGTCCAAATTTAAGAAAATTCGAGCGATTTCCATGCATTGCGCAACCATTCTTCGCGCTATGCTTAACAATCGGTAACTGCCTGAAGCCGGTTTTGTTAGATCAATCCCAATCCACGAAAGCTGGCGTGGCCGTGCTTCCCGATGATGACGTGATCCTGCACCGTGATGTTGAGCGCCTTGGCAGCATTGACGAGCTGCTTGGTCATGTCGATGTCGGCGCGCGAAGGCGTCGGGTCGCCCGATGGGTGGTTGTGGACCAAAATAATGGCCGTTGCAGAAAGTTCCAGCGCGCGTTTGACCACCTCGCGCGGATAGACCGGCGTGTGATCGACCGTGCCGGTCTGTTGGACTTCATCGGCAATAAGCTTGTTCTTCTTGTCGAGGAACAGGATGCGGAACTGTTCGCGGGTCTCGTATGCCATGGCGGTGGTGCAATATTCGATCACCTGGTTCCATGAACCCAGCACTTCGCGCTCCATGACCGTGCTGCGCGCGCTTCTCTTGGCGACAGCTTCCACAAGCTTGAGTTCATGCGCGACGGTGGGGCCGGCACCGGGCACTTCGGCAATCAGCTTTTCGGGGGCGGCCAGCACTTCGGCAATCGAGCCGAACCGGGTCAGAAGCGCCTTGGCGATCGGTTTGGTGTCGGCGCGGCGAATGGCGCGAAACAGCAGCATTTCGAGCAATTCGTAATCCGCCAACGCATCGGGGGTTTCCCTGAAACGCTGTTTGAGACGATCGCGATGCCCGGCGTAATGCGGCTTGTCGATTTTGGGCGTCAATTGCAGCGTATCGCTGAAGCCGGGCAAGTGCGCATTACCCGGCTCATTCTTGTTCTTTGCCATCCTGTTTAAACCCCCGCAAAAACAGACCAGACAATTATCGGGACAACATCACTGCGACATTATCTCATGGAAGGCGGACCGAAGACATTGGCTGGAGAGAGTGTGAATATCTCGCAGCCGTCTTTCGTGACGCCAACCGTGTGTTCATATTGGGCCGTCAGCGACCGATCTCGTGTAACCGCTGTCCAGCCGTCGGCAAGAACCTTCACATGCGGCTTGCCGAGATTGATCATCGGCTCGATGGTGAAGATCATGCCTTCCTTGATTTCCACCCCTTCATTCGGCGTGCCGTAATGAAGGATATTCGGTGCATCGTGAAACAGCTGCCCGACACCATGGCCGCAGAAATCGCGCACGACAGAGCAGCGTTCGCCTTCGGCATAGGTCTGGATCGCCGCACCGATTGCGCCGGTCTTGGCGCCCGGCTTGACGGCCGCGATCCCGCGCAAAAGGCTTTCATAGGTGACTTCCAGCAGCCGTTCGGCGGCGCGTTTGATTTCGCCTACCGCATACATGCGGCTGGAATCGCCGTGCCAGCCATCGAGCAGATAGGTAACGTCGATATTGACGATATCGCCCTCGCGCAGCGGTTTGTCGTTTGGAATGCCGTGGCAGACGACGTGATTGATCGAGGTGCAGGTCGATTTCGTATAGCCCCGATAGTTCAGCGTTGCCGGAAAAGCGCCGTGATCCATGCCGAACTCGAACACGAAACGGTCGATCTCGTTGGTGGTCACACCCGGCTTGACGATATCATTGAGGGCATCGAGGCAGCGAGCCGTCAGATTGCAGACCGTGCGCATACCCTCGAAAGCCTCGGGGCCATAGAGCCTGATCTGACCCGTATATTTCATGGGTACGCTTGTCGCTTCGATATAGGTTACCATCACTCGATCCGTCTCATTTACTCAATTGGCACCAGCTCGGTGGCGTCAATGCTGTTATCCGTTATGTGGCACCGAACGGCCCAGGCCTCAACCCCGTTTGCGCGCGCATGTTCAAAAGCGCGTGCGTAAGTGGGATCAAGATCGCCGGAAATGCTGAATCTGCTGCAGTCGTTTCGCTGGATAATAAACAGCATCACGCCCCGATGACCAGCGGCAACCATGTCGACCAGTTCGTCGAGGTGTTTCGCGCCGCGCGCCGTCACCGTATCTGGAAACTCCGCCAGTCCGAGCGTGCGGATGAAATGCACATTCTTGACCTCGACATAGGCCCGCTGGCGCGGACCGTCATCCAGCAGAAGATCAATGCGCGAATTGCGACCATATTTCTGCTCGCGCTTGAGGCTGGCATATCCCGCGAGGTCGGGAATGAGACCTTTCAGGATCGCTTCCTCGGCGATTCTGTTGGGCAAGCCGGTGTTCACGCCGACCAGCGTATTATCCGCTTCAACGATCTGCAACGTGTGGGCATATTTGCGGTGAGGGGCGTCCGAAACGCTCAGCCAGACGCGGGAACCCGGCGCGGTCAGTCCGAGCATCGAACCGGTATTGGGCACGGACGCTGTGATGAACCGCCCGTCGTCAAGCGTGACGTCGGCAAGAAATCTTTTGTAGCGGCGTTCCAGCCTGCCGGTAACCAGAGGTGTTTGAAAAATCATGCGCCGATGTAGAGCAGTTCGGCGCGTATGCGAAAGGGTTTTCTGACAGCTTCGCGGAAATAGCCGGGAAACGGGAAGGGGTCAGAACAAGACCTTGATGACGTCCGCCCAGCTCATATCCGCACTGAGCGCCATTGCCGCAGCAACCAGACCGGCGCCGAGAAAGGTGAGGGTGGTTCTTGTTTCGCTTGTCATTATTCTTCCCCATCAAATCAGTCGTTCGAAGTTGGGAAGAATTTCGCGGGTGATTGAGCCCGGATTGTGATGCGATAATGGCTATTCCGGGCAATTTGCAGGCATTTTACGGATAGGGTAAACGCCGCCGCCCCTTGCTATTGCCTTACCCATTCGAAGACGAGCTCCTCGCGGAATGCGAAGCGGACGACATGGCTTGCCACGACTTCTTCAAGACGTCCGAGATTTTCTTCGGAGGTTTCAACGGTTGTGGTCAGCTTTTCCGCATCGGCATCGAGAATCACGAGGCGATTCTCGCCAAGATCGATCGTGCCATGTTCAGGGGTGAATTCGACGGCGAACTTGTGCGCCCAGTGCTTGCAGAGCTGCTGCAGGTAACGGCTGGCATGGGCGGTGGGAACGATTGCTGTTGCTTTCGGCATCATGCTGTCCTTCCAAAAAGGTTGCAGACAGGCGCGTAGCAACATCCTGACAGATCAGCCAGTAATATTTGCGTCAATTATAAGGGAAAAGAAAAACCAGCAATGGTACGCCCAAGGGGAATCGAACCCCTGTTTCCGCCGTGAAAGGGCGGCGTCCTAACCGCTAGACGATGGGCGCCCGTTGCTGGTGTGGGGCGCTTATAGTCAGGAAATTTCCGACATGCAAGCCCCTTTTTCACTTGTCTGTGAATAATTTCGAACAGAACAAAACTGTGCGCAAAAAGCGCCAAGCGATTGAATTGTAAGGGGAAAAGAAAAAACCAGCAATGGTACGCCCAAGGGGAATCGAACCCCTGTTTCCGCCGTGAAAGGGCGGCGTCCTAACCGCTAGACGATGGGCGCCCGTTACTGGTGTGAGTGGGCTTATATTGAGGAAGGTTCTGACTCGCAAGCCCCAAAAAACACTTTTCTGAAAAAAATCGAATGTACTGCAAGAATGGGGAAAATTTCTGCGGTCGAACTTGGTACTGCCTTGAAAAATAAGGGCAAAAGAAAAAGCCGGATCGTGCGATCCGGCTTCCGGTGTTCGGTGAGGGTACTTTTCTCAGCCTTTGCAGCGCCAGTTCCAGTCGCGCTCCGGCCCGACATCGACGTGAACCGAAGTCGTGTGGCAATAGGTGCCGACGCCGCCACGTCCCGGCATGGAGCGGGCAAAACGGGCAATCTCCCATTTGGAAACGCCGTCGATCTGGATGTCGGCTGCGGCGCAGATCATATGAAGCGATTTGCGGGCGCCGTTGACCTTGCGATTATAGGATGGGCTGCGATAGCCCGAAGTCACCATGACTGGACGGCGGAAATGACGCTCCATGGTTTTCAGCATGGAAACGAGTTGCGGTTTGAGGCAGGCGACATCCACGGTTTCGCGTTGCACCTTCAAGCCGTTCGGCGTAAGGCGGGCAAGGCCCGGAGCTGACGCAAGCGTCACGCTTGCAAATTCATCGTCTTCATTCGCATCAATATCGCTATCGTCATAGAGACTGTTGCGATGCTTGATTTCGATGCCGCCATTCGGGCGCACACCCGGCAGCGAATAATTGTAATCGTGCTTGGCGGACGGCGAAACCGGCTTCACGACGGCAAGTTTCTTGCTTTCCGTTCTGTCGGAACGTGCGCCGGTCGATTCGTCGGAGAAAAGCCGGGCAATACTGCCTTGCGAGGCCGTTGGGCGCTGTGGTGAGGCGTAGGCGCTCTTGGTGGAACCAAACAGGGAAGCGACCTGAACCGGCTTTTCAGCCTCGGCAGGCTTTGCAGTTGGGGTCTGCTGTGGTTCGGCTGCCTCGGCCGTCTTTTCTTCCTTGGCCGGTTCCTGCGGCTTCTTCGCGGTGTCGGCGGGAGCCGCTTCCGCTGGTTGTTCGGAGGCTTGAGCAGTTGATTCCGGCGTTGTGGGCTTGCTGCCGCCGAACATGCCGAAAAGCGATGTACTCTTCGGCTGCTGCGGGGCGAGGGCGGCAACCTCGGTCGGCTGCTGCTCGGTGGCCGCCGCAGTTGTGACCGGCTTCGCCTGCTCTTTATTATTGGCGTTTGTCGCTGCTGCCACGGTGGCAGGATTTGTTTCACCGGGCTTGGCTTCCGCTTTTTTCGCTTCCGCGGAAGTGGGCGTCGTTGCCCCTGCGACGGTTGTCTGGTCAGCGGCGCTTTGCAACGTTTCCGCAATGACGGAGCCGTCAGTGGCGGAGGTCATCTGAAGCGGCTTGCCGTCAAGGCCCGTCCCGGTTGACGTGCAGGACGTGACAAGAAGCGCGAGCAAAGCCACGCTGCCTGATAGAAACCTGCCGGAGGTCCGGTGTGTAGAATGTGCAAATTTCAACAGTCTGCTCCAGCTCGATTTCCCTGACCAGTTTGGCGTCCCGAATTCATCCGGGCCCACCTGGTTTCGGGAGATCGGCTCTCCCGTGCGAGGCTGACGTCATGCTTGATGGCTTGCCGTCCCCACCGCTCCCGACTGTTTGTGCCGGGAAGAAATTCAGAAATATCAGCGTGTTATGATAGTCACTTCAGAGCGATGACAGTCATTTCGCTGTAACGGGCAAATCACCTGTCGGGCAATTCGCTACCAATTTTTAAGTTTTTTAATCGCCGAGTGCAACTATTGATGCGCATGTGGTGTTAAATGACTTGGCGTTTAGCCCGGAATATTCGCATATAACAAAATATTACTTCGTGTAACTCTTGGTTAGGTTTTTCCTTCCTGAGAGCCCGTTGGTGTGGCGTTCCGTCCTTCTGGACAAGGCGAATTTCCGATTTGCATCACTCACTTGTTGACAGGACGCCTCGACTTGGTGCTATCCCTTGCCAATTGCTTTATCTTTGTCTGGCGCTGTGACCAACAGCGCCTAATGCGGCATTAACCGGGAACAGAAACATGACCAAGCGCACGCGGCAGATCGCCAATCTTTTGCTGGCAGCAACAGCGGCGGCGATGCTCACGGCGTGCGCGGGCGGAAAAGAGTTTCAGGGCGTGCCGCAGGAAGGTGCCTCCCGCACTGGCGTTTTCCCGACATTCGGCCATATGCCGAAGGCTGCGACCACGCAGATCACCGCAGAAGAAAAGCAACAGCTTACGACCAAGCTTGATGCCGACCGCACGCGTCTGGCGGCATCCAGAACCGGCGGCGCGGGTTTCACGCCCGCCGAAGCTGCTGCACTGCGCAAGCAGGCGCAGCTAGATACGGACGCTACCCTGAAACAGATCGAAAGCGGGGAAGAGTAACCCTCTTCCTTGGTTGTTGGCGCGCATCATATCCGAAAACCGTTTCACACTTTTCGGGATGTGCTCTAAAGACGAAAGCCGGGTTCTTTGACCCGGCAACATGTCTCGACCCGATTCGAGAACAGGTGTATAGCTCCTCTGCGGCGCATACGCGCCATTACGTTCAACCCTCCACTGGAACAGGATCATGTCGGAAGAATTCCATAAAGTCCGCCGTCTGCCCCCTTATGTCTTTGAACAGGTCAACCGTCTGAAGGCATCGGCGCGAGCGGCGGGTGCCGACATCATCGATCTAGGTATGGGCAACCCCGATCTTCCGACCCCGCAGAACATCGTAGACAAGCTTTGCGAGGCCGTGCAGGACCCGCGCGCGCATCGTTATTCGGCTTCCAAAGGCATTCCGGGCTTGCGTCGCGCGCAGGCACAATATTATGCGCGCCGCTTTGGCGTGAAGCTCAATCCGGACACTCAGGTCGTCGCCACGCTCGGCTCCAAGGAAGGTTTCGCCAATATGGCGCAGGCCATTACCGCGCCGGGCGATGTGGTGCTTTGCCCGGATCCGACCTATCCGATCCACTCCTTCGGCTTCATCATGTCGGGCGGCGTGATCCGTTCGGTACAGGCAAAGCCTGACGAGAACTTCATCCCGACGCTGGAGCGCGGAGTGAAGCACTCCATCCCAAAGCCGATCGCGCTGATCCTCAATTTCCCGTCCAATCCGACGGCCTATGTGGCGACGCTCGATTTCTACAAGGATGTCGTCGCGTTTGCCCGCAAGCATGACATCGTCATCCTGTCGGATCTCGCCTATTCGGAAATTTATTTCGATGGCAACCCGCCGCCATCGGTGCTGGAAGTGCCGGGCGCCATGGATGTGACCGTTGAGTTCACTTCCATGTCGAAGACATTCTCCATGCCGGGCTGGCGCATGGGCTTTGCGGTCGGCAATGAACGCCTGATTGCAGCGCTGACGCGCGTAAAATCCTATCTCGATTATGGCGCGTTCACGCCGATCCAGGTTGCTGCAACGGCGGCGCTTAATGGCGACGGCTCGGATATCGCCTATGTGCGCAATGTCTATAAGCAGCGCCGTGACGTGCTGGTCGAAAGCTTCGGTCGGGCAGGTTGGGATGTTCCGCCGCCAGCCGCAACCATGTTTGCCTGGGTTCCGATCCCGGAACGCTTCCGTTCGCTGGGTTCGCTTGAATTCTCCAAGCTTCTGGTCGAACAGGCCGATGTGGCCGTCGCGCCGGGCATCGGTTTCGGCGAGCATGGCGATGATTATGTGCGCATCGCGCTGGTTGAGAACGAGCATCGCATCCGTCAGGCCGCGCGCAACATCAAGCGTTTTCTCTCTGCCAAGCATGAGAACCTGCAAAATGTGATTCCGCTCGACGGTCGTCGCGGATAGTCTTTAAAAATCGCTACGGGCGGCAACTCGCCGCCTGTGGTTCCCACCCGATAAGCCACTCCATACAGAAGGTCGAAATAATGAGTGATGCATTACGGATCGGCGTTGCCGGCCTCGGCACCGTTGGTGCTTCGGTGTTGCGTATCCTGCGTGACAAGTCCGAAATGCTCACGCGCCAATGCGGCAAGCCTGTTACGGTTACAGCGGTCAGTGCGCGTGACCGCAACCGGGATCGCGGTATCGATCTTTCCGGCATCGCATGGTTCGACGACCCGGTGGAGCTTGCGAAATCCGCCGATATCGATGTTTTTGTGGAATTGATCGGCGGCGAGGATGGCCCGGCCAAAGCTTCCGTGGAAGCGGCTCTGCGCGCGGGTCGCCATGTCGTAACCGCAAACAAGGCCCTGCTTGCGCGCCACGGCGTTGCGCTCGCCAGAATTTCCGAAGACAAGGGCGTTCTGCTCAATTTCGAAGCGGCTGTCGCAGGCGGCATCCCGGTTATCAAGGCCATGCGTGAATCGCTGACCGGTAATACGGTGTCGCGTGTCTATGGCATCATGAACGGCACCTGCAACTACATCCTGACCCGGATGTGGGAAGAAGGCATTTCGTTCGAGGATTGTCTCAAGGATGCGCAGCGTCTGGGCTATGCCGAAGCCGATCCGACCTTCGATATCGAGGGCAACGACACGGCGCACAAGCTGGCGCTGCTGACCAGCCTTGCCTTCGGCACGCAGATCGCAGCCGACGATATTTATCTGGAAGGCATCAGCAATATTTCGCTGGCCGATATTCGCGCCGCCGATGAACTCGGCTATCGCATCAAGCTTCTGGGCGTTGCGCAGAAGACCGATACGGGCATTGAACAGCGCGTGCATCCGACCATGGTGCCAACCTCGTCGGTGATCGCGCAGGTTCATGGCGTGACCAATGCCGTGGCAATCGAAACCGACCTGTTGGGCGAGCTTCTGCTTTCCGGTCCCGGTGCGGGCGGCAACGCGACGGCATCTGCCGTGATCGGCGATGTTGCCGATATTGCGAAAAGTCGTCCCGGTTTCCAGCACGGGCCGGTGTTCGGCACGCCCGCCAAGGCGTTGCAGCCCTATAAGCGCGCCAAGATGCGCAAGCATGCGGGCGGCTACTTCATCCGCCTGACCGTGCTTGACCGTATCGGTGCTTTTGCGGCCATCGCCAAGCGTATGGCCGAAAACGACATCTCGCTGGAGTCGATCGTGCAGCGTCCGCCGATGGAAGATGCGCAGCGCGAAGGTATCAAGACGGTCATCCTCGTCACGCATGAAACGACCGAATCGGCCGTCAAGAAGGCGCTGGAAGCGATCCTCAAGGACGACCATCTGGTCGACAAGCCACAGATGATCCGTATCGAACGGGCAGGCTGATTGGGGATATTCTGCTCTCTTGCAGGTTCGATTCACCTTTGTTATGAAGGCCGGGTTATTCGTTTCAAGAGATAAACAGGAAAGGAGGGCTGTACGATGTATGTGAAGCGTCATGATCATCACCGTCAGTATGGCCCCGGTTTTGCCCTGCATAAGTAATTTGTGCAGGGCGGAAAAGACACTCAACCACTGTCTTATTCTGCCTTTTCCTGAAGGCGCGGTCATCGACCGTTGCCGGACATTCGCCAGCACATTGATGCATATCGCGGTTTGGAAACCGAGCGTCTGTGCGTGGCAGAATTGGGCTGATTGCCATGTCTCTTGTTTCTATCCAGAATCTTTCGCTTACCCTTCATGAGCCGCTTTTTGCCAATCTCGATCTCGTCATAGGCGAGGGCGAGCGCCTTGGTCTCGTTGCTGCCAACGGGCGCGGCAAGACCAGTCTTCTGCGCCTCCTTGTCGGCGAGGGCGAACCAACGCTCGGCGCGATCACGCGGTCGCGTGGATTGAAGATCGGGTATGTCAGCCAATACGTTCCAGAAAGCCTGCTAAACCGCAGTTTCTACGAGGTTGTGCTGGATGGGCTCGATGAAGAAGCGCGGGATTATGAAAGCTGGCGCGCCGATATCGTTCTGGATGATCTGCGCGTGGCCGATGAATTGCGCCAGCTTCCCGTACGTCAACTCAGCGGCGGCTGGCAGCGGCTTGCGCTTCTGGCCCGCGCATGGGTGTCGGAACCCGATGTTCTCCTGCTCGATGAGCCGACCAACCATCTGGACCTCGAAAAGGTGCGGCTTCTGGAAGACTGGCTGAACGCGCTGCCACGCTCGGTCGCGGTCGTGGTCAGCAGTCACGACCGTGCCTTTCTGGATGCGGTGACGAAGCGCACCCTGTTCCTGAGGGCGGAAAAGTCGCCTGTTTTCTCCTTGCCCTATAGCCAGGCACGGGTTGCGCTCGATGAAATCGACGCGGCGGACGCCCGGCAGTTCGAAAAGGACATGAAGACGGTCCAGCAATTGCGCAGGCAGGCGGCGAAGCTGAACAATATCGGCATCAATTCCGGCAGCGACCTGCTCGTTATCAAGACCAAGCAGTTGAAAGCGCGGGCCGACAAGATCGAGGAAACTGCCAAAGCAGCCCATGTGGAGCGATCTGCCGGCAAGATCATATTGAACAGCCGCGGCAGCCACGCCAAGGCACTGGTTGTTCTCGATCACGCCGATATTGCTACGCCCGATGGCAGGCTTCTTTTCAAGACGGGGCAGTTTTGGATCAATCCGGGCGACCGCATTGTCCTGCTTGGCGCCAACGGCATGGGCAAGACGCGGCTGCTGACGCTGGTGCGCGAGGCCATTCTTGCTCCGGAACGGGCGCAGACCGGGATCAAGGCGACGCCATCGCTGGTGCTTGGATATAGCGATCAGGCCTTGTCGGAACTTCGCCCGGAGTGGACCCCGTTCGAGACGATTGCGAAACGTTTCGACATTGGCGACCAGCGGACGCGATCCCTGCTGGCCGGTGCCGGGATGACGCTTGAAATGCAGGCGAAGCCGCTGGAACGCCTGTCTGGCGGGCAGAAGGCGCGGCTGGCCATGCTGGTTCTGCGGCTGACCAATCCGAACTTCTATATTCTCGATGAACCGACCAACCATCTCGATATCGAGGGGCAGGAAGCGCTGGAAGTGGAACTGCTGCGCAATGAGGCGGCAAGCCTGATCGTCTCGCACGACCGGAGTTTTGTTCGCAATGTCGGCAACCGTTTCTGGATGATCGAAAGAAAAAAGCTGATCGAGCTGGAAAGTCCGGATTTTTTCTTCGATGCTATCGGAAGCTGAATAGGCGCAACATCTTTCGGTTGTTTAATAACTTCTGGTCGGGTGTGAGTGTTCACATCCGGTCGGGACATGAAACGAAGCGTGTATTGCTTAAATCGATTAAGAGTTTGAGCGTACAATGTTTTTAGCCCTCGCGCCCTTGCAGGGTGCGGGGGACTTTGACAAAAGGTTTGCACAGTGTCGCTATAAAAGGCGGCAGTCGCGGGCGCGATGCGCCGCATCCACGCAATTCGAATTCAGGACTTTGTTCAAATGGCCAAGACCGCAGAGCAGCAACCCCACGGACTCGACCGCATTCTCACACTCGAACTGGTCCGCGTGGCCGAGCGTGCAGCAGTGGCGGCGGCGAGGCTGCGTGGCCGTGGCGACGAGATGGCCGCCGATCAGGCTGCCGTCGATGCCATGCGTCAGGAACTGAACCGCCTTCCGATTACCGGAACGGTTGTCATCGGTGAAGGTGAGCGCGACGAAGCGCCGATGCTCTATATCGGCGAAGAGGTTGGCACCAGGCAGGGGCCGGACGTTGATATCGCGCTCGACCCGCTGGAAGGCACCACGATCTGCGCCAAGAACCTGCCGAACTCGCTTGCTGTCATCGCGATTGCCGAGAAGGGCAACCTGCTTTACGCGCCTGATGTCTACATGGAAAAGATCGCAGTCGGTCCGGGCTATGCGAAGGGCGTCGTCGATCTCGACGCCAGCCCGACGGACAACATCATGTCGGTTGCCAAGGCGAAGGGTGTGAAGCCGAATGAAATCACCGCCTGCATCATGGACCGTCCGCGTCATGCGCGGCTGATCGAGGAAGTGCGGGCGACCGGCGCTGCCATCCGCCTGATCGGCGACGGTGACGTGGCCGGTGTCATGCACACGACCAACCCGGATGAAACCGGCATCGACATCTATATCGGTATGGGTGGCGCGCCCGAGGGCGTTCTGGCTGCGGCAGCGCTGCGCTGCATCGGCGGCCAGATGCAGGGCCGTCTCCAGCTCAATACTGATGAAAAGATCGCCCGCGCCGCCAAGATGGGCATTGCCGATCCCAAGAAGGTCTACACGATGGAAGAAATGGCCAAGGGCGACGTGCTTTTTGCCGCGACCGGCGTGACGGACGGCAACATGCTTTCCGGCGTCAAGTTCGCCCGCGACTATATCCAGACGCATACCATCGTCATGCGTTCAAGCTCGCAGACGGTGCGCGAGATCAAGGCAAGGCATCAGGACCTGTCCAAGTTCTAGGTCTTATAGGTCCTTCGACTTTATCAAAGGCGGCATTGCAAAATGCCGCCTTTGACATGTTCGCGTTTTGATTCAGGCTTTCGGCTTAGGTTGCAACGCCTTCAACACCAGTCTTGTGATATCTGCATGGATGTCGGCACGCGGGCGACCGGCATCATCGCAAACAGGATCTATCTCTCCTCCGGCTTTAAGGAGGTCTGCGGCGCCTTTCTTGCATTCGGGCATGAAGCTGAAATGGTTAGCGCCAGCGACGGCGGCATAAGTTCCTTTGGGCGTGATTGATGCCAGCTTCTCAGCCGCAATTCCTGGAGGGACCGCGTCGCCTTCACCAAGATTGATGAAGCTCATCGGGATTGAAATCGATGCCAGGCTCTCTTCGTCGTAAGCCCGCACAAGATCGGGATCAATAAGTACGGCTGACGTAATGCGGCGGTCGAGATTGGATTGCTCGAAGCGGTTTCTGTCGACCGAGCGCAAATCGACCTTGTCGACTTTGATCTGCTTGTTATTTCGATAGCCAACGCCACCGGCATATCATGCGCAATCCCATTTGCCGTAGACATCACAATAGCGGGCATAGGCGTCGAGATTGGTCCTTGCGCCTGCGATTTCCATTGCTGCGGTACCGCCCAGCGAAAATCCGAGGACGCTGATCTTGTTTTTGTCGACTATGTCGCTCCATGCAGGATCAGTCGTCATCGTGTCGATCACTGCCGACAGGTCTCCGGTGCGCTGCCAGATTTTCGGTGTGTCCTGCGGTGTGGAATCGCCACTGGTGGTACCGGGATGGTTTGGCGCTGCAACGATGTAACCCGCCCTGGCCAGCTCGCTTGCGAGCCACGCCATACCCTGAAAGCGTCCGCCGGAACCATGCGACATGACGATGAGCGGGAAGCTGCCTTTTTCGGGCAGGGCGTTGATTGCAGCCGGAGCGCCTTTGAACACTTCATTGTCTCCGACAAGAGAAGTCGTGCCCCCGGTTGCGGCTGGATACCATATACCCACTTCGAGATTGCGCCCCGTTAGCGCATTGTTGAACTTGACTTCCCGCTGGCCGACCTCATGGGCCTGACTGGGGGCGGCGGTTAAAAAGGTGAAGAGGATAGTGACGATGTAGTAGAGAAACATGGCGGTCTCCGCTGATTGATGGAACAGGGCGAACGTCATCCGATTTTGCGCGAACTGCGTCCTCGATCATGATTCAGGTCGTCTCGGATCGCGATTTGGGCCATGATGGCTGCCTGTTTGTCACTCGTGTGTGCTTTATGATTTTCATTCCTCTGCCGTTCGTCTCCGCACTTCTGCTTCTTTTTCTGATGGCAATTCTGTTGCACCGTTTCGGCTGGAACGGAGCGAACCGTCCCTTCCTGCTCGTGTTGGGGTTGTGCGCGTCGCAGTCTTTCATTGTCGGTCTGCGCTGGGGCTACGGCATTACGGAATTGCGCCATGTTTTGCCTGTTCTGGCCAGTTGCCTGCCGGGGCTGACGCTGGTGAGTTTCAGAAGCCTCATCCATCAGGCGAAAGCAGACGATAACGTTCTGACCTGGTTTCACGCGCTGCCACCCTTCGTCATTGCCGCAATGGTCTATTTCGCACCGGGTTTGATCGACGTGGCGCTGATTGGGCTTTACGTCGGCTATGCGGTCGCCTTGGTGCTGCTTGGCCGCTCTGGTCCTGACGCCTTGGATGCGGCGCGTCTCGACAGTGCGGTGGCAGCGCATCGGGCGCTTGTCATCGCAGCCGCCTCGCTGTGCTTTTCTGCCTTGTTCGATCTTATAGTGGTCCTGGATTTCGAATGGTGGAAAGGCGATTACACGGCTGCGATCATTGGCAATGCCAATCTGTTGGGCCTGTTTCTTATCGGCCTGACCGCGCTGGCGGCGGCTCGCGCCAAAGCTGTACCAGAACCGGAATTTGAAACGACGCCATCGGCGCCAAATGTCGAAGTAGATCGCAATGTTCTGGACAAGGTCGAAGCGCTTTTGACTGAGCAAAAGCTCTTTCTCGATGAGAATCTGACGCTGTCGCGGCTGGCTCGGCGCGCCTCCCTTCCGGCGCGCCAGATATCGGGCGCCATCAACCGGCTGACGGGCCAGAATGTTTCCCGTTTCATCAACGATTACCGAATTGCGGAAGCTTGTCGGCGGCTTGAGAAGGACGACATCTCGATAACCACCGTGATGTTTGAATCCGGGTTCCAGACCAAATCAAACTTCAATAGGGAGTTCCGGCGGGTAACGTCGCTTAGTCCTGCCGACTGGCGAGATAGAAATCGTCCATCTTGACCGTCTGCCGCCTTTTGTGTCTTTAGAATCTCATGACCACAGAGCGCTTTTTCCTCGGAATAAAACAATCCGCAACCGGGCAGAAATGGGTGGACCGGCTTGGCCTTCGTGAGGCCAATACGGCACTTGCCATCGCGCAGCATCACGGCATTTCCGATCTTGTCGCCCGCGTGCTGGCAGGGCGGGGTGTGTCGGTGGAAGGCGCGCCTGAATTTGTCGATCCGACATTGCGCAATCTCATGCCCGATCCGGCGACGCTCACCGATATGGAAAATGCGGCAGGGCGCATTGCCGATGCCATTCTGCGCCGCGAGACCGTGGCCATTTTCGGCGACTACGATGTGGATGGTGCCTGTTCCTCCGCCTTGATGGCGCGTTTTTTCAAACATTACGGCATTCAGCACTCCATCTACATTCCCGACCGGATTTTTGAAGGTTATGGCCCAAACCCCGATGCCATGCGCGATCTGGTTGCCAAGGGCGCGACCCTGATCGTCACGGTCGATTGCGGCACCAACAGCGCACCTTCCATCACGGCGGCGAAGCAGGCCGGGGCGGATGTCGTGGTGCTCGATCACCATCAGGTTGGCGGCGACCTGCCGGAAGATGCGGTGGCGATCGTCAACCCGAACCGTGAAGACGATATTTCCCTGCAAGGGCATCTCTGCGCGGCGGGCGTGGTTTTTCTGACGCTGGTGCAGGTGACAAAAATCTTGCGCGAGCGTGGCAAAGGGCCGGGTCCCGATCTTCTTTCCCTGCTCGATCTGGTGGCGCTCGCCACGGTCTGCGACGTGGTGCCGCTAACCGGCGTCAATCGCGCTTTCGTCGTCAAGGGGCTGCTTGTTGCCCGCTCGCAGAGCAATGTCGGCCTTGCGGCGCTTGCCCGCGTGGCGCGCATTGGCGAGCCACTCAATGTCTTCCATCTGGGATACCTTATCGGGCCGCGCATCAATGCAGGCGGGCGCATCGGCGATGCCGGGCTTGGCGCTCGGCTGCTGACGCTGGATGATCCTGCAACGGCGGACCGTATCGCTGTTGAACTCGACCGGCTCAATCAGGAGCGTCAGGCCATGGAGGCCGAGATGCTCATGGAGGCGGAAGCAGAAGCCTCGCTGGAAATCTCCGGCGGCGCGGGCGCATCGGTGATCGTGACGGCAAGCGACCGCTGGCATCCGGGCATTGTCGGGCTGCTCGCTTCACGGTTGAAAGAAAAGGCCCGGCGACCGGCCTTTGCCATCGCCTTCAATGCCAATGGCGTTGGTTCAGGCTCCGGGCGCTCGATCATAGGGCTTGATCTCGGCAAGCTGGTTCGCGGTGCGATGGAGCGTGGATTGCTCGTCAAGGGCGGCGGCCACGCCATGGCTGCCGGTATCACCATCGAGCGCGGCAATCTTGGCGCGTTGCGTGCCTATCTTGAAGAGGAATCGGCGCATATCGTTTCGCGCTTGCGGGAAAACCAGAGCCTTTCCATCGACGGCGCGCTGGCTGCATCGGGCGCCACCGTATCGCTCTATGAAGCCTTGCAGAAGGCGGGGCCCTATGGTTCTGCGCATCCGCAGCCCATATTGGCGCTGCCGCATCATATACTGGCCGATGTGCGCGGCGTCGGGCGCGATCATGTGCGCGTCACATTGCGCGGCGCGGATGGAAAGCGCGTCAATGCCATAGCCTTCCGGGCGGCGGAAGGCGATCTCGGGCGCTTCCTGTTCAACAATATCGGCCAGAGCGTGCATGTGGCGGGCAATCTGTCGCTAAACCACTGGAATGGCTCGGTCACTCCTCAGATACAGATTCTGGACGCAGCTTTGCCAGTTTGAAATTTCAGGATTTTTTTGTCTTCACGCTCTTGTGAGGGGCGGGGGCCAATTCCCATATGAGCACTGATTTAAACATTCAGACATGACTCTAAATGGGAGAAACCGATGCCGGGTTCCGGAAACCGCCTGACCAAACTGACAGCTGCAATGGTGCTAGGGCTGATTGCCTCCTTTGCTGCGGTCGATTTCGCCGAGGCTCGCCGCGCGGGCGGTGGCGGTTTCGGCAGCCGCGGTGCGCGCACCTATTCCGCGCCAGCGCCGACGCGCACGGCACCCAACAACGCCGCTCCCATCGAACGTTCGATGACGCCGAACACGGGCGCGACACAGACCAGCCGTCCGGCGGCAGGCGCAACGCAGAATGCGGCGCAGGCGCAGCGTTCCGGCGGCATGTTCGGCAATTTCGGCCGTTCCATGCTGGGCGGTCTTCTGGTCGGCGGACTGATCGGCATGCTGCTCGGTAACGGCCTTGGCGGTCTTGCGGGCATGTTCGGCCTGATCCTGCAGGTTGCTGTGATCGCGCTCATTGCCATGTTCGTCATGCGCATGTTTGCGAACCGTCGCCAGCCAGCGGCGGCAGGTGCCGGTAACGCAGGCGCGCAGCCCTTCGGCGCGGCAAAGGCTGCCGCCCCACAGGCTGGTCCTCTGGCCGGTTTTGGTGGCCGCACGCCATCGGTGAACCCGTTCGAGACAAAGCAGGAAGCCGCACCCGCTGCCGCGGCCCCCGCTTCCCCTGCCGTTGAAGACGAACCGATGGATGTCGGTCAGGAAGATCTGGACCGTTTTGAGCAGATGCTGTCCGAAATCCAGACCGCTTATGGCCGCGAGGATTATGCGGCGCTGCGCAAGCTTGCCACGCCGGAAGCCATGTCCTATCTGGCTGAAGAGCTGGGCGAGATCGCTTCCAGCGGCATGCGCAACGAAGTGAAGGACGTGAAGCTTCTGCAGGGCGACGTGTCGGAAGCCTGGCGCGAAGGCAATGCCGAATATGCAACCGTTGCTATCCGCTATTCGGCAATCGATGTGATGCTGGATCGCAATACCGGCGCAGTCGTCGAGGGCAATCCCAACGAGCCGGTGGAAAGCGTCGAGCTCTGGACGTTCACCCGCAAGGACGGCGGCGAATGGCAGCTTGCTGCCATTCAGGGAACGGAATAACCGTTCAGGATTGAAAAAACCCGGTCTCGCGACCGGGTTTTTTGTTACCAGCTGCCGATGTTTTCGGCGGAAGCCCATGGTTCTTGCGGGGCGAGCCGTTCGCCCTTCTGGATCAGTTCGATGGAAATGCCGTCGGGCGACTTGATGAAGGCCATGTGGCCGTCACGCGGCGGACGGTTGATGGTGACGCCTGCGTCCTGCAGCTTCTGGCATGTCGCATAGATGTCATCGACCATATAGGCCAGATGGCCGAAATTGCGCCCGCCCGTATAGGTTTCCGGGTCCCAGTTGTAGGTCAGCTCCAGTTCCGGCGCGCGTTCCGCCTTCGCCCGGTCCGTATCGGAAGGCGCTGCGAGAAAGATCAGCGTGAAGCGGCCCTTTTCATTTTCTGTGCGGCGGATTTCTTCAAGGCCGAGCTTGTTTACATAAAAATCGAGAGATTCATCGATGTCGCGAATTCGGACCATCGTGTGCAGGTAGCGCATAGTCTTTTCCTCGGCTGTTGTGATGCAGAAGGCTGAAGTATGGAAAACGTATGGAAGACCGATTGGTTCGCCCGGAATATCGAATCCGACGCCTGAGCCCGAAGGTCAAGCCATGGCGGACGCAATGCGCCCAAAAATTTGAGGCGGCATATGTGAGCGGAATGTCCTGAAAACAACATTGCCAAATCGATGGCCGGCCATATTTGAGAGCGTGGCGCGGTTTCAGGCGCCGCCGCGCCGGAAAAGTAACCATGAAGTTGTGAAGTGTGTGGTCTTCATGGGGACGGACACAAGTTTGGACTTGCCGCCTCCGGTTAAGGAAGTGTTATTCTTTGGACAAGAATCAGGTCGGAATCGCAACGGAAGAACAGAGGAGGGGCGAACGCATGGCGGACAAGTCTGTGTCAAATGACCAGTTTCACAGCCAGCACGCCTCGGAAGAGCTGGGCGAAATCATCGAAGTTTCGGGCCATATCAAATGGTTCGACGTAGCCAAGGGCTATGGCTTCATCGTTCCGGACCAGCCGGGCCTCAATGACATTCTTCTTCATGTGACTTCGCTGCGTCGCGATGGCTTCCAGACCGCTCTGGAAGGGGCGCGCATCGTCTGTGAAGTCCGGCAGGGCGAACGCGGCCTGCAATGTTTCCGGGTGCTGTCGATGGATACGTCGACCGCCGTTCATCCGGCGCAAATGCCGCCGCAGCGCACCCATGTCACCGTTACGCCGTCGAGCGGACTTGAGCGCGTGATCGTCAAGTGGTTCAACCGCACCAAGGGTTTCGGCTTCCTGACGCGCGGCGAAGGCACGGAAGATATCTTCATCCACATGGAAACGCTGCGTCGTTTCGGCATGATGGAACTGCGCCCCGGTCAGGTGGTGCTCATCCGCTTCGGTGAGGGCGACAAGGGCCTGATGGCTGCTGAAATTCATCCGGATATTGGCACGGCAATTCCCGTTTCTCATTAGGGCATGGTCCGATCGGAGTGAAACGAGGGCGATCAAGATTATGCTACCTGGAGCGCCGATCTGATCCAATCGGATCGAAACGCGCTCGAGCGCGCGCCAATTCAAAGCGTGCCGGATTTACCCGATTGTTGTAACAAGCAGGTGAGGGCTCGGTGCTGATCCTCACGCGGTCTTGTGGTCATCCCGTCCCGTTGATAGGTTCCGGCCTGGTCTTTTTGTTTGAACAGGCAGGTTATGGGCCGTATTTTTCTCGCTTTTGCATTTGTTTTCCTTGCATTCACCACTCGCGCTGATGAAGCACAGCCGATGAGGTTGCCGGTCGACAAGGAGCCGCTGACATTCGTCACCGCCAATGGCAACAAGGTGAATTTTGCGCTTGAAGTCGCAGACACCGACGAAGCCCGCGTTCGCGGCCTGATGTGGCGCACGGATTTTCCGCAGGACCGGGCGATGATCTTCGTATTTGGCGAGATGCGCCGCATCATGATGTGGATGCAGAATACGCCGTCGCCGCTCGATATGGTCTTCCTCGATGACAAGGGGCGAGTATCGGCCATTCACGAAAATGCGGTGCCTTTCTCCGAAAATATCATTTCCTCGGAAGGTCCGGCGGCGTATGTCGTGGAACTTCTGGCCGGCACGGCTAAACGGACCGGCATAAAGATTGGCGACAAGGCCACCCATCGCGTGATCTGCGGCGCTTGCCGATCCTGATCGCAATCAAGAGGAATTTCAGGTGAGTGTCTTCGACATGGACTATTTTGAGCATGACGGCTTGCGTCTGGCATATCGTCAGGATGGAGAAGGAGATCCCATCCTGCTCATTCACGGCTTTGCTTCGTCAAGTCTGGTCAACTGGGTTTCGCCCGGCTGGTTCCGAACGCTGACAGAAGCCGGATATCGTGTCATTGCCATCGATAATCGCGGGCATGGGCTTTCCGCCAAGCCGCATGATGCGGATGAATACACGCCGACCAAGATGGCGGCGGATGCGGCGGCTCTGCTCGATCACCTCGGCATCGAAAAGGCGCATGTCATGGGCTATTCCATGGGCGCCCGCATTACCGCCTTCATGGCTCTCGAACATGCCGGGCGCGTTCATAGCGCCGTTTTCGGCGGACTTGGCATCGGCATGGTCACGGGCGCGGGCGATTGGGAACCGATTGGCGAGGCGCTGCTTGCCGAAGACCCGACGACGATCACGCATCCACGCGGGCAGATGTTTCGCAAATTTGCCGACCAGACCAGGAGCGACCGCATCGCCCTTGCGGCCTGCGTGATTACCTCGAAGGAACTTGTTCCCGCCGCCGCGATAGCGCGCATCATGCAGCCTGTTCTGGTTGCCGTCGGCACGACCGACGATATTGCGGGCAGCGCGCAGGAACTGGCCGATCTTCTGCCCAATGGACAGGCGGTCGACATTCCGGGCCGCGACCATATGCTGGCCGTTGGCGACAAGGTCTACAAGCAGGCGGTCCTGGAGTTTTTGAAAGAAAACCCGCTCTGACGGAAGTTTGATCTTCTGCAAAGTGCGTGCGTCGCAGCCGCGTCAAATTCGGCTGTGTCAAGGCAAGTCTTTTTAAGGTATGCTGCGCGCCGAACTCGTATTGCGGCGCGGGGACTGAGTGAAAGCACGGCTGTCTCTCCCCTCGCGCGGTGCAAAACTGGAGTATGCATATGTCCGTTCGCACATCAGCGAAAGCAGCCCCCGGTCTGGGGCAGGTCGATCCCATCTGGCATTCCATCCGCGCCGAAGCGGAGGAAGCCGCCAAGAACGATCCCGTTCTGGGCACGTTTCTTTATGCGACGATTCTCAATCAGCCAAGTCTGGAAGATGCAGTCACGCATCGCATTTCCGAGCGCCTCGGCCATGCCGACCTGAGCGCCGATATTCTGCGCCAGACTTTTGATGCGATGCTGGATGCCAATCCGGAATGGTCGCAAACCGTGCGCGTCGATATTCAGGCGGTTTATGATCGCGACCCGGCCTATAGCCGCTTCATGGACCCTATCCTTTATCTGAAGGGCTTCCATGCGATCCAGACCCACCGTCTGGCGCATTGGCTTTACCATCAAGGCCGCAAGGATTTCGCCTATTACCTGCAAAGCCGTTCCTCATCGATCTTCCAGACCGATATTCATCCGGCTGCGCGGCTTGGCAGCGGCCTGTTCCTCGATCATGCGACCGGCCTTGTCGTGGGCGAGACGGCTCTGATCGAAGACAATGTTTCGATCCTCCATGGCGTCACGCTTGGCGGCACGGGCAAATCGAGCGGCGACCGTCATCCGAAAATCCGTCATGGCGTGCTGATCGGCGCGGGTGCGAAAATTCTCGGCAATATCGAAGTCGGCCATTGCTCGAAGATCGCCGCCGGGTCGGTGGTTCTGAAGCCTGTGCCGAACAATGTCACGGTCGCCGGTGTGCCTGCCCGGATCATGGGCGATACGGGCTGCGCAGAGCCTTCCCGCGTCATGGACCAGATGCTGGGCGAAGGAATCTAGCCCATTTTCCACCATTGATATCGGTTGAGCCGAAGAAACAGGGCCGCTTGCTGGTTTTCTCCCGCAGGCGGCCTATATGATGACGCAAGCGGCAATTCGCTGGCTACGCCCTTGGGATAGTCGATGTCAGGGGTTTACATAAGAAAATGCCGGGTGCAATAAACCGGCTCAATTCAATTTCAGGAGAAGCCGGTTGAAACCCGAAGAACTCAAAAAACTGGACGCCTATTTCAAACGGACCTTCAATAATCCCGGCCTGCAGGTGAAGGCGCGCCCGCGCAAGAACGACTCCGCCGAGCTTTATCTCGAGGACGAGTTTCTGGGCCTGATCTACAAGGATGAGGACGAGGGCGAACTCTCCTACAATTTCTCGATGGCCATTCTCGACGTCGATCTTTGATCGATCACGGCAATCGCGTCGCTGACGACGCCGATGTCCATGCAGAAATGCTCTTGACGCCCTTTCCCATGGAGAGGGCGTTTTGTTGTTGAAACGTGCTTGCGAGAATTCACCAAGACCATGCTGCTGCTATGGTGTGGAAACGGAACCGAGCGGTATGAAGTCTGCGACTATCCCTGATTCCGGTGCGAGTTCATGAAATTCCGCTTTTCACTGACCGTTCTCATGGTCGCCCTGTCGTTTCCGGGGCGGGCAGCAGTTCTAGGCACCATCGAAACCGAGCAGGACGATGGCTCCCGGTCGGTGGTTGAAATTCTGGATGAACCTCAAAGCGTCGGCAAATGCGACGGCGCTTATGCCGCCGCAGCCTATGTCACGGAGGGTGATTTTTCCCTGCCTGCCGGAAAAGGATGCTGGAAGGTGCTCGGATCGGCGGACATGCTGAAGCTGGAAATCGTGCTGAACGCCACGGAGGAACGTGTCGTGAGCGGCGTTCCGCTGAACAAGATCAAGTTCCGGCAAGATGGACAAAAAGCTTTTGAGGAACTAACGGGCAATCCGGGGCACTCAGGACCGCCGATGCCGCTCCAATCCATCGATTAATGCCAGCAAGCCAAAATCGAACAGGTTCTCCGGGCCGTCGGCATCCAGCACGGCGATAGCTTCGGCGATTTTTGGCGTCGCGGCTATGTTCGCCGCATCGGAAGCCGTGCTTTCGTGCATGTCAGCTTGTTGTTCCAGCGCCGAACCGACAACGTAATGGCTGATGGCGATCAGCGCGCGCGCTGCATCTGCGGGCGTGAATCCCGCCTCAACTAGATACCCGATCTGCGCTTCCGCCTGTCCCATCTGATTGTTGGTCGGGCGCGTTCCGGCATGGATGCGCGCACCGTCGCGGTAAGTCAGCAAGGCTCGCCGGAAACTGCGCGCATTTTCAATCAGGAACTGACGCCAGTTCTCCCCGGCGCGCGGCAGGGCGCGGTCGTGATGTTCGGCCAGAATCGTTTCGGCAAGGGCATCGAGCAAGACACGCTTGTTCTTGAAATGCCAGTAGAGCGCGGGCTGCTGTACGCCAAGCCGTTCCGCAAGGCGGCGTGTCGTCAGGCCCTCTTCTCCGACTTCATTCAGTAATTCCAGTGCCGTGCGTATCACGGCGTCGCGATGCAGTTTTGCCAATGCGGTTCATCCAATCCGTTGCCTCTTGACAATTTATCACCGATAAATTTTAAGTCCAACTACTTATCAGTGATAAATTATGAGGCTGGCATGAACCGCACATTGATGATTGTTCTGGCTGTTGCGGCGCTGGATGCGGCTGGCATCGGTCTGGTGATGCCTGTTCTCCCGAGCTTGCTGCGCGATGTGGCCCATACGGACGATGTGGCGGGGCATTACGGAATATTGTTGTCGCTCTATGCGCTGATGCAGGTTTTCTTCGCGCCTGTACTCGGGCGAATGTCTGATCGTTTTGGCCGCAAGCCCGTCTTGCTTGGGTCGCTGATCGGGGCAACGATTGATTATGCGATTATGTCTGCCGCGCCCCATATCTGGGTTCTCTATATCGGCCGTATCCTGTCAGGCGTGATGGGGGCAACGATGGCGGTGGGCGGTGCCTGCATCGCCGACACGATGGAGGAGGGAACGCGCGCCCGAGCTTTCGGCTGGCTCGGTGCGTGTTATGGCGGCGGCATGATTCTCGGGCCGGTGATCGGCGGCGCATTGGGCAATGTGTCGCCGACAGCACCCTTCGCGGCGGCGGCTTTGGTCAGTGGCTGCATGGCTTTGGCGGTTTACCTGCTTATGCCTCGGCTCCGCCCGGAGGCCGAACAGGAGCCGCAGGCAGAAGGATTGCTGAAAGCCTTTCTGCCGTCCGGTGTGCAAAAGGGGCTGAAGCCGTTGCTATGGGTGTTTTTCATTCTGCAATTGGTGGGGCAGGTTCCTGCTGCCTTGTGGGTGATCTTCACCGAAGATCGATTCCATTGGGACACGACCTATGTCGGCCTGTCGCTTGCGGCCTTCGGTCTGCTGCATGCCCTGTTCCAGTGGTTGGGCACGGGCCGTCTCGTCGCGGCGATTGGAGCCGGATGCACGATAATGATCGGGATCATCGCTGACGGGGTGGGCATGGCATCCCTCGCCATCGCTACGCAAGTCTGGATGGTCGCACCGATTCTCATCCTGCTGGCTTTTGGCGGGATAGCGATGCCTGCCTTGCAATCAGTACTGTCGGACCGGATCAGCCATGACCGGCAAGGTGCGCTTCAGGGAACTCTCGCGAGCCTTACCAATATCAGTGCCGTTGTCGGGCCGCTCGTTTTCACGGCCCTTTATTCAATGACAGCCGCCAGTTGGAATGGATGGGTATGGCTGGTGGGGCCAGCCGTCTATCTGCTGGCTGTTCCGTCTATGATGCTCGTCCGGAATCAGCCGGCGCGGTTGCCGTCAAGAAGATGAGTGTTCGCGAAATCGACGACCGCCTTGTCCAGTGACTTCCAGTCGCCCAGCATGGAGCGGGGGAAACGATAGAGTATCTGCAAGTCGCGTCCGAACTGGACGTCGCGTTCGCATGAATTGAAACTTTCCGCCTCGCTGTCGGCGAGGCATCGCGCTACAAATTCCGGCTTGCCGCTGCTCGTGTCGGACAGGAGCAGTTCCTCGCCCTTGTAGCCGCTGTTTTCCAGAAACCGGTGTGCCGTCAGGTTTCCGGGGGCGGCTTCCCCATCGGGATCTATCAGTTCGGCGTAGATCGGCAGGTAACGCCCGCTCATGTCGCGGGACATGGTGCGCTGTTCGATCGACATGAAAATCAGGTGCCGCTTCGGGGTCAGAAGGTTGAAGATGGCGCGGTCGCGTTCCGTATAGCCGGTAAGCCCCGGCCAGCGGGCATAAAGATCAAGGCGACCCGTCACCCCGCCGCGCCGCTGATTCGAGAAGCGGATCATATTGGCGGGAATCGAGAGGACATTGTTGCCGATGATGATCTCATAGGCTTGCGTATTGGCGGAATGCCCGCCGCGGGCAATCAGCGGGCCGAGCAGGCGCCCGCCTACATTGATGGCGACCGAAAGGAGAACCAGCGCGACAACGGCCAGCAGCAGCCAGCCGAAGAGCCGGTTGCTCGTTTTCGAGGCGGTGTAGTCGGGTGCTGTTTCCATTTGGCCAGAATATCTGTCTTCTATGGTTAACAGAGCGTGAAACCGCGCTTGTCTGGCCGCCTGAAACGGCTTAGCGATTCAGTATCGAGTTTGCAGATGGAGGATAAACTATGCCGATCTATGCTTATAACGGTCACAAGCCGCAATTCACGGACCGCAGCAGCAATTGGATCGCGCCTGATGCGACCCTGATCGGCAAGATCGTCGTGGGTGAAAATGCCGGGTTCTGGTTCGGCGCTGTTTTGCGCGGCGATAATGAGCCGATCACCATTGGCGACGACACCAATGTTCAGGAACACACTATCATGCATACCGATATCGGCTTTCCGCTCACGGTGGGGAAGGGCTGCACCATCGGTCATCGGGCGATTCTTCACGGCTGCACGGTTGGCGACAATACGCTGATCGGCATGGGCGCGATCGTTCTCAATGGAGCGAAGATCGGAAAGAACTGCCTTATCGGGGCAGGGGCTCTTGTGACCGAGGGCAAGGATATACCGGATAATTCGCTCGTCGTCGGTTCTCCAGCAAGGGTTCTCCGGGAGCTGGACGCGGCAGCGGTGGAAAAACTCAAACTATCGGCAGAGCATTATGTGGAGAAGGCGCGGTCCTTCATGCGCGGCCTGGAACCTGCCTGAAATGAAAAGGACGGGGCCAGAGGGAGGCTGGCTTCCCGTCCTTTTCGATTTGGCCTTTTGATCAGTTCTTGATGCTGCCGACGAGAAGTTCGCGGTCGCTCTTGATCGAAACCCAGCTGCCGGTGTTGGTGGCCGACTGGCGCTTGAGATAGGTATAGTCGGTCTTGTTCCAGGCGAGGACGCGGCTATCGAGATTGTCGAGAATGAAGTCGCCGCGGTCGGTGCGGACGGTCAAAACCGCGTGGCCTTCGCCATTCGGCTGGCGGACAACCGTGAAAAGCAGCGTATTGGCCGGGATGCCGAGCGCCATCAGTTCGCGACGCTTTAAAAGCATATAGTCGTCGCAATCGCCGACCGTCGTCGGATATTCCCAATATTCCTCGCGGCCCCAGGCTTCCATGTCGGTCATCGGCGCGATCTTTTCGTTGACGCTCGCATTGACCGAGATAATCTGCTTCCAGATTTCCGGCGTCAGCTTCAGCATGTTGCTGTTGCGGCTGGTGATATTGCATTCGGACCTGTAGCGGTCGCAGAATTCATAATGGCCGATTGGCTGTGACGTGCGTTCGCCGGTGGTCATCCACGGTGAGTTGGAGGCGGGGCTTGCGGCTTCTGCCAGTCCGATTCCTAGCAGCATCAAAATGGCTGCGATGATGGTCTGCTTCGTCATTCTTTTGTCTCCCTGTTGGGGACCAAGATGACTTAGACAATTTGAAGGCACGCAAATTTACGCGCGAAAATGCGAGTCAAATTCGATTAAAAGTGCAAATAACGCTGAAACTTTTTGTCAACGAACGGACAAATTCAGGGCAAACCGGGCTATTTTCGTGGCTTTTCTGTGATTCCGGCCTTTTTGGGGTTTGCCATTCCGTAACCTTGACGCGCATTCATCTTTGGGCCAGCGGCTTTCAGCCGAAAAGATTGTCCAGTGTCGTGCTGGTCTGGATGGTGGCGAATTCGATTGCGAAACCACCCTGAAAATGGCGAACGACAGTGCCCCGGATCGGCCCGAGCATGACGCCGCTCTTGATCGGGGGCTTGAACTCGCTTTCGATAGCCGCACCGGAAAGCGAAAGGTCGGCGATGCGGCACAGTCTTTGCGTACCGTCGCCGAAAGTGATGTTGTGCCGGGTCTTGCGCGGGGCAACGCGTTCGTGGCGGCGGTCCTCAGGAAGAGCAAGCTCGTGCTTGTTGGCAAGCCAGGTCAGCTGGGCGGAAAGCTTGTCTTTCTTCTGTTCGGAGGTCGACAGGAGAATGTGAAAGCCTTCGGAGGTAACCTCATTGGCAATTCCCTCAATCCGCCCCACATGGTCGACATAGGCGATGATCCGCTCGCCGTTTCGCGGTGTCGCTATACCGCTCAACAGGGCCGTGCCGGGCGACATACGCTTGATAATGCATGGAAATTCGCTGCGATCTTCCAGCATGTAACGACCGTTGAGATCGACATTCACGGCGTTGAAGTTTTCCTGCCGCACAGTGGTCGCAGAAGATGCCGCAGCAAATCTGTTCATCAAAGTCGATCCATTCCGAATTTCCGCACTCTCATTACCCGTGACAATATAGTAGCCGTCGATAAAGAGAAATCGCGATTTCAACCGGGCGTCAGGCTTTGCCGCCCTTGATGACGCGAAGTTTGGGTGCCGCATGCGGCTCCGTCAGGCGAATATTCGTCCACTCCCGGCCTGTTCGGGGGGCGTTGACCCTGATGGCTGCCGATTTCCGGATGTCATCGACCAGAATCAGATCGGGCGCCACCGGCTCGATAGAGTTCAAATGGCCGAGTACGATTGGGTCGGCGCCGACCCATGTGACGGAATCAAGCACGGCGATGCTGCCGAGAAGACTTGTCCGCACGCCGGGCGTTTCGAGCGGGGCGAGGAACATTTCAAGCCTGAGGCTTCGTCCAGACATGCTGATTCCGGCATGCGAAACGAGGGCAGGGATCTCAAGGGAAGTTACGTTTTGCGTCAGTTCGCGGAGAGCCGTGCGGTCACGCTCCGACCAGAGCGAGAGGAACCGGGTGTTCTTCAGTTCCCGCCCGAAAAGGGTGCAGATGCGTGTTCCCGCCAGACGAAACGACAAATCGCCGTGTTTGTCGGCTTCAAGGAAGAAGAGATCGGATAGATGGCGTCCGAGCTTGCGCGGCTCGATCCGTTCGCGTGTCGGCGCGCGAAAGGTGCCGCGTTCCGTGCGGGCCAAGCGCTGCCATTCGCTGAAAATCGCGATCGTACTGCGGTGTTTCATCCTGCGCCGTTGGTTTGTTCGTGAAAGGCGGAAGCTGGCTCCGCTGCTGAACGCATTAAAATAGTATTAACGGCGAGTATGCCAGTTTAACCCTTTCTTCATCCACCGGGCTCGTTCGTTAAGGTTAATAATAAGTAATGGTTGCGCAATTTTAAAAGACGCGCTTTGATGAGACTTCAGACGAAGCCTTTGACTTGCTTGGCGTTTTTCTGAGCTCCAGATTTGAATTTCGCGAAAGATTTCTGTTCGCGTCAAGGCCGGTCGGGAACCTCCGCCGGCCTTTATTTTTAACAAATTGTGCCCTATCAACGTTCAACCCCATGCAAACGGCTGCTTCGAGCTGGTTGCGGGTGTTTCGCATAAAGTAAAGGGCAGCAGTTCATGAGCGTTCCCCAGCCGGAAATGAACGGCACCAACCGACAGTCGGGCGGCAGCGAGCCGATATTCAATATTCCGGGCGTGGTGATAGCTCTGATCGGCCTGTGCGCCGCAGTCTATATCTATCAGAACTACCTCATCAGCGAGCAGCAGAACTATGAGTTCATGCTGAACTTCGCGCTTATTCCAGCACGATTCTCTCTTGCGGATGGCTTTACCGATCCGGCGGCGCTTTTCACGCTGATCAGCTATTCCTTCATGCATGGCGGCATCGCTCATATTGCCGTCAACATGATCTGGCTGGCAGCTTTTGGCTCCCCGCTCGCGGGCCGCATCGGCACCGGGCGGATGATTATTTTCTGGATATTCACTTCGGTGATTGCCGGCCTGACCCATTATGCGATCTATCCAGACAGCGTTTCGCCGATGGTGGGCGCATCGGGCGCCATTTCAGGCATGATGGGTGCCGCCGCACGCTATGGTTTCCGTCGTATAGGCCACGGGCGCAGATCGGAGTTCGCAGGCCCTGTTCTTCCGGTAGGGCTGACCCTGACGCTGAAGCCTGTGCTGACTTTTGTCGGGGTCTGGTTCGTGATCAACATCATCACCGGTCTTTATTCGACGGGCGGCGCTGACTTTTCCGGCATTGCCTGGGAAGCGCATATAGGCGGCTTCATTGCCGGGTTCTTCGGCATTTCGCTGATGGACCGCCCACGCAGTTATGATGCCGTGCTGAGGCGATAGATTCCCTTCTCCCCATTCGATGCCACTTGCCAATCTGACGTTCGAAGCGCACCATCATGGAACGTGGTGGGAGGAGCTGCGTTCTGCTTCATACGGCGCTGGAGCGTCCGAAGCAGCAAGTGCTAAATCTTGGAGGGACTTTGGCATGACCGTAAGATCGATTCTCGAAACAAAGGGCAGGGATGTGGTGATAATCGCGCCTGCCGATACGCTATCCCACGCTGTCGCGATGTTGAACAAACACAAGATCGGTGCGCTGGTGGTGTGCGACGAGGCCGGTCGAATCAAGGGCATTCTGTCTGAGCGCGATGTCGTGCGTGCTGTCGCCGCGCAGGAAACCAAAGCCATGAGCATGCCGGTTGCCGAAGTCATGACCGCGAAAGTGCAGGTCTGCCGCGAACATCATACGATCAATCAGGTGATGGAGATCATGACGCGAAGCCGTTTCCGCCATATGCCGGTGGAAGAAGGCGGCAAGCTCGTGGGAATCGTTTCAATCGGCGACGTGGTGAAGCGGCGCATCGAGGATGTCGAGCGCGAGGCGGAAGATATCCGCACCTATATCGCAACTGCCTGAGAGCCTGTTCCAAAAGTCGCCCTCGTGTGGCTGCATGCCGCTTTTTTATTCAGGCTCCGATTGGCTTCTCCATATCTCCCGGCGGCAAACCGGCCGGGAGGCATTTTTCGGAAAATAAAATCGAATCAACGCGCGCGGAGATATCGCTCGGCGGCATAGAGGGAAATCGCTGCGGCATTCGACACATTGAGCGACTTGATTTCACCCGGCATGTCGAGACGGGCAAGCGCGGTGACGGTTTCGCGCGTCTTTTGGCGCAGGCCTTTGCCTTCTGCACCGAGGACCAGAGCGATTCGTCCGCCGGACAATGTGGCTTCCATCTCCAGTGGACCTTCCGAATCAAGGCCGATTGTCTGGAAGCCAAGGCTGTGCAGCTCTTCGATCGCTTCGGCGAGATTGCGCACTTCGATATGCGAGATCATTTCAAGCGCGCCGGAGGCGGCTTTCGCCAGAACGCCGGTTTCCTGGGGGCTATGGCGGCTTGTGGTAATCAGCGCGCCAGCACCAAACGCGACGGCTGAACGCATGATCGCGCCGACATTGTGCGGGTCTGTCACCTGATCGAGAACGAGAAGCAGAGGGCTGTCCTTGAGTTCCGACAGTTTTCTGGCGCGAAGCGGTTCTGCTTCGATCATGACGCCTTGATGGACGGCCTCGGACCCCGTTTCCTTGTCTATATCGCGCGGGTCGACGATCTCGACCGGGAAGGGAAGAGATTCGGCTTCCCCGATTTCCAGCCGGGCGAAGCCGTTTCGCGTGGCGCGCATGCGCAATATGTTGCGTTCCGGGTTTTCCACGGCGGCGCGAACTGTATGAAGGCCATAAAGGCGAACGGTTCCCTCCGTCACGGCGCTTGCCGAAATGGTTGGGCGTTGCGGCTTGCGCGGTGATTTGCCTTCGGTCACGGCCTTCTGGTCGCGATGCTGGCGGCGCAGGCGCGCATAATGAGAATCTTTTGGTGTGCGGGGCGGGTTTTGATCGGTCATGGCGTGCTTATAGCTCTTTAGAAGGGCGGAAGATAGCGGCTTGCCCCGCAAATGCTATCAGGCTGTTATGATTGCAAAATAATTCGCAAAGCCCGGTTTAGCGGGCTTTCTTGCCCTATGGACGGCCAGAGGCGGGCGATGTTTCCACGGCGTTGTGGATGAACATGCATTCTTTTCGCTTTTACCCTGTTGACAGCGGATAAGCTTATCGTCATAAGGCCCCTCGCGGATCGACGGCTGGCCCAACAGTCAGCCAGAAGCCCCGCGGAAATGCCTAGTCGCTCGACTCTGCTGATAGTGATATCTGGAGGGATGCCCGAGTGGTTAAAGGGGACGGACTGTAAATCCGTTGGCTATGCCTACGTTGGTTCAAATCCAACTCCCTCCACCACTGTCGGATCAGAGTTAAGAGTGCGCGGGTATAGCTCAATGGTAGAGCAGCAGCCTTCCAAGCTGAATACGCGGGTTCGATTCCCGCTACCCGCTCCAAAAATTTCAGGGCGGTTTGGCGTGTAAGGAATCATCGACGGGCGGTTCGCCGTTCCGTTTTGGCATAAATGCTGGTCCGGAAGCCAAAAGGCTTTTGTGCTGGCGCTTGAGCGGTTCTAGAACAAAGAGAACAACGGCGATGGCAAAGAGCAAATTCGAACGTACGAAACCCCACGTTAACATCGGCACGATTGGTCACGTTGACCATGGCAAGACGTCGCTGACTGCGGCGATCACGAAGTACTTTGGTGACTTCAAGGCCTATGACCAGATCGACGCAGCGCCGGAAGAAAAGGCGCGCGGCATCACGATCTCGACCTCGCATGTGGAATATGAGACGGCCAACCGTCACTATGCCCACGTCGACTGC